>CAIURC010000177.1 GCA_903901425.1 uncultured Spartobacteria bacterium | reverse complement strand
GGGCTTGATTCCGGAAACAATGCGGGGCTTTTCCATGGCTTGAGTGGGAGGGCACCATTTGCATCCGGTGTATCGGTGTCAAGCGCGGCGCCAGACCTCAAGATGGCCCTCATCCGTCCAAAAGAACCATTTCCTTTGTTTTTCCTTTCCTATTCTTCTAAGAAAATGCGTGGCAAGGTTTCCGGTCGTCCGTTATTCCTTTTTTATTCTTCCCCCCATGACGCCATTTCGCAGCCCCCACTCCGTCCGAACCCTCGCTGTCCTCTTCGGATCGGCGACCACTGCACTCGTGAGCTCGGTTTCTGGGCAAGCGCCGGTGGGCTTGGATATCCAAGACACGCAGCAGGGGTTGCGACTGTTTAACGAAGGAAACTTCGAGGAGGCAGCCAAGCTTTTTGAAGGAGTTCCGCAGAAGTACCCGACCTCGCCCATGATCCCGGAGGCGACCTTCCGGCTGGGGTACTGCCTTTTCATGCTCGGCGACTACGACCGCGCAGTCGGTACGGTCCGGAAGGCGTCTGAGGTGAGGAACTCGCCACCCGAGTTGCTTGAAATGGTGTACAGTCTGGTGCCGAAAATCCTCAATGCGAAGGCCAGCAAACTCCAACTGAACGACCCGGGCCGGAAAGAAGCATTTCTTGCGACGATCAAGGAATTTGACGCATTCATCGAGAAGTACCCGGCCAGCGAGGAAGTGGAGGCCGCCAACTACGGAAAATCGCGCGCCTTTTACGGGATTGAAATGTACGATGAGGCGATCGCGGCGCTCCGGACCAATCTGCAGAAGTTCCCCCAGAGCCAGTCGGCGCTCGACACCAAGTTCATGATGGCGGTTGCGCTGGGGACAAAAGGGACTGTGGGTACAGCCAAAGCCAACGCGGCTGACCCGGAACTTGCAAAATCATTTGATGAAGCCAGCAAGTACTTGGGCGAGATCATCCTGCAGCGCGGGGACATGGCGCTCGCAAACAGCGCGCGTTTTCAACTGGCTGAGATGCAGGCGTCCCGCGGCCTGCTGGAAACTGGGGACCGCAAGGCCCAGCTTCTCAATCTAGCCCTGAGCGCATACCGCGCGGTGCTTCCCAAAGAAACTGTGGTGAAAATCCAGAGGGAGCGGATTGCGTTGATTCAGGGGGTGCTGGCACGGGGGGGGATGCCTCCGGACCGGTTTAAGAGCACGCAGCGTTTTCTGGAGCGGGAACGCGAAAAGGCCCAGAACCTTGAGGACCAAGCTGACCAGAGCCTGACTTGCCGGCTCAAGTCCGCGCAGTTGTTTGTTGCTCTCTCGAAATGGGACGCCTGCCGCGTGATTCTCCGGCACATCGAACCGCAGGTGGAGGATCCGGAGCAGAAGAAACAAGTGGCCTACTACATGGCCCTCACGTACGCAGCGCAGCACATCGTCGACAAGGCCGTGCCCGCGTATGACAAGTTCATGGCGGAGTACAAGGGGGATCCCATCGCGGAGAACCTCCCCATCGTTCTGGGCGCGGCTTTCACGGCTCTCAACCAGCCCGAAAAGGCGGCAAAATATTTCCGGGAACAATCCGATCTGTATCCCAAGAGCACGCTGACAGGCAGCGCCACGCTCAACGAAGCCCTCTCCCTCATTCCGCTGGAACGCTACGATGACGCTCTGGCCGTCCTCAATAAATTCGTGTCCGGAAACCCGCCCGAGGATCAGGCCCGCGCCGCACTTCTCGGGATCGCCACCATCCACCAGAAAACCAATAAAAATCAGGACGCACTGAAGACGTACACGGAAGTGCGGGACAAATTTCCGGGCTCGGTGGAAGGCGGTCAGGCAGCATTCTGGGTTAGCCAGCTCGCCCTGTTGGGCGGGGATCCCAAAGGTTCCCAGGCCGCAGCGGAGCTTTTCCTCAAAACCTATCCCGGCAACCCCTTGGAATCTGCGGCTCTCCTCGTGCTCGGACAGGCTCAGGTCGCGAATGGCGACCCGGCGGGTGCATCGAAGAGTTTCCAAACAGTTGCTGAAAAATTTCCGAAATCGGATCAGGCGCCCCCAAGTTATTTCCAGCGGGCAGGCATTCTCCAACGGGAAGGAAAACTGGAGGAAGTGAAGGGGCTGATGCAGCAGTTCATTCAGAATTACCCGGATTCCCCTCAGCTTTACACGGCCTACGATTACGTTGCCCAGATTCAGGTGAGCGAACGCAATCTGGCCGGCGCAATCGCCACCTACGCGGAATACTTGGAAAAACGCCCCAAAGAGGAAGACGGCTCCAAGGCTTTGGTGCGTTCAGGCGAGCACGCCAAAAAACTTGCCGATGAAATGGGCGTCTACCTTTCGCTCAACGAGTCCCAGCGTGAAGACTGGCGCCGGTACATCGACAGGGCCGTTTCAGACTCTGAAAAAGTGATCACCGGATTTCCAGAGTCCGCAGAAGTTTCAAGGGCGCTGCAAACCCTGCTGGGGTGCCAGAAAATCGTGCAACGGGTGAAGCTCAAAACCGAGCAGGACGTGGATACCTACTTCCAAGAATTCGCCAAGCAGTTTGATTCCAACCCGCCCACCCGGAGCAAAATCCTGTTCGCATACGCCGGGCTTCTGTCTGAAAAGAACGAGCCCAAATCGTTCGAGGTGATGAAGAGCGCGTATCAGGCAAAGCTACTCTACGCGCCAGCAGACCTCGACTTGTACGGTGGCCTTCTGCTCAAACGGAAGGCATGGGATGAGGCGAGGAAAGTCTTTGAAAAACTGGCGAAAGACTACCCGCTTCCTCCAAAAGTCCAACCGGCCAAAGCCTCCCGGATGATTGCCGATGCCCAGTCCATTGCAACGTACGGGATCGGGAAGGTGCTTCAGGGCCAAGGCAAAAAAGTGGAGGCGGCCAAGCAGTTCGAGGAACTCAAAACCAACTACCCGTTCTCCTCCAAACTTCTGGAAGCTGAGTACGGGATCGCCGAGAACGAGGTGGAATTCCAGAACTACGACGAGGCCCTCAAACGTCTTGGCACAGTTGCAAAATCCACCACCGCTGCCACCAACCTCAGGGCCAGAGCCATGCTCCTCATCGGCGACATCTCCCACAAGCGCGGCGACCTTGACAGCGCCATCAACAACTACATCAAAGTCGGCGCCTTGTTCCCGGCGGAAACCGAACTTGCACCGGAAGGCCTGTGGCGCGGTGCACAACTCATTGAGAAGAAAATGAACGGCGCCATCAGTATCCCGCAGACCCCGGCCGCTACACCTGCCGCAGCTGCCACAACTGGTAAACCTGCCGACCCAAAGGCCCCCGCAAAAGCAGCCCCGGCCGCTAAGAAATAACTCGTCATGCGCCTCCCCCTCGCTTTCCTCTTTGTCGCCCTCGCCTTGTCCCTCGCAACCCCAGGTTGTAAGGAAAAGAAAAAGGTGGAAGCCAAGCCCGGTGAACTGACTCCTGACCAGAAGGAAAAACTCCGTCAAAACGCCGCCAAGGCCTATGGCCAGATCGTCAAAGACTACCCAGACTCCCCGTACGCCGCGGAAGCCAAACTCCGGCTCGAAGCCCTCAAACCGCCCACCCAGAAAAAATAAGCTCCAGAATCGCAGCCCTGATTCTGTCCTGAAAATCCTGGAGATCCTCTCGGCGACCTATCCGGAGGCCCATTGCGAACTGGAACACTCCAGTCCCTTGGAGCTTCTGATGGCCACCATCCTCTCTGCCCAGTGCACGGACAAACGCGTGAACCTTGTCACGCGCGAATTGTTCAAACGGTGCCGATCCGCCGCCGACTACGCGTCCATCCCCACTCCGGAACTGGAGGCCCTCATTGAATCCACCGGTTTTTTCCGGGCCAAAGCGCGGAACCTGAAGGCCTGTGCCGCCGCACTGCTTGAACGCCATGGGGGCGAGGTGCCCCGCTCCATGGAGGAACTCACCGCCCTGGCTGGAGTCGGGCGCAAGACCGCCAATGTCGTGCTCGGAAACGCATACCACCTGAATGTCGGCATCGTCGTGGACACCCATGTCCGACGACTCTCCCAGCGACTCGGACTCAGCCACCACTCTGACCCCACCAAAATTGAGGCCGACCTCCTTCCGCTCGTCCCCCGGGAGTCTTGGACCCTGTTCAGCCACTGGCTGATCTGGCACGGAAGAAGGCGGTGCACCGCCCGCAAACCCGACTGCGCCTCCTGCGAACTTCAAACCCTCTGCCCAGCCTCTGCCCTGCTTCCACGGCCGGAGCGGACGCTTCCACCCCCTCTTAACTTCGGCCTCCAGCCGTGATCCCTGGATGGGTTGAAGCCAAGTTGCCGGAGAAGATGAAAAAATGGACCTGCCGGGAATCGAACCCGGGTCCCGGGAAATCTACCGCGAGCTTCTACATGCTTAGACTGGGTCTTTTTTTAACCGGGGTGTCAGATCCAATCGAGACTTCCTACCCCAAGCGAGCCCCTTTCCCAGAAACGCTGGGTTGAGGCGGTAACCGCTTTGCCTGCTGGTACCCTCCGGCTAGCAGGCGTCTGCCAGAGGGGCGATCTCTGTCCGCGGTTTAGGCGGCCAGAGCGAGCTCTCCGCCCGTGAAGGCGTCGCTCGCGTCAACAATGTTGTTGGCGTTTGATTTTTGCCCCTGTTGATAAGGCGGAACAAGGAGCCTCCGCCGCATGCAGCCCTGCAGGAAACAATCTCCCGATCGAAACCATGTCAGGCCCCAAAATTTCAAAAGAACATCACAAGCACCCCTCGGAACCCCTCCGGAAAATCTAGGACTTTGAGTCCATCCCGTCCATAGAGTCCATAGAGTCCATGGTCTTTCTAAGCTTTTAAAGCTCTTTAAGCTCTTTAAGCCCCGATTCCCCGGCGGTGCCCGGTGCACTTGCCTTCCATGAGTGTCGCACAGAAATCCGGGAAAGCAAATCCTCAGCTCCACCTTGCCGCTGCCCACCACCCAAGCCATCTTTCCCCCCATGCTCCCTGACCTCACCGCGTGCCTCCTCCTCTCCCAGCACCTCTCCCACGCCCAGTCCCTGGAAGCCCTCCACGCCCTGCTCCAGCCCCAAACCCCCGCCACCGAAAAAACCGAGTTTCTCAAGGCCCTCAGAAAAAAAGGGGAGTCCGCCTCCGAAATTGCCGCGTTCGCCCGCGGCCTCCTGGCAGAAGCCGTGCCCATCCCGCTCCAGTCCTTCCCCGGGCCCCTTCTGGATGTCTGTGGGACCGGCGGGGACCGGCTCGACTTTTTCAACATCTCCACCACCAGCATGTTCGTTCTGGCCGCAGGAGGCGTCTGCGTGGTCAAACATGGCAACCGGGCCATCACCTCCCAGTGCGGGGGTGCGGATGTGCTTGAGGAACTCGGCGTCTGTATCGAGCTTTCCCCGGCCAACCTCGCGGACTGCATCGGTCGCCACGGACTCGGGTTTGTCTTTGCCCCCCTCTATCATCCGGCGTTCAAAACCTTGGCCCCGCTGCGCAAACAACTCGCCGCCGAGGGCTGCCCCACCATTTTCAACCTCCTCGGCCCCCTGCTCAATCCAGCGGCCCCCCCGTTCCAGCTGGTCGGCATTTTTTCTCCCACCCTCCTTCCCGTTTACCGCGATGCCCTCGCCCTCCTCGGCAGAACCCGGGCATGGGCCCTGCACGGAGACGGCACCGACGAACTCTCCACCACAGGCCCCTCCTCCGTCTACGAAACCACCCCGGCAGGCTCCTCTCATTTTACCCTGGACCCCGCCACGCTCGGCCTTCCGCTCGCCCAAGCCGAACACCTCAAGGGAGGCGATCGCCGGCGCAACGCTGAAATCCTGACGCGCATCCTGAACGGCACGGAAACCGGACCCCGCACCGACGTGGTCCTCCTCAATGCCGCCGCGGGATTTGTCATCACCGGCGTCCAGCCGGACCTCGCCTCCGGCCTCGAATACGCGCGGGAACAGATCCGCTCGGGACGCGCCGCTGCAAAACTTGAAGCGCTCCGCAGTTTCCGGCCCTGACCCTATTTCTTTCCCGCCTTTTTTACAGGCTTACCGGGCTCCGGAGCCGGCAGGACATGGATCCGTACCGCCCACGCCTCCCAGAGCGCCGAGAGACGGCTGACGTCGGATGGACGGTCCGCCGCCAGATCCCGGAGCTCAGTGCGATCCTGACCGAGGTCATAAAGCTCCCACTTTCCTTTCTGGCCGTTGCGGACGAGTTTCAAGTCCCCGGCGCGCACGGCAGCATTGCCCTCGTGCTCCCAATACAACGCCTCCCGATCGATGGACTGGTTGGCAAATGCGCCCACCAGACTTTTTCCCTCCATGGGCGGAACCGCCTCGCCCCGGATCGTCTTCGGATAAGTAGCCCCCGACACCTCGACGCAGGTGGCCATGATATCCACCAGATGCGCGGGCTGGGCCCGGAGCTCGTTGCGGGCGGCAATCCCGCGAGGCCAGTGGGCAATGAGCGGGGTGCCGATTCCCCCTTCATGGTTGTAGTGCTTGAACAGCCGGTACGGCGTGTTCTGGACGTACGCCCAGCTCATCCCGGAGAACCAGTCGCTCCGGCCCTCGGAAGGGTCGCCCACGGTCCGACCCTCCGGACCCGCCTCTGCATTCCCGCCGTTGTCGCTCATGAAAAGGATAAGGGTGTCGTCCAAGACCCCGCGCTTTTTCAGGCCGTCCACCAGATCCCCCACTGCGCGGTCCATCCGGTACACCACGGCGGCGTACACGGCCATGATGTGGTCAAACCGGTCTTTTTCTTCCTCCGAACAGGACTCCCAGGCCTTCACCTGATCCGGGCGCGGCGCAAGTTCGCAGCCGGCCCCCACAATCCCCAGTTCTTTCTGGCGCCGGAATCGCTCTGCCCGGACCGCGTCAAATCCGGCCCGGTATTTCCCGCGAAACCGGGCAATGTCCTCGGCCGGCGCCTGCAGCGAGAAGTGCGGCGCATTGTGGCAGAGATGCAGGTAGAACGGTTTTCCTGCTGCGAGCGCCTCGTCGACGAACCGGAGTCCATAGTCCGTCCATAGGTCGGTGCTATACCACTTGGCGGGAAGGCGCGGATCACCATTCTGGACGTGCTCCCCGTTGAGAAACAGCTCGGCCCTCGGGTGTTCGGCAAAATAAAAACCGCCTGCAGCTGCGTTCAGGCTCCGGTCAAAGCCTCGGGTCCACGGGGCAACCCCGGCATGCTGTCCGACATGCCATTTGCCGGTCATGGCGGTGAAATACCCCGCCCCTTTGAGCACCTCGGCAATGGTCGCGGCGGAATCGTTCAACCGGCCCCGGTACCCGGGCACCCCTTTGTCCTCCATCATATGCCCCACGCCGGCCTGATGCGGGTACAGGCCCGTCAACAACGCCGCCCGGGTCGGACAACACCGGCCCGTATTGTAAAAACTGGTGAACCGGACCCCGCCTGCCGCCAAGCCATCCAGGCTCGGTGTCGGGATCTCCGACCCGTAACACCCCAGGTCCGAGTAACCCATGTCATCCACCAAAATCACCACCACATTCGGCGCCGCCTGAGCCTCTGCGGCAAACGCCCAGCACAACGCCCAGCAGATCCCAAGAACACCGGCTTTTTTTCTCCAGATATTTGCTTCTGACATACCTCGGAAAAACCCCGCCGCGCGCTCGAAGTTGCAGTCCACCCTGACCTCGAAACTTCCCCCGCAATCCTGCTCTTGGCAGCCCACCCCCCACCTGCTCCGATATCCCAACCCATGCGCATCCTTGCACTCCTCGCCCTGTTCTCACCGCTCGCATTTTCCGCCGAAATCCGCACCGTGGCCGGGACCGGCACCCAAGGTTTTTCCGGGGACGGCGGACCCGCCCTTGCCGCACAGCTCGACAACCCCTTTGGCGTCACGCGCGGCCCCGATGGCTGCCTGTGGTTCTGCGAATACACCGGGCAACGGATCCGGAAAATCCTGCCCGACGGCAGGATCCAGACCGTGGCTGGCACCGGAAAAAAAGGGTTTTCAGGCGACAATGGTCCGGCGTTGGAAGCCAGCTTCAATCTCCCGCACGAAATCCGGTTTGATTCCGAAGGCAACCTCCACGTCGTGGACATGGCCAACCACGTAGTGCGCCGCATCGACAAAAACACCGGCCTGATCCGGACCCTCGCAGGCACCGGCACCCCGGGGTACACCGGGGACGGCGGCCCGGCCGCTTCCGCCCAGCTCAAGCAACCGCACAGCATCCAGTTTGGCCCCGCCGGGGACCTGTTCGTGTGCGACATCGGCAACCACGTCATCCGGCGCATCGACCGGACCGGCGTCATTTCCACGTTTGCCGGCACCGGCAAACCCGGCCCGACCCCGGACGGCGCGCCCATCGCCGGCACGCCTCTGAACGGACCACGTTCCCTGGACTTTGATGCAGCCGGCAACCTCTGGCTGGCCACCCGCGAAGGCAACCAAGTCTTTGAGTTCGACCTCGCCGCCGGTGTCATCCGGCACCGGGCGGGTAGCGGCAAAAAGGGATTTGGCGGAAACGGCGGTCCCGCACGGGAAGCCACCCTTTCGGGCCCGAAAGGGATTGCCGTGGCTCCCGACGGGAGCATCTACCTCGCCGACACCGAAAGTCATTCTGTGCGCCGGATTGATGTGAAGAGCGGCACTCTGGAGCTGGTGGCTGGCACAGGGGAGAAAGGCGACGGGCCGGACGGGGACCCGCTCCAGTGCCGGATGGCCCGGCTCCACGGGATCTGGGTGGACAAAGACGGCACCGTGTACATTGGAGACAGCGAAGCCCACAAGATCCGCGCCCTGCACCCGTAGCTGTTCCGAAACCGGTTCCAGCGGGCTTCCCCACGCCCCCGGGCATCACTGCCCCCGTTTGCCTCCGTTTGCCTCCGATCCCCCCTGCGAACCGGCAGCAGGTCAACCGCCTCCGATTTTTTCCATTGCGCTTTGGCGGGCCCACCTGAGAACTTGGGGGCTTTTCACCTATGAACAAACCGAAGGTTTTGGTTGCCGACCCGATTGCGGAACGCGGAATTCAGGAACTCAAATTTGGGGGTTCCTTGGATGTCACCGTTCAAACGGGACTGAAGGAAGAGGAACTGCTGGCGATCATCGGCGAGTACTCCGGATTGGTGGTCCGGAGCGAGACCAAGGTGAATGCGCGGGTGATTGAGGCGGCCCCGCAGCTCCGCGTGGTGGGCCGGGCCGGCGTAGGCGTCGACAACGTGGACGGCGATGCCGCCACCCGGCGCGGGATCGTGGTGATGAACACGCCCGGCGGCAACACGGTGTCCACCGCCGAACACGCCTTCTCTCTGCTGGTGTCGACCGCCCGGAATATCCCGCAGGCCGATGCCTCCGTCAAAGGCGGCAAATGGGAGCGCAAAGCATTTGTCGGCGTCGAACTCTACGGGAAGACGCTCGCGATTCTCGGCATGGGCCGGATCGGCACGGAAATCGCCAAACGCGCCCATGCGTTCGGGATGCGTGTGCTGGCCTACGACCCCTATCTCTCGGCGGCCCGGGCCCGGTCCATGCAGGTGGAACTGGTGGAAAAGCTCGATGACATTCTGCCCCAGGCGGACTTCATCACGATGCACATGCCGCTTACCCCGGAAACCAAGCACATGATCAACGCCCCCCGGCTTGCGATCACCAAGAAGGGGGCCCGGATCGTGAACTGCGCCCGGGGCGGTCTCATCGACGAAAATGCCCTGGTGGAGTTCCTCAAAAACAAGCACATCGCAGCCGCCGCTCTCGACGTGTTTGAGCAGGAACCTCTCCCGGCGGACTCCCCGCTGCGTTCGGCTCCGAACCTGATCTTCACCCCGCACCTGGGTGCCTCCACGGCGGAAGCCCAGGAGGGCGTCGGAATCGAAGTAGCCCAGCAGATCCGCGCTTACCTCTTGGACGGCGAGATCCGGAACGCGGTCAACATGCCGAGCATCGATTCCAAGACTCTGGCGATCGTGGGGCCATACCTGCAGCTCGGTGAAAAGCTGGGCGAATTCCTGTCCCAGATCGCCGCCAAACGCTGCGACGGACTCAACATCAATTTCAGCGGGAAAATCAGCGAAGCGGACACGACCGCCATCACGCGGTCCATCCTCACCGGGTTTCTCCGGCAGGCCGGCGGGGGCGAAGTCAACATCGTCAATGCGCCCGCTTTTGCCGAAAACCTCGGACTCAAAGTGACTGAATCCCGGGAAAGCGCTCTTGGCGATTTCGCGGAACTCATCGAACTGACGGCCGCCGGCGAAACCGGCTGGGTATCGGTGGCAGGCACGTTCTTTGGGAGCATCCCGAGGATTGTGAAGATCAACGGGCGGCACGTGGAAGCCAAGCCGGAGGGGATTGTGCTGCTGCTTGAAAACCGCGACGTGCCCGGAATCGTTGGTCGCGTGGGCACCCTCCTAGGCCAGCACGGCGTCAACATCGCCGGCATGTCCCTGAGCCGGAACGAAGTCGGCGGCCAGGCGCTCACCGTGCTCAACCTCGACTCCGTGCCCGGTGAAGACATTCTCAAAGCCCTCGTGGCTTTGGAGGACATCGTCTCCGCCCAAGTGGTCCGGCTCTAGCCCCACCTCCATTCATTTGGTTTTACACCGTGCCCGGCCTCAAAACCGGGCACGGTTTTTTTCAGGCAAAAACCGCAATCTTTTGGGTTTCTGCACTTTTTTTGATTTTTCGTGTTAAAAAGGGGGCGGGGGTGGAGTTGCCCCAGTGAAAAGCCATGCGACCGGAGGCCCCCAACCCCCATCACCTTTTTCTCCGCGCCTACACGGAGCACGAACCCGCACTCCGCGCCTTTGTGCGGCGTCTGGTCCCCCAACGCTCGGATGCCGACGATGTCCTGCAGGACATCGCTGTGGTTCTCTGGGAAAAATTCCCGACATTCGCGTCCGGCACCGATTTCCGGGCTTGGGCGTTCAAAGTGGCCCGGTACGAGGTTCTGGCTTGGATCCGGGACAGGAGCCGGGACCGGCTGGTTCTAGACGAAGACGTGGCCCTCACCCTGGCCGAGGAATCCGCGGAGGAAGACCGGCTCCTTCAGGACCAGCGGGAAGCGCTGGCCTCCTGCATGCAGAAGATTCCGGAAAAAAACCGGCACCTGATTCTCCACGCCTACAGCCGGGAAACCTCCACCGAAGCCCTGGCCGGACAAAGCGGCCGCTCTGTCACGGGGTTCTACCAATGGCTGCACCGGATGCGCCGGCTTCTTCTGGAGTGCATCCAAAAAGCGTCCAGCCAGAAGACGACCGCGTTTTCAGCGGGCCAACCGCGTATCGCATGAACCTCGACACCCTACTCCAGCGTTATCTTCAGGGTGACATCTCCCGCGGGGAAATGCAGCAGCTCAATGCCCTGCTTCGCTCCGACCGGTCTGCGCGGCGGCAGTTCCGGGAAATGCTCAATCTGGATTCCGCGCTCGCGGAGGCCGCCGCTGAAAATGCCAGGCGCATTGCGCCCCCCAGTGAGATCGCGCGGTTCCCGATCCGGCGTTTTGGCCTCGCTGCGGCGGCCATGCTGCTCGCCTGCTTGAGCGTGTTCCATTTTTCCAAACCGCTTGGGAGGCCATTTGCGACTGTGGTGGCTGTCACCAGTCCCGAGGCGGCTGCGCCGGAATGGGCACCGGGGGCCCCGGTAGGCGGCCAGCCCTGTGACTTGAACTCGGGTACGCTCGAACTCCTCACGGCAAAGGGTGCCAAGGTGGTGATTGAAGCGCCCGCCCGGTTCCAGTTTTTGCCGGGAAACCGGCTGAACCTGTCCCGGGGGCGCGTGGCTGCCGATGTGCCACCGTCGGCCAAGGGGTTCACAGTGATCACGCCGACTGGGGAGGCCGTAGACTTGGGCACCCGGTTTGGCGTGGATGTACAGCACAACGGAGAATCAGAAATCCATGTGTTTCAAGGGGAAGTCATCGCCAAGACGACGGCTGCCCCGGGGAAAAGTCTGCGCACTGGCGATGCCCTCGCCCTTTCCGCCTCCCAGACCCAGACCAGAGACCTGAGGGGCTCAGTGTTCATTCAGCCAGGCGAAGTTTCCTCCCTCAGCGCCGGTCTCGCAGCCGGCCAGCAGAAACGGGCGGAGTCCCAGCGGGCCCAGATTTTGAAGGACCCGGCACTGATTGCGCTCTTGGATTTCGAGGGCGCACCTGCGTTTGAGGGAAACTACCGGATGACCCAAGGCCGCTGGCCGGGCTCCAAAGCCCCGGAATTCTCCGAACTGGGCCATCATTTGAAGGTGGAACTCGGCGAGGAACGGGATTGGCCCCAACTGACTCTGGCGGCTTGGGTCCGGATTGATCAGCTCGGTGCGCTATTCCAGTCCCTGCTTCACACCAACGGCTGGGAAAAGGATAGGCCCGGCCAAGTCCACTGGATGGTCACGCACCTCATGACCATGCGGCTCGCCCTCCGGGCCAACACGCCCGCGCCCGGCAGCGAACAGAAATCCGGGTTTCCAGATTCCCTGACCTCCGTCCTGCCCGACCGGGGCCGCTGGATGCATCTCGCCACGGTCTATAACGCCGAGACCCAATCCACCCGGTTCTACCTCAATGGCAAACCAGATGGAGAGTTTTTCCATGCCGTGGCGCATCCCGCAAAACTCGGAGCCGCACAGATTGGCAACTGGGACCGCGTGGACCGTAAACTCAGCGGCCGGATCGACGAACTCCTCCTGCTCGGCCGCGCACTTTCCGACATCGAAATCTCAGCCCTCTACGAGGCAGGCACGCCGTACCGGTAGAAGCCAGCCGCATCCTGCTTTCTCCCAGTTTTCAAAACCACGCACCCACCATGCCCAAATCCCGGACTCCTTTCCCGCTGTTCTTCGTCCTTGCTTCGCCCGCGCTGCAGGCCGCCCCGGTGGATTTCGCCACCCAGATCCGGCCACTGTTTGAAAAGCACTGCACCGAGTGCCACGGCGAGAAGAAACAAAAAGCCGGCCTCCGGCTCGACATCAAGGCCGCAGCCTTCAAGGGCGGCGACAACCACGGTGCGGCGCTGGTTCCGGGCAAACCTGAAGAAAGCCCGCTCTTGGAGTTGGTCCGGAGCACAGACAAGGAGGAGCGGATGCCGCCCAAAGGCGAGGGCCTTTCGGCTGCGGAAAAGGCGCTCCTGGAGACCTGGCTCAAGGAAGGCGCAGCTTGGCCGGACGGGATTGACACCGCGAAACTTGAGGACAAACGGGACCACTGGAGCTTCAAACCCCTCAGTCATCCGGCGCCCCCCGCGGTCACGCGGGCGGACTGGCCCCGTGACCCTTCCGACCACTTCGTCCTGGCGCGACTGGAACAGGAGGGGCTGGCACCCTCCCCAGAAACCGACCGCGCCACGTGGCTGCGCCGGGTGACCTATGATCTGACCGGGCTTCCACCCACGCCCGAGGAAACATTCGCGTTTCAGAATGATCCGGCTGCGGACTCTCACAGCAAAGTCGTCGACCGTCTCCTGGCCTCCCCACGGTATGGCGAACACTGGGCTCAACACTGGCTGGACGTGGTCCGCTATGCCGACACCCACGGGTTTGAGGTGAACACCGAACGTCCCAACGCCTGGCCCTACCGGGACTACGTGATCCGCGCCTTTAACGCTGATACCCCCTACGACCGGTTTGTCCGGGAACAGATCCACGGAGACTCGCTTCAGGCCGATCCCGCCACGGGGTTCCTGGTGACCGCCTCAGTGCTGTTGCCCGGTCAGATCGGCAAAGATGAAGCGTCCATGCGCCTCGCCCGTCAGGATTCCCTGGACGAAATCCTGACCAACGTGGGCCAGACCTTCCTCGGCCTGAGTGTCGGATGCGCCCGCTGCCATGACCACAAGTTCGATCCCATTTCCCACCGCGATTACTACGCCATGCAGTCCTTTTTCGCCGGTGTCCAGTACGCGGACAGGCCCATCCAGTCTCCGGAAGCCGAGGCGCTCAGGACTGCAGCCAAGGCTGAGCGCAAACGGGCTGCGGACATCAACCAGCAACTCGCCAAACTGTCCCCCGTCGCCCTCTCGGGCCCCCAGCGCTCCCAGGTCTACCCTGACCTGAACTGCGACCGGTTCACGCCCGTCAAAGTTTCACAACTCCGCCTCACAGTCACGGACACCAACACCCTCGAGCCGTGCATCGACGAACTTGAAGTGTACGATCCCCAGGGAAGAAACGTGGCGCTTGGAAGCCTCGGAAACGCCGTGGTGTCGGTGTCCGGCTCGATCATCGTGGCCGACCGCCATGACCCGCGCCACCTCACCGACGGCCTTTATGGCAATTCCAGAAGCTGGTTGGCCGACCAGAAGTCCGGTTCCTCCGTCACCCTCAAGTTCAAGACCTATCCCACCATCGAATGCGTGGTCTGGGGCAGGGACCGCACCGGCCAGTTCAAGGACCGCCTCGCCACCCAGTACAAAATCGAGGTCCTCGACACCAAGGGCAAATGGATCACGGTTGCCGATTCGTCCGACCGGGCACCGTTCGATCCCGAGAAACAGCAGGACTCCCACTCGGACCTGTTCAGTCCGCTGATGAAAACCCGCTCGGAATTCATTGCCAAAGCCGAGCAGCTTGAGAAATCCGGGCTCGCATTTGCGGGCACCTTCCGCAAACCCGACGACATCCATCTCCTAGCCCGGGGCAACCCAGAACAGCCCAAGGAAGCCGTTTCCCCGGGGGTACCGGCGGTTTTTGAGCCTGTCCAGCTCCAGAACCCGTCGGATGAGGCCGAGCGCCGCAAATCGCTGGCGGCATGGATCGCGACCCCCCGCAACCCACTGACGGCCCGCGTGATGGTCAACCGGGTCTGGCAGTGGCACTTTGGAAGTGGATTGGTCCCGACCCCCAGCGACTTCGGAAGGAGCGGCATCAAACCTTCCCATCCCGAGCTGCTCGACTGGCTGGCCTCCACCTTCATCCAAGAAGGCTGGTCCCTCAAAAAGCTCCACCGCCGGATCCTGCTCTCCGCCACCTACCGCCAGTCCAGCTCTGTTCCGCAGCCGGCCGCACAAGCCAAGGACGCCGATGCGCGCCTTCTTTGGCGGTTTCCTGGAAGCCGCCTTCAGGCCGAGTCCATCCGGGATTCCATCCTGTCCGTAGCGGGAATCCTGAACCCGGAAATGTACGGGCCGGGTTTCAACCTATTCCACCAAAGGGGCGGCCTTGCGGGGTTCACACCGGTTGAAACTTTCGCCCCTCAGAACCAACGCCGGATGATCTATGCGCACAAGGTCCGCCGGGAACGGGACGTCGTGTTCGGGGCGTTTGACTGTCCGGATGCGGCGCAGAGCACTTCGCAGCGCCGGGAATCGACCACGCCGATCCAAGCCCTGAACCTCTTCAACAGCGCGTTCACCCTCCATGCCGCCGAAGCCATGGCCAAGCGCCTTGAACTCCAACACAACGGGGACATTCCCAGCGCCATTCAAACCGCCTTCCAGCTCACGGTCAGCCGGCACCCCCATCCCTCCGAGTTCTCACAGAGCCTCGCCTTCTGTCAAACCCACGGCCTCAGCGGCCTGTGCCGCGTCCTTTTCAATACCAACGAATTCATCCAAATCCCATGAACCAACCCATCCTCTCCTCCACAGGCCGTAGTTTCCTGGACCGCCGCGGTTTCCTCACCCAAAGCGCCAGCGCTCTTGGCTGCATCGCACTCTCCTCCCTGCTACAGCGCGAAAAACTTCTCGCCTCAGCACCCGCCCTCTGGAAACCCGCGATCGATCCCGCACATCCCTACGCGCCACGGGCACCCCATTTCCCTGCAAAAGCCAAACGCGTCGTGGTGATTTTCTGCGCCGGCGCCGTCAGCCAGCTCGAAACCTGGGATTACAAACCGGAGCTCATCAAATGGGACGGAAAACCGCTGCCCGGCGGCCCGGCAGTCACTTTCCAAGGTCCGGCCGGCAACCTCGCGCGACCCCAGTACAACTTCCAGCCCCGGGGCAAGTCCGGGAAGATGATCAGCGATCTGGTCCCGCACTTGGGCGAACTGGTGGACGAAATGGCCTTTGTCCATTCCCTGACCAGCAAGTCCAACACCCATGGTCCCGCCGAGAATTTCCTGTCCACGGGATTCACCTTGGACGGTTTTCCCAGCATGGGCTCGTGGGTCACCTACGCGCTCGGCAGCGAAAACCAAAACCTGCCGGCCTATGTGGCCATCCCGGACCCGCGCGGTGTCCCGCAGGCGGGCTCCAACAACTGGGCCCCCGGATTTCTCCCCGCTGCTTTCCAGGGCACCACGATGAGCGCCAGTTCGCCGATCCGCCATCTTGCGGCTCCCAACGTCTCCCAAAACTCTGACCGCGCCGCGCGCACCCTGCTCGAGCAACTCAACGCCGAGCACCTTCTACGCAACCCTGGAGATTCCAAACTCGCCGCGCGCATTGCCAGCTACGAGCTCGCCGCACGGATGCAACTCTCCGTGCCCGAGCTCAGCGACATTTCCACCGAACCCGAGCATATCCTCAAAATGTACGGGGCCAATGACACCCAGAACCCCAACAAAGCGGGTTTCGCCAAAAACTGTATTCTGGCGCGGCGCCTTCTGGAGCGCGGGGTGCGTTTCGTCCAGCTGTTCAACGGCGCCTACGCCAGCGGGGGCGCTCTCAACTGGGACGGCCACAACAACCTCAAAAACCAGTACGACACCCATGCCGAAATTCTCGACCAGCCCGCTGCGGGTCTCCTCAAAGACCTCAAGCAGCGCGGGCTTCTGGAAGACACGCTCGTGGTCTGGTGCACCGAGTTTGGCCGGATGCCGTTCTTCCAGAAGGGTGCCCAAGGCCGGGACCACAACCCGGACGGGTTCACCTGCTGGCTGGCAGGAGCCGGCGTGAAGGCGGGAACCAGCCACGGGATGACCGACCCCCTCGGCCAGCGGGCTGTGGAAAACATCCATCCCCTCTACCATTTCAACGCCACCATCCTGCACCTGCTGGGGCTGGATTTCGAGACCCTCAGCTTTGAGCACAATGGCATTCAGCGCCGGCTCACCAACGTGGAGGGGAAACTCATCCCTGAGTTGCTCGCCTGAGCGGTTCGTCTTCCCAGTCACCGGCAGGCAAATACACCCGGTCGCCTGCGTGGGGTGCCATCCGCATCTTCAATAAAAAAAGTCAGGGGGCCCGTACTAAAGACACGGAGCCCCCTGACTCTTATTGGCAATAGACAAACCGGAACCCCGGCTCATCAACACTCTGCGATCAAGCCGCGGTGACTGAGGTCAAAGTGGGTGTCACGCCCGTCTTAAACAGGTTGGTGGGATTACTGATGTTATTGATTGTATCGTCTCCAGCACCGCCATCCACCGTCAACGCCGCCCCGAAGCTGACTTGGTTGTTCCGCCCATTGACGATCCCCACAACCGGGTTGGGGTTGATTTCGTTGTTCTCTCCAATCCGGACCGTGTCGTCTCCATCGCCGAGGAGGATCTGAGCGATCCCGGTAATGGTCGAACTCCCAAACAACGACGCCCGCTCCAGGAACACAGAGTCCGCCCCGCCGTTGGTCCTCAGGGTGAACGCAGCGCGTGCATTCAGATTGTCAATATCCACCCTGCTCTCCGCTTCCCCAAGGGCCACCACAGTGTCTTTGGTGACCAGCACATTGGCAATTCTCACCGACTCGTCGACCAGAGAGTTGAGAGCCGCAACCAGTTGTGCCGATCGGCCAGACTGGAACACCGCCTGACCCCGGTTCGCCGCGGCTTCCGCGCCATCAATTGAAACCGAAAGCGCGTCCCTAAAGGTCAGCCCGGCTCCCACCAGCGCCACGCCATTGATCCCGGTCTTCCCGAGGAGTTGCACGGACTGGGGCGACACGTTCGTCGCCAAAAACTCCTGAGTCCCCGTCCCGGCAGCTGTCAGGGTCAACGCCACTTGAGTATCCGCATTCTCAGGAGATGCCGCGAGCCGGATCGCGTTGTCGCTGTCCACAATCGCGTAGTACACCGTTCCTGCGGTCAAACCGCCGATCGCTCCACCCGCACCGGGGGCGTACACCACAGCTTGGCCCGTTGTGAATCCGTGCCCGGCAATCTGAAGGGTATTGTCATTCCGGAAGAACGCCTGGCTACCAGTTCCTTCCGAAGTCAGATCCAACGTCGCCGGCATGTCTGCCTCGGCATCCGCCTTGGTGCTGGCCAGTCGGATGGTGTTCGCATCCTCCACCACCACGAAATACACGCTGTTTGCACTGAGCCCACCGATCACTGTGCCTGCACCCGGCAGGTACTTCACGGAATCCCCCGTGACAAAACCATGGCCGGTGATCGTGATCTGGTCACTGGTTTCCAAAAACTCCTGTGTGCCGGTCCCCGCCAAAGTCAGGTCCAGAACCACCGGAGTTCCGGCCAAGGCGTTTTCCTGAGAAGACGCCAACCGGATATTGTCAGCATCCACAGCCACTGCGTAGTACACGGTCCCAGCGGTGAGTCCGCCGATCGCGTCACCCGCTCCGGGCGCGTACACCAGCGAATCCCCCGTGCTCAGCCCGTGCCCAACAATCCGAATCTGGTCAGCCGCCTCTACAAAATTTTGGGTTCCGGTGCCCGCATCCGTCAGATCCAAAACCACCGGAGTCACCGCCAGTGCATTCGCCTTGGAGGAAGCGAGTTGGATCGTATTCGCATCCAAAGCCACCACGTAGTAGACGGTTCCGGCATCCAGCCCGCCCACCTCTGCCCCGGCTCCGGGAACGTAAACCACGGAATCTCCGGTCGCAAAACCGTGCGCCGTGACGGTCAGCTTGTCGTCTGCCTTGAAGAACTGCTGAGACCCGGTTCCAGCAGTCGGCAGATCCAAGGTCACCGGAGTCAACGCCGTTGCATCCGCCTTGGACGCCGCCAACTTGATGGTGTTGGCATCCAGTTTCACCACAAAATAAGTCACACCCGCATCCAGACCGCCAATCTCAGTTCCGGCCCCGGGCCTGTAAACCACCGCATCCCCGGTCTCAAACCCGTGGGCCGTGATAGCGATCGGGTTTTCTGTCGTGGTGAAAACCTGAGTACCGGAGCCCGTGGAGGTCAGGGAGATGACCACAGGGGTGCCTGCTTTCGCATCCGCCTTGGTGGCTGCGAGTTGGACCGTGTCACCATCAATCACCACCACATAATAAACCGCCTCGTAAGCCAAACCGCCAATCGCAGTACCCACACTGGTGTTGTAGAGCACAGCATCTCCGGTGGTTAGTCCGTGCTGGAGCAGAGTGATCCGGCTCTGAGCCGTATCCACGTCGCTCCCGGCAACGAATACATTCGGATTGATGTCCAGCGTCGACGCATCAAAACTCACCAGCAGCGATGCCGCGTCAAACCCAGCCGATGTACTCGCAATGTCTGTGGCGGCATTGAAACTGTAAGAGACCGTATCAAGCCCGAGCGCCGCATCAAAGCCGGCATTTAGCATGGCAGCGTTCAACGTGGGCGAAAGGTTGATCGCGTCCACCCCCTTCAGGTCAATCACCGAGGCCTTTGCCACGGAGCCGTCTGCCTCAATGCTCACCGAATCCGATCCGTTCCCACCCGTGACCCGCACCGCACCCGCAACACTCAACCGGTCCGAATCCACATCCACGGTCAACCCATTCTGAACCCCCTCCACCTCGAAATCGCCAGCCAGCGTCAGGCTCCTGCCAGACAGCCTCACCTCCGCAGAACTCGCAGCATTCGAGGCGTTGCCCAACACCGCCACGGACCGTCCCAGCACCGCCGACTTCCCGATCGTTACCGCGTCTCCCTGGATGTCGAGGCTCAACGAATTCCCCGTGAATCCCGTTCCCAGCAGTTCCACCGATCCTCCCAGATTCAGCGTCTTGTAGTCTGAACTGAGAAGGCTCTGGCCGGACCCGTTCGCCACGAACAGGATCGACTTGGAGATTTCCTTTGCGTTGGCCTCACCTGTGAAAGCCGCAGTGGATTTTCCAACCGTCAGGGAAGCTCCCGTGAGAACCAGCCGGTTGTCGCCGTTGCCAGAAACGAAAAATACGGCGCCAGACAGCGACGCGGTCTTCGCCTCAACACTCAACACATCGTCCCCGCTGCCGCCCGTGTAGAGCACGGAGCCGCCAAAATCTGTGCGGCCGCCGGCCGCCATTTTCAGACTGATCCCTCGCAGTCTCAGTTCATTGGTGCCATCACCAACCGCCACCTTGACGGCACCCTTCAGATCGCTGCCCCCTGAGGTACTGCCAATCCGAACCGTGTCAGCGCCTCCGGCGCCCACGTAATTGAAGGACAATCCAGCCGTGGCACCCGCAGTCCCTTTGCCAAGAATCAGGGATTGCGAAACCATCTGGACCGTGTTGGTTCCCGCGCCTGCATCCACATTCAGTGCCCCTGCGGTCGAAAGCCGTGCTCCACTGCTGGAGATGCTGTCCCCGTCCTGGCCGCCTGTGTACTGCAACGAAACCCCGGCAGTCGCGCCAACTCCTGCCCCCAACCCCACGCTCACGCCGGAAAACACCAACTGGTTGGCGCCAGCCCCGGCAACCATCCGCACCGCCCCCTTCAGATCCAACCCGCTTGCGGCATCCCCCAAACGGACAGTGTCCGTGCCGCCTTCCCCCACGTAATTGAAAGCCAAACCTGCGGTTTCTCCGGCAGTGCCCCGGCCCAAGGTCGCTGTCTGCGAAAAAACCTGAACCGTGTTGGTTCCTCCGGATCCATTTATGTTCAAGGCTCCGGCAGTCACAAATCTGCCACCACTGGTGGAGAAGCTGTCCGCGTCCTGACCGCCGAGGTACTGCAACGAAACACCCGCAGTCGCTCCCACACCAGCCCCCAGACCCACGCTCACCCCGGAAAATGCCAACTGGTTGGCGCCAGCCCCGGCATCCATCCGCACCGCCCCCTTCAAATCCACTGAACTGGCGGTGCCGCCCATCTGGACGGTGTCTGCCCCTCCCGTACCCACGTAATTCACCGACAAACCCGCGGTTTCCCCGGCAGTGCCCCGGCCCACGCTCGCTGTCTGCGAGAGAATCTGGACCGTGTTGGTTCCTCCAGAACCATTCAAATTCAAGGCTCCGCTCGTAGTGAACTTCTCGCTCGTCACAGAAATCCCGTCCGCATTCTGCCCCCCCTGATACAGCCAAGAGACACCCGTGGCGCTGCCCAGTGTCGTCGAGATGCCTGAAACCGTCACGGAGTTGGAACCGTCGCCGAGCGTGCTCCGGACCCCACCCGAAAATGCCGCATTGAGAGCGCCCAGCGTCAGGGTATCGGTGCCGGCGCCTCCCTCGCAAATCAGCGAGAATCCCGCAGCAGCCCCCACCTTCAGACTGGCCCCTGCCAACAATACCGTGTTGGTTCCTCCATCCAAACTCGCCTGAACCGCTCCCCCGAGGACTGCACTCACCCCGGAATCAAGAGTCAGACTATCACCTCCAGTTCCCGAAGAGGTGAACGTTATCGAGTTGTTCAACCGGGCCGGCACTGCCGACTTGCCAATTGAAAGGACATCCGGCGTTACAAACAGCGAGTTGCTTCCCCCACCTGCGGCAAACACGATCTCGCTCGTCACCGTGGCCCGGGTCCCTGAGAACTCCACCAGATCCGCGCCGGCGCCACCCGAAACATTGAGTGTCCCGATGACGCTGTCCATCGCCGTGACCCGCAGATTGCCGCCGTCTGCACCGAAGACGGTCTCGAGCCTCCCGGTCACCTTCAGTGAGTTCCCCCCCAACGTGACCAGATCTTGCCCCGTCCCGCCAAACTTCAAACTCACATCCCCAGTGACCGTCACATTGTTGAGTTCGACTCTGTCCTCACCGTCCACCTGCGTCTCAACGCGAGTGACCGGGTCTGTGACCCCCTCAAACCTGAAAAACTTCAGCCCGGTCAAGCCCGAGAGGCGCAACTGATCGTCCCCATCGCTACCCGTGAAGACCAACCCGTTCAGAGCCGCTTTGAAGTCGAGCACGGAGGCCGTGCCGGTATCGCCGGAAATCTGCAGCACGGTTTCGGAATCCACCGCACGGACCCGGAACGTGTCCTTGCTCACTTGCACCACCTCCACATTCACCGTGTCGCCCACACCACCGCCCGAGCTCATTTCGAGCCTCTTCTCCGCCGCCACGTACTCCAACGTCACGATCGTCGCCGGTGCAATCCGGCTTTCCAAGGGTTCCACAATGGCCGCTGTCTTTTTCATTTTCATCGGATTTAAGGGTTCAAAAATCTACATTTCTCTCTCTGCCTCCCGGAACGCAACTGCCCGCAGCGGAAGCCCCTTCGTTGCAGAGCCTGCGTCGGAATGAACGCCCCCGGATTTTCACAGAAACTGGGTTCAAAACTGACAACAGAGGGACAATCGGAAAATGCGTCACGTCGGAGAGGCGGGGGGGGCTTCTGAACGGGGAGGATCTGACATCGGATGCCACACCCGGGGAAGTGTAAAACATCCATTTATTTGGGTTAACCTTAGCCCGCTTCATGATACGAATCAAGCCCAGCGCTTAACAGATCCGACTCCTGTCAAAAATACCTTCCCCCCCCATGGACCGCCTGCCTGACAACGTCCCCGGCTCTTGGTTCGTTGATTCCAGCTGCGTTCCCTGCGGCGCCTGCCTCCAGTTTCCTGACGCGGAAAGGCTTCTTTCCTGGAACCCTCAACACAGTTGGGTCCGGTTCCACGCCCAGCCGGTTTCCTGCGAAGATCTCGCACTCGCCCTCCAACTTCAGGCCGTCTGCCCTGCCCTGGCCATCTGCTGCACACCTGAAGACTCCCCCCGGCACGGGCGCTCCCCCTCCTGACCCGGCGCCACTCCGGAAAAAAAGCCGGCCTTTTCACACCGCCGAGGGCGCCCCGCCTACTCCTCGCCCGGCGGCAACTGCCAGACCCGGACCCAGTCAAACACCACGCGGTCCGGCAACTGCGCCCGGCGGATGTCCCCAGGCCATTCGCTCACTTCGCCACTCAGAATCAGGTACTCCGCCACCTGAGAAACCGCCTCACGCGTGGACCACGTCAGCCGGCCATCCACAAAAAAACGGTACCCGTCCGGCGTCCATTCCACACCCACGGTGTGGAACCCGCTGCCCAGCCCCGGCACGCCCACGTGCTCCCCCCGCGATTTGTGGTCCGAGCCGTACCCGTTCCAGTGGAGCGCATGCTGAATCTCATCCCCGTGCCGCCGCAGGTATTCAAACACGTCGACTTCAGTCCCATTCCGGCTGGTGTCATCCACCCGGCCCTTTCCACGGCCTGGATCCGCCACATGGCCGCCCATCAGCCAGAACCCGGGCCACCATCCTTCCTGAGTCTGAAATTGGACCCGGGCTTCAAAGTACCCGTATTGCGCCTCAAACAGGCCCTCCGTGCAGATCATCCCCACCAAATACCGTCCGTCCGGGGCTCGATCACAGCTCAGTTCCAGATGCCCTTTCCCGTCCACCCGCACCGCCTCTGGCGTGTTAAACCCGTTTTTCCGGGGCCCGGGGTACCTGTGCTTCCACTTTTTCAAATCCAGATTCGACCCGTCAAACTCGTCGCTCCAGACCAGATGATACCCCGGTCTCGGTGGGCAGCCCGCCGGATTGAAGGCTTCCCCCATCCATTCCTTCACCAGCCCTGGCCAGCCCGCCACCGCTCCCGGACCACTCTGGATCACTCCTTTCTCCCATAACCTGCGGGCCTCTGCTCCCGCGGGATCCAAAACAAGCCAGCCCATCCCAGCCCCGATGCGCCGCCGGGCCTGCTCGGCCAGTTCCTCCCAGACCCCCGCCCATTCCCGTCCCTCACCCCCCTGCCATAGCACCGCCCGGACACCCCGCGGCCCCAGGGCGTCCAGACATCCCAGCAAACGCCTCCGCGCACTCCCAGACTCCTCGGAACGCCATCCGGACACCTCCCCCCCCGGCACCGGAACCCATCCCACCGGAACCCCAATCTGATCCGTCCACGCCGGCACCCACCCGGAAGCCTTGTCCGACAACACTACCGGCGCTGGATTCCACCGTTTCCCGTCAAACACGGCGCCCGCACCGGGACCCGAACGGGGACCGGAGTCCTCCCTGTCCGGGCCCGCTGCCACAAAAACCTCCCCCACAGCCACATGCTCCACCACCGCCTGACCCACGGGTTCGCCGCTCTTCAGGGCACGGACTTCCAAGCGGTACCATCCCCCGGCAGGCACCGTCGTCTGGAAGTCAAATTTCCCGTTTTGAAGCGGCGTCGGAAATTGGCACCAAGCATCCCCCAACCTCCGCCCAGCCGCTGACTCCCCCAAAAACCGGTACTCCAAAACGTCCGCCTCCAGATCCGCTCGCCCATAAACCAAGACCGTGCCCGCATCCGGCTCAATCCTCTGACAGACCCGGTACTCCGAGGGATGCTGCAAAACAATCCCACCGGCCTCCACACAATGCTGTCCCCACACCAGCGCAGCCGCCCCCAGAATTGTCCTTAGCCCGAGCTCCCGGATAAACTGCATGCCCACCCTTACAAAACCGCCGGTCTTGTTGGCCAGTCCACGGTTCTGGTTCAGATACAAAAAAACCGCTCAAACCACCCGGCTCATCCAAGCCCCGGGATTGGCTCTGGATCCACACCGGTACCGACCCCGCAACCGACCCGGAATCAGGAACCCCGGAGTTGGCCAATCACCCCTGCCATGTCCTCTGCTCGGAACGCGTGCGTACCGACCACCAACGTGTCCGCCCCTGTCCCCACGCATTCCGGACCTGTCGCATCGTTGATACCGCCATCCACCTGGATCCGATACCGCAAACCCCTCCGGGCCCGCCACTCAGCGGCAGCACGCACCTTCTCCAGCATTTCCGGCATGAACGCCTGTCCCCCGAAGCCGGGCACCACAGTCATGATCAGCAGCAAATCCACCTGGTCCAGATAGGGTTCCACCGCGGAGAACGGGGTCGCCGGCCGCAGGGAAATCCCGCACCGGCAGCGGGCTGCGCGGATCGCAGCCAGTGTTGCACCGACATCGTGCTGGGCTTCCACATGCACGGTAATGTTGTGCGCCACCCGCACAAACCGCTCAAAGTAATGGTCCGGGCGATCCACCATCAGGTGGACATCCAGCGGAACCCGGGAAACCTGCGCCACCGCAGCCACAAACGCAGGCCCAAAAGAAATATTGTCCACAAAATGACCATCCATCACGTCGCAATGGAGCCAGTCCGCACCACACGCCTGCGCGCGTTCCACCTCCTGGTGCAGACGTCCAAAATCACAGGCGAGCAACGACGGAGCGACGAGTACGGGGTGCATGGATCTCTAAACCCTCCCATGCAGCCCCCCTCCGCGTCAAACCTCCCGCGCCACCCTTTTCCAGCCCAGCCCCGCTTTGTTCCAACGGCCCACGCACACACTCGGCCCCCAACACCACCCTTCAGAGAAGCCAGCGGGCCAGCGAAAAATAAAGCAGCAAAGTCATCACATCTGTGCACCCGAGCGTCACCGGGCCCGCAGCAATTTTCGGATCCCACTTGAACGCATGCAGAATTGCCGGAACCACCAACCCCGCCATACACGCGATTAGAACCGAACCCGCCACGCTCCCCCCAATCACGCCCGCAGAGGCCAAATCCGAACGCCACCCCCAAACGATCCCAAACACCACCGCACCGCAAGCCAGCCCCAGCAAAACCGCCAGCGCCATCTCACGCCGGAGCGCCAGCACAAACCAGCGCCACCCCGTCTGCGTGCCGCGCAGCGCCTGAAGCGTCAGGGTCATGGACTGGATGCTCACCGATTCCGCTAGGGCCAGCACCAGCGCCAGAAAAAACGAAACCACAATCGCCCGCTCCAAAGTCTCCTCATACACCCCAGCCAACAGCGCCCCAATCGTCCCGCTGCCGATCGTCGACAGCAACCACGGAAACCGGTACGCAAACGCCTTCACAGGGGATGCCCCGCGCACCTGGGAAACCCGGAACCCCAGCGACTCAAACACCTCGTCTGTCCTCTCCGGTTCCTCCAATTCCAGCACTTCGGACGCAAACACCCCAATGTCCACAATCCCCAGCACATGCCGGTTGGAGTCCACCACGGGAAACGCCAGAAACCGGTGTAGAATGAACACGTCGCATGCATCCAGCAGCGTCGCGGTGGACGGAATGGCCACCACCCGCCGGTTCATCACCTCCCCCAACTTCCGTTCCAAAGGCGCCGTCAAAAGCAACCGCGTCGGCAAAACCCCGGAAAGCTTTTCGTCGGCGTCCACCACGTAAAAATAAACGATCCGCTCCCCCACACCCCGTTCCCGGATCAACCGGAGCGCGTCCTCCACCGTCATCTCCGCCTGCAACAGCGGAAAATCCTTCCGCGCAAACGCACCCACCGGCTGCTTGAAATGTTCAGCGTCCATCCGCTCCCCCTCCCTTTGCCCCCTTCTCACCCGCGGCACGCATCCCCTCTGGAAGCGGAGGCGGCTCCGGAGCGGCCCCACGCCGCCCCATCCACGCCCAAAGCGCCCCCGTGAAAACCACCACCGCAGCCGCCGCAGCCAGCCATGCTGGCCATCCCCTTTTTTCCACCCAACTCTGGTTCATCCCGCCTCCCCCAATCTGTCCAACTGCTCCGCAAGATCAAAGTCGCGCCCCGTCAACCCGCCCGCCTCATGCGTCGTCAACACCAGACGCACCCGGCGAAACCGGATATCGATATCCGGGTGATGGTTCTCCCTCTCCGCCAACTCCGCCACCCGGCACACAAACTCCACCGCCTCCCTGAACCCGCGGAACTCCCAGCACCGTTCCATCCGGCTCCGGTCCGTGCCCGACGGCCGCCAACCGGGCACCCGCTTGAATGCCTCCTCCAACGCTTCGATCGGTATGAGTTCAGACATGGCTCCATGCGGCCCCCAGACATCCAGCGGCCCGCCTGCCACCGCTACACAATTCCCAGATCCACCGACACACTTTTTCCATCCCTCCATCAACGTCTTCTCCCCCCCCTCGCTCCAGATCGCCGCACCGGACCCAACCCGCCCGGGGCAGGCGCCACGCCAGTCCCCATCTTCAATTCCGCAATCTGGTCCCTCAACAGAGCCGCACGCTCATACTCGAGCTTGGAAGCCGCCTCCGCCATCTCCGCCTCCAGTTCGCGCAGCAGTTCCGCCGTATCCAGACCGCCCTCGCGCACCACGGGCTCTTTCTGACCACGAATCACGGTTTGAAGACTTTCCTGAACCGCGCGCACCACGCTCCGGGGGATAATTCCGTGCGCCTCGTTGTAGGCGGACTGCCGGGCACGCCGGTACTCGGTGACTGCCAGAAGCGCCTGGATGCTCCGGGTGCGCACATCGGCAAACAGCACCACCGCTCCCTCGGCATGCCGCGCCGCGCGGCCCGCAGTCTGGATCAGCGAAGTCTGCGACCGCAGATACCCCTCCTTGTCTGCGTCCAGAATGCACACCAGTCCCACCTCCGGCAGATCCAACCCCTCCCGCAACAGGTTGATCCCCACCAGGACATCAAACTCTCCCGCACGCAGCGCCCGGAGAATCTCCACGCGTTCAATCGTGTCGATGTCGCTGTGCAGGTACCTCACCCGCAACCCCACCTCCTTCAAATACTCCGAAAGATCCTCCGCCGTGCGCTTGGTCAGCGTCGTGATCAACACCCGGTGCCCGCGCTCCACCCGGTCCCTACACAACTCCAGCGTTTCGTCAATCTGCCCGGCCAGCGGCCGGACTGTCACCTCCGGATCCAGCAACCCGGTCGGCCGGATGATCTGCTCAACCACCAGAGGTGCACCCGCTCGCTCCACTTCAAACGCCTCCACCGGCTCCCCCGAGGACGACACCCGGACTCCGCTGGATCGCCGGGCACCGTCCACTGCCCCCTGTGTCTTGCTCGTGGGAACGTAGCCCGCATTCCCCGCCACAGAATTGGCCAACTCAAACTCCCCGGGCGTCGCGCTCACATACACCATCTGACCCGTCATCTCCATGAACTCAGGAAAGTTCAACGGCCGGTTGTCCAACGCACTCGGCAGCCGGAACCCGTAATCCACCAAGGTCGTCTTCCGGACCCTGTCCCCCTCGTACATCCCCCCAATCTGCGGGATCGTCGCGTGCGACTCGTCCACCACCAACAGAAAGTCGCGCGGGAAAAAATCCAGGAGCGTAAACGGCCGGGATCCCGGCGGACGCCCGGTCAGGTGCCGGGAATAATTCTCGATTCCGTTGCAGAACCCCATCTCCTGCATCATCTCCAAGTCGTTCTCCGTCCGCATCCGGATCCGCTGGGCCTCCAGCAGTTTGCCCGCGGACTCAAACTCCGCCACCCGCGCATCGAGTTCCTCCCGGATCGTTCCCAGCGCGCGCCGCAGTTTTTCCTGCGGGGTCACAAACTGCTTGGCTGGATAGAACGTGAACAGGCCGAGGGGCTCTCGGACATGGCCGGTCAGCGGATCCACCCGCGAAATCCGGTCCACCTCCTCCCCGAAAAACTCGACCCGGACCGCCTCCTCGTCCATCCACGCCGGCTGCACCTCCACCACGTCCCCCCGGACCCGGAACTGGCCGCGCCCAAAGGCAATGTCGTTCCGCTCGTAGAGCATGTCCACCAGACGCCCCAGGAACGCCTCGCGGGACAGGGTTTCCCCGAGCTTCACCGTGAGCAGCATCTCCCGGTAGTCCTCCGGAGAACCCAGCCCGTAAATGCACGACACACTGGCCACCACAATCACATCGCGCCGGGACAAAAGCGCCGACGTGGTCGAAAGCCGGAGCCGCTCGATCTCCTCGTTGATCGAGGAATCTTTTTCCACGTAGGTGTCTGTCCGCGGAATGTACGCCTCCGGCTGGTAATAGTCGAAGTAGCTGACGAAATACTCCACGGCGTTCCGGGGAAAAAACTGTTTGAACTCGGAAAACAGCTGCGCAGCCAGCGTCTTGTTGTGCGACACCACCAACGTCGGCCGCCCCACCTGCTCGATCACATTGGCCGCCGTGAACGTCTTCCCAGACCCGGTCACCCCCAGCAGCGTCTGGTGCCGGTTGCCCGCACCCACCGAACGCACCAGCTTCCCAATCGCCTGCGACTGGTCCCCCATCGGCGCGTACTTCGAGCTCAGCTCAAAAATCATGATCCCAACCCCTAGCACCTCCCAACCCAACTGTCATTCCCCACCACCCTTCTCTCTCAAAGGCCGGCACGTTTCCGGATCCGCTCCATCGTTTCCCGGGCAAACTGCCGCTGTTCCGGACTCAACCCGGGATCCGCCAACGCCTTCTCAAATGCTTCCACCGCAGGAACCGCCGCCCCCTGGGCCGCATACGCCTGGCCCAGGTAAATCCGGTAGCCAGAAACCGGGCGCCCCTCCGCCTCAGCCCTCCGCACCAACCGCTCCAACACCTCCACCTCCGAACCGTACGCGTGCACCTGGTGCGCCATCTTCGCATGATGAAAAAGCAGCGCCGGATCCTCCGGCCGCAACTCCACCAACCGCTTCGACACCCGGTACGCCTCCTCAAACCGATTTCCGGCCATGTGCACCTGCACCAATGCCGACAACCCCGAAAGGTTGTCGGTTTCCAACTCCACCGCACGGAGCGCCTCGGCCCGGGCCTCATCCCAGCGACTGCACGCCGCCCAGTAGTGCGCCCGGGCCGCATGTACCGCCGCTTTCCCCGGCGCCGCCTCAACAGCCCGCCGCGTCCAATCTCCAGCGGCCTCCCGCATTCCCATCGCCAGCATCTTTTGACCCGCCTGCCCCATGCAAACTGCCCATTCCCAGTCCGCCCCAAAACTCCCCCTCAACCGCTCCAAATTCACAGGCTTCCACCCCTTGCCCTGCTCCCGCCGGAACACCAACCCCATGTGGTCCAAATACTCCAAACGCCAGTCCCCGCTCCCCCGCAAATGCTTCACCAACTCCCGGTACTCGCTCGGATCCCCCATCAATACCACCCCGCGAAAACGCGACTCCCGGTCCAGACGCCTGAAAATCGGCGGCTCCTCCGCCGCCTGCGCCATTTCCCGCAGACGCACCGGATCCGGCTTCGGCCACCGCGGCCGCAACTTGGATACCCATCCCTGCGCAGACGCGTTCAGGTAGAGTCCGCCTCCCTCCAAATCCCCTTCCCCCAGAGTCTGGAGCAGCAACTCGGGGGTCGCCAACGCCGGACTCCATGCATTCCGCGCATGGTGCCGGTACCCGAGAACCCCGGCCGACGCAGCCAAGCAAAACAGAACCCCCCACCAGATCAGCACACGGGATCGAGCCGGGATCGGAAAAAGGTTCATCCCCGGTATTTGTTCTTGAAAGCCCGCGCCGCATCAAGCCCATGGCCGGCATTTTCCAGATCTGGATCCGGGCAGCGACAGCCTGACACACCCGGACCGCCCAGATGCCACCTTCTGACACATCCGTCCCGCACCCTTCCCTCGTAAAGACCATGGGGAAGCCTGTGCCCGCTTCCTGCTCCCCTCAGGGCCAGATCGTCCGCGGCTCACTTTTTTTCATTCTTTCTTTTTTCTCCATCCAGCCAACCCAACCTCTATGAGACTCGACCGACTCACCCAGAAAATGCAGGAGGCGCTGCAGGCCGCCCAGGAGGTCGCCACCTCCCGCCACCAGCAGGAGATCGCCAACGAACACCTGCTCCTGGCCCTGCTCCAGCAACCCGAGGGCGTGACCCGGCCCCTCCTTGAAAAACTCGGTCTGGCGCCGGCCGGGCAACAGGCGCTCCAGTCCCGCCTCGAGGAAACCCTGGCCAAACGCGCCACGGTTCAGGGCGCCGGCCTCCAGCCTTTCCTGGGCCAGGAACTCCGGGCCGAACTCGAACGCGCGGAGCGTGAAATGAGCCAACTCAAGGACGACTACCTCAGCGCCGAACACTACCTACTGGCCCTGGGCGATTCGAAAACCACCGCCGGCCGCCTCCTCCAGGCGGCAGGCGCCGTCCGGGAACGGATCCTCCAGGCGCTCCAGCAGGTGCGCGGCTCCCAGCGCGTGTCCGACCCCAACCCTGAGACCCGCTACCAGGCCCTGGAAAAATACGGACGCGACCTGACCGACGCCGCGCGCCGGGGCAAGATCGACCCGGTGATCGGACGCGACCCCGAGATCCGCCGGGTGATGCAGGTCCTTTCCCGGCGCACCAAGAACAACCCGGTCCTCATCGGGGAACCCGGCACAGGCAAGACGGCCATCGTGGAAGGGTTGGCCCGGCGGATTGTTTCCGGCGACGTGCCGGAATCCCTCCGGAACAAGCGGCTCATCTCCATGGACATCGGGGCGATGATTGCCGGAGCCAAGTACCGGGGCGAATTCGAGGACCGGCTCAAGGCGTTTCTGAAGGAGGTCACCGATTCGCAGGGGGAAATCATCCTGTTCATCGATGAGCTCCATACGATCGTGGGCGCGGGCAGCTCGGAGGGTGCGGTGGACGCCTCCAACATGCTCAAGCCCCAGCTGGCCCGGGGGGAACTGCGCACCATTGGCGCCACCACCCTGGACGAGTACCGCAAGTACGTCGAAAAAGACGCCGCGCTGGAACGCCGCTTCCAACCCGTTCAGGTGGATGAACCCACGCCCGAGGACACCATTGCCATTCTCCGTGGGCTGAAGGAACGGTACGAGGTCCACCACGGAATCCGGATCCAGGATGCCGCCCTGGTGGCCGCAGCCACCCTTTCGCACCGCTACATCAGCGACCGGTTTCTTCCGGACAAGGCAGTGGACCTGGTGGACGAGGCGGCAGCCCGGCTCAAGATCGAGCTGGAATCGATGCCGACCGAAATCGACCAGTGCGAACGCGAGTCCATGCAACTGGAGATGGAACGCCAGGCGCTGCGGAAGGAAACGGATCCCGGAAGCCGGGAACGCCTGGCACGGATCGAGAAGGAACTGGCCGATGTCCGGGAAAAGGGATCGCTCCTCAAAGCCCAGTGGCAGACCGAACGCGAGGCGATCGACAGGGTCCGCAAACTCAATGAGGAACTGGAGTCGCTCCGGGCCGAACTCGAACAGACCCGGCGAAGGGGCGAACTGGCCAGGGCCAGCGAGATCCAGTACGGCAGGATCCCCGAGGTCCAGAGACAGATTGAGGCCCAGCAGGAGGCCCAGCAGGAGACGCTGGCCGCCCACAAACCCGGCGGACGGATGCTCAAGGAGGAAGTGACCGCAGAGGACGTGGCCACGGTGGTTTCGGCGTGGACGGGCATCCCGGTGAGCAAGATGCTGGAAGGCGAACGGGAAAAACTTCTGCAGATGGAGGAACGTCTGGGCGCCCGGGTCATCGGCCAGCGCCGGGCCGTGGCAGCGGTGAGCCATGCGGTACGGCGGGCCCGGGCGGGCCTCGGGGAGGAAAGCCGCCCCATCGGTTCCTTCCTGTTCTTGGGTCCCACGGGGGTCGGCAAAACCGAGCTATCCCGGGCCCTCGCGGAGTTTCTGTTCGATGACGAGCAGGCCTTGGTCCGGCTGGACATGAGCGAGTACATGGAAAAACACTCGGTGGCCCGGCTCATTGGGGCGCCTCCGGGCTATGTCGGGTACGAGGAGGGCGGTCAACTCAGCGAATCGGTGCGGCGCAAACCCTACTCAGTGGTTTTGCTGGACGAAGTGGAAAAGGCCCATCCGGACGTGTTCAACGTCCTGCTCCAGGTGCTGGACGACGGCCGGATCACGGACGGGCAGGGCCGGACCGTGAACTTCAAAAACACGGTGGTGATCATGACCTCCAACCTCGGCTCCCAGCACATCCTCGAAAACACCAACCCGGAACAGCGGGAGGCAGCGGTCATGGAGGCACTCCGGGCCCATTTCCGCCCGGAGTTCCTGAACCGGATTGATGAAACCATCCTGTTCGACCGGCTCTCCGAGCCGGACTTGGAGCAGATCGTGGATATCCAGCTCCGCAGGCTGGACAGGCGCTTGGAAAACCAGAAATTGCATCTGGCACTCTCCCCCGAGGCGCGCCAGCTCCTGATCCGGGAGGGATACGACCCGGTGTACGGTGCCCGGCCCCTCAAGCGCGTGATCCAGAGGGAGTTGCTGGACCCGCTGAGCATGGAACTTCTGGCTGGCCGGTTCAAGGAGGGGGACAAGATCGAGGCCCGTGAAGCGGGCGGCAAACTGGTGTTCCAAGACAGAACGCTCCCAATGACGTGAAGCAGTGGCACGCCCCCCGATGTCTACGCATGGGTCCAAGCACAATCAGGGCAGGGGTCCCGGCCTCCGGGCGCCCCAGCACCCCGTGTTGACCTAGGTCTGCACGGATCAGGGCTGGATTTTTGAACCAGGTTCCTGCAGTTTTTTTGTCATTATGCGCGGAAATTTCGCTGCTCAGACTTCCACTCCGGCTCTTCTGGTTTTGTCCCTGACCAGCAGTTTTGTTTTTACCGCCTGTGACAAACTGCTCCCCGGCGCGGGCAAGAAAGAGGCCACACAGAAAAAACAGGAGCCCCAAACCCCACGGGTCGAAAAACTCACCCAAGAACAGATGGAGCTCCGGTTCCGGACTGCGCGTTCCCAGTTCCTGAACGGCAAGGTGAAAGAAGCGATGGAGGGTTTCACGGCTCTGGCGACGAGAAAAGACGTTGGGCAACCTCTGGCGTCCTGGATCGACCTCTATCAGGGACTGATTTTCCTGCTCTCAGGAAAACTCGAGGACGCAAAAGCCACCTACGGCAGGTTGGCCGAGGTCGAGTGGGAGGTTCACGATCCCAGCGAGAAAAAGATGGTCGATTTTTTCCGCAAAGCCGGACGGGTCTTGAGCGCGGACGGCCCTGCCGCCCCGGAAGCCATGAAAGAGTTCAATCGGTCCAGTCATGAGTCCATTGCCATCCTGAGCTGTGGAATCAAGAACTGGGCGCTGGGCAAGATGGAAGAGGCGGAACCTTTCCTCCGCAACTACTCCGCCTCCTATATCCAGGGATCGGAAACTTGGATCGGTTCCGAGATGGAAACCAAAAAACTTCAGACGCTCGCCTCCAACATTGAGGAAAGCCAGATGGCTTTTGGCATCGCGATGAAGGATCTGGAGGCTGCAAAGTCTGCCGAGGACAAAAAGGACGCGGTGGAAAAGGCGAAACTGGCCCTTCCGAAACTGCGCTTTGCTCCCAAACTCAAGGAGCAGATTGAAACGATGATCGCCAAAATCGAACCCGAAGCGACTGCGGCGATCGAAAAAATGAAGGGCGAGATGGAGGCGGCAGAGAAATTTGATGCCCAAGCGTGGCCTGAAGCTCTTGAGAAGTACGGGAAGTTTGTGGCTGACCTGAAGTTCGAACAGGCCAAGGATGCGATCCTCAAACCCGATCTGAAGACCGAAAAATACAAGACCCAGCAGGAGTCCTTCGGAAAACGCGCGCAGTGGTTGGCCACGTTCAAGGAAGTCCTTGCCGAAGACCTCAAAACCAAGGGGTACAAGGATCCGGTCAAGAAAAAGGACGGTACCAGCCTCACGGGCGGGGTTGTCAAAGCAGACGACGAACAGGTGACATTCAAGGCGCAGCCCCCGGTCTCGGTGTCTTGGGGCGACTTGGATCCGGCCAACCTCGTGGCGATTGCCCAGTCGTTCATTCCCGAGGACATGGCCCCCTTCCTCGCCGCACACCGTCGCTGGCAGCTCGGCGTTTTTATGGTTCAAACGGGGCAGAAAGCTCAGGCCAAACCCCTGCTCAAAAAGGCTGCCGAGGCCAATCCTGTGTACACTCAGGAAATCGAGCCTCTCCTCGAGGAAGAGGATCAGTAGAACTGGGTTAATCCGGTGTGCTGTGGCGGGCGGAAACCCAGCCCCACAGCATCCCCAACCCCAGTCCCCCCGCATGGGCCGCGTTGGCGACCCCCGGGAAAATGTTCAGGACGCAGAGAAAAAACCAGGCCAGCATCATCTGGACCGTTCCGCGCGTCACACTCCATGTCGCAAAGCGGTCGCACTTGCCACGAATCCAGAGGAAACCGAACAACCCGTAGTCCACCCCGGACATCCCCCCAAAATTCGGTGTGCTCCACGCCAATTGAGCGAGGTTTGATCCCACGGCCAGAAAAACCATCAGGCCCGTGAAATACACAGGCCCGAATTTTGCCTCAATCACTCCGCCCAGATTCCGCAACATCATCATGTTGAAAAGCAGGTGGAGAAAACCGAAGTGCACGAAGATCGGCGTGACCAGCCTCCAGACCTCCCCCTGTCTCACCTCCGGGAGGGGGCCATCCCCCTCCAGCACTGCTTCCCGGGAAACCACACCTCCATTTTTCCGCAGTGTGGGAAGATGGTACATCACCCCGGATCCATCCCCGTGATAATTCGAAATCATCAAGGGCGCCAGCATACCTCGATCCTCGCCCAGTCTTGAAAACAGCGAGAGCACCACGCTGATCCCGATCAGAACTCCCGTCACCCAGCCCGTTCCCCAGCGGTGGGTTCTCGCCACATCGAACTGCGCAAACCGTCTCCCAGACTCCTCGCGCTCCTGGCTCCGCAACAGGGCCTCCGCCTCCTGCTGCGCCACAGCAAACTCAGGCGCATCCGGTGACGCCAAGTACCGTTGAAGCAGCCTGGCCGCATCCGGCTGCCGGTCCTCGTCCAGAACCCAGACTTCGGCACCCTCAGGCTCGGTGGGCTCCACGAAGCTCTCAATCCCGCGCGCAAACAAGACAGCGGCAAACCGACGCGCCTCCCTCTCCGTTTTGAAACTGCCGGCCAGCCGCATGCAAATCAGGGAACAGACACGTTGATCACCGCCTCGGTGAGGTCGGTGAACACCACCCGAACCGCATACGTCCCTTCGCCCACCGTGCTGTGGCCTTGGCTAGCGGAACCTGACACGGCACTCAGCACACTGAACAAACGTACGGTCTTGCCCCCCATGTC
>CAIURC010000176.1 GCA_903901425.1 uncultured Spartobacteria bacterium | reverse complement strand
CGGGTTGTCTCCGTCCGCTGCGTCACCAGGAGGCTGTCTCCGTCCCGCAACACCCCCAGCGGCTCGTGCAGCCCCGAAGCGTACCGGGTCATCTTCAATGCCTCCGGTTTTCCGTCCAGAACTCCGTCCACGATCCACACCTCGCCTTTCCGAATCGCCACCGCCAGCCGGCCCGGCGCGATCCAGTCCATCCCGCTCACTTCAAACGCCAGCCCGGCGCCCGGCTTCCAGTCCTTGCTCCGGGACGAGGAACTCGTGTTGCCCGTGAGAATGTCTTCCACCACGTATTCCTCGGCCCCGTGGACCGTCAGACCCGCCAGCAGCATCAAAACGCAAGCCTTCATGGTTTTTGATAGAAATGTTCCACCCAGCCCGGCCCCGACTTCTCCGAACGGCGCACACCGTCCGGATGACGCAGCCCGGGAGCCGCACCGGTTTTCCAACTCACCCGCCGCAACAGCCCCCCATCTCGCGGCTCAATCCGCTCCTCCCAGCTCTGGCTCCCCGCTGACCGCAGAAAGACCGGCACCCCGTCCGCATCCAGCCGGTACCCGTCAAAACGCTGGCCCTGTGTCTCCCCGGGAGTCCCCCCCCAGAGAACATCCCCGAGCGGTTTCTCAAACGGGGCAAACCGGGAAAACCAGGTCTGGTAGGCATCAAAAAAACGGCCGGCCCACACCAGAACCACCTCGCCGCTCCGGCCGTCCACGGCGAAATGGATTCCGCCCGGATTTCCCACCAAAATGGCGTGTGTCCCCACTCCCTCCAAAAACGTCCGCTGCACCAGAGGACGATCTTTCGGCACCAGCTCAAACTCACTTGTGCCCCGCTCGGGAAACCCTTCCGGCTCCCCATTCGCGCTTTTGGCAAACCCGTAAATCGCCCCAATCTGACGGGCGGTGTCGCCTCCTAGGATCTCCGGATTGGCCGCCTTGCCCTCAGGCCAGAAGGAGGGCATCAGGGTGCCCGGACGGTACCCCGCCGGATGCACCAGATATTCCCGGAGCCAGTCCGGCTCCAGACGGTGCCCCATCGTGCTGATGTCCATCCCCTGGATCCCCAGCGAGGGACGGTCCCCCCACCGGTGGCACGTGATACACCCCAGCCCGCCCTGCGTCCCCAGCAGTTTGCGGCCCGCCGTATCCTCACCCTGCGGCAGCTGCACCACCGGCTTTCCGCCCCGGTCCGCTGCCACCAGCAAATCCCGCAAAGGCCCCGACCACCCCGGATACACCGGCATCCGGGTCTTCAAATACGGACGGACCCTGTGCTTTCCGGCAAAAACGCCCTCCAACCATTCTGGACGCAGCTTCCGACCCACGCCCGTCAACGGCGGCGGATACCGGCCTGTGTCTCCAAGGTTTTCGTCCCCGGTAAAATAGGGGCGTCTCCCCGCATCCGGCCCACCCATTCCATCGCGGTCATGGCAGGCCGCACAGTTCAACACCTCAAGAACGTCCGAAGCCGTTTGCTTCCAGCCCCCACCAGGCCCCGGCGTCCCCAGATACTCTTTCAGAGCCGCCCGCTGGACCGGCTCCAAGCCGTACCGGACAGGCCCGGCCCCCTCCAGGCATCCACCGTCTCCGCCCCGCAACCCACGGACCACAGGAGGCTCCACCCCAGGCATCTCATGGCACGAGGCACACCCCAGCCTTCGCGCCCAGTCCCGGCCTTTCTCCACCATGCCGGGCTGAAGCTGGACCGGGGACGGTTCCGGCGCCCCGCGGCCGTCGCTCCCAGAATAGCCCGTGAGGTATCCCGCCAGATCCACGGCCGCCTCCTGGTCCAGCATCAGGCCGGGCATCCGTCCGCCGGGCCGGACTTTATCAGGCGCAATCAGGAACTCCGCCAGAGCCTTGAGCCCCCATTTCCGCGGAAGATCGGGAAATAGCACGGAAGGATAACTGAACTCGCCGTCGCCTGGGCGGCCCTCTGCCGGCCGGTAGTCAGGCGCGGGCGCGTGGCAGGCCACGCAGCCCACCGAATGGAACAGTTCCCGACCGTGTTCCGCATTCACATGGCGCAGTTCCGACCCCTTGGACTTCGGAGACGGGATCGACGCAAGATACTGGACCAGCGCATCCGCCACCTCCTCCTGGCCCGCCTCCAAAAGACGCGGCATCCCGGTTCCAGGACGCACCCGGGCGGGATCCAGGAGGAAATCCCGGATCCAGCCGGAATCGAGCCGCTGCGTGACCCCTGCGAGGACGGGGCCGCGGCGTTCGGGCAATCCCGGGGAACCGCCATGACAGTTCACGCATCCGAGTTCGTTGTAGAGGAGCCGGCCGCCAGCCGGAGAAGGTTTTCCTGCGTGAAACCGTTCAAACGCGGGCACCACCGGCCCGGCCAGAAGCGCCCGTGTGCACAGGACTCCCAGGAGCACAGTCAGGAATCCGCGGAACGCCCCGGTTTTCAATGCACTCATAGTTTCCCGGCTGCAATCAACTGGTCGATGTGATCCCGGCTTTTCTTCACCACCGCAGTGACCGCGGCTGCGCCGCCTTCGACCACCGGAATCCCCCGCGGGGTCGGATGCATGAAAATCTCCAGCCACCCATGGAACCCGACTCCGGCCAGAGCCGCGAGAATCGGCCCGTAGTCCAGAGAGCCGTACCCTGGCAACTGCTGGAGCTCGATGGACTTTTCGACCTTCTGTTTGGCGCCAATCCCGTGTTCCTGCAGATAAAAAAACGGCAGGTTCGCGGCGCCCAAGTCCCGGATTAGGCCCGGCATTTCACCGACGCTCTCATGCAGGTGATGGGGGGCAAACGCCATACCGAGGGCAGGGTGCCGGTTCAATTCGGCCCAGGCCCGGATGGAGTCCGGCGTGGACAGGAGCGAATTGGAATGGTTTTCAATCGCGATCTTCAACCCGAGAGCCCCGGCCGCGTCGGCGTGCGGCTGCAGTTGTTCAAGAAAAGTCTTCATCGCGGCTCTGGCCTCGGCACCGGCAACGTTCTTGGGGCCGTGAGCGCCTGTCACCAGCAACTCCCCGCCAAACCGCTTCAGGATCTTCATCTCCTCCCCCAGCTTGAACGGCCCCAGCCCGTACCGGGTGCTGCACACCAAACGGACCCGGTGCTTCTCAAACAAGGCCGCAGCCGCGTCCACCCCCATGCCATCCATGTCCTCCCGCTGGCTTCCATGCGGCTTGCACCAGATGTCCAACCCCGCTGCCCCGGACCCCGCCACTTCCGGCAGCACCTCGCTCAACGGCAGCCCACCGTACAACGCCGAGGACAGCAAATGCCTCGGCTTGAATCCACCGCCTGCGCCCAGAAGCCCCGCCGGATACGCTGCCGCAAGGCCTCCCAGCAGCCCGAGAAAATTCCTCCGTGTGTGCATGCTCCGAATCCTGCCGGAAATCCATCCGCTGTCCCTCCACTTGCGCGTCACAGAAACTCAGGATTTTGGGCAAGGCCCGCCGAACGTCTTGGTTCAGCCCCCCGGCGCAGAGCGCGTCAGACCCCTCCCTGCTCTGCCCTCCAAATTCCTGCCTAAAGCAGCCGGATCCCTATCCCACCGTGGCCGGAATTACTCCGCTGAAACGGTGTAGCCTTTGGCCGTCAACTCCGCCTCGATCCGGGCAACCGCTTCCGCAAGCGTTTCCTCGTTGGTCCGGGTCGCCAGCGTCTGGCTCGTACTCAACGCCAGGGACACTGAGGAATGCCCGATCCCGGCCACTCCCTGCAACCGGCAGGAACCCGGCTGCGGACCGCCGCACTAGGGCCGGACGGCCGCTCTCTGGGGCGGGAGATGACGGCCCACAATTTCCGTCCAAAGCTTGTACCCCTCGGCATTCATGTGGAGCCGGTCTTTGCTGAAGATCTCGGGCCTGGGTTTTCCATCGCCTGCGAGCATGGGATGGAAGACGTCGATGAAGAGAAGGCCGGGGTTGGTTTTGGTGTGGGCCTCGATCAGAGCGTTGGTCTGGATCACTTCAGTGACTTGATACCAGCGCTTCGGGTTGCCCGCGATCGAGATGTAGGCAATCGGGGTGTCTGGCAGTGCCGCGCGGATCTTCCCAACCAGCTCTTTGTACGCTTCAAACACCTGCTGGGGGGTGCGGCCGGCTCCGAGATCGTTGCCACCGGTATAAACCACAATGAACGAGGGTTTGTGGCGGATCACCAACCGATCCGCGAAATGAACGGTGTCGGTGATGTACGAGCCGCCAAATCCCCGGTTCAGCACACGGTGCTTCGGGAAATCCTCCTTCAACGTTTTCCAGAGCCGGATGCTTGAACTGCCCACAAACACCACCGGGTTTTCCGAGCCCGGGGTCCGGGCGTCTTCCAGCTCAAACGCAGCGATCTCCTTTTCCCACTGCTCCGGACCTTTTGGAGGACGGTGCCCGGCGGATTCCTGAGCCACGGACAACGGGCCGAACAACACGAGCACTCCGAGGAGGATCAGGGCTTTCATGGGGTAAAACGTTGCCACCGGGGACCGCCTCAAGACTGGAGCAGATGCAGGGCCCGGCGCGCACCCTGCTCCATAAACCTCCCGGTGCCGTGCCGGGAAGACATTTCACCCCCCTCTATTACCCCAACCACGAATCCATTTCCCGGCCGAAGGCATCAGATGTTCTTCAGCCGGACGCTGGTTTTTTAAAAACCAGCCGCCGCGCAAACGCACTTCGGAGGCACATCCCCACGCACTCCGCAGCCAAGCGCCACGGAACCGGATCCCGCCGCTCCTCTCATGCCCGCAGGAAAAGCGGGGCCGTCTTCTGCTGGAGGTTCAAAGCGTCCAGCCGGGCCGGTAAGCCCGCCGGATGTAGCGGGCTGCCTCCGGCGCATTTTTGACCTCCAAGCGGTCCGCATCCCACTCGATCTTTTTCCCCAACCGGTACGCCACCGACCCGAGGTGGTTGGATTCCGTCAACCAACCCGAATACTGGAAATCTGCGAGCGGCCTCGGGCCGCCTTTGCAGGCGTCCAGCCATTCCTGCATGTGGGAGGAAGTCCGCGGGATGGTCTTTTCCGGCAACGGCGCCCCCTCGAACGCTTTTTCCGGCAACAACACAAACTTGCTGTAGTCCGCCAGCAACATCCCTTTTTCCCCGACAAACAAACAGCCGTTGGGCCACTGCGGGATTCCGTTCTCCTTCCAGATCTGCGGTTTGTGCATTCCCTGGTACCAGGTGACCTTGCAGGCCGGCATCCCCGCCCGGGCGGGATGCTTGTACACGGCCGTCATCGAAGCCGGGGCGATCTCGGGCTGGGGCGGCGGCCCGAACGCCTCGATGGTCTGCGGGGCCCGCAGTTTCAATGCCCAGAACGGCAGATCGTTCCAGTGCGACCCAAGGTCGCTCATTGTTCCACTTCCGAAATCCCACCACCGGTACCAGCGGTTCCCGGGGACATACACCGAGTGAAACGGCCGTTCCGGTGCCGGCCCGAGCCACAAATCCCAGTTCAACCCTTCCGGCACCGGCTCGGATCCCGCAGGCCGGCCCGGTGTGTGATGATCTTTGTTCGCGGCCGCTTCTTCCGCCGACTGCCAGCCCCAGGCCCGGCTCACCCAAACATGCGCCTCCCGCACCGGACCAATCACTCCGCCCTGAATCAACTCCACCACGCGCCGATAGTTTTCCCCCGCATGAATCTGGATCCCCATCTGGGTCGCCAGCTTCGTTTGCGCCGCATATTCCCGGATCTGACGCGCCTCCCAAATCCCATGGGTCAACGGTTTTTCGCAATACACATGTTTCCCCGCTTTGAGCGCCAGCATCGTCGCAAACGCGTGTGTGTGCTCCGTGGTGCTCACCACCACTGCGTCAAAATCCTGGCTCCGGTCGAACAGCCGGCGGAAATCCTCCTCGGTCCGTGCCCCGGGATACTTCGCCTTTGCCGCAGCAAGGTTCTTCGCATTCAAATCGCACAACGCCACGATGTTCTCCACGGCAGCCCCTGCCATGTTGGACCCGCCCCGGCCCCCGACTCCCACCACGGCGATGTTCAGCTTCGAATTCAGGTTCTGCCCCCGGAGCACGGCAGGCGCGACACCCGCCAGGGCTGCAGCGCCCAGCGAATTGGAGAGAAACCGCCGGCGGGACCAGGGAATGGGAGCAGATTCGGGATGAGGGCGGGAGGATTTCATGGAAGGAATACGTTTCTGGCGAGCCACCCGGCCACTTGGGGTACCAAGTGCACCGGTGAAAAAACCGCTTTTCCGGCGTGTTCTCAAATTATTTTGACTCTTCCGCTTCTTTTTTATTAGACGGAACCTTCCCCACCCCTGCAGCGCCCCCTCCCCCGCAGCCCACAACGCACGGGCACGGGTTCCCAGAACTGTGCATCCGACTTCCGCATGGCTTTCCTTTTCCCGGACGCCACCCATACTTCCGGCACTGCGCCGTTTTCTGGCGCACACCGGATCATGAACACCCACAGCGCAGGTTCCTCCGGCAGAAGCCCCCAGTTTGCCAGCACGCACTGGAGCGTGGTTCTGGCGGCAGCTGCCGGAACGGATCCGGCCCAAGCCAGAGCCTCCATGGAAGAGATCTGCCGAGCCTACTGGGACCCGATCTATCACTTCATCCGCAGGAACGGTCATCCCCCGGCTGACGCAGAAGATCTGACCCAAGATTTTTTTGTCCGACTCATCCAAAAAAACGCGCTCTCAACCGTGGATCCCGCGAAGGGCCGGTTCCGATCCTTCCTGCTTGGGGCACTCAAAAACTTTCTGGCCAATGCTTGGGACAAGCAGCAGGCCCAGAAACGCGGAGGCGGTCTCACTCAGGTCCCGGTGGAGGCACTTGAGACCTGTGAGACGCTCATCCGAAGCGCCGAGCACGAGTTTGATTACCGCTGGGCGATGACAGTGCTCGGAGGAGCCTTGGAAAAGCTCAGGGCCCGGTACGAGCGGGAGGGAAAATCCGCCCTTTTTGAGGCGCTCAGGGGCACCCTGGGCGGGGAAGCCGCTCCCCATGGCGCTCTGGGGATGAATCCGGGCGCGCTCAAGGTGGCTGCGAGCCGGTTGCGCAAAAGGTACCGCGACCTGCTCCGGGAACAGGTCGCACAAACCGTGAACAGCCCGGAGGAGGTCGAGGACGAACTCCGCGCACTCTTTGACGCGCTCCGCGCCCAGTGACCGAGCAGCTCACCTGCAAATTCTCCGGAATCCTGAATATCAAATCGGAGCACCGTTTCCCTGACCATCCGTGCGGAAAACGCAACTCAAGTCCAAAAATTGTATCGGCCCCCTGTAACCCTTGAGGAAAAATTCTTTTGTACCGTGCAGAACCACCCATGAAATCCATGCACGCCTGTCCGACCTGCCAGAACCCGCTGCCCCTTGGCCAGATCCAGGGGCTCTGTCCTCACTGCCTCCTGAAACAGGGTCTCGGAGACGAGGCCGGACTGACGACGCTCCCGACGGATCCCGTGGAATCGCAGTCCTTGCCCCCGCTCCCCGGAACACGCATGGAATATTTCGGGGAGTACGTGTTGCTTGAAGAGATCGCCCGGGGCGGCATGGGCGTGGTTTACAAGGCGAAACAAGCCAGCCTCAACCGCGTGGTTGCGCTCAAAATGATCCTCCGGGGACAACTCGCTTCGGATGCAGAAATCCGCCGGTTCCAGACGGAAGCAGCTGCGGCAGCCAGCCTCAAGCACCCCCACATCGTTACCATCCACGAAATCGGGGTGCATGAGGGGCAGCATTACTTCACCATGGATTATGTGGAGGGCACCGATCTCTCCAAGCTCCTTGGGGGCCGCCCCATCGCCGCCGAACGTGCCGCGCGGTATGTCCAAACTCTCGCGGAAGCCGTCCATTTCGCCCATGCACGGGGGATCCTCCACCGCGACCTCAAGCCCCAGAACATTCTGGTGGATTCCTTGGACCGCCTGTACGTGACCGATTTCGGACTGGCAAAGCAACTGGCAGACGACAGCAGCCTGACCCAGTCCGGTGCCGTCATGGGCACCCCGCTCTATATGCCGCCCGAACAAGCTAGGGGAAGAAACGACCTCGTTGGCCCGGCAAGTGACGTTTACGCCATCGGCGCCATTCTCTACCACGCCCTCACCGGGCGCCCCCCGGTCGCCGGCAGCGCCACGCTGGACACCCTCCTCAAACTGATCGACGCCCCCCCGATACCGCCCGAAACCCTCAACCCCAACACCCCGCCCGACCTGTCTAAAATCTGCCTCAAATGCCTCGAGAAATCCCCCGCGTCGCGCTACCCGTCTGCCCTTGAACTCGCTGCGGACCTCCGCAGGTTTCTTGCCCACGAACCGATCCACGCCAAACCCACGGGCATTCTCCAGAAGTCACTCCTCAGCCTCCGTCGCAATCCCTCGCTCATAGCCGGTGCCGCTGCCATGGCGATTGTGGCCCTCTCCATCAGCGTCTTTCTTCTTGCCGAGGAAAACTCCTTCCTCCGGGCCCTTCAATCCCTGCCCGACCTCAAACGCCAACTCGGTCTGCGGAGCCTGCAAAGTCTGCCAGGGGCGCTCGGAAACGGCTTCCTCATCTTGAGCTCAGTCTGGATTTCCCTGTTCCTCCATGCGGAACGCCGGTCAACCCGGAGCTTGGGAACCCGGTTAACCCGGGGCCTCCTTGCCGCACTCCTTCTCCTCCTGACCGGCCTGATCTTCGCAACGGCAGAAATGCAAAACCTGATGCCAAATCTCAGCGCCTCCCCCAAACCCTTCTCTTGGATCCAAGCGACTGAAATCTCCGTTACGCTCACTCTGGCCGGACTCTGGTTTTTTTCCGGCTGCAATCTGGGCCGGAAAAAAAAGGCCACCTTCCATCCATTCGACCCACACCGGTTCCTGCCCCTTCAGGGGGCGTTGGGAACACCCGCCCGGATCACCATTTTCTGTGTCGGACTGGCCAACGCCCTCCTCTCCGGCTTCCTGCTCACTTCACAGATCCGAGCCAGTGTCTGGGAAAACGCACCGCTCTGGCTCGCGCTTCTGCCTTTGACCGGCTTTTTCTGTTCCATCTGGATCTGCTCAAAAGCATGGTCCGATTATCGGCTCTCGGAAACCGGCATCCCTGTGCGCGAGCTCCCGCCTGTTGCCGTCGAAAAAATGCAGGATCGGCTCCAGCAAGACGACAGGGAATCCGCCATGTCTTTGTATCGCGCATTCGTACCGGAGGCGAACTCCTTTGAGTCATGGGACTACATGGCATCCCTCAAAAACTGGATGCAGAGCCAGAAAGCCGAGGCAGCGGCGGCTAGCCCGGCTGTGGCATGGACCTTCCACCGGGCATTCCCAGTGCTTGTCTTGTGGAGTCACAGGGTCCTGTGCGCGTTCCTGCTCGTGGCCGGTGGACTCGTTGCCTTCGAAAATGCCACCCCTTTTGCGCCCACAACAATCCGTCTTTTCCGAGCCGTGAACCTGATTCTCGCGGTAACAGGGCTTTTTCTGGCGTGGCAAAAGCACAGGCGGTTGTCCGCCCTGCTCCACAGCGACTCCCTCCTGAACACGCTGTTGATTGAACTCCAGCTTTTCCAGATGCTGCGCCGATAGCAATGCTCCCACCTGCAACCCCCGCACCTCCGACACAGCCTCATTTCTTCCATCCAAGGCCTTCAACATCTGTCTCCAGCATTTTCTTGGAATCCCCACTGGCCCTCCGGCCCCACAAACTCAAACTTCAAAAGGAATCCAGCCTCGAGTTCTCATTTTTTAAAAACTCAACCGTCTCCGCGCCGGCTCAAAACGCTCTTCTCGTACGCGCGCACCTCGGCGATCCACCCGACCGGCACCCCTTGCCGGACACAATACTCGTCCCACACCGCCCCAAACGGCAGCGTCTTAATCTCCTCCAAAAACGCTAGGCGCCCCGAAAAATCCCCGTCCCGCTCCAGCTCGCGCAGCGCGCCCGCAGGCTCCAGAAGCGCATGCAACAGGCTTTTCAACGTGGCTCGCGCCCCAATCACCCACGCCGCCACGCGGTTGATGCTCGCATCAAAAAAATCCAGACCGATCCGGGCCCGCCCGAGATAATCGCCGCGCACCACCTCCTCCATCACCGCACGGGTCGGATCATCAAACAACACGACATGATCGCTGTCCCAACGCACTCCCCGGCTGACATGCAGAAGGATCTCCGGCACAAACTGCAGCACCGACGAAATCTTGTCTGCCAGACTCTCGGTGGGATGAAAGTGGCCCGCATCCAGACACAGCGCTTTTTGCCGTTTCACAGCGTAACCGAGGTAAAACTCGTGTGACCCTGCCACGAACGATTCCGAGCCGATCCCGAACAGTTTGGATTCCACGGCATCCCGGTGGTGCAAGGGATCCAGCGGCTCGGCAAAAATGGCGTCCAAGGATTCCTCGAGGAGCAACCGGGCGCCCTTGCGGTCGACGGGCCCGTCCTTGGAACCGTCGGGGATCCACACGTTGGTCAGGGTGGCCGAGCCCAACCGACGGCCAAGTTCCTCCCCGATTTTGCGGCAGGCGGTCCCGTGTTCGATCCAGAACTGGCGCACCCCGGGATCGCGATGCGTCAGGGTTGCGCCCGCATTGGCGAGCGGGTGCGCAAAGAAGCTGGGATTGAAGTCGATTCCGTGCAACCCCAGTCCTTTTGCCCACTCCACCCAGCTCTCAAAATGCTCGGATCTGACAGCGTTGCGCTCCACTTTTTTTCCGCCGAAATCCCCGTAAATCGCGTGCAGATTCAGCCGGTGTCTGCCGGGCAGGAGCCGGAACACCTGCTCCATGTCGGCCCGCAACTCGTCCAAGGTCCGCGCACGGCCGGGATAGGTGCCGGTGACCTGAATGCCTCCCCCGGAGCAACCTGATCCTTCGAACCCGACCACATCGTCCCCCTGCCAGCAGTGCACTGAGAGCGGAACCGACTCGAGACTGCGCAGCGCGGACTCCGTGTCGATGCCGTTCCGGGCATACTGTTCGCGTGCCGCCGGGTAGTTTGTGGGGGGGAGGTTCATCGGCATCAGATTGCGCTTTCTTCCGCGGCAAGGTCTGTCTTTCGGGGGGAGGAGAGCGCCCGGGCACTGTGCGCCCAAACGCCCTCTTGGGGAATGGACGCACTGACATTTTTCATATACAAAATGACACCCGCTGTCGGATCACCCCATGAGGGATTACTTTGTCTATCTCCCCGAAACGCCGCAGTCGATGCTCTGGGGCTGTTCCGCCACCTCCACGGGCTGTGCACGGGTCGCGCCCGGCAGCGTGTATCCCCCGGAACGTCACCCCGACGACCACCATTTCACCTGGGAGCGGGGCCGGATCCTCCAGTCCTACCAGTTTGTGCTCATCAGCGAAGGTCGGGGCGTCCTGGAGTCACAGCGGCCCGGCGCAAAATGGCCTGTCCAAACGGGCACGCTGCTGGTGCTGTTTCCGGGAATCTGGCACCGGTACGCCCCGGATCCCGCCACCGGCTGGGTGGAACACTGGATTGAACTGCGCGGCGCAATCCCGGACCGCGCACGGGACGGCGGCCGGATCACCCCGGAGAACCCGGCCATTGACACCCGGTCGGAGCCTGGCATTGCCGAGACGTTCTCACGGATTCATTCCTGGGCGCACACGGATGCGGTGGGCCATCAAGACCTGATCACCACACTCGGCCTCCACATTCTCGCCCTGCTGGCACACTGCAACCGGGATGTCCATGACCGGATCGGCGACAAGATCCGTCAGGCACAGACTCTCCTTGCCGCTCGTGCCCGTGATTCGGTGGATCTGGAAGCGCTCGCGCGCGAACTCGAAATGGGCTACTCACATTTCCGACAGGCGTTCAAGGCGCGCACTGGCATCAGCCCCAAACAGTTCCATCAGGAGTTCCGGATCCGCAGGGCGCAGGAGTTTTTGCTCAACACGGGACGGTCCCTCGAGGAAATCGCCGATCTGCTCGGCTTTTCCTCCGCGTTCCATCTGTCGCGTCAATTCAAGGAGGTCACGGGAATTCCCCCGCGGGAATGGCGTGCGGATGTCCTCCGTGGCAAACCCGCAGGTCTGCAGACCCGGGTCTGACCCGAACGTCGCCCCTGCCACACCGGAGGCGCTGTGCATGGCCCCGCCCTGCGTCCGGACGGGCCCGCTTCGTCGATTTGGGGGGTGAAGGTTATGCCAGACTGTCCCAACCCAGATCACCCGGAATCTGCCCGGCCTCCGCCGCCACCGCCGCTGGAAGACCCCGCCTTCCAAGATCCGGGGCAGAACAGCGATCCGAATCCCGGGCCGGAGGATCCTCTGCACCAGCCGCACGACCGGTTGTTCCGGGAAACATTCTCGGATCCGGCCAATGCCCGGGGATTCCTTCAGGCGCACCTTCCGGAGTCCGTGACGCGGAAGATCCTCTGGGAAAGTTTGGAGTGCGTGCCCTGTTCGTTCATCGATCCGGCTCTCGCAGCCACCGAAAGCGACCTGGTGTTCAAGTTTCTGCGGGGAGACACACTGTGTTACCTGTACGTTCTCTTGGAACACCAGAGCACGGAGGATCCCTTCATGCCTTACCGGCTGGCCCGGTACATCCTCGGACTCTGGGCCCGTCACCTTCGGAAACACCCTGGCTGTCGCCGGTTGCCGCCGGTGTTTCCCGTCGTGGTGTACCAGGGGGCAGCTCCCTGGAAATCCGGGACCCGGCTCCGGGATCTGATCGAACTGGAGCCGGGCGACCCGAACGAGCAGTGGCAACTGGGTCTGGAGTTCAGCGTGATTGAGTTATTCCGGACAGGATACGAGGAGTTGCGGGGAACGCCGGAGGGGATTCTGGCGTTGCGCGTTTTGAAAGCGGACGCTGCGGGTGAGTTGTTGTCCGAACCGGTATGGCAGGTGGAACAGTGGCGGAAACTTTCCGGGGCTGCGTTGTACCGGGTAATGCGCTATATTGCGTCCCGGAACAGGGATCGGGAGGCCCTGTGGCACCAAATCGAAAAACTCAAAGAACCCAGACTGGAGGAAGCGTATATGACCATCACCGAACAATACTGGGCCGAGGGCCGTGCTGCAGGTCATGCTGCAGGTCACACCGCTGGTCACACTGCGGGCCATGCAGCCGGGCGGGAACAGGGACTCCGCGAGGGGGAAGCCCGGGGGGAAACCCGGGGCGCCCTCAGGGCAAAGCGGCGGGCCATCCTGCGGACACTTGAAATTCGGCACGGCTCGGGTTCAACCCGGACAGATTCCCTCCCCGCAGACCCACTCACAGACCCAGCAGACCCACTCACGGCGCAACTGCAAGCCCGATTGGATGCCATCGATTCCGGCCCTGCTCTGGACCAACTCTTTGAAGCGGCCCTCTGCTCGGCTTCCGTGGAAGATTTCAAACGCCAGTTGCCACGGATCCCTTGACCCCGAGCCAAAGCGGGCAGCCAGAACCCGGATGAAAGGCGTCAAAAAACAACATCTTCCCAGCAAACCCTGCGAAGTCTGCGGACGCCCTTTCGTCTGGCGCAAAAAATGGGAGAAAGTCTGGGACGCAGTGAAATTCTGCAGCGAACGCTGCCGTCGCACCAAACGCTGAGCCGGCTCCTCAGGTCTGGGACGATTTAGGATCCCCGAGACACTCCGCCAACGCCTCCGCAGCGGCCCAACCGGAAAGCGCAGCGCCCTCCACACGAGCCCCTCCAAACGCGTCGCCCGCCAGAATCAAAGGCGGCGTCCGCTCCAACACCACGCAGGGATCAAAGTCTGTCTCCTGAGGCCGACTGTAGCGCCATCCGTGGATTTCGTAGCTCAAAACACCGGCTCCCAACCAAGGCATCGCAGCAGCAATCAACTCCTGCGCCACTGCGTCCCGGTCTCGGTCCCAATTCTCCACACTGTACGCATCCCTCGCGTGAAGCGTGACCGCGGGCAACGCCGAAACGCCCTTCTTCTGGTTGTCCGCAATCCAGGCCAATGGCCCTGTTTCAGGCACAAAACCGCCCGGCTCTGGAACGTGGGACGGACCGTCCAAAACGACCAGCACAGCAAAACAGCGTTCATAGCGGATGACCTCCAACCGCTGCCGGATTGAGGCCTCCAGCACCACGTTGCCCGCATCCAGAAGCGCCAGAGATTGCGGAACCGGCGCGGTCAGAATCACACTCCGGGCTTCCACAGCGCCTCCCTCCTTCCATCGGACGCTCCACCCCAACCCGGCACGTTCCAAGGCAGCCACCTGCCGACCCAATTCCAACGGCAGCCCGGCACCCATGTGCCTTGCAAGTCCGGACATCCCGGGCGCACCCCGCCACCGCGGATGCCCGTCTCCGGCCGTTGAAAAACCGCGGCACCACTCGAACGCGGCTCCAGCCTCGCCAGCCTCTCGGAGCCACCGCTCAAACCGTTCCGTCCGGGCCGTGACAAACTGCGCCCCGTGATCGAGTGTCGCCCCCTCCATGCGCCGGGTCGCCATTCTGCCTCCGATTCCCCGCCCCTTGTCCACCACCAGCACGCGATGTCCCGCCGCTTTCAACGCGGAAGCAGCGCACAGGCCCGACATCCCCGCGCCGATCACCAGATTGTCCACGGTCCTGACGCCATGTTCATTCATTTCTCCCCGAGTCTTGGGCCGGCTTCAAACCGTTTGCACGCCCTAAAAAACCCGCCTCCCACCCGCACTGTCACTGCCGCTCCATCAAGCGCTGACGCATCCGCTGCCAGAACGGAAAGAAACCCGCAGAAGCCATTGAAAACGCTTCTGCATCAGAAGCCCTCCGCACCAGACGCAACGCCACACCAACCGCTCCAAGTTCCCGATCCAACCGGGAAACAAGGTCGCCCGTTGGACCCACCATTGGCGCAAACCCAACCACTGCATCCAGTCTGTTCCGTTGAGCCCAACCCACCATCTCCGCCACGGGATCGACAGCCTCGATCACCTCGCCCATGCATCCGTAATGCGCCGACGCCCGATCGACGCCGTCCCTCAACACCGTCCGCACACTCTGCATCCGGCCCGGACTGAGACCAAAATGCTCCCGGCAAACCTTCTCGCACACACAGGCCGAAAGCGCCGCAGGCTTCGCCCCCCTCAGCGCCCCGATCTCAGGCGTCAAATCATCCGGATGCAGCCAGAGCCCGGTCCGTCCCGGCTCCTCCCGAAACTCTTCCGGATACTCCGGCAGCGGCCGGGGCCGGGTATCCAAACGATCCTCGACGACGCAGGCGCGGACATTTTCATCCGCCAGACGCTCGGCCCCGCGGTCCCCAAGTTTCAGATAATCGGACCCGTATTTTTCAAGATTGGATAGACGGACAATATACGTCTTCCCAGGCGTCTGCACCCCCGCCACCCAACGCCACGAAAGGGTGTTGCTCGCAGGATCCGCATCCAGAAGGTGCCGGAAAAAAAAGTCGGCCCCGAGCTCCCATGGAAGCTGCTCCCCGTGAATCCAAAAACTGGCCCACCACATTCGGGCATGGTTGTGGAGGTAACCGGACTCGAGGAGTTCCCGGGCGATCCTGTCCATGCAGTCCACGCCGCTTTCGCCCGCCATCACACGCCGCGCACGCTCCAAGATGCGGCCTTGTAGTTCCGCTTCCAGCGTCCGCACCCGGTTTCGCCACTGGCTCCAGACCTGTGGCCGCTGCTCGAGCCACCCCTTCCAGTACCGGCGCCAGCAGACCTCCTGCAACCATTTCTCCGCAGCTTCAAACGAATGCGCCCCCAGAGTCTCCGCCACCACCTCGTCTTCCAGAATTGTCCGAAACCGGAGTGCACCGCTCAACAGCGACACATTCGAATGCCCGGCCACCACATGGTTCCGGACACGCCCATACGCAGTCACTTTCGGAAGAAACTCCTCCCAACGCTTCCGCGCCGCCTGACGGGTCAAATCCATGGGTTTAATTCATCACAAGGGGCGCCGAAAGGCCGCGCTGCAGAGCCTTCTCATGGTGCCGCCTTCCGTCCGTTTTCAAGCATCTTTCTGGCTTCCTCTACTCTGGGACGCTTCGCAGGAAGCGGGTACCCCAACGGATCTCCATTCGGTTTGACCCCATTCCCATCCACATCCACCCAGAGCGGGTTGTGATAGGCAAACGGACGCATCGAAGCCTGACTGCTCGACCCGTACCCCAGCGCCAGCGTGCTGTGCTCTGCGCAGGCCGCCACAATCACATGGGCATCCTCTTTCAACTTCACCACGACATCCCGCTCAAATTTCATCACCCCGTCCCGGAATGCACCGGGATCCTTGGCCCGGGTATAATTGTGTTCCGGGACAGGACGCCCGTTGACCAAAACCTGAACCCGGTCGATCTCGATCCAGTCCGTGCACTGGACCCGGATTTTCAGGAGCACACTCCCGTTTTTTGCAAGCACCGTCCGGCCCGGAGCAGGCCCCTCCAGCGTGTCCACCTGCAGGAACGGCCCGGTGGTCAGATACGATACACCCGCCTTTGCTGCCCGGACATTTTCACGCCAGTGGATTCCAGACGGATTATCGGTGGTGGACGGCATGTACATCCGCCATCCGCCCACTCCGTTTCCAAAAACCGAATGCGCATCGCATACCGCCATCGCCATGGTGCGTCGGCCTTGGTTCAGCATCTGCAGCCAGAGAAACTCCCGGTGCCAGTACACCTGTTCCTCGCCCGATTTGCCGCGCCCAAGGGTGAACGGCTGCAGATCCAAGAGACGCGAACCGCCCCCGTTCTGGGTCTCGTATCCGTCAATGACTGAAACCAACCCGGCAAAGCCCATGCCGTTCTCCCCAGTGCCGTGATCCTCAAAAAATGACCCGTAAATGTCCGGGTGATTGATCTGCACCCAACGGTCCGGCTCCGGTTTCTGCCAGCGCCTGAGGGTCAGCGCCGTGATGCGGGCGTCCTCGTTCCAGAGGGGCGCACCGTTGTCCTGCGTGAACGGCACCGGCTCAAATGGAAATGCGTTGAAATGCTCCCGTTTGCCCGTGCATTCCATCCCGGAAACCGTCTGCAGAAATGGCGCAAGCCGCAGCCGCTCGATCTCCGGTCGCCAGTCGAACAGACGGTTGTGCTCGGTGGTGGGCGCAAACTCAATGTGCTCGGCAGCGAGGTTGATCAACCGGTCCGCCGTGCCGCACACGTTGTCCCCGCTGGGCGTCGAATGGTTGTGGTAATCGGCACTCACCCAACCCCGGGTGTCCACCAGACGTTTCAACACCCCCTCGAACGGCACGTCCTGCCCATTTCCACCCACCTCGATCTCTCGCTCCAGATGCGAGTACTCGATCCCGCGCGTCACCACCACCCGGTAACGCCCGGGTGGCAAAGGCACCGCAAACCGCCCCTTCTCACTGTGATACTGGTCCCGGCATCCATGCGCCCTCTGCTCAGGCCCAAGGTTCACAGGGTCCGTGCCCTGCATAGCCAGAAACTGCGCCTTGCACGGAAGCGAACTCCCCGTCTCGTCCCGGATATCCAACTGCACCCGCGACACCGCCCCAAACCGGAATCCCCCATCCGCCACCCCATCTTTTCCGAACTCCACCTCCCGCTGAATCTCAGGACGCCCGGGCGCCACTGCCGTCAACTGGTACTTCCCTGCCACCAACGATACGGAAAACTTTCCGTCTGCCCTGGGATACACAATGCCCGCCAGACGCCCGTTGGCGTCTGCCGAGTTGCCCGCGGTTTTCAGCGGCATATACGCCGAACCGGTCACCGGAAACTGCGGACGAATCCAAACGGCACCGTCCGGAACCGGACGTCCGTCCCCGTCCACAAGTTCGCCATTCAACTGCCCCACCGCCGCCCCCTGCTGGACCGCAACCCCCCCAACGGCCTCTGCAGGAGAGGTCGCCACCGCGAGAAACCGGGTGTATGTGACCGATTCCCCCGCCTTCAACTCGCCGGGAAACCTTTTCAGCGCGCCCGCGGGATCCTCCACCGTCCCCACCGCATACCCGCACCGGTCTGCTGGATCCACCGCATCCACCCAGTGGATTTCGCCGGGCGCAATGCCCGCCCGGAGGAAATTAGTCCACCGATCCCCAAAAGAGACTTTGCGCGGTTCCTGGGTTGGATTGGTCAGGGTCGTGGTGACCCGAACTCCCTGCCAGCCGTCCCGAAGCGTGTAAACATGGCGCCGGCCAACTCCGGCCCCTGCTTCGGGCGTCACCACGCATTCCACCGCGACCTCGCCCTCCGCCCTCGGCTCCAGCACACGCACCCATGAAACCGGCCCCTGCTGCCCCGCCGGACAGAACACCGTGATCTGG
>CAIURC010000175.1 GCA_903901425.1 uncultured Spartobacteria bacterium | reverse complement strand
TTTAAGCCCCTCCTGGGCAAGCTTGTTGAACGCTGTACACTCTCCGACGTCTGCTACCCTGACTGCGCAAACCCTCCGTTTCTGAATTCGTGTCCTCACGGCCGACTTTTATTACGCTACAGTGTTTAGTTGGCGGGTCTGGTGCAGGGAGCCCGTAGGGCGACCGAAACCAGTCCCGCCAACTTGCGGCTCGAAAACCCCATCCCCGTATGAGCAGTAGCAAACCAACGCCCAATTCACATCAGCCTACCGCTAAAAAGCGCCGCTTCCTCACAGCCGACAAAAAGTTTCAGATCTATCTGGAGGCTCAAAATCCGGCTGTCCCAGTTGGCGAAATCCTCCGTAGGGAAGGCCTTTTCTCCACCGATCTGGCCCGGATTCGCCAACAGGTCAAGGAGGGCGCCCTGCTGCGTCTCAGCGTCAAGCCGGGGCGAGCCAAAGACCATTCCAATGTTTCCGCTGAAGCCCACGAGGCTCTCAAAAACGAACTCCAACAGAAGGAACGTGCCCTCGCTGACCAGGCCGTGGAACTGGCCATCCTGCGAAAAAAAACGAGTGGGGTTTCGTGGGACCGCTAAGCGCCACCTGGATCCACGTGGAAACCAAACTGGAAATCCTCTCCTTGTTCGAGGCGTCTCAACTCTCGGGTGTCTCGGTACGACGCAGTTGCTTGATTCTCTCCATCGAGCATCGGCGGGTGGTGCGTTGGCAACGACAACTTCGGCAGGGTCTGCCTCTACACAACCGCACTCCCGGTCCAAACCAGCCACCTCACAGGCTGTTGCCGGAGGAGGCAGCCCAAATCGTCAGTGTCGCCACGAGCGATGAGTACGCCGACTTGTCTCACCGAATCCTCTCGGTGACGGCGGGCGATATGGGCCTGTTTCAGGCCTCCTTTTCCACCGTTTACAGGGTGCTCGTGGCTCACGACCTCATGCAGGCCCGCTGCCCAGGGGGCGCCCACAACGGCAACTCCAAGGCTCCGATTCGCAAAGAGCTTACAGGCCCAAACCAGCGTTGGTGTTGGGACATCAGTTATCTGATGACCTTTCAAAAGGGTGAGTACTTGTATCTCTACCTCCTTCTGGATGAATACTCCCGCAAAGCCGTCCAGTGGCGTATCGCTTGGCACCAGACAGCCGGAGAGTCTCGCCTTTTACTCGAAGGCGGGTTGCAGGAGGAAAATGTTCTGGACCTGCCGGAGGGTGCCCGCCCCGAGCTCATCAACGATCGGGGCCGCCAGATGAAAGCCAAGCCGATCCAACGCCTGTGTGAGGAACACGGGATGCCGCAACTGTTTGCACGGCCAAGGACGCCAAACGACAATCCGTTTATCGAATCGGCCTTCAGCACCGTAAAGCGGGCCCCCGAATATCCCGGCCGTTTCCTGGATGTGGAAAAAGCCACCGAATATTTCCAACGCTACTTTACCTGGTACAATACCGAGCACTACCATTCGGGTATCGGGTACGTGACCCCGGGAGAGGCCCACCGAGGCTTGATGGCCGAAATCCTAGAACGGCGCCAACTCCAAAAACTTTCCCAGCGTTGCCGGCGGCTGGAAGAAAACAGAAGACAGAAAACCGGCATCTCAAAACAAACACACAACCCCACGATGACCGCCTCTCTTGTAGCGTAAACAAACCGCTCGTGAGGTCATTGATTCAGAAACGCGCCGGAAATTTTCTGACGGTTCCCGAGTAAAACTCGTAGGTTGCCCGGCCCACCTCCGTTTTTTTTGTCTCCAGCCATGATGCTGAATGTTGCCTAAAGGAGTGGGTGGGGATGTCTTGGCCATTGACTTCTTTGTGCAGGGCCGTCATCGCGGCACGCACTTGTCGAGCTGACCTGCGCTTATTGGCCGCTTCCTCGAGCGCGGAGGCGACTTTTTCAGCTTCCCTTCGGTTCGTTTGACGCGTGCTTCGGTTTCTCCTCTTGCCGTTGAGGTCGTAGAATCCGGCGATGAAATATTTTGATTTTGGATGCTTCCAAAGGAATGCCATAGGTAAGACCATAGGTAATACCTTCCGCTGCTGTCCAGCGCTATCCAGTAATGTGTAAGCATCTGAAAATCAACGTGAGATGGACAGTGGTGGACACTCAGTGTCGAATTCTTGGTTCGATTCCAAGGCGGTGCACTTCCCTGATGAGTAACGTGGCTGACCGGTGGGTCGTCACACTCCCGCCGTTGACTTGCAAAAGCCTGACTCCACGGTTTGAAAATGAGCGCT
>CAIURC010000174.1 GCA_903901425.1 uncultured Spartobacteria bacterium | reverse complement strand
GGCACTCGTGAGCCCCTGCACATCCGTGCTGTTGAGCACGTTCACGGCGTCTGTCGTCAACCCGGCAACCGAAGCTGTGGACAGCGCACCGATCTGCGTCGAGCTCAGCACGTCCACCTGATCCGTGGTCAGCGCACCCAACTGCGTCGAGCTCAGCGCACGGACCTGCGCCGTAGTCAACCCGGTCACCGCGCCAGTCTGCAACGCCTTCACCAGCGCAGAGTTCAGCACCAGGAGCTGTGCCGTCGTGAAGCCCTTCACATCCGTGTTCGTCAGCACGTTGGCCGCATCCGTGGTGAGGCCCGCAAGAGCGCCCGTGGTCAGCGCTCCAATCTGGGTCGAGCTGAGCACATCCACCGCATCCGTGGTCAGCGCGCCCAACTGCGTCGAACTCAGCACCCGCACCTGACCCGTGGTCAACCCGGTCACCGCTCCCGTTGCCAAGTTCTGCAGCTGTACAGAGGTCAGTGCCTGCAGAACACCCGTCGTCAATCCGGTCACTTGGTTCGATGCGACTACCGCGAGTTGGTCCGTCGTCAACCCGGCCACAACCCCGCTCGAAAGCGCGGCAAGCTGCCCACTGCTAAGACCCTTCACGGCATCCGTCGTCAGCGCGTTCAGCTGGCTGGTTCCCAGCACCCCGAACTGCGCCGTGGTGAAGCCTTTCACATCCGTCGAATCCAGCACAGAAACCCCGTCCGTAGTCAACCCCCTCACCGCAGCCGTGGTCAGCGCTCCAATCTGAGTCGAGGTCAGGGCCGAAACGCTGTCCGTGCTGAGCCCCGCAACCTGGGCCGAACCCAGCGCGCGAACCAACCCTGTGGAAAGCGTTACCAAAGCGTCCGTCAGAAGCGCGGCAACCTGAGCACTGCCAAGGACTGCAATCTGGCCACTGGTGAACCCCTGAACGTCCGAGCTGGTCAGAACATTCAATCCGTCGGTCGTCAATCCACGGACAGCCGCCGTGGTGAAGTTTGAAATCTGCGTGGAACTCAACACATCCACCTGACCCGCAATCAATCCGCCCACCTGTGTCGAAGTCAGCGTCCGCACCTGCCCTGATGTCAATCCCGCCAGAGAACCCGTTGCCAAGGCCCCGACCTGTGTGGAGGACAACCCCGTCACCCCGGCAGTGCTCAACCGACCCACCTGCGCACTCGTCAACCCAGGCAGCGCATCCGTCGTAAAAGCCCGGACTTGGGCGCTCGAAAATGCTGCCAACCCAGCCGTGTTCAAGAAAGCAATCTGATCGCTCGAAATCGTCGCAATCTCGCTTGAAACCAACAACCGCACCGCGTTGGAGCTAAGACCAAGAACTTGCTGAGTATCCAGAGCGGAGAAATCAAGAGGCATAGTAGGGATGGGTTGAAGTTAGGCAGCGGGACGGGATGAATTAGAGAGGGAAAGAATCGACGGAACTCGGCTCAACAGGGGTCAGTCTTGGTTCAATTCGGGAAAACCCAGCGCTTCTTGAGGGGAAAGTCCCGAAAAAGTACACGCAAAGTGCCGGAAAAGCACTCCTCTGGAAAGGAACAAAACATTCAGCTGTTTTATAAATTCTTTAGTTTAACTTTCTGAGTTCGATTGTCCCGGCGAGAGGAGCAATCCGCGGGCCAATCCAACGCAAATTCGTGTTCCGCCCACGAAACCCTCCAATCCAAGGCGTCCTAGAGTTTACTGCCGGCCAGTTTCAACCCAAGGTTTTCGTGGAATCCGGGTCTTCCCTGCGTCCCCAGCCCTCCAGCAACGCGGCAAACTTTTCCCATCCATCCCATGAAGCTCCCGCCACTTTCTTCCGTCCTCTGCGCCCTGCCCCTCTCCCTGCTCGCGCAGGGCGACCCGTATGAGACCCAGGGCAATACGCCGCCTGCCATCCGCCCCCTTTCCCAAGAACAGGAAAAAGCCATCTTGGCCGATGCCTCCGCTCCCGAGGGCTTCGACCTGACCCTGTTTGCCGCGCCGCCCGCAGTGAACTACCCCGTCTACGTGTCTGCCGCACCGAATGGCGACCTCTATGTTTCCAGCGACGGCAACGGATCCCTCGGCAGAAAACCCGGACGCGGCCGGGTGCTGCGCCTCCGGGACACCAACGGGGACGGCCGTGCGGATCAGGTCACTGAATTTGTGAAATCTGTGGATTCTCCCCGGGGCTTGGTTTGGGACCATGACCGGCTTTATCTGGTGCACCCGCCAGATGTCAGCGCCTACATCGACCGCGATGGAGACGGCGTGGCGGAGGAGGAAAAAGTCTTGGTCAAGGGCATCGCATTCGGATTCAAGGACCGTGCAGCAGACCACACCACCAACGGCCTTTCCCTCGGCATCGACGGCTGGCTCTACGTGGCAGGAGGTGACTTCGGATTCTTGGACGCCTCGGGCTCGGACGGGCGACGGCTCCAGCATCGGGGTGGGGGCGTGATCCGGTTCCGCCCCGACGGCTCCGGCCTTGAACTGTTTGCCACCGGGACAAGAAACATTCTCGGAACTCCGATCAGCCCCCTGCTGGATCTGTTTGCGCGGGACAACACCAACGACGGCGGCGGCTGGGATGTCCGGTTCCATCATTTCACGGGCCTCGAAGACCATGGATACCCGCGCCTCTATAAAAATCATCCTTCCGAGCATGTGGCACCGCTGGCCGACTATGGCGGCGGATCCGGCTGCGGCTCTGCCTACCTGAACGAACCCGGGTTCCCCGATGCATGGAACCGCGCCCCCCTGACCTGCGACTGGGGCACAGGCGGACTCTGGAAACATTCCGTACAACCCAAGGGCGCGACGTTCACGGAGACCAAGCCTCCCGAGAAGCTGGTTTCCATGACCCGCCCCACGGACGCCGACGTGGATGGGTTGAGCCACGTTTTCCAAGCCAGCTGGAAGGGCGCCACCTTCGACTGGCAGGGACCGGATGTGGGTTACATCGTCCGGGTTTCCCCGCGCGGGTACACGCCCGAACCGCTGCCGCAGTTTGATTCCCTGACAGATGCGGATCTGGTCCGGCTTCTGGAATCCCCCAGTCAGGTCCGTTCCATGGAAGCCCAACGGACCCTCCTCCGCAGGAGTCTCAGCCCGGAAACCCAGGCCGCTCTTCTGCAGGCAGCCGGGAACGCTTCAAAACCGCTCGAAGCCCGGGTGGCCGCCCTGTACGCGCTTTCCCAGCGCACACTTGCCAGCTCTGGAAACCAGCAGCTGTTGAATGCCCTCGCCCCTCTGGCCGCAGACCCGCTACTCCAGCGGTTTCTGCTCCGCGCAGCCGGCGATGCCGCTTTGAACCGGCAAGTCGGAACCCGCGGGACAGCACCGGCGGACTGGTTTGCCGCTGGTCTCCGAAGCGGAGACGCCCGTACCCGGCTGGAAGCCCTCGTCGGCGCAGCCCGTCAAGGACTCGACTCCCTCGCCCCGCAGATGACAGCGCTGCTCGGAGACGCGGATCCCGTGGTGGCCCATACCGCCGTTCGTGCCCTGGCACTGCTGAAAGCGGATGCCGCCTGCTTTGCCGTTCTGGATGGAAAAGATGCGGCAAAAGAACAGGGCGCTCTTCAGACCCTGATGCAGATCCATGAGGACCGCGTGGTCACGGGCCTGATCGAACGCATCAGCAGCCTTCCAGAAGGCAACACCAGACTGGGCCTCATCGGGGCACTCTGCCGGCTCCATTTCACAGAAGCAGAATGGAAAGGCGACTCCTGGGGTACCCGGCCCGATACGCGCGGCCCTTACTATGAACCGGCCCCATGGCCCCAAACGCCGCGGATCGCTGAAGCGCTCAAAACCCTCCTCGCGAAAGCCTCTGCGAACGAAGCCGGTCAAATGGTGGCCCTCATGAACCGGAACCGGATCCAGTCCAACGATGCGCTCACCCGGATCCTGGCCTTGGCCGAAAAAGATGCCACGCTTGCAACCGAAGCCGTTGCCCAACTGGCTCAGGCGGAATCCATCCCTGAAAACGGCATCCCCGTCCTGATTCGGGCTGCCACGGATGCCGACGCCAAGCCTGCCAGTCTCGCCCAAGCCATCTCAGGCATCGCAAAAACCGACCGAGCCGAGGCATGGAAAGCCACGCTGACAGCCCTGCCGCTGCTCCAGAAAGCCAAGGGATTCAACAAGGATCAGGATGCAGGCCGGGAGGCTTTCCTCAACTCACCCAAACTGGAGAATGTCCACCAGTTGATGGAAGCCGAAGCCGAGAAAGTCGGGTCCGAGGAAGCCGTCTGGGCTGAGGCTGCACTCCTCGCCCTTTCCAAACGCCAAACGGGCAGCCCTGAGGCCCGCGAAATGGCCCGGAAAGCGCTCGACTCCGGCTGGGAAAATCCCAAACGCAGGATCCAAATCCTCCATGCGGCGGGTCGGGCAAAACTCCACGCGATTGACCAAAAAATCATTACAGCACTTGGAGACCCCGACAAAGCCGTGGCGACCGCCGCCCGACAGGCAGCCGGCGCTCTCCGGCTCAAGACCGCCAACGACACGACCCCGAAGATCGGCTCGCTCTCCCCGGAAGAGGCCCTCAAGGCCGTGCTCTTGGCCAAAGGCGAGGCATCCACGGGGGAGCAGGTGTTTGCCCGGGCGAACTGCACCCTCTGCCACACCACCTCTCAGGACCAGATCCAAAAAGGCCCTTACCTCGGGAACATTGCCCAGACCTACCAGCGTCCCGACCTTGCAGCCAACATTCTGGACCCGAACCGCACCATCGCCCAGGGGTTTGCCACCCAATTGGTCACGCTCAAGGATGGCTCCGCCCAGATGGGCTTCATCACCAACGAGTCCGGGGACCGCATCACGCTCCGCAACGCCGCAGCCCAGGAATTCACCTGGACCAAGGACCAGATCGCCTCCCGCGAATCCCTGCCGAATTCGGTCATGCCTCCAGGACTGATGGCCGGTTTTAGCGTTCAGGAGTTTGCTTCGCTGCTCGATTATCTGGAAGGTTTGGCGAAAAAGAAATGACCGTTGCCGCACGCCTGCTCGCCCTCCTGACCGCGCTTTGCACGGTGGGGCCCGCCGCGCCTGCGGCTCCCCCGCCCAACCCTCTCCAGGTCGCGCTGGTCTGTGAAAACAGTTCCATCCAGCCAGGGAAACCTTTCCTTGCCGGACTCCTCCTCCAACATCCCCGCTCCTACCACAGCTACTGGCGGTTCCCCGGAATTGTCGGCGTTCCCACCCGCCTGAAATGGGACCTGCCCCAGGGCTGGAAAGCCGGTCCCATTCAATGGCCCACCCCGGAACGGGTGTTCATGTTCAAAATCAAGGCCCAAGGGTTCCACGGGCAAACCCTGCTGCCTGTCGAAATCACACCTCCCGCCAGTCTCCAACCCGGATCTCCAATCCGCCTCGCGGCCACGGCTTCCTGGATGTGCTGCGGCAGAGACTGCAACCCGGGCTTTGAAAAACTCGAGCTCCAGATCCAAACTTCAGCCACCGCTCCGGAACCCAACCCCGAGCACAGCCGCGCCTTTGCCATGGCCAAGGCTTCCCTGCCCGAAACGCTCTCAGGCTGGAAAGTTGAATCCAGAAAGTCCGGCAACAGCGTGCTCATCGAGGTCCGGCCCACCGACGGGGAGGCCAGGAAACAGTTTGCACGGATGGAGAGCGCCCAGTTTTTCACCGAGGACGGCCTGACCGATCCCAACCGTGCGGAAACTGTCCGTCGCACCGCCGAAGGACTCCTGCTTGAGTTGGCCATTTCGGAGTTCGCACCGCAACCGCTGCCCAAGGAACTTCGGGGAGTGCTGGTGACCCCTTCGGGATGGCTCCCTGGACACCCCGGGCGGGGCCTTCTGGTTCGGGTGCATCTGGACTAACTGGCAGCCCGCCGAGTGCGCGGGCATGGCTTTCTTTGAACGGGCGCCACCGGGGCCTGTCGAAAGGGGGGACTCGCAATGACGCCCCCGATGACCAAGGTTACACGTTCCGGCGCTGGCAGCCTCCGGAAAACTGCACAACAACGCGGGATGCACCGTCCCTTGCTCCAGTGCAGTCTGAACCATCGGAGTCCGGAGTTGCCGCCTGTTTCCTTGGCGCGGAGCACAGGCACTCATCGAATCCCGCCGGCAGGTGAAGGATCCGAGCATCCATTTCTACGTTCTCGTGCGTTGTCACCTGTGGGGAGGTGGACTTCTTCCGGCAAACCTCTTTCAACGAACCTCTTTCAACGAACCTCTTTCAACGAACCTCTCTCAACGAACCTCTTTCAACAAACTTCCAGCACCACAAAAAAACGAACCCAGCAAGCACGTTTCCATTTTGTGCCCTGCCGCAGCGCTTTCCGAATCCTGAAGACAGTTCCGTCCCTGATCTCCCCGGTTTTGTCCGGGGCCCCGTCCGTCCTCAACCGCATCTCCTGCCATGAACTCCACCAAAACTGAGTCCGCTGAATCGGGTTTCCAAATCTACCTTCGGGAGATCGGCCAGATCCCGCTTCTGACTCCCGAGGAGGAGGTGGAACTGGCGGGCCGGATCCGGGCGGGAGACGCCCAGGCCCGGACCCACATGATCCGGTGCAACCTGAGGCTGGTGGTCAGGATTGCCCATGATTACGCGAATCTCGGGATGCCGCTCCCGGACCTGATCTCGGAGGGGAACATCGGCTTGATGAAGGCCGTGGAACGATTTGACCCGTCCAAGGGGGGCAAGCTGAGCACCTACGCGGCCTGGTGGATCAAGCAGTCCATCAAACGGGCCCTGGCCAACCAGAGCAAAACGATCCGGCTCCCCGTGCATCTGGTGGACAAGATTTCCAAGATGCGCCGGGTGGCGGCGCAGATGAGCGAGGAACTCGGGCGCGAACCCACCGACCAGGAACTGGCCGAGGAGGTCGGCCTTTCGGCGGGCAAGATTTCCTTGCTGAAAACCGCCTCCACGCGTCCCGCCTCCCTGGATGCTCCGCTCAGCGAGGAAGATTCCACCGAGTTCGGTGAACTGGTCCGGGACACCGAGGCGAGGGACCCTTTTGAGGAACTCTGCGACAACAATCTCCGGGAGGAACTGGGGGATCTGCTGGGAATCCTGGACGAGCGGGAGCGCAAAATCATTTTTTCCCGGTTCGGGCTGGATGGGGGCAAAGCCCGGACCCTGGAGGAAGTCGGGCTCAAGTTTGGGGTCACCCGGGAACGGATCCGGCAGCTTCAGAACACCGCGCTGGGAAAACTGCGGCGCGCGCTTCAAAAGCGGGAGAAACCGGTTCCACCTGCGGTCCCACCTGCGGTTCCACTGGCAGTTCAACCGGTTCCCTTGGTCGCAGGGCGGGCGGGATCCCTTCCATTGCCGTCCATTCCGGTCCTGGCGGCGCAGCGGGGGCCTGTGCGTCCGCTGCGGCCAGCCCGGAAGCGGCCTGCCGCACAGGCTGGGGAACCGCCCGTCCGGGGAACGGCTCCTGCCACTCCTCCACGGGGCGGGCTGCTGAAGCCGCGCTCAAAGCGCGCCGCCCTGCGGGCCAAATCCCAGAGGCCCAATCCCCAGCACCCCGATCCCCATCGCCCCAAGGCCCAGCGGGCGCCTGCCCGGAACCCGGACAGGGCCGGGTTCCCGCCGGGTCTGCGGAACCGGCGCTGAAGACTGACTCCCAGCCACGGAGCGTCCACGGCTTGGCTGGCTGGGGTAGGAGAAGTCGGGCTTCAGAGGCCGAGCAGGCCTGCCTGCCAGGGCAGCAACCGGGTGCGGCCCTCGTCCGGATTCAGCACCAGTGCCTCCAAAACCGCCCTCGGAGCGATCAGCGATGGGTCAATTGAAAGATCTGCTGCCACCTTGTCCCGCTTCTTTTTCCAGACTCCAACACGGTCCTCGTCTTCCCGGGTCGGCCGCGGCCTAGGATTTCTGACAAAAACGGGCCATTCGCTTTCTGGAAGATGGACTGCCCGGTGCGCAGCCTCTTGAAACCGCCGTAAACGCGATCCGCGCAGATGGTGGAACTCGACAGGCTGCCCCTGGGCGAGACGACCAGCCGCATACAGGAGTTGCTCGTTGTGAAGAACGTGAAATGCAGGGCGGTCAGCAGCACGGGCTTCGTCGTCCCGCCATTTCCACAATTCCCGGAGCACAGCAGCCGAAAGACCCCGTAGGGTCCCGCTGCCAGAAATCCGCCATGCATCCGGATTGTCCTTCTCTTTGAGGACCTCGGTCACCCGGATGGCCTTTTCACAGGATTGCTCAAACCACTCCCACCTCTGCAACCCTTGCAAGTGAGCGGTAAAAATGTCTGCCAAGCGATGGAGATATTGGGTGTCTTTCACCGCATAGTCCGTCATCTCGCCTGAGAGGGGACGCTTGGCCCAGTTGGCTTTCTGGGAAGCTTTCGTGAGCTTCAAACCAAAATGACTTTCGATGAGCGCAGCAAGGCTGAACTCGGTCACCCCGCAAAGCCGGGCTGCGATCATTGTATCAAAAATCCGGGTTGGTCCCGCAAAGCCCACCCTCCGGAGGAGCCGGAGATCGTAGTCGGCTCCGTGAAAGATCAACTCTTTGCCGGTCAACGCGGCAAACAAAGGCTCCAGAGAGAACCCGGCCAATGGATCAATCAGGACGTCCCGGCCGGCCGCAGTGATTTGGATCAAACAGAGCTTCTCAAAGTAACAGTGGAGACTGTCGGCCTCCGTATCGATGGCGATCTTGGGTTCACCTTCGATGGAGGGGAGCCACGCAGACAGTTGCTCTGCTTTGTCGAAAAAATCGCTCATCACCGCAACCCCACCAGAAGCAACTCCGCATTCGATTTGGTCGCCCGGATGGCGTGGATCAGGACTTCGGTTGCCTCCATTGCAGGCAGAGAAGCCAGTTGTTTCCGGAGCACATTCACTTTGGCAAACTCCTGCGCATGGTAGAGCAGATCGTCGCGACGCGTGCCCGAGCCTGGTAGATTCAGAGCCGGAAAGACGCGCTTGTCAGCCAGAGTCCGGTCCAAACGGATCTCCATATTGCCCGTTCCCTTGTACTCCTCAAAGATGAGGTCATCCATCCGACTGTTTGTTTCCACCAAGGCAGTGGCCAGAACCGTCAGACTCCCGCCTTCCTCTGTGTTCCGCGCCGCGCTGAAAAACTTTTTCGGCTTTACCAAAGCCTTGGAATCCACGCCTCCCGACATGGTTCGTCCCTTCCCCCCCCCGGTGAGATTATTGTAGCCGCGGGACAACCGGGTGATCGAGTCCATCAGAATGACCACGTGTTTCCTCTGTTCCACAAGACGCTTGGCACGTTCGCCCACCAGTTCTGCCAACTGGGTGTGCCTTTGCGCACTCTCGTCGAATGTCGAACTGTAGATCTCACAGTTCTCAAGCGAGTTCTTGAAATCCGTAACTTCTTCTGGCCGCTCGTCAACGAGCAGCAGGATCAAGCAGGTGTCTGGGGCATTCGCGAGGATTGCCTTGGCAATTTCCTTCATCAGGATTGTCTTTCCCGTCCTTGGGGGAGCCACAATCAGCCCACGCTGCCCCCGTCCCAACGGCGCCACCAAGTCCAAAGCCCGGGTTGTCACGGAATTCGGGCGCTCAAGGACAAACCGTTCGTAGGGGTGCATCGCCGTCAAACGATCAAATTCCAGCGGTTCCACCCACTCGGCCACCGGGGTTCCGTCGATGGTCTGCACCTCCTCGAGTGCAAGAAACTTTTCTCGTTCCCTCGGAAGGCGGATCCGACCCGCAACCTTGTTTCCAGAGCGAAGGAACAGCTGCCGCTCCCAGTGGGATGAGACGTACACATCCTGAGGAAGCGAACGAAAATTGAACCGTGGCCACCTCAAGAACCCGCCCCCCTGGCCGCTCTGTTCAAACACCCCTTCAGCGTACAGGGTCGCACCGCGCGCCGCATAGGTTCTCAGCAACTCGAAAACAATCTGGTGACGCGTTCTGTCGGGATTGATCCGGAGCCCGAGAGCGTCCGCCCGCTCCAGCAGAACCGGGAGGGGTTCCTGATTCAGTTCATCCATCCAGACCGCCTCGGGAACTGCAGCGGTTCCGGCGCAATCGCTTCCACCGGCATCCTGATTCTTTTGGGCGGCCTGAACCCCTTCCTCAATGCCAGCCGGACTCTGATCGGCCTCTGTTTTTTCTACAAAAATCTCATCCATAAACTGCTTTCAGCCAGCCCGCGAGCAGTGCGCACTGCCTATCCACGGCGGTCTTCGTCGAATCGTTCCAAATCACATGGTCCCCCCGCTGAATCTTGACTCCCAATTCCAGCTGGCTCGCTCTGATTTTGTCCGCCGTTTCCGCACTCAAACCCCGATTCTCAAGGAGCCGACTGCGCTGGACCTCCGGCGAACAGGCCGCGACCACAATCCGATTGAACTGTGCCTCCGCCGCCACCTCGAACAGTAGCGGGATTTCCAAACAAAGCCAGCCCGGTTTTTTTCGGAATTCGGCCGCCAATCCCTCCCAATCCCGACGGATCTCCGGGTGCAATACCGCCTCCAAAACCCGAAGCTTGAGCGGATCCCGGAACACCAGTTCCCGGATCCTTTGGCGTTCCTGAACAGGGTCCCCACCCAAAACCCCGGGACCCAACTCGCGCTCGAGCTGGACACGGACGCTTTCCTGGCTCGACAGGATCCGGTGACCCACGGAATCGAGGTCCACGTGAACACCACCCAGCAATCCAGCCAGCGTGGAGGCTACGAGGCTTTTACCCGTGGCAATCCCGCCGGTGATCCCCAGAACGGGCATCTTCGACTCACTTCGGCATCAGAGGCAGGTCCGGATTGATCTGGGGAGCTGCCACCTCCGGAAGCGCCACCGTCTCCACAATCTCCTCGGTTTCCTCATTGTTTCTGACGAGTTCTCCTGAGGGAGTCAGCAGACGCGCGGAAACAAAGATCATCAGATTCCGCTTGATGTGCTGGTCAACACTGGATCGGAAAAGGCGTCCCACCATCGGCAGATCTCCCAGAAGCGGTACCTTGTCCTCCACTTTCTGGACATCCTCACGGATAAGTCCGCCAAGAACCACCGTGCTTCCATCGTAGATGCTCACGTTCGTGGTAACCGTGCGAGTACTGAAGATCGGCTGATTGATCACGTTCGGGGTGACAATATTCACCACGGGCTGACCCAGCGCATTCAAGGAGGTTGTCTGAATCGGGCTGCCGTAGTTGATGAACCCTTCAAACTCCACCACCTGGGGAGTGAGTTGCATGTCGATCGTATAACCATCCGGCCCGATCGTCGGCTCCACCTCGAGCGTCACACCCACTTTCTGGGTCTCAAACGAAGTCGGCGTAGTCGGAGTCACCGGGAAGTTCTGGGGCTGGCCAGCACCACCCGCACCACCCACCCCACCAATCGAGACGCCCCCGCCTCCCTGGGCCCCCACCTGCTGGGGAATCTGCGGCGGGTCGAACTCCGTGGGGTACCTGAAGTTCCGAGTGATTTCAATAGTCGCCTTCTGTCCGCTCCGCGTCGTGACGCGCGGCGCCGAAAGCAGGTCGACACCCTTCTTTTGGTTCAATGCGCGGATCGCCAGTTGGAACTGCGGATCCGTGAAAATCCCAGCCAATGTCATGATGGCGGGTGCCATTCTGGACGATCCGGCCGCGCCGAAAAGCAGGGCGTCAATGGCGTTTGCACTGATCGCGTTGCTTCCGCTCCGGTTCCCAGCCGTGACGGGATTGTTTCCAACGGGCCCCTGCGCAAACTGCCGGCCGGTTTTATCAGTATATGACGGCTGGTTAAAGGTGTAATCAGTGCCTACAAGCGCTGGAGAAGTTCCAGGGGTGCCTCCGCCGGCAAAAACACCACCCTGATTCACATTGAATCTCCCAAGGAGCCAATCGAACCCGAGTTCCTTCATGTTGTTCTGGGTGATCTCCACGAACTTCGCCTCGATGTCCACCTGGGCCGGCTGCCCGCCGGTTTCGTTGGCTGCAATCAGTTCCCCAATCAGCTCCAAGTTCTCGGCGGTATTCCGGACAACCAGTTTACTCGAGGCAGCTTGGTAGGAAGCGGTTGCCCCCGGTCCGAAGGCTACACCCTGCGCAATCAGAAATTCCTTGGCGTCAATCTTACCAGCGATAGCACCCGCACCGGCGCCAGGCCCGCCGCCGCCGGCATCCAGAGCGCCAGGACCACCTCCCGCCGGACTCCTCCCAATGAAGTTGGGCCGAACACTAAAGTTTTTGGTCAGCAGGACATCCGTGGGAGTCGAGATTGGCACCACGGTGACTGCGTACTGATCCACCTTAAATTTCAGGTTGGCGAGGTTGGTGACATACTTCAGTGCCGCACCCAAGGGCACATTCGCCAGGGTGAGGGTGATGGGGATGTCGCCACTGGGTGCTCCGCCCATCGCCGCGCCACCGCCCCCTGCGGGTGCTGCCGCGGGAAGCTCCAGCCCAGGAATCGCAGCAGCTGCCATTCCGGCAGCGTCTGGAGCCGGAGCAACCGGGGCGGCCGCTGAGCCGCCCGAGTCCAGCTTCAAAACGATGTTGACGCCCTTCAGGGCTGGATCGCTCTCCTGAGTGTCAAGCTTCGCGCTTTGGACCTTCAGGTACTCGATGGCTTCGCGGATCGTGGAATCCTTGAACTCAATCTTCGGAATGATGATCCGGTTCAACTTGCTGTTGATCCTTGCCGTCCCCGCCACGTCCTCTGTTTCCTGAACGACAACGCTCTGTTTTTCCGAGCCGAATTTCCGGACGGGATTTCCCCACGCATCATCCACCTTCCACATGGCTCGGGACCGGGCCTCGTTGTAACCCGCCACGGCAGACTTATCCCGGAGCTGGTTGATCCGCTCCTCCATCCTGCGAGCGGCGACATTGTAACGGTCGATGGTCAGAACCTGCTCACACCGTTTGAAAGCAAGATCGAGTCGGGCGGTCTGATAGAAACCCTCGGCTTCCAGCATCAGCTTCTTGACCTCCTCAATATTCGCCCGGAACTTGGGGGTCACCGTTTTGTTGTAGTAACCAGGCGTCTCCAAGCGGGCCAGAATGATCACTGCATCCCGGCACTTCGGATTGTACCGGTCCTCGAGAATGGTCTGGAGAACATTCTCCGCATCTGAGTACCGGCCTTCGGCAATCCGCTGTTCAGCCAGTTTCACCCCCGAAGTGCACATGCGGTCCAGAGCATGCTCCCTTGGCTTCTCACTCAGCGGCGAGGACGGAAGAAAATCCAGAACCGCCCGGTAGTTGACAAAAGCCTTCTCGTAATCCTTTTCAGCCAGCGCGGAGTCGGCTGCGGCCATTGGCCCCTTCAGCGCGGCATCCACTGCCGCTTCGCGCCGCGCTTTTTCACGATCGGCGGCCGCCTCGATTGCGCTCGGCTTTGCGCCAGACTTCAGCGGTGTTCCGGCACGAGGCTTATCTTCAGCCTGCAAGGCTCCCGTGGCGAAAACTCCAACCGTGATGGCGGCAATGCGAGTGATGGGGTGTCTGGTCATGGAAAAATTCTCTGTGTCAACTCCGTTTGCTGCAGAAACAGTTCCGACTACTTGGCTCGGATCTCATACTCCTCGCCGGAGGGCCGGCGTATTAGGGCCCTTTCCTTCGAAATGTCAATCAGCTTATAACTTTCATCAGTACCGGGCAAAGCAAAGTCTTTCATCCGTTGAGCCCGGAAGTCTTTGCCCGGCTTGGTCAGTTCAAAGGTGAGCACGGCAAAAGAGTCCGGCGACTCCGTGACCTTGTTGAGAACCAGAATCACGGGCTCCTGAGTCTCCACATTCCTCAGTGTCAACTCGGACACATCATCCTCACCCCCGGTCTTCGCATTCTTCACCGTCTTGTAATCGAATTTCTCAATCCGGTATGGGGTGTTCCCCACCACTGCACCCATCTTCAAAAACTGGGTGCCCACCTTGGCCTGATTCTGAGCTCCCTTCTCGTAACTGTTGATCTGGAAATCGAGGTCCTCGGGCTTCTTGACATCCCCATTGTACGCCTTGAACAGCGAGAGGAATGCTCGGGTCACAAATTGCTTCAAAAACAGCTTGGTCCTGTACGGAGGATGACTCGCAGCATCGTTCGGGTCGGTGGAAGACTCCGCACCGCCCTCCACAGGCGCTTTGCCAGCCTCGCCAAAATACTCCTCTAAATTCGTGAAGCCATCCTTGTCCGGATCCTCCTGAAGCAACGTTTTCGAGAGCAAGTTGAGCTTGTTACCCAAAATCCATTTGTCGGGCACCGGCGGATGCACCATGCCCTTGCCGTCCTCCGCGCGCCTGGGACGGTTCGTCACAGGATCCACAAAATGCGTCTTCGCAACAAACAGCGAGCTCCCCTCGTCACCCACCGTCCACTGGGCAGGCTTGGCAAGACTCTGCCTTGCGTCTTCCACCGGCTTTTTTTCAAGCACGGGAAGTTTGTCGCTCTTTGGAGGCGGATTGGAGATTGCCGAAAACCGCTCGGCGAGACTCCCGGCGTCCAAGACCACCTTGACGCTTCCCCCAAGCACGGCAAGGGCTACCACTCCAAGGACCACTGCCGCCTGTTTTTTAGTGAATGCCATACGCGCTTTTCGCCGTAAGAACGGGGGCTATTTCGAGCCTCCTCCACTCTTCTTCTTTTTCTCCCGGCCTTCTTCTGGCTCGGAGAAGTGCACCACATCCAACCTGAGGTCCACAACCACCAGTTCTTCCCCCACGATGTACCGCAGTTCGCCCGCCTCTTTCGTGGCCGCCGATTTGGCACCTGCCGCACCTGCCACACCTGACGGAGCGGATGCATCAGGTGCAGCCTCGGCTGCAGCGGGTTCACCCTCGGCAGTTTTCACCTCGTCCTTGGCAGGCCCCTTCTCCTTCTCGTTCCGAACCTCCAGCCGCGTCGGAATGTAAAACTGCACCTTCGAAGCTGCCACCTCATTCAGAGTCTTCTGAAAGCTCGTCTGGGCCGAACGAAAACCCACCTCAAAGCCGTGCCTGACAATTTCAGGCTTGGACGCGTCCCCGGACTGAGACGCGGCATCCAACCTGCCGGAACGCCCCTGGCCACGGTCCGGTTCAGCCTTTTCAACTTTGGCGGTCTTTGCCCCCTTCTGCTTCTCAGCCTCCTCAGGGAGGGGGTCTCGGGAAAGCCGCTCAACGGCTTTGACGCGGTTGGCGATCATCTGGCTGATAACCCATTCGATCGCCTTCAGTTGACGGGCCAGATGCGGGGCAAGTTCCTTTTTGGGAGGCTCCGACTGGTACTGGTCAAAGCCCATGTAAAACTTTTCCGGAAGCGCCACCCCGGCCTTGGCTGCACTGGCCGTGATACGCTCCACGGTCTCCTTGAGGCGGTCTTGAAACTCCACCTCTGTCACCGGTTCAAGCGAGAGTTGGTTGGCACGCAAGCCCGCGCGGAGTTGATCCACCTCTGCGCTCAGTTCCCCCTGCTGGGCCTGAACGCGTTCGAGATTCTGTTTTTCAGGGTACGGAGCCAGAGCCCGAAGACGATTGAGTTCCTGGGCTGAACCCCCAAAAGCATCCATCGACTCCTCCAAGCGGCTCTGGGCATCGACCAGTTTGAATCCAAGAAATCCGCTCCCTGCAAGTACCAGCAGGAAGTATGCACTGAGACCCTTGTTCTGTTTAAACCAGTTCATTTCTCAGAAACGCCAGCAGTCTTGAACACCAGTGGAACTGAAAATTCGTAGGCCCATTCCTTTTCATTCGGGACGGACCGCTTCAGTTCATCCTTCGCCACATCGTACAACTCGGATTCTCCCAGATTCCTGACGAAATCATCCACCACTTTCGCTCCATCCGGATTGTTCAGGTACAATCCTTGGATCATGATCCCCGAACGGACCGTCGACTGGCCAGAGGCCTTGGCTTTTCCCTTTTCCGTGGATTCCGTGAGCTTCGCTTTCAACCCCTTGGATTTTGCTTCTGCAGAGTCCAACGCTTCCAACGATTTGAAGGACACCACCCAGACCAGATCACTTTTGAGCCGGCTATTGATATCCTGCAAAAGTTTTGGCCAGTGCTCTCGATCCTCCGCGAGCTTCAGAAAGGGTGCCGCGGCCTCCTCGGCCTTGCGCAGATCCTCCCGGGCCGTTTTGATTTTTTTCTCGTACTCCTTCAACGGCGCAGACTGCTGCTCCACACGCTGGACCATCTCAGCTGCAATCGAGGAAGCCCGTTCAAAGTAGGTCCACCCAGCCGCAAGACCGGCCAGAATACTCACCCCGGCAAGCACCAGGAACGGCGTCACCTCAGAAGCCTGTTTCCGGCGCACCACCGACTGAGGCTGGAGGTTCAACTCCATCGGACAGCTCGATGTGCTCCGCAACGCCAAACCAACCAACTCTCCAAGGGTGTGGGCCTCAGCCCCCACTTGCGCAGAATCCACCCCTGCTGCCACTGAAACATTCCGAAGCGGGTTGAAGTGCTCCACCGGCATCTGGAATTTTTCGTGGAAAAACTCCCGCATGTACGGCATGCCGGCCCCGCCGCCACACAAGTAAACCCGGACAGGTGCCGCTCCGCCCTGCTGCGACCGGTAGAAACTGATGGACCGGGCAATTTCCGCATGGAGCCTGGTCATGGAATTCCTCACCAGTTTGGAGACACGGGCCAGATTCGGGTCCTCCGCATCCGCATACGCACCGCCCAAGCTGACAAAGGCATCCCTCTTTTTCCGCTCCTCAGCGTCGCTGAAGTTTTCGTTGAAATCCTTGGCTACGACCTCGGTGATTTTTGATCCGCCGATCGGAATGCTTCGGCTGAAAACCTTCTGACCATCCACGAATATCAGGTTGGTGGTCCGCGATCCGATGTCCACCAGAAGCGAACAACCCTCCACATCGCTGTAATTGTACCGGAACGCGTTGTAAATCGCGATGGGGGAAACGTCCACCACACCCGTCCGCATCCCAGAGTGCTCCACCGCACCGTTGATCTCGTCCAGTAGATCTGACTTGATCGCCGCCAGCACCACTTCCATGTCGGGTCCGCCCGTGTCCACCAGTTGGTACCCCCAAACCACCTCCTCAATCGGGAAGGGGACGTTCTGCTGCGCCTCGAACGACACAATCTGGTCCACCTGCTCCTCCCCCACAGAGGGAAGTTTGACAAACCGGGTGAACACCGACTGAGCGGAGACCGCGTAATTGACCACCCCCCCACCGGCTTTCATCGAACCCGCCAGTTCAGCCACAGCCATCCGCGTCTGAGCCATCCGGGTAGGGTCCGCCGTGGGATCTGCCAGCAGACCACTGGAACGGTACCGGTTCAGCACCAAACCGCCACCCCGGCTCATCAGAAACTCGGCCAAGACCACTGACTGGGTCCCGAGGTTGAGGCTGTAAATGCGCTTGGATCCGGCCATGGATGGGTGTTCCTACAAAAACCGCTACAAAACCGCCAACTCCGCCTACTTCTGATGCTTGACAGCCTCGTAGCGGTCAAAGTACAGCGGCGCAAAAGGTGTCTCCATCTTGTTCAGCACCATCCCTTGGATGTGCTGCAGGTTCGGCTGGTTGCCGGGCTTGAAGCTGTCTTTGTGCAGGACTTGCCCCTGCTTCGATACCTCCACCCACACATTCTCAATGCTCGAAGCCGTCAGCGCCTTGCCGTCCGTCAACTTCTCCAAGGTCCGCGGCGCCACGTACATGACTGAAAAATGCTCTCTCCCCTTCGGAATATTCACATGAGTGACCTCTCCATCCAGCAACTTTTTCTCGATCAGGATGGTGTACTTGAAGGTCAGTTCATCAATGTCTTCAGGCTTGGTTTCAAACTCCACCTCCACCTCAAGCCACTGACCCAACTTCGACCGCTTCGGCGTTCCAGTAAACTGGAAGTCAGGTGTCTTCGGGGCAGACGGACTCACCTTAGTGATCTTGACATCGCCAATGCGAACCATGCTCTGCGCGTTCGCTGCAAAACCCGAGAGACAGAGCACAGCCAGTGCGGAAAAGAAGAATTTCATGGGGGGGGATTTTCTTAGAGGTTTTTTCCTCGAAGCCTTTGTTTTTTCAACCATTTGACCACTGATGGGAAGAAAAAAAAGTGCGGTTTATCCGTGTATGGGAAATTTCAAGAAACTTCTTCCCTCGGCTCACCCGACGCGCGGCCGGAAATATTCGATGGTCTGACGAATCCCGGTGTCGAAATCCACCTTCGGCTCCCAACCCAGCACCGTTCGGGCCCGGGTTATGTCAGGTTGCCGCACCTTGGGATCATCCACAGGCAGCGGGCGGTACTCAATTTGCGAGGACGTCCCCGTGATGGACTGGATCTGCTCCGCAAACTGTTTGATGGTCATCTCCCTCGGGTTTCCGATGTTCACCGGTTCATGGAAATCACTCATCGCAAGACGGAAAATCCCATCAATGAGATCTGACACGTAACAGAAAGATCGCGTCTGGGAGCCATCGCCGAAAATCGTGAGGGGCTCGCCTTTGAGCGCCTGACCGATGAAGGCCGGCACGACCCGGCCGTCCTTGAGTCGCATTCTGGGACCGTAGGTGTTGAAAATCCGGACGATCTTGGTGTCGACATGATGGTACCGGTGGTAGGCCATGGTCATGGCTTCCGCAAAACGCTTGGCCTCGTCGTATACGCCGCGAGGCCCAATCGGGTTCACGTTGCCCCAATAATCCTCGCGCTGCGGATGCACCAACGGGTCCCCGTAGCACTCCGAAGTAGATGCAAGCAGGAAAGTCGCCTTCTTCGCCTTAGCCAAGCCCAGCGTGTTGTGGGTTCCCAACGCACCCACCTTCAAGGTTGGAATCGGGTGCTCCAAGTAATCAATCGGACTGGCCGGTGACGCGAAATGAAACACGAAATCCACGTCGTCAGGCAGGAAGATGTAGTTGGAAACATCCTGCCGGATGAACTTGTAGTTCTCGTTCCCGGCCAGATGCTCAATGTTCGCCACGCTCCCTGTGATCAAGTTATCCAAACCAATCACACGATGACCTTCCGACAAGAGCCGGTCGGTCAGATGCGAACCAAGAAAGCCGGCTCCGCCGGTGACCACCGTGATAGGACGCGAATCTGAGCGGGTAAACATGTGTCTTTCCTGTCTAAGCAGCCCTCTGTGCGCGGGGAAGACCAAAATACATCTCCCAGTCTTCCGATTGAGTTTCGAAGGCCGTTTTTCATGACTCCGGCCAGATTCCAATTGCAGCCCGATCGTCCTCGCATCTGGTTTCCCCCCGGTCCAGTTGCTTGAACCCTCCGATCGGGCTGCGTCCCCTGTTTGGAAATGAAGCGCCCGCGTTGCGGACTCCCCGGCCTATAGCAGCACCCGTGCCAAAACCGAAACCCAGGCCCAAACCCCGCAATCCCCGGCGATCTACAGGCATCTCCACCCCGTTCACTCGCGCCACATCCACTGAGGTGTCCATATTCTGTGCCGGATTTTTACCACCCCGAACAACCCTCCACAGCCCGCACCCCCGCTTTCCCCTCGGCTGCCTCACCCCACCAGATTAGACAGAAATTCAGACGGCTTGCGTCCATCCCCAGAAGTTTCCCGTGCTTGACCTCTCAGAAATCTACGATGCTCATGCCCAAGCCCTGTACGGGTTCCTCCTCAACCTCACCCGGAATGAGGCGGACAGCCAGGACGCGCTTCAGGAAGTCTTTGCGCGCATCGCCCGCAAACCCGGCTGCCTCACCGAAGTCCGAGACCTGCGCGCTTTCCTCTTCCGGATGGCTCATCACGCCAGCGTGGATCAAACCCGCAACCGCGCCTCCCGGACCCGCACTGCAGAACGTGCTGCATTGGAACCGACCGAGCTCTTTGCTCCTTCCACAGACCCTGACGCCGATTTTTTCCGAAAACGGGTGGCTGAAGCGCTTCAGGAACTGCCAGAGGAACAACGAGCCGTTGTTCACCTGAAAATCTGGGAGGACCTGACCTTTGTCGAAATCGCCCGTGTGCTCGACATCCCTGCAAACACCGCGGCCAGCCGGTACCGCTACGCCATTGAAAAACTCGGCTCCCATCTCCGCCCTCTTCTCCATCCATGAAATCCGAAGACCCTGAAATTCCGCTCGAAAACCTCCTGCGTTCCCTTCCATTCCAGAGTCCGCCCGCAGGGCTCCGGGAGCAAGTGTTGGCGGCAGCCCACAACAGTACTCAAACCGCGTGGAGTCGGATCTGGCCGCCGCCCGCAGCGTGGATGGGGCTCGCAGCGCTCTGGCTCTTGATTGCCGCAGTCAGCAGCTTTTTGTCGGCACCCGGCCCACGACCGCCACAGCAGGCGGACCTGGTCCAGTCCAAAGCCCGCGCATCCGAAAAGCCCGCACGCCCCACCTTGCTCGCAGTCCAACTGCATTTCCGCCCATGAACATCCGTAACCATTCCGTCTACCGGATCGGCGCCCGCTTCTTCACAGCCCTGATTTTTTTTGGCGCACTTCTCGCCGCACTCTGGGCCGCTTTCTGCCTCCAGCAAAAATGGAGAGCCCAAAGGGACTGGCAGGCTTACGTGAACAGCAAAGGGAGCATCGCCCTTTCCATTGAGGAAGTGCTCCCTCCAAACCCCAAAGACGAAGACAACTTCGCGGCAATCCCGATGGTCCGGGACCTCTTTGAAAACTCAGACGCTGTCTGGTTCGCCCCACTCAAACTCAGCGGCGGCAAGCGCAGGCCCGCCTGGCCCCATGCTCCGAACGGCACCCAGAAAACACCCTTCTCGCTTCAGGCATGGGCCTCTTACTTCGGGGAAACCGGAGTCCTTGCCACCCCATCCAACAATCCAGCAAACGATGTGCTCGCAGCCCTGGAAACGGTCCGCCCCGAATTGGATGCGCTCCACTCCGCGCTTCAAAGGCCGCACACCCGGTTTCCCGTGGACTGGCGGGAGGATTTCCGCACCCCAATGCCGCATCTGAGCGCAATGATGACCGCCATCTCCGTGTGCAATTTGCGCGCAGCGGCCCATCTTGAAAAGGGCGACTCTCGTACCGCCGCCGGATGCCTCCTCGATTCCGTGGGACTGGCCAACAGAATGGGCAGGGAACCCACGCTCATTGCCTCCCTGGTCCGAAACAGCGGGCTGACAGGGGCCGCCGGCGCTCTCCATCACGGACTTACAAACGGTCAATGGACGCCCTCCGAGCTCCCGAAGCTTCAAACCCTGTTCTCCACAGGATTAGAGTCCGAAACCACCCGCGCTTGGGCCACCGCACTGAACGGCGAACGCGCACTCTTCAACCAGATTAGCTACCGGCTTCTAAACACCTCCGACAATCGGGCTATCCAAAATCTGATGGGCCCTTACCTTCCTGGAAAACCGTCTCCTTTCTGGGTTCTGTATCCAGCGGGCTGGTTTATTCAGAGCCAGATCCGGATGAATCAACGACTCGACTCACTCGCCCGGTCTGCGGAATCCGTATTTTCCGGCCCACCTCCTTCCGAATGGATGGATAAACCTGATCCCGCGCCCGAGAAAGGCCTCAGACGCCTCAAATGGCTCATGTCTGAAATGGCAGCGCCCGGCTACCAATCGTGCTTGGTCTCATTCATCCGGAGCCTCTGCCTATCCCGGCAGGCAGCTCTTGCAATCGCTCTCGAAGAGGCCTTCCAGAAAAACGGCACGTTCCCGGAGTCCTTGGACTCACTGCCCCTTGAGAAACTCGGCTCCGCCGCGCTGGATCCCATCGATCGGCTGAGCATGCGCTACCAACGCACCTCCCCGAATGCTTACCGGCTCTGGTCCGTGGGTGCAAAGGCGGGAGACGAGCAGGATGCAACCACACCCGGAACAGACGCAAAAAAACAACCCGAATGGGCTTGGGAACTCACCCGCAAGCCCAACCCCTGATCCGCGCCCTCACTCCCCTCGCCCAAGCCCGGGACACCAGCGGCGATCTGCTCCCACAAAGAACGCCACCGGCAACCACTCGGTGCCACAGCGGAGAACTTCAGGGCGCCTGCCGAAACGCTCTGGCTCGTGAAAAAACAATGCCGCCTCCCTTGCAGGAGGCGGCATGAGTGTTCAGAGGAAGATTTGGTCTTTCCTCGTCCGGATCGGACTACTTCTTCCCGGTCTTTTTGGCGGGCGCCTTCTTGGCACCCGGCGTCGGAACGGTGGCGATCGTCTGCAGAATCCGGCTGGCGATCTGGTAAGGATCCCCCTGCGAGTTTGGACGGCGATCTTCCAAGTAGCCCTTGTAGCCGTTGTTCACGAAGCTGTGCGGGACACGGATGGAGGCGCCGCGGTTGGCGATGCCATAGTTGAACTTGTCGATGGACTGGGTCTCATGCAGGCCGGTCAACCGGAGATGGTTGTCCGGTCCATAAACGGCGATGTGCTCGTTCTTGTACTTGTCGAACGCAGCCATCAGGGACTCGAAGTATTCCTTGCCACCGACTTCGCGGAGGTAGGTCGTGGAGAAGTTGGAGTGCATCCCACTGCCGTTCCAGTCCACGTCCATCCCGAGCGGTTTGCAGTGCCAGTTCACGTCCACGCAGTACTGTTCGCACAGGCGCATCATGATGTACCGAGCCACCCAGATCTGGTCGGCTGCGGTCTTTGAGCCCTTTCCGAAAATCTGGAACTCCCACTGGCCCTTGGCCACTTCGGCATTGATGCCTTCGTGGTTGATTCCAGCCGCCAGACACAGGTCGAGATGCTCTTCAACAATCTGCCGGGCGATGTCACCCACCGCGTCGTAGCCGACACCGGTGTAGTATTTGCCCTGCGGGTACGGATAACCGCCGCCCTTCGGGAAACCCAGCGGCACGCCATCCTGGTACAGGAAGTACTCCTGCTCAAATCCAAACCAAGCACCCGGATCGTCCAGGATCGTTGCCCGCGAGTTGGTCGGATGCGGGGTGCCATCGGGCAGCAAAACTTCGTTCATGACCAACACGCCGTTGGTCCGGGTGGCATCCGGATACACGGCCACCGGCTTGAGCACGCAGTCCGAGCTGTGCCCCTCGGCCTGACGCGTCGAGCTCCCGTCGAACCCCCAGTTCGGGAGCTGCTCCAGCTTCGGGAAGGAGGCAAACTCCTTGATCAGGGTTTTGCTGCGCAGGTTGGGCGTCGGCTGATAGCCGTCCAACCAGATGTATTCCAACTTGTACTTTGGCATGATGGTTAGGGTGTTCTTTTGGCCAGACTCAGGCGCCGGGACGCCCGATCGGCCGAATTGGGTTCAGTTGAGCCGCCCCGGGTTGATTCACCGGACACTCGGCACGCCGCACTCCAGCAGACTCAGTGCCAATTGACCAGCAGGAGACTGTTTTTTTCGATAAACAGCCCGGAATCGCTCCGACCAACCCTCCCCTTCCCCCGCATCGGCCCGGAAATTCCGGCCGAAACTCCCTCTTTCATCCCGGCCGGAAACCCGCCATCCTTCTAGGATGCTGCAAGTAAAGGACACCGCGCGCTCCCTCGTCCGGCTCAGCTACGATGGCCGCGTCTACAAGACCTTCCGTGGCCCCAACGCTCAGGAAAGGTTTGAGAACGAAGTCCGGGTCCTGCGCTTCTTGGAATCCAAAAAGTGTCTTTTTGTGCCCAAGCTGATCGAAGTTGACCCGGAAAGGCTCCAGATTGTTACCAATAGCTGCGGCACTCGTGTCGCCCACATGGACCCCGAAAAACTCAAAGACCTGTTCTCCGAACTCGAACGCTTCGGCGTCCGCCATGATGACCCCGACCTCCGAAACGTCACCTACCGCCAGTCGGACGGCCGATTCTGTCTGATTGATTTCGAGTTCGCCACCCTCCTGCCCAATTCCCCATGAGCCTCTCCTATCTCAAACCTTTCCCCACCCAGATCTGCTGGTCCGGACTCAGCAACCGGGGCAAACGTCAGAATAACGAAGACGCGTTCCTCGGAGTCCAGTTTGATTCCCGGGAAATCCATCGCCTCGGAAAAACCGGCTCCTCGGTCCTGGGGAGCACCGATCTCCTGTTTGCCGTCAGTGACGGCATCGGCGGGGCACAGTCGGGGGAGTTTGCGAGCCGGATCGCCGTGGAAAAAATTACGAAACTGCTGCCGAAGGCGTTTCACCGGACCGCTCAAGGGTTCTCCGCCGGAATTGACGATGTTTTTGGCGAGCTGTTCACCGAAATCCACCGGGCCCTGCTCTTTCTGGGATCCAGTTACGAGGAATGTTCCGAAATGGGCACCACGCTGACCCTGGCGTGGTTCACCCCGGGCTGGATGCACTTCGCGCACATCGGAGACAGCCGGCTTTATTACCTGCCTGCCACGGGCGGGATCCGCCAGTTGAGCGAGGACGACACCCATGTCGGCTGGCTCTTCAGGAACGGCAAACTCACCGAAAGGGAAGCCCGGCAGCACCCCAGAAAACATTTCCTCCAACGCGCCCTCGGCGCCGGTCACCAGTTTGTGCTCCCCCAGGTCGGTTCGGTCTCCATTGAGCCGGGCGACAAGTTCCTGCTCTGCACCGACGGCCTGATCGACGGCTTTTTTGACGAACAACTCCTCGCAGAACTGCGGGAACCGCCGGCGGACCGCCCCTCGGCTCCGGCCTCTGCAAACCCTGCCGAACGCATGGTTCTGGAATCCGTTCACCGTTCGGGCAGGGACAACACCACCGCAATGGTGATCGAAGTCACGTCTCCAGACCCGACTGCCCGGTAACCCACACGGGCGCATCCTGCAACCCGCGGGCAACTGGCATGGGAATTGCAGCAGAAAGGGGCAGGCGGCATCCTCATGAACTCCCGGTTTGCCATTTTCTTCCTCGTGGCAGTGGTTCTCGGGGAAATTCTGCTCCTCATCTACAGCCAAGAAAAAAAGGCCGGTAAACGGCGCAGTGAACATGCCGAGATCCACAAACTCGGCGAGCCCATGCCCAAATGGGAAGCGGCGGCCGCAGCTGCCAAACAGAAAATGGCTTCCATGGAACTTGAACTCCAGGAACCCGGGGAAGACTCCCCTGCCCAACCCGACCCGCGGACCCTACCGCCCATCCAAAACGCCCACCGGGCACTCCGCGGCACCGCTCCCAAAGGCGACGTTCTGGCCGCAATGGAGCGCACCTTGCTGGCCCAACCCCCGGAAACCGCCATCCGCCAGATCCTCGCATTCCTTGGGTCCGGCGAGGATTTTCCTACCGGAATCCGGTTTACCCCAGAGGAGGACCGGCTTTCAGGGGCATCCTCTCTCCGCGTGGCTCTTCTCGATCTACTAGGCCGACTTTGTCGGAAAACCGGTACCCGAGAGGCCGCAGACGCGGGCCGGGAAATTCTCCAAACCCCGGACTCCGCAGACGAATTCGCGGTCTGCCTGCGCAACGTCGCATGGATTGAGCCCGACTCCAGCGGCTACCTTGCGGAACGCATGGATGCACTGCTCTCGCATCCCGGGTGGCGGGAAAACCCCTCGGGCGGGTTCGAGGCCGCATTGGATGTGGCCGCATTTCTCGGCGATGCCAGACGTCTGGCTCCCTTGGAGGATCTCGCTCAAAACCCTGCTCTCCGCATCCCGGCTGAAACCGCCATGGAGCGACTCTGCGAGCGCAGCCCCATCGATTGCCTCCGGTTTCTGAACCGAAAACCCACCCTTCTGGAAAGCCTCCCAAAAATCCGGGCCGTCCTTTTTGCAAAAGCCGATTTCTCCCACAGCGAACAACGCATGGCAGTAGAAACCTACCTCGACCGCGCAGACGTGGGGCCGCTCGAAAAAGTCACTTTGATCGAAGAACTTTGGCGGCAACCTGCGCCCCGCCCCCCGGCACTTTTAACCCGTCCCGTCGAGGCTGCGGAAAAAGAGGTGCGAGCCCGGCGGATTTCCGGAGTGGTTCAGGAATGGCTGGAATCGGGAAGATTCAAACCGCTCAAACCCAACCTTGAAGCGCTTCTGCGCCGCGTTGCGCCTCCGGCAGGACCGGGCGGGGAAACGGGTCAGAGGTAGGCCAACCCGAGCGCTGTGCTGAAAAGTGGACCAACCACAAACCGGCTCAGTTTCCACGCCACCAGCATTCCCAGCATCTGGAAGGTCGGGTTGTGCAAGATCTCCAGATACCTGCGACCCAGCCGCTCCGGCAGCACTCCGAGCACCATCGTACTGCCGTCCAACGGCGGCACCGGCAGGAGGTTGAACGCCACCAAAACCACCTGCAGCGAAAAACCAATACTGACCAACTTCGCCCCGAGCTCCCAAAACCGGCTTTCACCCGCCGCCAACACCACCGTGGAAAGGCCGGGAAACTGGGGAACCATAAAGTGTCCGGTCCGGACCCCGATCTGAATGCACAGGATGCACACCCCCAAAAGCGCCAGATTCGCAAGTGGCCCCGCCGCAGCCATGCAGGCTGCGCGTTTCGGATGCCGCATCGCCCAGTCCGGGTCGTAGGGGGCACTCGCCCACCCCATCATTCATCCCCCGCCATTCAGAAACCACGAAAGGATCGGCACCACCACCATCCCAACCGGTTCACGCACCATGTGCGGGATCGGATCCACCGTCACCTGCCCCGCACGCTCCGCCGTCCGATCCCCCAGCCGCAATGATGCCCACGCATGGGCGGCCTCATGGAAAGTCGTGCTGCAAAGAAAGACAAAATACCAAATCAGCCCCTGAGAAATATCCAGTGTGTCCATGGTCTTTTCCTCAGGGATTGCCGCCAGGGTCTATCCGCTCCGCTTTGCGCACCGGCACCCCGTCCTCTGCCCGCGGTGAAACCGCCTTCTTGGGCTGCTTCGGAGCCGGCTTCAGCAGCTCCTTGAGCACATGCGCCACCAAAGGTGCCGCCGAACTCCCCCCGTGCACGTCGTTGTTGTTCGCATCCCCCTCATACACCGCTGTAAACGCATACTTCGGACGCTGCGCAGGCGCAAACCCGGTGAACCATGCCACGGTCCGCTCTCTGGGTTTTGCCCCGGACTGCGCCGTGCCCGTTTTCCCCGCCACCTGCACCCCGTCAATCTGTGCACGACCTGCCGTCCCGTTCCGGCCTTCGACCACTTGAACCATGGCCGTCTTGATCTGGTCGAGCACCTCTTTGCGGATCTCGATCTGGTTCCGGGCGCGGGGATCGTAGCCGCGCACGATCTTTCCGGAAGGCTCTTGGATCTGTTGCACAAGGCGCGGCCGCATCAAGTACCCGCCATTTCCAATGGCTGCCATCGCCAGCGTCATCTGCAACGGCGAAACCAGAAGGTCCCCCTGCCCAATCGAGATATTGTACAAGTCGCCCTTCAAAATCTTCCGCCCATGCGTCTTGAACATCTGCTCGTCTGAAGGCACAAGGCCGTCCTCCTCCGCCCGCAACGGAATCCCGCTTTTTGCCCCCAATCCCAGCTGGCTGGCGTAGTCCAGAATGTCTTTTGCCCCAATCCGCTCGCCCGCCTGGAAAAACCACGTGTTGCAGGACTGCGTGAGCGCCCCCACAAAATTGAGCATCCCGCCCTCCTTCTTCTGCCAGTTCCGGAAAGTCAACTTCCCGAGCGTCATGGCAGGCGGACAGTCCATCTCATCGTCCGGCGCAACCTTGCCTGTCTGCAACCCCGCAAGCCCCACCACCACCTTGAAGGTCGACCCCGGCGGATACGAGGCCCGGAAGGCACGCGGATACAGAGGCTGATCAGGGTCCTTTTCAAGCGCCGCAAACCCCTCACTCGAGATCCCGGGCAGAAACTGATTGGGATCCAGAGGCGGCCAGGACGCCAGCGCCAGAACATCCCCCGTATACGGATCCACGAACACCAGCGCACCCCGCTTGCACCCCTTCCTCAACGACTCCTCCGCCAGCCGCTGGATCTGGAGATCCAGCGTCGTCACCACATTGTTGCCCGCCTCAGGCGCAATGGACACCTGCTCCGAGGTTTTGCGCCCCTGGTTGTCAAAAGTCAGATTGTACTGCCCCAGCCTGCCCTGAAGCCAAGAATCAAAGGACTGCTCCAGACCGTCCCCGCCCTTCGCCTCGGGCCACAAAAGCCCGTTGTTCTCCAGAGGACCGTCCGGAAGCCGCAAACTGCGTCCCGCGTACCCAATCACATGCCCTGCCAGAGTCCCGTGAGGATAATGCCGCTGGTACACCGGACTGAGCACCAGAGTCTCCGAACGCGCCCCCTCCACTTTTTCCACCTCAGCTTCTTTCAAATCCTGCGCCAGAATGTACGGAAGCGCCGGCCGGTTCAGGTAATGCCGCGCCACCCCTGCCTCGGACACCGGGAAACTCCTCCCCAGCAGCGCACCTGCCGCAGCTGCCTGCGCACGAACATATTCCACCGCCCCGCGCTCCGTGAACTGATGCGGCGTTGGAAACGAAATCCCCAAGTTGTAACTGACCCGGGTCTGCGCCAAAGGCTCTCCCGTCCGATCCACGATTTGACCCCGGGGCGCCGGGATGGACAGCACATAGGTACGCGCCTGTTTCTGGGTTTGCCAGCTGGGTCTCGGGGCCGCAGGCAGCTCCGGCCCAGCGCCACCCGTACCGGCTACCGCGCCCGACGGCTGGCTGGTTCCGGAACCTTCTTGGGCGGCAAGCTGGCAGGCCCAGAAGGCGCCCAGCAGGGCGAATCGGTGGAACTCAGGGAACCGGGGAAAACGTCGGCGGTCAGGCATGGCACAACTGTGCTGTGCACTCTAAGTCGGTGGCCCCGGGGACACAAGGGTTCCGAAGCGGGGAAAGCCGGAGCCCGTCTCCGGGGCATATTCCCCTTGCCTGCCCGCCCTCATTTTCCTAGGGTGATGGGGTACTGTGCGAGAGTGCAGGAATGTCCCGTGCGAACCGCCGCCGCGGGAGGAAAAGAGCGAGCCGCAGTCTTTGGTTTGAGAAAGCCAGGGGCTGCGTTCAGGCGGAAAAGAAGCACCGGGTGGACCCCCAGCTCCACGGATCCCCACCCAACCCTGTAGTCCCTATCCAACTCAATCAGATCCGAGTCAATGGCCGCATTCGCGCGCGCGAAGTGCGGGTAATTTTGGCCTCCAACGGCCAGCAGCTGGGAGTCATGAAACTCTCCGACGCCCTCAGGCACGCCCAGAATCTGGGCCTCGACCTCGTGGAAGTCGCCCCCACCGCCCAGCCTCCCGTCTGTCGCATCGTCGACTTCGGCAAGTTCAAGTACGAAACTGCCAAGCACGAAAAAGACAAGCGCAACACCTCCACCAAGCTCAAGGAAATCAAGTTCCGCGTGAACATCGACGGACACGATTACCTCACCAAACTCCGCCACGCCGAGGAGTTCCTCGACAAGGGCAACAAGGTGCGCGTCCAACTCCAGTTCCGCGGCCGCGAAATGGCCCACCAGGAACTCGGCATGCAACTCATGCTCCGCGTCAAAGCCGACCTGCAGACCATGGCAAATGTCGAGACCGAGCCCAAACTCATGGGCCGCAACATCACCATGACTCTCGCTCCGCTTCCCGCCAACAAACGGAAGCGCCGCTTCGAAAGCCACGAGGGCACACTTTCCTCCGACGAAATCGACGCCCGCGACGACCAGGAAGACGACGACTAAAACCCGGCCGTCCAAGCGCCAGAGCGCTTCCCCCACGTTTCCGCCACCCCCCGTTTTTCCAGCCTCTGGAAAGGCACCCCCATGCCCGGTTCCCTCCCGTGAAACTCCTCGGACTTCTCGTCGGCCTGATGGGCGCGCTCCCCGCGCTCCCACTCCTCGCAGCCCAGCCCACTCCCAACCTCGTGGTTTTCCTCGTGGACGACATGGGCGTCATGGATACCTCCGTGCCGTTCCTGACCGATCCCGAGGGCAAACCCAGGGCTTACCCGCTCAACCAGTTCTACCGGACTCCCCAGATGGAGCGACTGGCGGCTCAAGGCATCCGGTTCAACCAGTTCTGCGCCATGAGCGTCTGCTCCCCCACCCGGGTCTCCCTGCTCACCGGACAGAACGCCGCGCGCCACCACACCACCAACTGGATCAACCCCCACCAGAATAACGGCGGCAAAAACTCGCCCCCAGACTGGAACTGGCTCGGGCTCGGCTCCGAATCGGTCACCCTCCCGCGACTCCTCCAGCAGTCGGGCTACCGCACGATCCATGTGGGCAAAGGCCATTTCGGCCCCGAAGGAACCCCAGGCTCCAACCCCGTCCACCTCGGCTTCGACGTCAATGTCGCCGGATCCGGCAACGGCCATCCCGCCAGTTATTTCGGGAAGGACAATTTCGATGGCGCCGGCAAAAAGGCTTCCACCCATGCCGTTCCCGGACTCGAGAAATACCATGGCACGGACACATTTCTGACCGACGCCCTGACTGCGGAAGCCAAGGCCCATGTCTCCCAGGCTGTGGAGAACCACAAACCTTTCTTCCTTTACCTTGCCCACTACGCGGTCCACTCGCCCTTCCAGAGCGACCCGCGCTTTGCCCCGCACTACAAGGATTCCGGCCGGCCCGCTTCTGCCCAGGCCTTTGCCACGCTCATCGAGGGCATGGACAAATCCCTCGGCGACCTGATCGACCACCTCGAATCCCTGAAGGTCGCCGGCAACACCCTCGTCCTCTTTCTCGGCGACAACGGGTCCGATGCCCCGCATGGACACGAACACGCCGTTGCCTGCGCCGAACCACTCCGGGGACGCAAAGGATCCCACTACGAGGGCGGCATGCGGGTCCCATTCATCGCCGCTTGGGCGCGCCCGGAACCCGGCAACTCTCTCCAGCGCCAGATTCCTATTCCCGCAGGCACCATCCAAAGCCAGCAGGCGGCCGTTTACGACATCTTCCCGACCCTCCTCAAAGCCGCCGGCATTCCTGCACCCGCCACGCATCCGCTGGACGGTTCCCCGCTCCAGACACTTCTTTCCGGGGCTGCTGACCCTACGCGCCGCGAATCCTTCCTGATGCACTATCCCCACACGCCGCATCGGAGCAGCCATTTCACGGCCTACCGCGAGAACGATTGGAAGGTTGTTTACCACTACTTTCCGGGGCCGCAGTCCGACAACAGCCCGTACCAACTCTTCCACCTCGCCTCGGATCCCTTCGAACAGCGCAACCTTGCTTCCGAACGTCCGGAAGACCTGCGCCGGATGATGCTCGCCCTCGCCAAATCCCTGGAAACTCAAAACGCCCAGTATCCAGTCACCGAAACCGGCCCACTCAAACCCCGCATTCCCTGAGAAAGCGCCCGGCTTCATCGCTTCTTCAGCTTCCCTCCTGCAGTCTGGCCGGGTGATCCGATCTTCCATCGCCGCCCTCCTGCTGGGCACCCTGTCGGCCATTGCCGCACCCACCCCCGAGTCTGCAGACCCAAAACCGGGCGGCGGAGAGGGACGCGAAGGACGAAAAAACAGGGGTGAACCGCAGGGGGCATCCCGCGGCCACGGCTCCACCGTCTTTGACACGGCGGTTCCCGAGCATCCTGTTGACCTTGTGCTCGGACGACCCACCGGCACCTCCATCACCGCCAGCGTCCTCGCCCACCAAGACTCCGAGGCAACACTCGCATACGGCGTTAATCCCGGGCCCTTCACCGGAACCACGCAGAAATGGGCGTTCCGGGCCGGACACCCCGTTGAAATCCCGATTACCGGCCTAAAGCCTGACACCCGGTACCACTTTGAGCTGCGGCTCAGAAAGGCGGACGGAACCCAAACGCTGCTCCCTGGGCGTTTTCAAACCGCCCGCCCGACCGGCCGCCCGTTCACTTTCGTGGTCCAGGCAGATCCGCATCTGGACGAAAACACGATCCCGGCGCGGTACACCCAGTCCCTCCACAACATGGTTTCGGACGAACCCGATTTCCTGATCGATCTCGGGGACACCTTCATGACCGACAAATACCGGGGCGCCTATGAACTGGCGGAAAAACATTACCTCGCCCAGCGCCATTACCTGGGCATCCCGGGCTCAAACGCTGCGGTGTTCCTCGTGCTCGGCAACCATGACGGCGAACGCGGCACGGGCAGCCGCCGGGAGGCGGAGGGACTCTGGTCCAACCAAACCCGCAAAAAGTATTTCCCAAACCCGGTCCCTGACGCGTTTTACTCGGGCAACGCAACTCCGCACCCGAAGGTGGGCCTGCTCCAGGATTACGCCGCATGGCACTGGGGCGATGCGCTTTTTGTCACCCTGGACCCCTTCTGGTTCACCGGCGGCGATGGACGCCACGACAGCAACCTTTGGACACGCTCCCTGGGCCGCGACCAGTACGACTGGCTCCAGCGCACTCTCGAATCCAGCAGGGCCAGGTACAAACTCGTGTTCATCCACCACCTGGTGGGAGGCGCATCCCCAGATGCCCGCGGCGGCGCCGAAGCCGCCCCGTTTTTTGAGTGGGGCGGAAAAAATGCCGATGGCACCGAGGCATTTCACTCCGAACGCCCGGGGTGGCCAACTCCCATCCATCAACTCCTCGTCAAGCACGGCGTCCAGATGGTGTTCCACGGCCACGACCACCTCTACGCTCATCAGGAACGGGACGGCGTCGTGTACCAGTGTGTGCCGCAACCCGGCAACCGCGGGGATGGCGCGCCTCCGCGCAACGCCGCCGAGTACAGCTACACCTCCGGCACCCTCCTCGGAAGCCCCGGATACCTGCGGGTCCACGTGACTCCGGATTCCCTAAAAACCGAATTGGTCCGTTCCTACGAACCCGCCGCGCAATCCTCGAAAAATGTGAACCGCGCAGTCGCTCATTCCCACTCCATTCCGGCCCAACGCTAACCATGCACCGTTCCCCGCATTTTTTCCGCCGACTCCTCTGCACCGCACTCGCACTTTTTGTGAGCCTTCTGGGAGCCTCCGCGAGCGGAGCCCAGACCACCCCACCCCCAAACTTTGTCGTGATCCTTGTGGATGACCAGAGCTGGAGCGGCACTCCGGTGGCCATGATCCCGGGAAACGAGCTGAGCCGTTCCCACGACCTCAAAATGCCCAATCTGGAACAACTCGCCACGCGCGGCATGGTTTTTTCCCAAGCCTATGCAGCTCACCCAAAATGCGAGTGTTCGCGGGCGGCGCTGCTCATGGGCCGTTCCACCACCAGCCTGAATGCCGTGGTCAAACACGCCAGCCACTGGTCCGCGTCCCCCGCTGATTCCCTCGCCAACACCCTCAAACGAGCCGCACCCGCCTACCGCGCCGCGCACTTCGGCAAATGGCAGTGGCCCACATCCCCGGAACAGTTTGGGTACGATGCCCATGACGGCATCACCCAGAACGAGGACGGCGATGCCGCCGACCCCAACGACCCCAAACTCTCCTTCAGCCTCACCCGCCGGGCCCAGGAATACATCACCCGCCAAACCCAAGAACGGCATCCCTTCTTTCTCCAAATCTCCTACTACGCCGTCCACCAACGCCCACAAGCTCTGGCTGAAACGCTCCGCAAATATGAGTCCAGCCAGTCTTCCAACGGAAAAAACGGCAAGGGCGGCCCGGTCTTCTCCGCAATGAGCGAAGATCTCGACACCTGCATCGGCTCTCTCCTCCAAACCCTCGAATCCCTCGGCATCTCCAAAAACACCTTTGTCATTTACACCTCCGACAACGGCGGACGCAGCCCCGCACTTAAAGGCGGAAAAACCCTGTGCGACGAAGGCGGCATCCGTGTTCCCTTGATCATTGCCGGACCCGGAATCCGCCCAGCCTCCGTCTCCCAGACTCCGGTCATCAGTTACGACCTTCTTCCCACCGTCCTCGACTTCGCGGCCCCGAAGTTCACGCCCCCCTCAGGAATCGAGGGCGGCAGTTGGAAACCCGTCCTCACCCACGCAGGCGCAGGAACCGTCCGGCGACCGATCCCGCGGATGGTCTGGCATCATGACGTTGAAATCGAGCACCCCCAGACTGCACTCCGGAAGGGCGACCTCAAACTCCTCTATTATTGGGACACCCGTCAGACCTTCCTCTACAACCTCGCCAAGGACCTCGGCGAACAACACGATCTCGCCCGGGAAAAACCGGCTCAAACAGCCGAACTCCTTGCCGAACTGCGCTCCCATGTCCGCGCAGGTCTCGGCGAATCCCGCTTCGCCGAACTCGAACGCGGGCTCCCGGGCGAGGCCGGCGGACAAAAGGGAGGAAAAGGAAAAAAAGGCGACAAACGCGACAGGGGCAGAAAAGGGGGGCCCGGCCCCGAATAACGCGCAGGCTCCCGAAGGAATCCGCTCCACCATTGACCGGTTCCCGAGGACCACGGGGCCGCATCCACCGCCCTGTTCCCGGAGGGAACCCGCCTGGAGCTTGGCGTGCACGCCCCAACGCGCCTGCCCCAACGAGCACGGCCCAACCAGCTCAAAGAGCTCAGCGCGGCTTCGGGATCCGGTTCAGCGTGTAGTACGCGTCCGGCGCCTCCAGCGCCGCGCCCGCCGCTGAACGCACCCCGGCGGCACGCAACTCGTGCACATACAGCTCCCGCAACCCCTCCACCCGGAGCCGGACCGTCCTTCCATCCGGCCCAAGCACCGCCTCCTTCACAGGGCACGGCGCCGTGTCCATCTCCTCGCTCCCGTACGCACCCGAATACCAGTACGTAAACCGGCTCATCGCATAACTGGAAACCGCTCCCGCCGTCCCCGGATCCACCGGCGCCGTAAACCGCAGCTCAAACCCGTCCGGCAGGGCTCGCATCTCCTGAATCGCAAACGGCGTCCGCCCCGTCCAACGCACCCGCTGCAACCCGTACGCCTTTGTCCCCAGCGAAGACCAGCCCCGGCTGGTCATCCCCACCAAAAGACTACCGTCCTCCCCAAACAACAGCCGTACCACCCCGGAGGCCAGCCCCTTCAAAAATGGAAATGCCGCCCCCTGGTACTCCCCCTCCACACGCTCCAAAAACACCCGGTTGATCCCCGCATCCGTAAACTCCCCCACCATCAGCTGGCCTCCAAATGGCCCAAATGGACCCGAGCCAACTGATGGACTGGATGGACTGGATGGACTGGATGGACTGGATGGACTGGATGGAACTGATGGACCAAGGTCCCCGCCCCCAGGACACACGGCCAGGTCCGTGCCACTGCGCCCCATCTTATTGTACGGAAGCCAGACCGCAGGCGGACGCATCTCCGGCACTAATTTCATCGCTTCCGGATACAACATTTTCTCCGGCACCTTCGCCGACAGCCGCAGAGGCGACCCCGCCAACTCCTGCGATCCTATCCCCTCCGGATTCAGAAAAAATACCCCGCGCCTCAAATGATAGATCGGCGTCGCCGGCACCCAGGTGCCCTGCTGGTCCACACAGAACATGTCCCCAGCCAAATTCGCCCCCAACCCGCACGGAGAACGCATCCCGGCTGCCATCGGCTCAAATCCCCCCTCCGACGTCAGCACCCCGGCCCAGCCCCGCCACCCACGGCGGTTGTCCGAATGATCCCCCATGTCCACGTTCAGGCTCACCCAGTTCCGCCCTGCCCCATCCCGCTTCGGTCCATACGCGTACCCGTGGTAGGAACCCGACACCCCCCACCCACGCCCCGCACTCGCGTACAGATCCGCCACGCCGTCCCCGTCCATGTCCCGGAGCCGGGTTGTCTCCGTCCGCTGCGTCACCAGGAGGCTGTCTCCGTCCCGCAACACCCCCAGCGGCTCGTGCAGCCCCGAAGCGTACCGGGTCATCTTCAATGCCTCCGGTTTTCCGTCCAGAACTCCGTCCACGAT
>CAIURC010000173.1 GCA_903901425.1 uncultured Spartobacteria bacterium | reverse complement strand
ATCTTGCTGAATTGGCGTCGGTCTTCGTGGCGGCGTGGCGCGTCGAGCAGCAGATCGCCCACGGTGAGGATGCCCCGTTTGGCCAACAGGCGTGCCCGCGCCGAACCCACCCCGGCCACCGCCGACACCGGCGATTCCAGGCCGGCCTCGACCGCCTGAGCATCCGTGGTGGCCTGTTTTTCCATGCAATTCCGCCTGTAAAACTGGGCTACCACCCCGACCCAGTGCAACCCCGAACGTACTCCCGACCGCATGACAACGAAGCCCGCATCGAAAGCCTCGTCGAGGTGTTCTCTTCAAAGTGCTTAAAATTTAAAAATCAATGACACTAAAAATTGACGAAATTCCTGATTTTTGAAAAAGCTACCTAAACACCCTTACACCCATCGTATGATCCGAATATCGACTACGCACACCGCCCGCCGCGCACGTAGACCTCCAAGAAATCGCGGTTTCCGTTATCTCCCTGAGCTGATTCTGTTGTTGCTGCTGGGATTGATGCCGTTCCACTTGATCGCGCAAGTGCCTCGCCAGACCCAATTGTGGGTGCTCAAGAAAGAGTTCGGATATATAAACGAGATTCGGATAAATAATTCATCGCCTGAAATAACGATTGTTACACTAGACGAAAACCAGGCTGGCCCACAGACTGATGTAGTCGGAGAACAGAGGCAGATTACCAAAAAAGTTCCGCATTTAATAATCGCTATGGCTTCACCGATTACACGAATTGGTGGAAGTATTCACCAGAGACACAAGGTGTCACTGGTATGATGGGGGGGATATACCGCGATGAGATAATCCCAGTTTTTTCTCATCAACGCAAGCCGGTGACCTGCGGTTGGATCAAGGCAAACGCAACGATTGATACCGGAGCTGAACTAAAGAAAACGAGGGCCGATACTCGAATCATGCTCCGACACGCTAGTGCTTATGGATCAGAGAAGAGAGGAGTTCGGATTGCTGTTACAGCATATTATTACGATTGGGTGACTGGCTCGGGCTGGGTTCCCGCTGGGATTATTCCTCCAGATCAGATTACTGTCTTGGATCAGCGCTTGGATTGCAATGGTCAAGTCATTTTGAAACTCGGTAGCGGAGATTTTGAGGTTACTCCAAAGGTATCCGGGAGCTACCAGTTTTATGAGTTTGTTGTAACTGCAACGCCAGCCAGAGACCATCACCGAACATGGTCTTATCATCCGTACCTCAAAGTTGGTCGGAATCCTCCATTCAAGCATTTTGATCGTTTTAACCTCTTCTATGTGACTGAAAACGATGGCTGCATTTGCGACAGCGACCCTCGGTTAGCTCCAAATTTCGGATTATTTGAGTCGACACTTTTTGAATCAGATTCGGTTCCTGTTGCCGCAGAGCTTTTCGTTTATGATGCCCCGAAAATTGTTTTCCCGAAGCCTTTTGATTCAATTAGCAATCCTGATTATTGTAACATAAAGGACCGTAAACATGCTGAATCGCTATTGGCTGCATCTTTCTCTGACGTCAAAATGGTTCAAGGTATGAAGTGGGGAGATGTTAGGCCAACCGGACTTGGGGATTGGCCTGGCAAAAATATTATTGTAATCGAAAGTTGCTTTCAAACAACCTGGATGCACGAGTTGGGGCATAACGTTGGTCTGGACCATCGAGATTCTTCAGCGAATAATCTTATGAATAGTGTTGCTTCTCCAACAAAGTGGAAAGTAAATCGTACCGAGCGAAATGCGTTTGAAAAATGAAAAGACAATATTGGTTGCCTGTCTTCGCCTTGGGTTTGATTTGGATAATTTACTTATTGCTCCAACGTCGAACCAATCCTAATGATGCTGCTGTTTCTGATAGGGGTGCATCCACGATGGTGGCCTTAAGCGGGGGGGCTAGATTTGTAGTTAACTCTAATAACGCAGATAAGGTATCAGAGTCTCGTACCAATTCTCGAGTTGATCTAAAAACCCGCTTGGCATCAGCCGGGTTTCGCTCAGGCACCGGTTTCCAGTGTGGATTTGAAAATCCTTCGAAGGAGTGGAAATTCGTTCAAACTCTCTTGCCGGAAGATGAGGGCGAATTGTTGACGTTGTTTCACGCTCAATCTGCCCTTAGTAATCGTGTTCAATACATGCGCATGATGATTCAATGCGGGGGCGACAAATCAGCGTTAGCTTTGATCAATACGATAAAATCCCAAAAGGAAAAATTTAAAAGTCCAGATATTGACGAGAACTATGATGCGTTACATGTTTGTTTGTATGAATTAGGTCCTATATCAACTCGGTCCGAGATCGCTCGCCAATTTCTCGGTGAGGCCGCAGATGAGGAATATTGGAAATTAAATCGACAGCATACAGTAACAGATTATATCGAACCACACGAGAACCGTTATCTTGCATCAGAAGCCATTAAAGCTTTAGCACGTGGCGGCCATCCTGAGGCCATGGAATTAATCAATACCATGCGTCAATGGGAACCCCAGCGAGCGAAGTTGTGGGCAGGTGCATTAGTGGATGCGGTATTTGAATATGAAATGGCGGGTCGCGGGTATTCAGTGAAACTGAGTTTTATTGACAGTTTTATGGAGTTTCAAGGATGGAAGAAGACGGATACTGGTAGAAAATGGAATCAGTGGGCTGATGAAATGCTAATGTTGGCCGATTGAGTTGTTGATTCGCATGCACCTAGGTGCTGTTCCGCGAACCACCGGTACCAAAACCGGTTTACTGGTGCTCAGGTTTGAGGCGTTCACGCAGTCTGCGGTCGAGGCATCATGGGTTGTGATAAATCGTCATTTCGCATCTGTAACCGTTAGGCAGTATTGGTCCAGCAAGCTGGATCGGGCGGCGAAGGGGGCTTCGTTAAGGACTAGTGGCAGTTGGAGTTCCAGCCGATTCCATCGATCAAATGATGCAGCTTAGCCGCGGATCAGGGGCGGACCTTGAGACTCGCAGCCCGGGCGAGCCGGCGCTGGTTTTTGTCGAAGGTGAGCAGTTCGGCCGCATCCAGGTGGAGCGCTGTGGCGACGTGGAGAATGTCGAGACCGCGGTGACCGCCGGTCTTCGTGTGTCGGCGCGAGAGCAGTTCTGCGCGGCTGAGCACATCGGGCCATTCGGCCGTAACCAGCACGACCGCACCGCTGTCGAGATCGCATTGAAGGTCGGCCAGAGCCTGATCGGCGTCGGTTTGTGGGAATCCTTTGGCCGGATTCTGCCGGTGCAGCCACGCCTGGAAGCGCATCCCCTGGCGGAATTCATACAGCAGCAGGGTCGAGACATGCAGCGGCTCCGTCATGTCGGCAAAATGGGCGGCGGCCGCCGGAGAATTGTCCTGCCTCCGGTAGAGCGCACACAGAAAGGAGGTGTCCGGGTAGGCGATCATCCTTCTTCGCCCTCCAACTCGGCCGCACGCATTGCCTCGACCTCCTTGGCGGAGAAGACCCGATCGCCCCAGGTCTTGCGGAGCCGTGACATAATGTCGGGCTTTACAAGCCGGGGGGGCGGAGCGGGTTGGGCAGGCACGAGGCGAGCGAAGAACTTGCCAGCCTTGGTGATGACGACCTCCTCACCGTTCTCGATCCACGCGGCCACTCTGGCGAACTCGTTGCGAAGGTCTCTGACCGTGGCAGTCTTCATTGTGAGACACAAAGTGTATCACAGCAGGTATGCTGTCAACGAGGTCACCCACTGGGCGACCGCAGGAGGATCGGTGGAGTGTCGGTGTGGCCGCTCACTCTATCGGGGACAAAATGGGCAAACCGGGGAAATAGGTGCGGAGATAGCCGCGATCGATGGCGGCGAGACGGTCGGCCTGCACACTGGCGTGAGCGGCGATGAGAAAGTCCGGGATGAGGTGCTGTCGTGGCCCACCTTCCCGCCGGTACCGTAGGAATATCTGGCCTGCGCGGTAAGCAGCAGCAGGGGT
>CAIURC010000172.1 GCA_903901425.1 uncultured Spartobacteria bacterium | reverse complement strand
GCCCAAGGGCAAGGACGAGAAGACGCAGCTTATCCCAGTCGACGACGACGTGATTGAGATCAAGTCACCCGAAGGTAAGACGCGGAAAATCGAAGTTTTGCCCAGTAAAAAGCCGTGATAGACGCCCGGACATTCATCAGTGTTTGGAAGTCGAAGATGGGGATGTTGACCCTCTTCATGGCGGGTTTGCTCGGGGTTATCCTGGTTGCCAAACGAGGAGTGAATTCGACAGGCGTCCGCCAAGGAGCCACTCCCACACCTGCCCCGGTCGCAGTGGCAGCCGAGAAAGGGGCAGATGTCTACACCCGGCAGACCGTGCCTTTGGAGTTGTCCCCGGAGCAGCGCCGGGCTTTGGAGAAGCCCAACGATGTCGAGCGCCAGCAGGTGGCTCAAAAAAAGGCCGCTCTTGCTCCGACCCCGCCCCCACCTCCGACGCCGACACCCAAGCCGGAAAGGCTCAAGCTCTACTCGTCCTTTGGTACTCCCGGCGCGCCGGAAAAGCGCGACACTGAGGAAAGTCAGGGTGGAGGTGCTTCAGGGCTCTTGTCCGTGAGGCCACGCAAGTCGGCAGACCGGTATGCGCCTTTTGGACGGCTGGTAAAGTGCGAGTTGGTGAACACAGTCGATTCCGCCAAACAGGAGACGCCGATGATCGGTCTGGTGACCGAAGATGTCTGGTGGGATGGACGCTTGATTATTCCGGTCGGGTCGGAGGTGCATGGCACCGCGGCCATCAACAAGCAGAACCCGGATCGGATTGGGTCCACGGAGAAGTGGGTCATTGTGCTGCCGGTGCGAAGCGATTTGCCGCATGGCTCCGAGTTGACTGTCCGGGGAGTCGCGTTGGATATGTCCGATGCCCGTGGTGACCGGGAAATGTGGGGGATCACGGACGGCAGCTTTGGGATCCAAGGGTACACGATCAAGTCGGACAACCTCGAGGAGGTGAAACTCTTTGTCAGCACCTTCCTGGCCGAGGCGGCCAACGCGCTTCAGACGCGCCAACAAGGAGCATTTGGAGGATCGATTCTCGAGTCCACCCCTCAAAACGCGCTTCTCAGTGGCACGGGGGCGGTTCTGAACGAGTACGCCAAGCAGGTCATGGAGGAGATCAAGGAGAACGGGTCTTACACCAGGGTGCCTGCCGGAAAGCAGTTCTACCTCTACATCCGCCAGACTCTCGCGCTGGAGGAAGCCAAGATTGGGGATTCTGACACCAAGATCAGGGATTTTGAAAAAATGCAGGACAAGAACGCCTCCGGGTTTGGGGCGCTGCTCCCGCCGGCACTCCAACAGATGCTGGGGGGCGCAGGGGCGCAGGGACGGCCCTCGACAAACCCAAATTTGCAGCAACCTCCCCTTCAGACAGCACCGATCCCTGGAATCCCGCAAAACTCCAACTCGCAATTTAGAGCCCGATGAAACCACGAATCCTCTCTCTGATCCTGCTGGTCACAAGTGCTGGCTGCGCACATCGCAAGCCTGCACCGGTGCCGCCGCCGACGAATAGGTATCCGGTTGGGACCATTCAAAACGTCCGTTTTGGAGAAGTTGTAAAAGCCTACCCTGTAGAGCGTTATCGCGATCCGGCTGATCCGCGTATCATGCACGAGAAACACGTCGCCTACCGGGTCGAGGCCGATCCGGCGTGGAAGTTGCAGGCCAACCCCAACGAGCAGGTCATCATCGGCAACACAGTCACTGATGCGCGAACCACACGCAAACCCATGTTGACCCAGGAGGTGACGGCAGAAGTGGTCCGCTCCCAGCGGCAGAACCAGGCAGTGCTACAGACTCAGGCGAACATCGCCCAAATGGTTCAGGGCACGCACAACATCGTGCGGGGGTCGAAAGAGCTTCAAGAGTTTACCCTCAAAAAGGTGGCTGCGCTCGAAGCAAAGGTGGAGCAGCTCGAGAAAGAGAAGCGTGAATTGGAGCGCCGGCATGTTGAGGAACAGCAGCAGGCCCGCCAGCCGAAGCCCGTTGAGGAGCAACCCGCCTTCCCTGAGGTGGAACCAAAAGAAAAAGATGCGTTTTAACCGCTTTGGAAGACTGGAAGCGGTTCAACTGGTGATACACCAGCCAGCCAGGCGCAACCATCGTTTTAGACGTCCAAGAAGTATCAGGACGATTAGGAGGAGGCCAAAACCCATGAGTGCATCCAAAACCCAAGCCCACCATCAAATCGATCTGAACGTGTGGCGCAACGGCCAGCCGGTTCCGGTGCGAGTTCCGATCCTGAACGTGCAGTTCAACCCTTATGGCACCCCGGTGGGCGTCATTCTGGGACTGCCCAGGGTGACCGAGGAGGTCTGGTACTACGACTGCGTGCTATTCGAGGAGAACGAAGTCATTGATTTGCGCCCCGAAGAGGATGTGTTCGCGATCCGAATGGCCATCCGGGTCATTGAGCAGGCTCAAGAGCTTGAGGAAGTTCAGGAGGACGATTTGTATGACGTCTAAACACACGGCCCAGGCGGAGCAGG
>CAIURC010000171.1 GCA_903901425.1 uncultured Spartobacteria bacterium | reverse complement strand
TGGACATGCCGGGGGTGAAGGTGCTGGGGCCCGTGAGAAAACAGGCAATCGCCTGTTCCCAGTAGGTCCTGGGAGTCCCTGGTAGGTTCTGGGGGGGCTGGGGGGGGGACAGAGAGTTAGCCCGGAGTTTTTCCCGGGAAAATTCAGTTGGCGGTCGCCGGCTGAAGAAGAATTGGACGAGGCGAACGGAGTTCGCCTCTTTGTGCTGCCCGGATTTCTGTCCGACAATTGGCTGAGCCGCGCCTGCGAGGACTGAAAAGGCTTCGCGCGTCAGTTTTCGGCCCCTTTTTCCGCGTATTCCCGCGTTCCCGCGTGAAACCGCGCTTCAGGATGGGGCGAGGTCGTCTCAAGACAACGGACTCCAAAGCGGTAATCCAAAAGTTCGCAAAAAGGTTCCGCAGGGTTGTTGCTCAGCAAGCCTTTCCAAACCCGGGGGTCTGTCCCCAGTGTTTCTTTTTTCTTTCAAATTGGCGGGGTCTGTCCCCAGAAAAATAATTGCTTGGGTGAGGGCGTGACTTCCCCGAGGAGTTCGTTCTCGGCAAACTCGGCGGGGTGGTCTGGGGGGAGCGTGCGCATGAGGTGGGGTTGGCCTCCGGAAGAGCAGGCCTTTCTTGAGCACCTAAGCGGGTGGGGGATCGGGGCCGACTTTTTGCGGATCGCTCAAGATGAGCGGAGCAAGAAGGCGGGGATGCAGCGCTGCTGCAACGTGTATCGGACCGCTGTCAACGCTTACCACTGCAGTGGCCGAGCGGATCAAGCCGATGAGTTGAGGATCAAAATCACTGGCCTGTCCCCAGAAGGGCTTAAAGCCCCGGGGGCTGTCCCCAGTTTTTCAAATCGGCGGGGTCTGTCCCCGGCAAAGAGAAAATTCCGAAGGTCTGTCCCCATTTTACCGGGGTGCAGGGCAAATTTTGGGTCATGGGGTGTGTCCCCAAAACAATGAGCATCCGCTCACTGACACTCTTGAGAGCCGGAAGGCGGTTGGAGGGGGGGCGGGTAAAAAGGTTTCGTGCGGCTTTTGCTGGGCAAGCTTTGGCGAAACCCGGGGTCGGTACCCTCAATGATACCCGAATAAATAATCTGCCCCTACTTGGGTGAGGGCGTGACTTCCCCGAGGAGTTCGTTCCCGATGAACTCGGCGAGGTGGTCTGGGGGTAGCGTGCGTATAAGGTGGGGGGTGCCCCTCTGGAAGAGCAGGCCGTCCTTGAGTACCCAAGCGGTTGGGGGATAGGGGCCGACTTTTTGCGGATCGCTCCAGGTGTGCAGAGCAAGAAGGCGGGGATGAAGCGCCGCCGCGATGTGCATCGGACCGCTGTCAACGCTGACCACTGCAGTGGCCGAGCGGATCAATCCGATCAGCTGAGGAATGGAGGTTTGGTTGAGCAGATTCAACCCGTTGTGCGGGAGGTTTAGCCGGGCTTCCGAGCGCCCGGCAATCACCACGGGCGTCGGCGACAGCGCGGCGCAGAGATGCTCCACCTGATCCTGAGTCATGGATTTTCCCTTCCCACGGGAGAACGGATGGAGCAGGAGAAAGCGCTCGGGAAGGCCCGGAACGGGTTCGCCGGGGGGCAGAATCCATTCGGGATCTGATGGCGTTTGCGCTCCAGCCAGCCTTGCGAGGGCAAGGTACCGGTCCACAGAGTGGCAGAACGGCCTTGTGTCTGCGGTTTTCTGATAGAAAAGGGTGCCACCTTCCCTGGCATCGGAGAGGCCGAGGACGCTCTGTTTAGAGGCGAGTTTTGCGAGAAGGGCGCTTCGGAACAGGCCTTGAAAATCCAAGGCCAGATCGAAGGGGGCGCGGCGCAGTGAAAGCGCCCAGGGGATGAACCGCGCCGGCCCTGCGACACCCCGGAACTGGTTTCTGGGAAAGAGAAGGATTCCGTCCAGGTGGGGATGATTTTCCAGCAGGGGGGCCCATTCGGGATTGACCATCCAGTGGATCTTGGACTCGGGCCATTGGCGCCGGAGAGCGGCGAGCGCGGGGAGGGTGTGAACAATGTCGCCGAGGGAACTCGGCTTGACCACAAGGATGCGTGCTGGCGAGTCCAAGGAGGAGGGTCCGGGTGACCGGAGACCTATTTGCCAAGAGCGAGACGGTCGGCGAGTTTCTGGGGGAGACCTGCCGCGAGGATTTTGTCCTGGGTGGTAAAGATGTCGTACTCGAGCCGGCGGAGAACAACCTCCTTTTCCTCGGGGCAATAGAGGCAGTAGGAACAGTGCCAGTCGCCATCTCTTGGCTGCCCGACGCTACCGACGTTGATGAAGTACTTTTTGCCCGGCTCGATGAGGAGGGATTCGAAGGGCTGTCCCCGGACCATGCCGTCCCGGATGTAGGCGCGCGGGGTGTGGGTATGGCCGTAGAAACAGATCTGGGTGTGCTGGTAATTAAAGCTGGCTTCGGCGTCGAGTTGGTTGAAGACGTAGCCCCAGCGGTGCGGGGTGTCCAGAGTGGCATGGACGATGGTGAAATCCCGAACTTGGCGGACAAATTTCAGGTTCCGGAGCCAAGCTTTCTGGTCGTCGGTGAGTTGGCTGCGAGTCCAGTCGATCGCTTGTTGGGCGAGCGGGTTAAACCCGGAGAGATCGTCGCCGGCGCAGGCCTGTTCGTCATGGTTCCCCTGAACTACCGGGCATTCGAGGGCGCGAACAATCTCAAGGCACTCGGCGGGGTTGGCGGCATAGCCGACAATGTCCCCGAGGCAGGCATAGTGGGTGACCCCATGAGCAGCGGCATCCGCGAGGATGGCGTTCAGGGCTTCAAGGTTGGAATGGATGTCTCCAAAGATCGCAAATCTCATGGGAGGAACTTACCTGCCTTCAGGAATACGAAGTCTTTCGTCCGGGCGCACGTTCAATTTTTCCTCTAAAAAGCGGATTCGGTTAAAAAGGGTGGGGAGCCAGTTTTTTTCGCCCTCAAGAAAGAGCTTTTTGAGGGTCTGGTAGGCTTCGGCTTCGCGGCCTGGGACCCGGGAGAGTTCGTAGGCAGCGAACCTGCGGGCGTAGGAGGGGGCATTGGGGAGGGCGGCGCAGGCGGCAAATGCGTCTGAGGCCCGGGCATGGTCCTCAAACTTGTCCCGGTAAAGCATCCCGAGCCGGTTGTAGAGTTCCTGACGACCGGGATTGTTCTGGATTCCACGGAGCAGGAAGTCTTCACCGAGTCTGAAAAACTCCCGCTGGGCTTTGACGCGGAGGGCCAGCCGGGGTTGGGCGGGGTTTTCGAGTGCTGAAACGCTGGCGTTCCACGCCATGTGCCATGCGGCTCCGTCCCAGAAGACCACGGCCCGGGGTTGGAGCGCGGTGACTGTGTCGAGGAGAAGCTTCATCCGGCCCCAGTCGGTGTTTTCCCAGGCGGTATGGGCTTGAATCCAGAGCAGGTCGGCAACCACGGCGCGGAATCCGCTCAGGGCGGCGAGGAAGCCCATCTGGCTGAGGTTTTGGCGGAGGCTGATCTGGACGGGTGCCGTGTGGAGATTTGCGGACTGGCGGACCCGTGTCAGCAGAGATTCAGGCGCGAGTTTGGCAAAACCGAAACCAAGGAGCAGAACTGGGGCGAGGAGTCTGGCGCGCATGACCTACAGTTCTTTTTGGGAGAAGAAAAGGTAGGCGAGGAAGGTGTAGACCATGGCGTAGCCGAGACCGAGCGCGGAGGTCTGTGCAAAGAGGGGAAATGGGATGGTGTTTCCCGCTGCGGCTTCGTCGACCAGGTTGAAAAGCTGGAAGTCCGGAAAGAAGAGGGCGACGAACCCGAGGAACACTTGGACCAGGGGGGAAACTCCTTGGCCTGCGGGGAGTGAATGCAGCCAGTAGTCGCGGGCCACGGGTTGGATGTGGCCGATGATGTAGGCGATGACAGAGACAATGACAGTGAAAATGGAGGAGGTGGCGAAGCTGGAAATGAGGAGGGTCAGGGAGGCGCAAATTGCCGCGCGGAGAAAGATGGTGAGGATGGCGAGGCCGAGGCTGGGTGTGAATGTGGAAGCGCGGAGGGCTTGCACTGCGGCCTCGAGGTCTTCGGGAGGTGTGGCGGCTTGGATCAAGGCGAGTTGGGTCTGTTCGCGCCAAGCCAGAACCCCGGCAAACAGGGCAGACATCAGGGCCAGAGAAAGTGCCAGAAGGAGGAGGACTCCGCCCAGTTTGCCGAGCAGGTATTCAAACCGGGGCACGGGTTTGGCGAGGATGGTGTAGAGGGTCCGGTCCTCAAGGTCGCGAGGAAGAAGCTGGGCTGTGGCGAGGACGGCAAGCAGCCAGCTGAAAATGGACATTGCGCCGAGCGAGACATCCTTGAGCACCTGAAACTGTTGCTGGAAGGTGAACTGGACGACCAGAAGTGAGCTGCCAATGGAAAGCAGGGCAAACAGGAGCAGGAAGTAAAACACCTTCTGGCGAACCAGTTCGAGAAGGGTGTTGGAGGCAATCGCGAGGAGCCGGGCCGGGGAAAACCAGCGGTGGCGCACCGGGACAGACGGATCAAGGGGCGTGGACGTCGGCATGCTGGGGTGAGGGCTGGGTGCTGGCGTCCCGTGAAACGCCGTGCGTGACTTTCAAAAAATGGCGTTCGAGCGTGGTTTGAGGTTTGCGAATCTGAATGACCTCGGCTCCGGCGGCTGCGGCCTGCGCTTGAATCGAACGGAGCAGTTCCGGTGAAGCGTTCCGGAGGAGGCACTCGGTTTGGTCCTCGACAGAAACGAGCGATTCGAGGGGGCCTTCGCTGACGAGCCGGCCTTGGTGCAGGATTCCGATCCGGTCGCAGACCTCCTGGACTTGGCCCAGCAGATGCGAACACAGGAGCACGGTGATTCCGCGCTGTTTGAACTGCAGAAGGAGATCCCGGATTTCGCGGGACCCGGCGGGATCGACGCCTGCGGTGGGCTCGTCCAGAACCAAGAGCCGTGGGTCCTGGATGAGGGCCTGTGCGAGGCCGATCCTTTGCAGCATGCCTTTGGAGTAGGAGCCGACCCGCCGGTTTGCGGCGGTTTCAAGTCCAACCAAGGCAAGCAGTTCCCGGCTCCGGGCGGCGAGGCGTGGGCCGGAAAGACCGCAGAGGCGTCCAAAGAAATGGAGGGTCTCCGAACCTGTGAGGAACTTGTAGAAATACGGGTTTTCTGGGAGGAACCCAACGGCCTCGCGGCTTTCCACATGGAGGCTGGAGCGGCCGAAAATCTCAGTGCTCCCTGAGGTGGGTGAGACCAGGCCGAGAACCACTTTCATGGTTGTGCTTTTGCCAGATCCGTTGGGTCCGAGCAGGCCATAGATCTGGCCGGGTTGAACCTCCAGGGAAAGGTCTTCTACGGCCGTGACTTTTTCTTTCCGGAACGGGACCGGGAAGATCTTGGTGAGATTCCGGATGGCGATGGCAGCGGGGTCAGCCATGGGGTCAGCGTAGGATTTCGAAGCCGCGGACGCCGGAGAGGGGCGGTTGGGGGTGAGACTCGGATTTCCGGATATGGCTTTGGAGTTCGCTTTCCTGAATGGCTTCGAGGAAGGCCTCCAGTTCAGCGGGTTCGCCGGAGGCCTGAAGTTCGACCCGGCCGTCGGGGAGATTGCGGATCCAGCCAACGACCTCGAAGCCGCGGGCCAAAGATTTCACGGTGAACCGGAAGCCGACGCCTTGGACGCGGCCCTCGTAGAAGACTTGTCTGCCAACCATGGAGGAATCTTGCCCAAGGCGCTGGGGAGATCGAGAGGGATTTGCAGGGAGCTCACGCCCAAAGGGTGCGCGGGGCGTCTTCGGGGGTCTGGTTCGTGCCCCGCAGCACTTGGCGGAGCCTGAGAACGGTCCTGGCCATCTCATGGAGTTCCGTCCGGAGGGCAACCGTGGCGGCGTCTGCCGCGGTGGCATTGGCATTTGCGGTGGACCGGAGCCGTTCGAGGCGAGGGAGGAAGTGGGCGAGATTTTCCTCGGTGAGATGTTGCCGTTGCTCGGCAAGCGCGTCCCAGAAAGGGGCGAGTTCGGAAGCGGAGCGGAGGAGCTCCTCGGGGTCGGAGAGGAGCCCGGCCTGAATGCGAACGCCCTCCTCAAGGTGTTTGAGGAGGGCGTTAAAGCGAGCCTGTTCGGCGGTTAGCACGCGGCAGCCAAGCCTTCAGCGGGACGGGCAGCGGGCTGTTGGAGGAGCATCTGGCTCCATGCCTCACGGATTTCACCGAGCAACTGCATGACCACCCGGATGGGTTCCACGACTTTCTTCAGGTTGGCCTGGCGGAGTTGCTCAAGCATGAAGTCGTAGAGACGGAACATGGTAGATCCGAACTCGCCACCCGCATCCAGATTGAGGGAAGCCTGCAATTCGGAGAGAATGGCTTGGGACTTCAGGACGTTGTTGTGGACCAGTTCGTTCCGGCGCACAAAGTTTGACTCCTCGAACCCTTGGACTGCGGAGTCCATGAAGCGCAAGGCGCCGTCGAGGAGCATCAGCACGAGCTGACCGGGGGAGGAACTGCGGGCCGCGGCTTCGCGGTACACCTTCAGAGGGCTATAGCAGATCATGGCTGGCTTCGGTGCAGAGGGTGAGGGAGGCGGGTTTATTCGCCGGCAGCGCGGCTGGCGCCGAGAACCAGCAGTTCTGCCATGGCGTTCAGGCGTTCCATCGGCGGATACTGGGGGTCGGTGGCGAGCACACGGCCGTGAGCAACAGCTTCGTCGCGGACTTCGGGTGCCGCCTGGAAGGCAGCCCTCAGTCGCTGGGCGAGCGGGGTGCGGAACGTGTCGTTGGTGGTTTCCCGAATTGCGATCGGGGTGGGAGCCGCCTGCTGAGGCTTGGGCGGAATTGCCACGGGAGCGAGGATTTCGTTTTGAGGCCGGATTTCCATAAGCTTGAGAAAAGTTTCTACGGAGACAAATCGGCGTGCCCTCGAGAGACTTGAGGGGAAAAATGCCTTTTCAGCCTCTTTTTTTCGACCTTGGCCGCAGGGAAGGTCTTGGAGGGGCGGAATTCAGGCCAGAAGGGACCGAACCATTTCGAGGAAATGGGGAGGGGAAAACGGTTTGCGGAAAAAGGCGAACCGGGTTTTCAGGGAGTGAATCGGTTCGGGCAGTGCGTCGTCCGGGTATCCGGATGTGAAAAGGATGCGTGCCGCCGGACGCAGCAGTTCGAGTTGCAGGGCCAGATCCGCGCCGGAAATCGTGGGGAGTTCGAGGTCCGTGATGACCAGTTGCGGGGAATCTCCGGGTTCCTCAGAAAGGATCTGGAGGGCTTCTTCCCCGTCAGCGGCTTCCAAGATCCGAAACCCTGCGCGCTGCAGGACGGTGGTTTCCCAGCGGCGAACCATGGAGTCGTCCTCCACCAAGAGGATGGTGGCTGGCGGCTTCGGTTCGGGAGCGGGGTGCGGGTCCAAGCAGGAAATGAAGTGGGTTGGGCCCAGAACGGGTGGAGAAAAAACAGTTCGGCATTAAGTTCGGGGGAGGCGTGGCGAGTCGAGGCAAATGTTGCAGGTTTCGCTCGTCGGGAGTGCTTCAGAGGCAAAAACCCCGGTCGCAAAGGCAAAAAGTGCCTACGTGGATGGGGGGCGACGTCTCTTTCGCAGAGGTTCAGGCGGGGATGGGGGGCTTGGATGCGATGTGGGGAGCAAGGTTTGCCCGGTGGCACAGGTGCTGCTTCGAGCGGACATGATATGTTGCACGGAATCTATGTGGGTGCCTCTTCTCTGACTGCGTTGCAGCGGATGCAGGACGTCATTTCCAAGAACATCTCGTCCAGCGAGGTGACGGGGTTCAAGCGGACGGAGATGAGTTTTGAGGGGTTTCTGCATGGGGCAACCAAGTTTGGGGCCAAGGGAAGCGGTGCCGAGGAGCTGGATGGAGCGGTGCCGACGACGGTCCAGAAGCTGGATTTTACCCCTGGGGAGGTGAAGTGGACCGGTGTTTCCACGGATTTTGCGATCCGCAGCCAGGGTTTTTTTCAGTTGCGGCGCCCGGATGGGACCTTGGTTTACACGCGGGGTGGCGAGTTCCGGTTGAACGACCAGAACGCCTTGGTGAACAAGGACGGGTTCGAGTTGCAGTCCGGGGCGGGGCCGGTGGAGTTGGACCCGGAGCAGGGGCCGGTGAGTATTTCTTCGGACGGGATGCTTTCTCAGGGGCGGGACCAGTTGGGGCGGCTTCAGTTGTTTGAGTTTCCTGACCCGGAGTCGCTGACTCCTGTGGGGGGAGGGTGTTTTGTGCCCAAGAATGGGGTGGTGCCTGCCCAGGAGGAGAACCCGGTTTTAGATCAGGGGGCGGTGGAGGGAGCCAACGTGTCGGCGTTGAAGGAGATGGTGAGCATGATCGGCGTGTCCCGGGCCTACGAGGCCTCGTTGAAAGTGGTTTCTTCCCATGACGACCTCATGAAAGGAGCGATTCAGGCTCTTGGAAGTCCGACGGTTTGAATGGCGCGCTGAAATGCAGAGCTTGAATGGCAGTGACGGAACCGGAAAACTGAACCCCCATTGAAAATATGCTGATATCGTTGAAATCTGCGGCGAGCGGGATGGAAGCCCAGCAGTTGAACCTGAATGCGATTGCCAACAATTTGGCCAACGTGAACACCAACGGGTTCAAACGGAGCAAGGTGGAGTTCCAAGATTTGCTCTACCAGCGTCCGCGTCAGGCGGGGGCGGAGGCCGGGGGCGGCACCCAGGTGCCGACCGGTATCGAGGTCGGGAACGGCAGTCGGGTGGTGTCGACCTCCAAGATTTTCACGCAGGGACAGCTGAACCAGACCGGGGAACGGCTGGATCTGGCCATCAACGGGGAAGGCTTTTTCGAAATCCAGCGGCCTGACGGCACCAGCGCATTCACCCGGGATGGCGGGTTCAAGGTGGCCTCGGATGGCCGCGTGACGACCAGCGACGGTTTGCCAGTTCTGAGCGGGATGCAGACGATTCCTCTGAACACTCTGGGGGTGTCCGTGGCGCCGAACGGGGAGGTGACGGTGGAAACTGCAGACGGGTTCAACCGGTTCCGGCTTCAGTTGACGCGGTTCAACAACCCGAGCGGGTTGCGGAGCCTGGGGGGCAATCTTTTCCAAGAAACGCCGGCCAGCGGCAATCCGAACACAGGTTCCCCAGCGGAGGCGGGGTACGGCAGTATTGTGCAGGGGTTTCTGGAGACCTCCAACGTGAACGTGGCAGAGGAGATGGTGAACATGATCATGGCGCAGCGGGCCTATGAGGTGAATTCCAAAGCCATCCAGACCTCGGACCAGATGCTGGAGCAGATCAACCAGTTGAAGCGTTGATGCAAACGGGCAATCCAGCGGGCAATCCAGCGGGCGATTGATGACGTGATGAAAGGTCTGGTCACAGGGATCTTGTTGTGCGCGGGGTTCCCGGGGTTTGCCGGGGAACTGGGCGGGATCCTTGTGCCGTTGGAGTCGAAGCCTTCGGTGCCCAATTTGAAGCTCGGTGGGGGGCGTGTGGCGGCTCCGGACCGCAGTGGTGGCCAGATTGAGGAGAAAGACCTCGTGGCGGTTCTGGAGCGGGAGTTGTCGGCTCAGATGGGTCTGACGGGCGACCTTCGTCTGAGTCTGACCCGGGGATGGCCCGTACTGCGCCTGGGTCAGGACGATCGCTGGGATCTGAGGATTGTGCAGCTGCCGCCTGGGGGCCTGACCCCCACTTTTCTGATCCGGTTCCAGATTGAGTCCGGGGGGCGGGTGTTGGGCGACTGGCAGATGATGCTCCGTGCACAGTTGTGGAAACCGGTTTGGGTGACGGAGCGGAGGTTGGAACGCGGGCAGGCGCTGGATTCCGGGGCGTGTGTGCAGCAGGCCGTGGATGTGCTCCGGGAGCGGCAGTCGTTTGTTCCGGCGGAAACGGATTTATCGTTGTACGAACTGGTGCAGATGGTGGGGCAGGAGCGGCCATTGACATGGCGCGACATTGCGTTGCGGCCGCTGGTCCGGAAGGGGCAGATCGTGGACGTCACATTCAAGGATGGCGGGATGAACATCGCCATGAAGGCGATGGCGATGAGCAGCGGTGGGGCGGGGGACGCCGTGGTGGTCCGCAACATGGACAGTCGCAAGGACTTTACGGCGCGTGTTTTGCGGCCGAATACTGTTCAAGTGAGCTTTTGAAATGCCGATGAAAACCTGGATGCGATCGAGTGCAGTCATGGCGTTGTTGCTGGGCCTTCATCCCTCTGGGGTGTTTGCCGATTCGCTTTGGACGAAACCGACGAACAACGAGAGGGCCATGTACGCGGATGCCCGTGCCAAGCACGTGGGGGATATTCTCACCATCGTGCTGAATGAAACCACGGTGTCGACCCGGACTCAGACGACCACCACGAACAAGGAGAGCAAGCCCGGTACGCTCAACCTTGCGACCAACCTGCTGAACCAGTTTCTCAAGGGGTTGCCCGCTTGGGCTGCCTCGAAGCAACCGGCGAAGGTGGGCGACATCAAGATTCCCGAGCCGCCTTCAGTCTCCTCGAACGCCCCCCAGATCACGATTCCGGACCTGACGGTCGCCGGGAAGGACACATACACCGGCGGGGGAACCCTGAATTACCGGCAGGTGATGACAAACCGTGCGGCTGTGACCGTGGTGGACGTGTTGCCTAATGGGAATATGGTGGTGGAAGGGACCAAGGTGCTGGGCCAAGGCCGCGAGACCCACTACGCCTACTACCGGGGTGTGGTCCGGCCTCAGGACGTTTTGCCCGACAACACCGTGCTTTCCGCCAACGTCGCCGATGCCCGGGTCGAGGTGAAGGCGGAGGGGTATCTGACCGACGTGGAGAAACGCGGCTGGCTTTTGAGGGCAGAGGACCGGCTCCGTCCCTATTGAGTACCTGAGAACCATGTTCATCCGATTTCATCTTCTGCTGCTTGCCCTGCTGTGTTCCGCCGGAGTCCTCCGGGCGGAGGTGGGTGACGCCTCGCCGGTCACGCTCACCAGTCGGGGCGGATCGCGGATCAAGGATCTGACGAGCGTGGAAGGAGCCCGGGACAACCAGTTGACCGCTTTTGGTCTCGTGACGGGCCTTGCCAGCAGCGGGGACAGCCAGATCAACCAGACCCTCCAGAGTATCGCGAACGCGCTCCAGCGCCAGGGGATCAACATCCCCCCACAGACCATCCGGTCTGGAAACGTGGCTGCCGTGATGGTGACGGCAGACATCAGTGCATTTGCGCGGTCCGGGACGAGGATTGACGTGATGGTGTCGTCGATCGGGGATGCCAAGTCGCTGCAGGGCGGGATTCTGTTGCAGACCCCGCTGATCGGTGCGGACGGCGTGGTGTATGCGGTTGCCCAGGGTCCCATTGCGGTGGGGGGATTCATCGGGGGGACTAGCGGGCCTGGCGGTGCCACGGTGCAGAAAAACCATCCGACGGTGGGGACTATCAGCAACGGGGCGATTGTGGAACGCGACATTCCCGCGCAGGTGGTGCGGAATGGGTCGATCAATTTGCTGCTCCGGGAACCGGACTTCACTTCGGCGGCGCGTCTGGCGGAGGCGGTGAACCAACTTTTTCCTGGATCGGCGATGGCCAAGGACGCGGCATCGGTGAATGTTCTGGTGCCCAAGGAGTATCAGCCATACGAGGTGAATTTCATCGCCACGGTGGGTGCGATTGAGGTGGCGCCGGATAGCGTGGCGCGAGTCGTGATCAACGAGCGGACGGGGACGATCATCGCCACTTCGAATGTGCGGGTGTCGACTGTGGCGGTGAGCCACGGATCCCTGACGATCTCGATTTCCTCGAACCTGAACGTGAGCCAACCCAACGCCTTGTCTGGCGGCACCACAGCGGTGACGCCGAGCACGCAGACGGAGGTGAAGGAGCAGAAGGGCGGCTTCAAGATCGTCGAGGAGTCTCCCAGCATTGAGCGGGTTGCGGCGGCCCTGAATGCTTTGGGGGTGTCGACTCGGGACATGATGGCCATTTTTCAGTCGATGAAACGCGCCGGCGCATTGCAGGCGGAACTGGTCCTGAACTGATGAACCTGCCTCCCATTCAACCCGCGGGAATGAACCCGCTTCTCGCTCCGGACGCGCTTCAGAAACCGGTGCCTGGTGACCGCGAGAAGGTGCGGGAATCCTGCCGGCAGTTTGAGGCTGTGCTGTGGCGTCAGGTGATGGAAAAGGCGATGGCGCCCGGGTTGGGCGGGCCGGAGCGGTCTGCGGATCCATCGGGCGTGTACCAGTACTTGCTCTGCGACACGATTTCTCAGGCGGTGTCGGGTGGGTCGAAGAGTTTTGCTCAGATCCTTGAGGCGCAGTTGATGCGGAAAGGCGGACCGGGAGGAGGGGCGATCCAGCCATGAGCCAGAAGGGCGATATGAGCGGGCCTTTGGTGGAAGCGTTGAGGGCTGAGCTGCAGGAGTACGGCGGGTTGTTGCATCTTTTTGAAGAACAGCAGCATTTGATCGTGGCCCGGAATCCGGCGGGTTTTTTGAGCAAGAATCCTGAGGTGGAGGCCCAGATGGGCCGGGTGGGAGAGTGCCGGAGGCAGCGGGAACGGTTGGTGGAGGAACTGGCGGTGGGATTGGGTTGGCCCAAGGACAGCGCGCTTTCAAGCCTGATGACGGACCTGCCGGAACCGGTGCGCCCCCTTCTGCGAGCGTTGATGGACGAGATCAACGCCTTGGTGGCCCAAGTCCAGAGACGCACCCACCAAAACCGGATGCTTTTGGCGCAGGCGGTGGAACTGGCGCGCCAACGTCTGACCAGCGTGGATCCCCACGCCCTCCCCGGGACCTACTCCTCGCAGGGAACGATTGAGCCCCGGGTCGGATCCGGGGGCGGTTTTTCAGCCCAAGTCGCTTGAACACAGGAATTTAACACTATGCCCGGCTTATACTTCCAACTCACAGCGGGAACCCAGTCGCTCCGGACCCACGGCAAGTCTCTGGAGATTACCGGAAAAAACCTTGCGAACCTGAACAACCCGGCGTACGCGCGGCAGCGGTTGATTCAGGGGCAGGTTGGGCATTATGACACGGGCGTGGCATATGAAGGGCTTGGGGTGGAGGGGACCGGCATCCAGCAGGTCCGGGACCCGCTTTTGGACCGGCAGGTTCAGCGGGAGGTAGCCAAGTCGGAGGGGCTGAAGATGAAGCAGACGCTCCTGACCCGGGCTGAGACTGCGTTGGGGCACCAAATCAACCGGTCGAGTTCCTCCGGCTTCGTGGACGACCTGAACCAGTCGAGTTCCGGTGGGGTGAACCTTGCTCTGAGCGACTTTTTCAATGCGTTCCAGAGCTTTGCCTCAAAGCCGACGGACATCGGCCAGCGGCAGATTCTTCTCTCCCGCGCGGAGACTCTGGTGAGCCGGATCAACGACGCGGATGAACGCCTTGCCCAAGTCCAGACGGACGCTGTGGATCAGATCGATCAGGACCTCGCGGCTGCCAACGAAATTCTCAACCGGATCGCGGCGATCAACTACCAGGTTGGTGTCGCGGAAAACGGGAAGCCGGGCGCTGCAGTGGATCTCCGGGACGAGCGCCTTGCCAAGCTCGAGGAACTGGCCAAATACACCGATTTCGAAGTCCGTGAGCAGCCTGAGGGGCCGGGCCAACTGCAAGTCGTGGTGCGGGATTCCGCGGGCAAGGAAGTGCTCCTCGTGGACGGCCGGGAAACCAGCGGGCCGCTGGATTACAACCCGGGTACCGGTGAATTCAACAGCGGAGGCGCCATCCTCAGGCTCCGGCAGGGGCGCCTGATTTCTGCGAAGCAGGCCGCCGAGGGGCCTGTGCAGGATTCCAGGGACGCGCTTTCGGCGCTCGCTGGACAACTCACCCAGAGCGTCAATGCCGCGTACAACCCGGATGGATCCGGCGTGGACTTCTTTGACGCGACTCCGGGTTCCGGACTGATCAGTTTCAACAACGCTGGCGTGACCGTGGCCAGCCTGCGGTCTGGGGCCTCCGGCGATTCCGGTGCCAATGACATTGCGCGGGCGGTTGGTTCGCTTTCGTCCGTTGTGTTTGCGAAACAGACGTTGACCCGGAGCATCACGGGGGATGGAACCAGCAACCGGGTCAGTATCCCCAGCACTGCTGGCCTTCACATCGGCCAGGCCTACTCAGGGCCGGGTTTCTCTGGCGTTATTCTTTCCGTGGACGACGCCACGCACATCACGCTCAGCGGTCCTTCGCCGAATGGAACGTTGTCCTTCGACTTTGCCGCGGACCGGATCGAAGGGACCTTCGCGGGGCATGTGGCGCGGACGGTGAGCGGCCTTGGGGCGGCGCTGGCAACCGTCAACACGCAGGTGGAGGACCAGGGAGTCAGCGAACGGATGGTGCGCGAACAGCGGGACTCGGTCAGTGGTGTCTCGCAGGACGAGGAACTGGCCGACATGATGCGGTTCCAGCGGGCGTTCCAAGCCTCGGCGCGTTATGTGAACGTGGTGGACGAACTGTTGGATCTGGTCGTGAACCGGCTCGGAGCGTAAACTAGCGAAATCTTATGCGTGTTCCATTTAATGCCTTGAACAATGCGTTGCTGCCCCGGCTTCAAAGCCTTGCTGCGGCCCAGTTGACGGCAACCAACCAGCTGGCCAGCGGCCAGCGTGTGAACCGCCCCAGTGAGGATCCGCTGGCGATGAACCGGGCGCTGGAACTGGAGGCGCGCAAGAAGCAGGAGCAACAGTATTTCCAGAATGCGGGTCGCGCTGCGGACTTGGGCCAGGCCACGTATGCGGTCCTTGAGAACCTGAATAAAGTGTCTACCCGGGCTGGAGAACTCTCAACCTTGGCGGGTTCGCTTTCCTCGCCGGCGGAGTTGGCGACATACGCGGCCGAACTCGACCAGTTGATCGAGCAGGGTGTCGCTTTGGGCAATTCCAAGTTCCAAGGGGACGCATTATTCGGTTCGACAAAGACGGACATGCAGGCCCCGTTCTCGGTCACGCGTGACCAGACAACCAACAAAGTGAGTGCTGTTTCCTATGATGGTGCTGCTGGAAACGGTGCGGCGATCAGCGTCTCGGATTCAGAAACGGTTCTGCCCGGAACGACCGGGGCGGAGAACGCAAACCTTGCCGGGTTCCTGAACAATCTCGTGGCGCTGCGGAATGCATTGACCGGTTCCCCTTTGGATTTGACCGCACTGTCCGCGGCCCGGCAGGGGTTGAACACTTCAGAGGACCAGATTCTTGCAAGTATTACCCGGATTTCTTCCGTGCAGTATCGTGTGGAGTCGGCAGTGCGCCAGGCCAGTGAGACTTTCCAAGCCTTGGACAAGGAGTTCGGGGAGCGCGTGGATGCGGATTACGCCCAGATCTCCCTGAATCTCAGCCGGTCGCAGACCGCTTATGAGGCAGCCCTGCAGAGTGCAGCGCGCGTGGGTACGCTTTCGCTTCTGGATTTCCTGAGGTGAGGAATGCTCGGTGAACCCCAGTTCGCAAATGCTGTGCGGGTGCATCTGCCCGGCGGTCTGATCGGGTTGTCGGACCTCAGGGACTTCGAACTCGTGGCGGATCCCGAATCGGGGCCGTTCCTCCTTCTGCGGGCTCTGGAACCAGACCCGATCGAGTTTGTGGCAATTGAACTCGAGGGGGTGATCCCGGATTACCGGGTGGAAATCGGGGAGGAAGATGCCGAGGAACTGGGATTGTCTGGGGACGGGTCGGATGCCTGGGTGTTGAACATTGCCACGGTGAAATCGTGGTCGCCCCAGCGGGTCACAGCGAATCTGGTGGCGCCGCTGGTGGTGAACCGGAAGACCGGGGTGGGCAAACAGGTGGTGTTGACGAATTACCAGAAGTATTCGGTCAACCACCCTTTGATAGACGATGCTGCGTGATCCGCGGGTGCTCCGATGCTGACCCTCTCCCGAAAATTAAACGAAACGATCCGGATCGGTGACCAGATCGAGATCCGGATCAAGCGGATTGAAGGCGACGTCGTCAAGATCGGCGTTGTGGCTCCCCGCGAGGTGCCGATTGTGCGCGGCGAAATCTACGAAGCGGTCCGCGCGGAAAACCTGGAGGCTCTCGAGGCGGCGAAGACCGCAAAAGCCGGTGAGAAAGGCGGACTCAGCAGGCTCGAGCTTGGCAAACTGCGTTTGAAAACCGGTGGCCCCTCCAAACCCTCCACCAGTCAGCCGCCGGCGGAAGGCTGAGGGAGTCAGAGGTTTTCGCTCAGCGCCTCTGTTGCCTCGGAAACGAATTTTCCGGCAGGGCCATAGAGTCCGCGGTTTACGGGGAGTGCGGAATGCCAGGAGTCCAGAGAACGGTGGGAGCGTGAGGCAGGTTCCAACTGGCACCGGAGCAGCAGGCGGACGGCTTCCGGGTCAAAGGCGCGTCCAGACTGGGAGAGGAGTTCTTCTGTGATCTGTTCGTGGGAGAGATCGGAGGAGACGTAGTGGTCCGCCACAGCCAGGCAGCGGGCAGTCCATGGGATTTGGGTGCCGGAAAGGCCGTCGGGATAGCCGGACCCGTCGAAACGTTCGTGGTGGGTCCGGACGGTTTCGCCGACGGCCTGGTGATGATCCACGAAGGAGGCGAGGGTTTGCCCGTAGATGGGGTGCTCGAGCAGGATCTGACGGCTGTCCCCCGGGAATCCATCCGGGTTCTGCTGGTTGCTAGTGGCCAGTTCCCGCGGGAGGCCGGTCAGGCCCACGTCATGAAGCCATGCGCTGACCAGGAGCACATGTTTTTGTTCCGGAGCAAACAGGCCGGTCTCGGCCATCTGCTGGCAGAGATGGACAACGGCCTTGGTTTTGGCGCCCAGATGCGGATGAAAAATAGAGAGGATGCGGTGGCAGAGTTCGAGGGACCGATCGAAGTTGTGATGGAGTGCGGCTTTGGAGCGTTCCAACAACTGGCGCTGGTGTTCGAGTTCCTGCACCTGCTGTTCGAGCCGGGCATTGGCCGCAGCGAGTTCCTGATTGAGAAGTTGGGTTTGCCGTTCCAGTTGGGCCTTGGCATGGACCAGTTCGTACCGCTGGATAGCGTTCTGCATGGTGGCCAGCATCTCCGCGCGGACCCAGGGCTTCGTCACAAACCGGAAAAGTTCGCCCCGGTTGACGGCATCCACGAACGATTCTAGGGAGCGGACGCCGGTGATCAGGATCCGCGTGGCTTCGGGTTGGAGAATGGCAATCTGGCTGAGCAACTCCGAGCCCATCATGGTGGGCATCTGCTGGTCAGATACCACGACCGCAAACTCGCGTTCCCGTGCGAATGCCAGCGCTTCCTCGGGGTCCGTGGTCACGACCACGTCGAACCCAGCATTCCCCAGAGTCACCTTCAGAATTTTTAGGATCATCGGGTCGTCGTCGACCACTAGGATGGGATGGGAGGAACGGGGCATGGCGGTTTATTCAGGCCGGGCACTCTCTGGCAGAAGCAGCAGCAGACGGCGCATCCCATCCGGATCCGGAGGCGGACACAGGATTCTGCACCCTACGCTCTCGGCGAGGCGCTCGGTTTTGCCAAGCGCGGCAGGAACCTCCGTCTGGTCGTTCGAAAATGCACCGGCTTCCAAGATCACGGCGGCCGTCTGAGCTGGATGCCACGGGAGGCCCTCCAAGCAGACCTGCGTTTGGTCGGCGCGGAGGAGATCAATGAACACCGGGGACCGCTTCGGAACTGGGAGGGCCCGGAGTACGCAGGCGATCTGAAGCAGGAGCAGACCAAATTCGCCTTCCCGGATCCCGGTCTGGATTGCCAGAGCTTCCTCTGAAACCGTCCGGATCTCGGAGAGCGGGAGCAGGATTTTCAACAGGTCCATCTGCTGGTGGACAGACGCCTCGAGGTCATAAATCGGGCAATTGTCCTGTTCCGATGGGGGGAGGTTGATCTGCGATGTCCGGTCCAGAAGCGCCTGGATTCCCCCGATATTTTCGGAAAGCTCCGCAATCTGAGCACTCACCGGATGGGAGGGCTGCAACAGCGCAAGGGAGTCCTCCACCTGGAAATGAATCCGGGTGAGAAGATTGTTGATTTTGTGCAGGAGCCCAAGAGTCAGTTCGGCGGTGAGATCCTGCCTGAACGCACGCAGAGCCACCGCGGGGGCGGCAGGGTCGGGTCCTGAGGGCGGTCGGCTCGGAGGGTTCACAGGATCTAGAGGTGCGCGCGGGGAGGCGGCCACGGCGCCGCGACAAAAAGGCCACTGCGGAAAACATCGGAATTCCGGATGGAGACTTGAGTGGGCATTTTTTGCCTTGTCATGGGTCCGCAGCCCGGAAGAGCCGCTGCGTTACTTGCCCCCCGGTGTGGATTTCCGGGGCTTGGCTGGACCGGTCTGGGATCCGGAGGGGCGAGGAGTGGCGCTGGGAGAGGTTCCACCCGGTTGTCCGGAGAGGAACGGGGTGGTGCCGGGTTCAGCCCAGTACTTGGGCAGTGTGAAGTACAGGTGTGATGCCACAAACCCGAGGAACCTGCGCGGGCTTTGCAGGATCATTTCAGCGCCCCGGGTATCGGAAGTGGCGCTCTGGCGGCCCGCGTAGAGCGCGGCAGCTTCTGCAACCACCGGATCCCCGGCATCCAGAACGGTTTCCGCAGACCACAGGGTCGCGAGGGAGGCCGAATCCACCAATTTGCTTCTGACCCCCACCGAAATTGGACGGTAAGGCCTGTAAGATGTGATCTCGGTAAACAGGATGGCATCGGCGGCGTATTTCTCGCGGATGAACCCGAGGGATTCCGGCGGAGTGGGTTCAGTGCTCGAAAAATTCTCGCGGTGAATGGAGCGGGAAAGGTCCGGGCGGCTGATGGGCACCAGTTCGAACCGCAGTTTTTTTCCGGCTTCCGAGAGGAAGATCTCGTCGATGTCGGTGAGGGTTTCCCCGGTGGCTTGGTTGAAATCGAGGGGAAGCACGGCGACCCGGCGGGGTTCAGGGACTCCGGGCTTGGTGTAAGTCCGGACGAACGGCGCGATTTTTGGGTTGGGTCGGCCCTGTTTGGGCGACATCCATTCGCAGCCGGCAAGAAGCAGAATCGACAGGACGGCAGCGGTGGGACGGAGGGTGGATAAATTCATGAGACAGACGTTCGGACCACTGCTTAGCAGGAATCGGGCAGGGTGTCGGGGGAATCGGCGGATCAGGCGCGAAAAAATCGCTTAGGTACGGGCCAGATTCTCCGATAGAGTAGGGGACTATGCGATCGGACTGCATCCGGAGAGGCCTCCTGCTGGCCGGACTCTGTGCCCTCTTTCCTTTGAAGGAAGCGGGTGCCGGGCCCGCTCAGGCGCCCGTGCCTGTGTCCCGGGAGCCGAAAGCGGCTCCAGGGACTCCCAAGGAGAGCCCGGATGCGGGCACAAAGAGCGCCGCGAAAATTACCGATGGAAAATCCGTCGTGGTTTCCGGGAAGAAAAGCACCAAACCCTTCTACGTGCCCGAGTCCAAGTCGGCTGTTTCGCTGGGCTCAGGGGGATCAAAAGGAGCTAAGCCTGCCGGATCCACCGCAGGCCGGGGAGGGACTCCTCCGGCGCCAGTTTCGATGGCGCCCCAGAAGCCTGCCCCAGAAGGGACTCGCGCGGGAGTGAAGCCCGTGCCTCCTCCAAGGCTGGAGGCGTTTCATCCCCGGCCACCAGAGCGGCAGCGGGTGGACAACGAGAGTGTCGATGAACTCAAGTGGACCCGGTTTTCAACTGGGCGCGATGATTATTTTCCCGTGGCCCGGGTCCTCGGATGCAACGCGCCTTTGGTCAAGCAGGTGACAGAAATGCGGCTCGCGATGGACGTTGGTTTCCCTAGGAGACCTCCCAAGCTGCCGCGGATCGTCTTGGATTTGCCTCCGGCCCGGCCAGTTTCCCAGACCCCGACCCCTCCGCAGGGGAGGGTTCCCGGCCCGGACTCGGAGGCTGCTATTGAGTTCTTTTCGGAACCTGCGGCGCGGACTGGGGTCGACATTGGCATGGAAACTGTTGTGTTGCCGATCTTCCGTGTTGCGCAACCTCCTCCAATCCCGCCTGTTCAAAGCCGTGCGAATCTCCGTCAGGAATAATCAGAATGCCGGATTCCGGCATCAGGTGTCTCGGACTGTTGGGCGGGGTGCCCTGAGCGTGGCATTGGCCGCCGCAGTCCTGGTGGTTTCGGTTCCCAGTCAGGGGGCGGAAAACGGGTTAGCCAGTCAGGCGGCGGAAACGGTGCCGTTGAACCGGCAGGACACGGGCGAACCAAAGAGCGCGGTGGAGTTGGTTCAGGAGGCGGATCAACTGCTCAAAGGAAAGCAGTTGGAGGCCCGAGTTAAACGGCCCGAACAGGACATTTTGAAGGAGTGGATCCAAGATGCCGAGGCGAAGGGGGACTACGCGAAGGCCGAGGCGTACTATCTTAAAATCCTGAGTTATGTGGTGCCCGTGGAGCAGAAACGGGACGCTCTGGTTGCGGTGGGAAAACTGGAGGAGGAAAAGCTCAAGAACCCCGTGAAAGCGGCAGCGGTGTACGAACAGGTCCTCACCCTGTGGCCCGGCGATCCTGAAGGCCCGGAACTCAATCTGCGGATGGGAAGGATTTACCGGGAACTCGGCACCCCCAAGCTCTCGCTGAACAAGTTTTACAACGTCCTCTATTCGGCGCTGCGTGTCGGGGAGGGGCAGGATTACAAGGGGATGACGCTCCGGGCCCAGTTGGAGATTGCCAAAACCCATATGCTCGCGGGCGAATGGGAGGAGGCCGGGAAGTTTTATGAACGGCTCAAAAAGTTGGAGCTCCCGCTGGATGAACGGGCTGAGGTGCATTTCCGGGCTGCGCAGACGCTGCAGCTGGCCAAGGAACATGTGAAGTCGGTGGCGGCGGCCCGTGAGTTTCTGGCAAATTTCCCAGGCAGCCCGTATGCCCCGGAATGTCAGTACTCCATGATTCAGAGCCTGAAGTCGCTCAAACGGTCCGAGGAGGCTTTGGCGGAGACCGTGCGTCTTCTGAGGACGGAAAAGGAACGGTCCCGGAAGCATCCTGAAATCTGGGCCTACTGGCAGCAGAAGACTGGGAACGAGCTGGGCAACGAACTCTACGCCGCCGGAGACAGCCTCCATGCATTGACCGTCTATCAGACACTCGCCGAAATCAACGAGACCCCGGAATGGCGGTTGCCCGCCGTGTACCAGATCGGGCTCTGTTTCGAGAGGCTCAAACACCCCGAGCGGGCTCTTGAAGCGTACCGGTACATTTCGGATTTCACGGGGCCCAAGCAGGAGAAACCCGCTAAAGGTGCTCAGGACTCGGCTGCGGCGCGCAAACCGGAGGGCCTTCCGGAACTCGGATTCAACCTCGGCACCATTCGCGAAATGGCCAAGTGGCGCTATGATCATCTGCACTGGATCCAGAAAACCGAGGGAAAGGTGAATCCGTTGATCGGAAAGAAACCGGCCACGGAACTCCCTGAGATCTCATTCCTTGCCCGGCCTGGGTTGCGTCCGGAAAAGAAGCCCGGTTCAAACTAACCCGCCCTGCAGCGACGTGCTGCAGGCCAAGCGCGGGGAACATTTTATTCCTTGGGCGAAGGGGGGAGAAACCCGTGTAACCCCGCAGCGCATGCAACCGGTGCGGGAGGGGTTCTGTTTTTACTGCCCGTCTTCAGGCTTGGAGAGGTCGAGATCGGATGCGAGCTTGGCGCAGATCCTACCAAACTGGTCTTCGGGCAGCGGCTGGGCGGGAAGGTCAAATGCGCAGGGCGTGTCTGGAGCGCCTTGGACGGATATCCAGCCATGGATCAGCAGATTTCCGGGTTCTCCCGAGAGTCGGAGATTGACGATGCCGGCCGGCGTGTCGGAGTCCGGGTTTTGTTCGGGACTAAAGCATTGGAGTACGGCGGAATGATCGGCGAAGTTGAGGAACCTGCGGAAGGTCCAAGGGGAGGTGCGGAGGAGTTGTGCCGCTCGGGACTGGACTTTCTGGAGGAGCGAAAGTGGGGAAATGGCCATGGGGACACGGTTCTTTGGTCGACTCTGGGTAGGGAAGATGCAAAGATCGAGTCCACAGGTGGAGTTGTTTTTTTGGAACGCTGAATGGCCCTCGAACGCATTCTCATAGTCGACGACGAACTGGTGATCCGGCGCACGTTGGAATCGTATTTCCGCAGCAAGCGGTATGCGGTTTCTGCGGTCGGCTCCTTGGCGGAGGCCCAGAAGCTTCTGGCACGGGATAACTTTGACCTGCTCATGCTGGACATGAAGCTTCCAGACGGAGACGGTCAGACTCTCTTGGAGCACCTTTCAGCGGCTGAGAACCGGCCGATGGTGGTCATGATCACGGGAAACAGCTCGGTCCAGTCTGTGGTGGACTGCATGCGGGCCGGGGCTTTTGATTATGTGGCCAAACCTTTCTCCATCAGCCAGATCGAGTTGGTGGTCAAAAAGGCCGCAGAATACCAGCGCGTGGTGAAGGTGGCCGATTTCCTCATTCAGGAAACCGTCGGCGAACGCGAACTGGTCGGGCACAGCCCCGCCATGAACCGGTTGCGCGAACTCATCCAGAAAGTCGCCCGCACCGATGCCACCGTCCTCATTCACGGCGAAAACGGGACTGGCAAGGAACTCGTGGCCAATGAGATTTACCGAAATAGTCGGCGCGGAAAAAAACCGTTCATCCGGGTAAACTGCGCGGCGATTTCCGAGTCGCTGATTGAAAGCGAGTTTTTTGGGCACGAAAAAGGGTCCTTCACGGGGGCCACGGAGCGGCGGGACGGCCGGTTTGAGCTCGCGGACGGAGGGACGATCCTGTTGGACGAGGTTTCGGAGATCACTCTGGGATTGCAGGGCAAACTGCTCCGGGTGCTTCAGGAACGCGAGTTTGAGCGGGTGGGCGGCAACAAGACGATTAAAGTGGATGTCCGGGTGATTGCCTGCACCAACCGGGATCTGGTCAAGGCCGTGGCCAAGGGGGAGTTCCGGGAGGATTTGTACTACCGGCTGAACGTGTTTCCCCTCCACGTCCCGCCGCTCCGGGAACGGCTCGAGGATGTTCCCGAACTCGCCACCCGGTTTCTGGAAATGTTCAACCGCAAACACGGGTTCGAAAACCAGGGATTCACGGAGGCTGCAATTGCCCAGTTGCAGTCCCACTCCTGGCCGGGGAACGTGCGCGAACTCCAGAACTTGGTGGAACGGGCCTCCATTTTGTCCGAGCCAGGCCGTCCCATCAGTCTGGAGACGCTCGGCCTCGGAACGGTGCCCGTCCATCCGGTCAGTCTCGGGGGAATGCACCTCGAGAAAATGGAGTCCAAGGCGCCCTTGACTCCGACCGCCGATGCCGTGTTGCCCCTCCACGAAATCGAAAAACGATGCATCTTTGATGCGCTTGAGAAGACGGGCGGCAACCGCACCCAGGCGGCGGCGCTCCTCCAGATCAGCATCCGGACCCTGCGCAACAAACTGCTCGAGTACAGGACCGGCGCCGCATCGGAGCCCGTTGGCAGCGCCGAGGAGGCGTGATCCCTGCGGGGTTTTCGGGAGTCCTACAGGGGTGTCCCCAACTGGTTCCGCAGCCTTTTCAGGCGGTCTTCCCGCAGCCGGTTCTCTGCTGATTCACGCAGCGACTGGCGCGACCTGAGGAGTTGTAGCCGGTCTTCCCGCAGCCGCAGGATCTTGGACCTGAGCCCGCCCACCTCCGTCAAGATGCTCGGCTCCAACGCGCGCGCGGATTCCGGGCGCATCGCCTCCAAAGCCCCCAGCGCCTCCAACAGCCAGCGTGCTTTGCAAACGGCATGGTTCTCTTCCCGGAACCCCGTCTTCAACAGGGAATCGTTTTCAGCAATCCCGCGCAGATACGCCTCGGCCTGTTCTGCCTCCGGAAAAAGCACCGCTACCGAAAACCGCGGCTTGGGACGGTAGGTCGGGTCCCGAGGATCCTGAGACCGGGACTCCTTTTTTTCCCGCTCCACACCCGGGCCACCCTCCGCCTCGCGATCCACGGGAAGGGCTCGGACAACCGGAATCCCGGGCGCAAGCTCCGCGGGGGCGGGCGGACGCAGGGTTGGCGCGGTTCCCGAGCCCGGATTTCGTTCGGGGGCCGGACTCTGTTCGGGGTTCGGCTGGGGTTTGGACGGAACAGCCTGAACCGGCGTGGCACGGGGAGGCGGACCGGGTTGCGTTGGGCGATTCGAAGGGGGGAGGGGGCGTTGTTGGCTGGAGGAAGCGGACTTGGCTGGCGGGTTGGGTGGGGCGGAGGGTGGGGCGGAGGGTGGGGCGGAGGGTGGGGATACGCGTTGGGGGGGGCGCGGTGCAGAACGACCCGGGGGAGTGGCTGGAACCAACTGGTTGGGTGCCGAGGGAAGCAGGGGGTTGTGTGCGGGGTTTTCCCAGTACACAGGCCCGCGGAAGGCCTCGTTTGCCGCCGGATCCTGAAGGGACTGGGGCAACGCAAGCTCCGATTCCACCTCCTCCCGGGAAATCGAAGGACCGTTCTTTACGGCCAACCAGACCGGTGCCGCCTGACCCAGGAACCGGCTCGGGTCACGGAAGATCGGTTTCACCTCAGGGGCCGAGAACCGTTTTGGGCTTTCCAAAGCCCGGCGCATGACGTCATGGGTGACCGAAATGCTGGAGCCCGGAGGAAGCGGCGCGGGGTCCAGCAGCGGGAGAAGATGGAGGGCGATCCCTGCAAACGGGTTTCGGAGTTTGGAATCAGGATTTTCCGAAGTGAACTGCTGGAAAGCCACAAGGCCGCCACCCGAGAGGATGTCGCTGAGGCTGAACCCCATGGGAGGAACCATGGCTGGCGCCCCGACTCCAGCGGCCGGATGGTACGTGCGCTCCGGCAGCGTCTCGAGCAGGGCGTAAAAGTTGACCTGACTGGCGGCGTCGCCCTCCTGAAAGAGCCGGAAATAAAGGTCATCCAATTTTCCGGCATACGGGCGGAGAACACATCCGTCTTCCACAAGGCTTGCCCCCACCCCGGCCTCTAGAAGACGGTCGGTCCGTTTTCGGATGGCCTCCGAATCCGGGCGGTTCTGGAAGGCGGCCCGGAGTTTTTCGAGAATCGGAACCTCGTCCTCCTTGAGCGGGACCAAAAAAACGGGGAGTTGCCGGTCAAACGCCACGGGTTGGGAGTGGAGTCCGATGAGCGCGTCAATGGAGGCAAAGTTTCCGCCGGCGAACGCGGTGCCGTCGAAGGCGCGCTGATCCGCAGGCGGCAGAAATGCAGCTGGCTCGGTCTGGGGTTGCCCGGCGAGGTGTCTGGATGCGAGCGATTCCAGGAGGGGGGTGTCGGCGTCCCGGGGCAGAAGGCGGTTGTGTTCCGAGAGCAGGATGAGAGAGAGGAGCGGCCGGAGAAGCGGGGCGCGCGGTTCCGGGGCTGCGCTCCAAAGGGACCGCGCCAGTGCAGCGGACTCGTCCCCCCGGAGCAGCGGGGCTGCCAACAACAGGAGAAGGAGGAGGGCCTTCATAGGCCGCGCCCTCAGTAGGCGCATTCCAGTTCGATCCGTTCCCCGCAGGAACAGACCACGATGATCTTCCGAATCTGGCCGTTCTCTTTCACCAGTTGCACGTCAGGCGCCCCGGCCGGCGTCGTACGACCAGCCTGCGCCGGAGATGCCGTGTTTCCGGCCGGATGCGAGTTTTCCATGCCCACAAATCCCGGGGCGGTTTCCGGGGTGGAACCGGCGTTCGGGGAACAGGAGAGGCGGCCGTGAAGAAAATCCTGCATAACGGGAACGTGGAGAGGGGTCAGTTGCCTGCGGGCGTTTCGGACTTTTTCTTGTCCTGCTGCTGGATCGACAGGCTGACGGTGACGCGCTGATTGGTTTCGGCGGTGGGTTCCTGGTTGGGGAGCGGCATGGTTTCACCGAACCCGGTGACCCGGTTGATTTTCTTGGGGTCAACGGCAAAGAACTCGAGGCCACGCCGGGTGGTGTTGGCGCGGTCGGCACTCAATTCCCAAGGTCCGTAGCCCTTTTGTTTCTCGACCATGCCCAACGCGGTGTGTCCCTCAATGAAGACCTGAAACTTGTACCGTTCCACCAGCCACGCAAGGGTTTGAATCACAAAATTCCCCCATTCGGTGAGTTCGGCGGTGTCCTTTTTGAAAACCGGTTTTTTGGCCCGATCATACACAGTGATTTTCAGGCCGTCAGAGGTGACTTCGACGTCCACCGGGCGGTCCTCATCGTCGCGGACATTCAGCAGTCGGTAAAATTCGCGGGCCAGAGCCTTGAGAAAGCCTTGGCTCTCCTGGGCCGTCGGATCCAGATGGTCCGCGGTCCGCTCGGCGCCCGCCATTTGGGCGCTCATCATGCCCGGTGCGCGGTCTGGAAATGCGGTGTAGGGTTCCTTGAAGTACCGGGACGTGGCAACGCGCACCTCAATGTTCTGGGCGCAGATCCAGAGAACCATGAACAGAGCCATCATGGAGGTGACGAAATCGGCGTAGGCCACCTTCCACGCGCCGCCGTGATGCTCGGATTTCTTGCCCATGGGATTATTTTCCGACGCCCTTGAGCATTTCCTCGAGTTGGTCTGCGCTGGGTTGGATGTCGTGGGAAAGCGTCCGGCGGGAGACTTCGACGGCCATCAGCGGGGCCATGCCTCCGGCGAAACTGGCCACGGCTTTCACGATGACGGTGAAGTATTGCATTTCTGCGGCGTTGTTGGTCTTGATCCGGGCCGCCAAGGGGTTGATGAAGCCGTAAGCACCGAGCACCCCCAGAAAGGTGCCGGTGAGCGCCGCGGCGACCTTTTCACCGACGGTGGTGGGCCCCTCGGCAATAGCGCCCATGGTATTGATGATCCCGAGCACGGCCGCTACAATCCCGATGCCGGGCAGCGAATCGCCGATCAGGTTCAGCAGGTGGACGGGATGATCGGCGTGATCCTCCTTGGCTTGATACTCGGCCAGAAGCAGGCTCTCCAACTGGTCCGGTTTGATCCGGCCATCGACGATGGGCTTGAGACTGTCGCAGAGGAACTCCACCCGCTCGTGTTTGCTCAGAAAGGAGGGGTATTTGCTGAAAATGGAACTGGTTTGGGGGGTGACCAAGTGGTCTTCAATCGCGATCAGCCCCCCGCGGCGTGCCGTGGTGAACAGTTCAAACAGCATTTTCAGAAGGTCCGAAGCATCGCTCTTGGTAAAAGCGGCCCCCTTCAAGGCAATCGAGATCTTGTTGAAAAGTGTGGCCAGTGCGCTGGGCGAACTTGCCACGACGAGAATCCCAATGCAGATCCCGCCGATGGTGACAAACTCCGAGACGTGCATCAGCACGGCGGGTTGGCCGCCGGCGATCATGAATCCGCCGAGGGTGGAGGCGGTGACGATGAGAAAACCAAGGAGCAGGAGCATGAGGGAAAAGCTTTAACGTTGGGTGGCGTGCTTCATGTAGGCGCGGAGGCTCAGGATGGCCTGAGCATGGATCTGGCAAATGCGCGATTCGGTGACCTTGAACACCTCAGCGATTTCGGCAAGGCGCAGATCCTCAAAATAGTACATTGCCAGAACCTTGCGCTGGATGTCGGGCAATTTCTGGAGACGTTGCACTACCAATTCCCGGAGTTCCTTGTCCAGCAGTTGGTCTGAAGCCGTCGACTGCCGGTTGTCCGGAACCACCTCGTGCAGTGAACCCTCGTCCCCTTCGTGGTCCGAGACTTCGTCCAGTTCCAGAAAACAGATCGGTTTCACCTCGTCCAGCAACTCCCCGTACTCCTGCACGCTCAATCCAAGCTCCGACGCAATTTCCTCCTCGGTGGCCGGCCGCCCAAGGCTCTGCTCCAGTTGCCCAATCGATTCCGTGAGCTTTTTCGCCTTCCCGCGCAGCGACCGACTCATCCAGTCCATCCGCCGCAACTCGTCCAGAACCGCCCCCCGGATCCGCGTGGCCGCAAAATTCGAAAATGAAACCCCCAAAGCCGGGTCGAATTTACGCGCCGCATGGATCAGACCGCCCAGCCCCACGCTGTAGAGGTCTTCCACCTCCACGTGCGGTGGAAGGGTCGCCCGGATCCGGTCCACCACGCTCCGAACCAAGGGCAGATGGGCCCGGAGCGTCTCCTCCTCGCTGAACGAATGCGAAGCGGCCCGGTAGGCGCGCCACGCACTCGCTGCCATGAGCGTCTCCGTGACCGGCTCAGGCATGGGTTCAGAACGGGAAGACAACATGAATCAAAGAATGTCAGCAGACTACCGCGCCGGCGTGGAGGCGGACTCCATCCGGGATTTCTCGACCACCGAATTCCGGACACACCGGGCCATCACCCGCCAGAACGTCCGCATCACATACGCTCCCACCAAACATCCCACCCCCGAGTTGAACAGCATATGCACAGGGTCGTGCCCAAGGTACAAACCCACCCCGCAGGGAATTAAAAAACCCGCGAATCCGCCGATCAGGAAGAAATATTGCATAGGGGACGTCCGGTTTCAGTCTTTGGCGCTCGGTAAAGCAATGGGCGAGCCAACTCCCCCCTAAACCCATCTTTTGGACCGCTACCCACCCAACCCGCCCGTTTTCACGGGAAAAAAAATCCACAACCGGAGTCGCCGAAGGCCGGGTCCAGCTTCCTGACCCGGCTTTGCCCGGCCCGGAGTTCACGGGGGAGGCAAAAAGTGCCCATCTTTTTTCCTCCAGAGGCATCAGGGCTTTTTGCCCGCGTTTTTTGCGGGGACCATCAGTTTTCCGGCCGCGTCGTAGTCGTCCACCCGGACCTTGCCCTTGGAGTCGTAGTGGAACACTCTGCGGCCCAGCGGGGTATTTGTGGCGGAGAACAGCTTCGATTCCACGACCCGGTCCGAGCTGTCCCGAACGTAGGTTTCCTTGTAGCGAATCTGGTCCTTGGAGTCGAAAAACGTGGCGGCAGTGGACTGACCGCGGGCATCCAGATCGTACAGGGTGCGCCGGAGCACTTTGCCCGACGCAGTCCGAAGCGTTTCCTCGGCGCTCCGCGTCTCAAGGTTCACCAGCGTCGTGGACACGCTGTTGTCTGGAAACACCTTGGTGCTGGCTTGGATCGGGGCCGGCTTGCCACCCTGTGCCCCAAGCGGTTGGAGGCCGCTGAAAAGCAGGGCTGCAGGAATCAGAAATTTGAGGGGGTAAGACATGGAAAAGTTTTAGAGCCGGCGACATCCCGAGCCGAACCTCCAAACCAGCAGAAAACTCAGGCCCCGGCAAGACCAGCGGCGGGGGTCTGGAATTGCAGATCGTAAAGTCGGCGGTAGGCGCCGCTTCCGGCATACAGTTCCTGATGGGTGCCGACCTCCAGAATCCGGCCGGCATCCATCACCACAATCTGGTCCGCCTTGAGAATGGTGGACAACCGGTGCGCAATGGCGATCACGGTGCGCCCCGAGGACAGCGCTTCTAGTGCCGCCTGAATCTGGCCTTCGCTCTCCGAATCCAGAGCGCTGGTGGCCTCGTCCAGAAGCAGAACCGGGGCGTTCTTCAGAAGCGCCCGCGCAATTGAGATCCGCTGCTGCTGGCCGCCACTGAGCAGGCAACCCTTGTCCCCCACCACCGTCTCGTAGCCGTTCGGTTGCTGGAGGATGAACTCGTGCGCATACGCCCGGCGCGCGGCTTCCTCAATTTCCTCTGGAGTCGCCTCCAGTCTTCCATACCGGATGTTGTTGGCAATCGTGTCATGGAACAGGAAGGTGTCCTGGCTCACGGCCGCCAACTGTTCCCGGAGCGAGCGCTGGGCCACGGATCGGATGTCGATCCCGTCGATCCGGATGGAACCCGCCTGCACATCGTACAGGCGCTGCAGCAGCGCAAGAACCGTCGTTTTTCCGGCCCCGCTCGCCCCCACCAACGCGCACGTGGTTCCCGCCGGAATCCGCAGCGACAGGTCGGTGACCGCAGGCCGCTCGTCCCCGTAGCCAAACCGGACTCCCTCAAACACAATCTCGCCCCGGACCGCCGGCAGGTCGGGGGCGCCGGGCGCATCCAGAATGGCCGGGGTCCGGTCCAGCAGCTCAAAAACTTTGGTGGTGGAGGCCAGGCATTTCTGCATGGTCAAATAAATCCGGCTCAGGCTCTTGAACGCCGGGTAGAGGAGAGTCATCCCGCCCACCAAGGCCAGGAACTTGTCGAACCCGAGTTTGTAGTGCCATGCCCACAGGAGCGCGGCGGCGACGCCGAGGGAGCCGATCGTTTCCACCAGCGGACCGCTGATTTCCATGGCCTTGCGCCAGCGCATGATGAACCGAAGCACCTGGGTGTTGGCCGCGTTGAACCGTTCGCACTCGTAGGGTTCACGGGCGTGCGTCTTGACCACCCGGGCTCCGGCAAACGCCTCCTGCATGATCACCATCAACTGGCCAGCTTCCTCCTCCTCGCGGGCACCGGCTTTCCGGACCTTCCGGCTCACCAGAACCACCGGGAGCAGGCACAGCGGGAAGATCAGGAACGACATCAGCGTAAACCGCCAGTCCAAGATAAACAGGGTCGCCAGCGCGCTCAGGATTGAAATGGGTTGTTTGACAATGTCTCCGGCCACCGTCGTCAGCGCCTGCTGCGCCATCCGGGTCTGATTGAACACCGTCTGCACCAAGTCCCCTGACTTTGACCGGTTGAAAAACTCCATCGACTGCGCCAGCGTGTGACGGAAGGCCTCCCGGCGGATGTCGTCCAGCACACGGACACTCACCCACAGCATCAGGTAACTGTTCAGGTAGCTGCACAACCCACGGAGCAGAAACAAAGCCGGAATGCTCAGGCACACCACCGCCACCAGCCCAATCCCTTCTCCCATCTGCAGACTCGCCGACTCCGGAATCCAACGCCGCACCCCCTCCGGAATCCGGCCCAGCGCCCCTCCATCCAACGCAAGTTTGCCCCCGGAAAACACCGCCCGCGCCACAAACTGAACATCAAAAATCATCAGGGCCTGCACCCCACCAAACAGCGCGCCAAACAGGATCCCCAGCCAGAAACGCCCCCGGTACGGCCCCAGATACGCAAACAGCCGTCGGTACGGTTCCCGGCTCGCCCTCAGAAAATCGCGGAACGACATCCGGGCGATGTCTTTTCGGGAAATCTTCTTCGCTGCAGCCATCCCCGCATCCTTGCCCGGAGCCGACGGAGCGCAAAGAATTTTCGACGCCTGACGCGCTGCCGTGGATTCGCGCGGTCCATCCGCGGAATCGGGAAAGTGCGGTGTTCCGCGCAGTCCCCCGCTGGTTTTGGTTAAATCCGGGGTGGATTCTGCAAAAAAAGCGGAAAAAAACAGATTTCTGTGCGACTCCGGGTAGGTTCGGCGGTTGTCTTTCCAAACAATCCCCATGGTTACCCGAATCCTCCTCCCCCTCATCGCTCTTTCGGTTCCTGTTCTGGCCGGCCAGCCCACGTTCAAAAAGTTCACTCTCACCGAGGAATTCGTCGCTGAGGGCGCTCACTTCGCCGACTTCGATCACGATGGAAATGCCGATGTCTGCGCCGGTCCCTACATCTGGAAAGGACCCGACTTTAAGACCCGCGTCGAATACACCGCTCCGGCTGAAAAGCCGTACGATCCCGCCAAGGGATACAGCGATTATTTCCTGACTTTCACCCACGACTTCAACGGCGACGGCTGGAGCGACATCCTCGTGTTTTCATGGCCGGGCAAGGAAACCTGGGTCTTCGAGAACCCCAAAAACGCGACCGGGCCTTGGAAAAAGCATGTGGTGTTCAACGGAACCGACAACGAATCGCCGGCGTTGCACGACATGAACAAGGACGGCAAACCGGAGTTGATTTTCCATGCCCTCGGCCGGCTCGGATACGCTCAGGTGAACTGGGAAAACCCGTTCGGCGAGGCCCGGTACCGCCCGATCACGCCGTACACCCCGGAAAACGCCAAGAAATACTTCAAGTACACCCACGGCTATGGCGCCGGCGACGTCAACGGGGACGGGCGTCCCGACCTCCTTACCAAGGAGGGCTGGTTCGAACAACCCGCCGACACCCGCGAAGACCATGACTGGGTTTTCCACGCCGGGCCGTTTGGTCCCGCCGGTGCCCGGGGCGGATCCAACATGCTGGTCACCGATGTAAACGGGGACGGCAGGAACGATGTGGTCACCAGCTACGACGCCCACGGGTACGGGTTCGGTTGGTTCGAGCAGAAACCGGATGGAACTTTCCTCGAACACCGCCTCATGGGGGCCACCGAGGAAGAGAGCCCGCACAAGGTCAAGTTTAGCCAGCTCCACGCCATGGCCCTCGCCGATGTCGATGGGGACGGACTCCTGGACGTGGTCACCGGCAAACGCCGCTGGGCGCATGGCCCCTCCAAGGACGAGGAACCCAACGCCGATCCCGTCCTCTACTGGTTCCAGTTGAAGCGGGATGGCAAGGGCGGCGCGGAGCTCGTCCCTCATCTGATTGATGTCGACAGCGGCGTTGGCACCCAGGTCACACCGGGCGACCTGAACAAGGACGGCAAGACCGACATCGTTGTCGGGAACAAAAAAGGCGTCTTTGTTTTCCTCCAGCAATGACGCGGACATCCCGCTGTCTTTCAGCTCCTTAAAAATCGGTTGATTCCGGGCTCAAGGAATGGACACTGGTGCTCCCGGTTCCACCGGGATTCCCCACCTACTTCCCCCATGAAAGTCTCCCCGCACCTGCTCTTCTCCATTCCGTTCCTGACCCTCGCCGGAGCCGCTCTGGCGGATGTTCGGCTCCCATCCATTCTGAGCGACCATCTGGTTTTGCAGGGGGGAAAGCCCGCAGTGATCTGGGGCTGGGCGGATCCTGCGGAAAAAGTCCGGGTGGATCTCGGCGGCAGCAAAGCCGAGACCGCAGCAGGCGCGGACGGAAAATGGCGGGTCAGTGTTGCGTTGCCCGCCGGACAGGGGCCGCACCAACTGGCCGTGGAAGGGCGCAACCGGCTCACCGTGAGCGATGTCCTAGTGGGCGAACTTTGGGTGTGCTCGGGTCAGTCCAACATGGAGTGGACCGTTGCGAGGGCCGAGAAACCGGAGGAGGAGGCGGCGGCTGCCAAGTTCCCCAAGATCCGCCATTTCAAGGTGCAGCATGCGATCTCGGCCAGCCCGCTGGACGATGTGAAGGGAGCTTGGGTGGTCTGCGCTCCGGAAACTGTGCCCGACTTCTCGGCGGTCGGTTATTTCTTTGGGCGCGAACTGCACCGGCAACTGGGCGGGGTCCCGGTTGGTCTGGTGGGCAGCAACTGGGGGGGCACCGTGGTGGAGGCGTGGATGAGCCGCAAGAGCCTCGAGGCAAATCCGGCCTTCAAGCCGATGATTGACCGTTACGAGACTTCGGCGAAGGAGTTCGATCCCGCGAAGGCCAAGGAGTCCTACGAGCGCGCCCTTGCGGCATGGACCACTGCGGCGGCCAAGGCAAAGGAGGAGGGCAAGCCCGCCCCGAGGAAACCCGCGCTTGCCCAGCGGGTTTCGGACGGCCCGAACTACCCTTGTAACCTTTACAACGGGATGATTGCCCCCCTTCTGAATCTCCAGATCCGCGGGGCCATCTGGTATCAGGGCGAATCGAACGTCGGCCGCGCATTTCAGTACCGTTCCCTGTTCCCAGCAATGATCGGCAACTGGCGCGCAGACTTCGCCCAAGGCGACTTCCCGTTCTACTTCGTTCAACTCGCACCTTTCGGCTACAACCGCACCAAACCTGACGCGGACTGCACTCCGTGCGCTGAACTCTGGGATGCCCAACTCCACACCCTGCGCACGGTCCCCAAGACGGGCATGGCTGTCACCACCGACATCGGCAACATCCAGGATATCCATCCCAAAAATAAACAGGACGTTGGCCTGCGGCTCGCACTCTGGGCATTGACCCAGGAGTACGGCAAAAAGGGACTGGAGTTCTCCGGCCCACTCTACAAGGAGGCCAAGGTCGAATCCGGAAAAATCCGGGTCCGGTTTGATCATGGAGCCGGTTTGAAGGCGAGGGACGGCAAGGCGCTCACCCACTTTAGCATTGCCGGTGAGGACCAGAAGTTTGTCGAGGCACAGGCTGTCGTGGACGGGGACTCTCTGGTGGTCCAAAGCCCCGCGGTCCCGAAGCCCGTGGCTGTCCGGTTCGCATGGCGGGAGGATGCCGAACCGAATCTCATCAATGGCGCGGGGTTGCCTGCCAGTCCGTTCCGGACGGACTCCTTTCCGGCGGTCACGGCCGACAAGTTCTGAGCGGTTCTTGGGCGGTGGTCTTTGGGCGGGTGCTGCCTGTGGAGAGGCTGGCCCTTGGAATCAGGCGTCTTCGACAGGCTGCGCTGGCTGGATCTGGCCGTTCCTGAGGCGGACTTCTGCGATCCGAATCCCCAACTCCTGCGCGTACCGCCGGACCAGTCGGGTTTCGGGCACGGTGAGGATCGAGATGGCGGTTCCTGGAACTCCAGCCCGACCGGTCCGACCGGTCCGGTGGAGATAGGCTTTGCTCTGTGAAGGCGCGTCCAGGTTGAACACGTGGGACACGCCTTGGATGTCGATCCCGCGCGCGGCGAGGTCAGAGGCAATCAGGATCCGGGTCCTACCGGCGCGGAAATCTTCCATGGCCCGTTTCCGGTCTTCCTTGTGGAACGCGCCGTGGAGATCGGCTGCCTGGAGATGATGGTGGGCGAGTTTGGCAGCGACCTCTTCCGCCGTGGAATGCCGGTGCACAAAGACCAGAGCCCGTTCGGGCTGCGCGGCATGGATGAGTTTCCGAAGCACCTCCGGTTTGTCCCGTTCTTCGCACACCAGAAACGCGTGGCGGATCAGCGGGTTGACCGGTTCCGGTTCCGGCTCCAAAAGGCGGCAGGTGGGGGCAATGTTCCGGACGGTTTCGGTGCAGGCAGGCTGGGTGGTGGCCGAGGCGAACACCAGTTGGCGAGCGGGGGGTATGCTTTTGAGGATGCGCAGCACGGTCTCCTGCGACTCGGCTCCGAGCAGGGTGTCCACTTCGTCCAGCACCACCGCGCGCAGATGGGCGGGTTTGAGTTTGCCGCTCCGGATCAGGTCCTGAATCCTGCCCGGCGACCCAACGAGGAGGTGCGGCTTTTTTTTGAGCTTTTCAAGCTGCCGGTCCAGTGAAGTCCCACCGATCAGCAGCAGGGTTTTGACCGCTGTTCCTGACCCGACCACAAGGTCCGTCGCTTGTTTTTGGATTTGGATGGCCAGTTCGTGCGTGGGCGCAAGGACCAGCACCTGTGGCCCGGGTTGGCCCGGGTCAATCCGGCTCAACAGCGGGAGCAGGTACGCGAGGGTCTTTCCAGAGCCCGTCTCGGCATGGAGATAAACCGAGTCGCCCGCCGCAATCGCCGGCAGCGAAAGCGCCTGGATCGGGGTCGGGGTCGTGATCCGCTGCTTTTCAAGGACGGCCGCCAGACGCGCGTCCAGGCCGAGTTCGGTAAATGTGCTCTGCATGTGACCCCGCATCGTAGCAGATTTCGCCCGGATAAAAGCAAAAGAGCGGCGTGTCCCCACGCGATTCCGAACAAAACACTTTCGCAGGGGCGGGGGATGGCTGAGGATTCCGGATCGCGCAACGCCCCGTCACCATGAAAGAAACCAGCACCGAACTTTCCCTCGCGAATTTTTCGTTTGAACTCGCCGATGGTCCGCTGCCTTCGGATCCTGCGGCCAACCCGTTCCGGCTTGTTGTGGATCCGGTGATGCGGACCCGGCTCCGGCGGGCTTTGTTCGAGATGATCGAGCAGCATGACCAGGAATTGGCGCGGTACGTCTCCGAGGGCAGCCTCGCACTCGACAGTTACAAGGAGTACATCGAGATTTTTGCCAACAGCCTCAAACAGACCATGGCCACCCAGGAGGGCGTGGCCTATCTCATGCGGGTTTGCGGGTTCGATGTCAGGGAGGAGGAAATCAACCTGAATCCCGAGACCCGCTGGAAAGTGCAGCGCTGATCGTTTTCAAGATCGTTTCCCATCCATCACCCCATGAGCCACGAAGGTTTCATCGAATTGTCCCGGGCGGTTACCGCCACCCGGATCCCGAGCGGCGAGGAATTCCCGTTGGAGGCCGGCACGGCCGTCCTCATCACCCAATCCCTCGGCGGCACATTCACCGTCCATGCCGGCAACCATCCGGGACTCTTTCGGATCCAGGGCCGGGACGCCGATGCCCTCGGACGCGAACTTCCGGGCACCGGCCCGGAGGACGGCGGTCCGTTTACCGAGGAAAAGGTGTGGGACCAGCTCCGCAACTGTTACGACCCGGAAATCCCGGTGAACATCGTCGACCTCGGCCTGATTTACAGCGTCGATATCCAGACCACCCCCGGAGGCGGCCGGGATGTTGCAGTTAAAATGACGCTCACCGCGCCCGGTTGCGGCATGGGGCCCTCCCTCGCTGCCGATGCCCGCCAGCGAATCCTCGGCATCACCGGCGTGGACCGGGCGGATGTCGAGCTCGTCTGGGATCCGCCGTGGACTCCCGACCGGATCTCGCCCGAAGGCCGCGCCCGTCTCGGCATGGAGTAGCCGCAATGGCGCCTCAGTCTCATCCGTTCATTCCCGAAACCGCTTTTGTGCTCGGAGCCGGTCTCGGGACCCGCCTGAAGGCGCTCACCCAGCGCCTCCCGAAGCCGTTGATCCCAGTCGAAAACCGGCCTCTCATCACCCATGCATTTGACCATCTGATTGCCTCTGGGGTTCGCCGTTTTGTGGTTAACACCCACTGGTTGTCCGCTGAATATGCACGTGCCTTTCCAGAGGCCATGCACGCCGGATGCCCGCTTCAGTTTGTGGACGAACAGCCTGTAGTGCTCGAAACGGCCGGCGGCCTCAAAAATGCCGAGCCCCTCCTGCGGAACAGGCCTTTCGTGGTCTACAACGGCGATATTCTCACCGACCTTCCCCTGCGACGGATTTTTGACGCCCACCACGCCTCCGGTAACGAGGTCACTCTGGTGCTCCGTTCTCACGGCGGACCGCTCCAAGTCTCTTGGGACGCCGCTTCCGGACGCGTGACCGACATCGGTTGCAGGATCCGGCCAGACCATCCCGCTAGTTTTTTGTTCACGGGCGTCTACGTGGTGGAACCCGAATTCCTAGCCCGGATCCCGCCGGGCCAGAAGCTGGGGGTGGTGCCGGTTTTCATCGAAATGATCCGGGCTGGAGCCGCTTTGGGGGGAGTCTGTGTGGACGAGGGAGAATGGTGGGATCTCGGAACCCGCGAGCAGTACCTGGCTGTTCACCAAGCCCGCGCCGGCAACGGGCCATGGATCAGCCCGGATGCCGTGGTCGATCCCAACGCGGAACTCCGGGGTGCGACTGCCGTCGGTGCCGGGGCTGTGATTGGCGCGGGGTGCATTCTCGACCATTGCATTCTCTGGCCGGGTGCGAGGATCGAGCCGGGAAGCCGCCTGAGCCGGTGCATTGTCACTGGAAGCCAGCCAGTGCATGGAACCCATTGTGACGCCGATTTGTAGCCCAAACATCATGCAGGAACTCCTTCAGGAAACCCGACTTCGTTTCCCCGGGCTCTCGGGGCAGGTGCTCGAAATGCAGCCGCTCGAAAAAGGCGGGTCTGACCGCTTTTTCTACCGAATCAGCTGCGGAGACGGGCAGTCCATGATCCTCGCCAAGTACGGAAGCCAGCGCGAGGAAAACCGGCACTACGTCGACATCGCCAAGTTCCTGGCTCGGGTCGGTGTCCGGGTGCCGGAGATCCATCTCCACGATGAAAACGCCGGGCTCATCTGGATGGAGGATCTCGGGGACCGCGACCTCTGGAGTTACAGGAACCATCCGGAACGCGAGACTCTCTACCGGCGAGCGTTGGACGAGCTGCTCATCCTGCACAACCGTGCCCACCAGATGCACGATGGCGTTCATCCGAAACTGCAGCCGGCCTTCGACTCGGCTCTCTATCTGTGGGAACAGGGGTATTTCTTCGAGAACTGCGTCGGCCGGGTTTTCGGACGGGAACTCTCCGGGGCGCAGTTCCCGAGGCTGGGTGAGATCGCCGCCGAACTGGCCGCTTTACCGCGCGTGTTCGTGCACCGGGATTTTCAGTCCCAGAACCTCGTGGTCAAAGACGGGCAAACCTGTTTCATCGATTTCCAAGGAATGCGTCCAGGACTCCGGCAGTATGACTTGGCATCGATCCTCTTTGACCCGTACGTGGCTCTTTCCATGGACGAACGTGCCCGCTGGTTTGACCATTACCGCAACCAGTTGCCGGACCGAGGCGGGCCTGGTTTTGAACCTGTCTACAACCTCTGCGCGTTGCAGCGTTTGATGCAGGCGCTTGGTGCCTACGGGTTTCTCGGGTTGGTCCGTGGACGGAGTCATTTTCTGGAGCACATCCCACCGGCTTTGGATAGCTTGAAACACGTGGCTGCGGCAATCCCCGGCCTGTCCGAATTTTCCCGGCTCCTCGATACATTCCGGCGCTGATTTGGCGCTGATTCCGGTCTCCAACTGGGGTGCAGCGCGGAAACTGAGCGGCGCGCCTGAGGCCTCCAACGCCGCGTTCGCCAAAGCCTCGGGGTCAAAGGGCGGCGGGACCGGGTTTCCCCAAATCGGCCGGTGTCTAAAAAAACGGGTATCCCGGGGAATAAATGCCGAGCGATCGTGCCGAGCGATGACGCAAATTTTGGCCGCGCAGGTCAGCGTGCCGGAAAACAGGGACAGCCTCCCAACTCTTCGAGTTTTTTGGGGACAGACCCCGCAACTCCAGTGCCGTGAGCGGTAATTCGGAATTCGCCTCGGGAAACTGGAGACACCCCCCCCAGATTTTGGGGACAGACCACACAAATGCCCGGATTTGGGGACAGACCTACAATCCGAAAATTTGGGTTGCCGGGCTTACTGGGGACAGACCCTTCAAAGTTTGCTGGGGACAGGTTTGGGGGAGTTTTGGGGACAGACCCCCGGTTTTGAAAAGGCTTGCTCAGCAACGACACTGCGGAGCCTTTTTGCGCACTTTTGGACACAGATTTTGGGGACAGACCACACAAATGCCCGAATTTGGGGACAGACCCGCAATCCGAAAATTCGCGCAGAATCCCCGGTCGCCCAGCAAGACGTCGCCTTGCTTGAGGTGCGACCAGAGTTGTCGGGCCAGCTTGATGTCGTGTTCCCGGCTGCCAATCGCCTCGGCAAGAAGCGCTCCGCTGGCCAACGAAAAGAGGCCCATAACCTTCATCTGCGGAAAGCCACACCCGGGAGCCTGCAGGGAGGACTGCGG
>CAIURC010000170.1 GCA_903901425.1 uncultured Spartobacteria bacterium | reverse complement strand
GTCGTGGACGTGGACCTTGTTTTCAACCACATCGTATCCAAAGTCGTCCGTGGCTCCGTAGGTTTGTCCCCCTTTGATTCCGCCGCCGGCCATCCATGTGCTGAATGCCCGGTGGTGGTGATCGCGGCCGGGCTCGCCCCGGGCTCCCCGGTCATGGCGCGGAGTGCGCCCGAACTCGCCTCCCCAGACCACCAGAGTGTCCTGAAGCATTCCCCGTTGGCGGAGGTCTTTGAGCAGCGCGCCCACGGGTTGATCGATACTTTCGGCCTGTTTGAGAAGGTTGTTTTTCACGTCTGTGTGGTGGTCCCAGCTTCCCGCCCAGACCTGAACAAAGCGGACCCCGTTCTCCACCAGACGGCGGGCAATGAGCATCCGGCGCCCGATCTCAGTGTCGCCATAGAGAGCCCGGATGTTTTCAGGCTCCTTGCTGACATCAAAGACCTCCACCGCCTCGGTCTGCATCTTGAACGCGAGTTCAAAAGACTGGATGCGCGCCTCGAGGGCGGCTTCGTTCCTCAACTGTTCCGCATGGCGTTGGTTCAGGCTCTGGAGCAGGTCCAACTGCCGGCGCTGATCGTCCTTGGAGGCGTGGTGACTCTGGATGTTGGCGATGATTTTTTCCACCGGCGCGCTGACGGAACTGACGAGGGTGCCCTGGTAGGCTCCAGGAAGGAATGCCGAGCGCCAGTTGCTGGCCCCGCCGAGTCCGCCCCCGAGCGCCACAAAACCCGGGAGATTCTGATTCTCGCTCCCAAGACCGTACAGGGACCATGATCCCAGCGAGGGCTTCACCAAACGGCCTGACCCCGTGTGCATCATTACCGTGGCAAAATCATGGGCTGGAATGTCCGTGTTCATGGAACGAATCACGGCAATGTCATCCACCGCCTCCCCGATTTTCGGAAAGATCTCGCTCACTTCGATCCCTGACTGTCCCGATTTCCGGAATTTGAACTGAGGGGGGAGGGGAGCGCCGCCGATCAGGGGAACCTCGGTTCCCGCATGGGCTGCCATCCCGGGTTTGGGATCCCAGGTGTCCAGATGGGATGGCCCACCCGGGGCAAATATATGGATGACCCGCCGGGCCTTCCCCGGAAAATGGGGGCCGACCGGGCCGCTGGAAGCGGCACTGGACTGAGTCATAAGGCTTCCCAAACTCAGCGCGCCAAAGCCCATGCCGAACCGGTGGAGAAACTGGCGGCGGGTCGCGAAAAAGTCCGAGAGAGTGGGCAAATGCTGGGAGGGATTCATAAGCCGGGATAAGGAACGTTCTTTCCAGACGCAAACCCCGCATTCTTCGGGAAGTTTTGAACCTTTTTCAGGTTTTTTAGCTAAGGGATCCTCCCGCCGCCCCCGTCAGGGCACGGATTAGTCTTTCAGCTTGAACACAATCGGAGCATCAAACTGCGCCCCGGGGGCTGCATTCCGAATTCGGCAACGCCACGCAGCTTCTTGGGCGCTCCGGTCCAAACGCGGAAAACCGCTCGATTTGGCCACGCTGACCTGGGTGGGGCGCCCGTCTGCGTTCACCACCATCCGGATCACCACAGTGCCTTCCTCCTTCGCGGCCCGCGCCTCGGACGGATAGGAGGGGCGGGGCGGATAAGAAAAAAGGGGGCGCATCCCGGTTGGGCCCGAGGTTCCCTGCACGGCTCCCTGGGGTCCGGTTGGCGCCGGACCTCCAGTTGGGCCAGAGCGGGCGGGGAGTGCTTTTCTGGCGGAAGGGGCAGGGGGGAGTTTACGCTCAGGCGGCTTGGGTGGAGTGGGCTCCTCGATCTCTGCCGGTTTCTGAGGGGTTGGCAACGGCGGATCCTGCTGAGGCGGAGGAGGTTCCTCCTTTTTTTCCGGTTCCTCCGGAGTTTCTTTTTCAGGAGGTTTTTCTGCTGGCGCACTGGGTTCGGAGGGACCGGCCTCAACAGAGGCCACCAAGGCCACCTCGACAGATTCGCCCTCGGTACTCAGAGCAACGGAGGAGGAGTCGGAGCCCAGCATCAGGATGGCCGCATGCATCGCCATCGCCAATATGCCGCACCCCCAGAGCGCGGAGGGAGCGGATGCGCCGAAAGAATCACCGGGACGGGCCATGCAGCAGTTCAGGCAATCAGGGTTTGGGACGGGTCTGGAACGCCACCTTGGTGATCCCCAGCTTTCGGGCATCGTCGAGGACGGAAATTGCGAGCCCTAGCCGGGCGTTTTCATCGCCATTGATAAAGACGCGGAGTTCAGGGTTTTTGGCAAAGAGTACGCGCAGGTGTTCGGTGAGTGCTGTCGGATCGATCTCCTGTTTGTCGAGGAAGACCCCGCCTGAATCAGAGAGGCTGATGACCACGTGGTCGTGGCGCTCCTGATCGGTGGCGGAGGAGGCGGCGGGCAGAATCACGGAAACCCCTTTGTTTTTGACCATCGAAAGCGACACCATGACGAATGTCGCCAGGAGGAAAAACATGATGTCGATCAGCGGCACGATCTCCACCCGCGCATGCTTTCTCGAGGTTGGGCTGGGGATGTGCATTCCGATTTACTTGCAGAGGTGGATCTCGACGTGGCTGGCGGCGTCCTGCATTTCGAGGCGGGCTTCTTCCAGTCGCGCATTCAGGTAATTGAAGGGAAGCAGGGCTGTGATCGCGACTCCCAACCCGAATGCGGTGGCAATGAGCGCCTCTGCGATTCCACCGGTAATCGCCGTGGGAGCGCCCAGTTCAGCGCCCCCGAGCATGCCAAAACTGCGGATCATCCCGGTCACAGTTCCGAGCAGGCCCAAGAGTGGGGCCAGAGTGATGGTGGTGTCCAGCAGGGTCAGGCCCCGGCTGAACCGTTTAAGTTCCCAGTTGGCAGCCCGGAGCATGGCCTCACTAAAGGAGCGGTCCCGGTGGGTGAGCGCGTAGGTCAGCGCCCGGGCGACAAAATCCTGAGTTTCCTTGCCGAGTTGGGCGGCGGTTTCAGGCCGGCCTTTTTCCACTTCCGTGAGGATATCCTCCACCAGCGAGGGTTTCCGCCGCAACCGTTCGCGGGAAATGAACAGGAACCGTTCAAGCACGACCGTCAGTGCGGCAACAGACAGGAGCAGGATTGGCCACATAATCGGGCCGCCCTTGTGGAAAAGATCGAGCATGGGAATGGGTGGGTCTGAGATGCAACTGATATTCAGTCTCAATCCTGTGGCCCGGTCTGCCAAGCCCGATTTCCTGCTGAACTCTGGCCCCGGTCCATGCATCCATGGCCGGCCCGAGTCCGGAGACGCTTCAAGTCTCTGATGGGAGGCACTGAGGTGGGGGGCAGGAAAGGATCCCGGAGTCCAGAACCGGAGCGGTACCCGGGATGAAAGTCTGGATCAGGATTCTGACGCCGGGACCTGCACCGGGCCCCTGCGCATGAAATCGTTTGGGTTCACCCTTTCCAGAGCAACGGCTTTGGGTATTGTGCGCGGAATACTTTTCTCTGGCACTTCACTATGACTGGAAAACCCGAATTCTCTGGCTCTCATTTCCGACTCGTTCAGACGCGGCGCGCAGGGAGGCGAATTGGAAAGTTTGGGCTAATCTTGTTGGCGGTGACGGCTTTGGGCTTTGGGGGATGTGGAAAGATCAAATCGATGCTTGCCGCCAAGGAGAAACCGGCTGAACCGCCGGCGGTTCAGGCGGCGGCGACACCGGCGCCCTTGGAGCCCAAGGTGGAAGCGAAGCCTGAACCTGTGGTTCAGAAGCAACCGGAAGCGCCTGCGAAACCGGCAGCGAGCACGAAGGGGTCGGTCATGGTGCTTTGCTACCACCGGTTTGAAAATCTGCCCAAGGATTCGATGGCGATTCGCCCGGAGGAATTTGAAAAGCAGCTCGAGCAGTTGAAAGCGGAGGGTTTCAGCGTGATTTCCATGGCGGACTTTCTGGCGTGGAGACGTGGGGAGATGGAGATTCCGGAGAAGAGCTGCGTGATCACCTTGGATGACGGATGGAGGTCGGGGTACAGCGTCGCTTGGCCGCTGCTCAAGAAGCACGGGTACCCGTTCACAATGTTTATTTATGTGGACTACATCAAGGGCCAGAAAAGGGCGGGAGGTCAGTCGATGAGCTGGGAGGAGCTGGCTGAAATGCGCGATGCCGGCGTCGAGATCGGGTCCCACACGGTTTCCCACACGGATCTGCGTTCAAAAAAGGGCAAGACACCCGAGCAATACGACCAGTGGATCCGGGAAGAGATCGGGACTTCGAAGAAACTGATCGAGCAGAAACTGGGCATCGCCGTAAAGACGCTGGCTTACCCGTATGGCAATCACAACCCGGAGGTGCGTCAGGCGGCGATGGATGCCGGTTACGAGGCGGCTTTTTCCGTCTATGGCCAACGGTTGACGTACCACAGTCCGGCAGACCAGCTCGGCCGGTATGCAGTGGAAGGCAACAAGCCCCAGACTTTTGTGGCGGCGCTCAAAATGGTCGGCGGTGGCGGGGGATCCATGGAGGCCCCGGCAGCGGCCGTGTCCCAACTGGCGGCAACGGCGATGCTCACCCAACCCATGGAGGGTGAGACGGTTCTGGAGGCGCGGCCCGTGCTGCGGGCAAACGTGGCGAGTTTCGGTGCCGTGGATCCTACGAGTTTGGAGATGCGTCTGAGCGGGATGGGACTGGTCCCGATCAAGTACGATGCCGAGAACAAGGTGGTGGAAGGCGTTCCCGGACAGGATCTTAAGGACCCCAGTTACACGGTCATTCTGAGCGGAAAAGTCAATGGAAGGCGGATCGAGACGCGCTGGAGCTTTAATTTCCAGAAGGCAGGCGCAGGGGACGCTGCAAAGCCCGTGAAGAAGTAGGTGAGAACGTAGAAAAGTGGCGGCGGTTGGCGGGGTGGGTGGTTGGCCAGCTTCGTTCCGAAAAGCCACTGGAACGTCAGACCACCTTCGGTTTAGCGGAAGTAGTGATGGGTTGAACCGGTCCGTTTTTCCTGCGAGTTTTCTGGCTCAATGGGAGACATTTTCGACCCGAATGGAACGCAGCCCTTCCCGGGGTCAACGTCCCCTTTGGCGCCGAAGCCAGAGGTCGAGCACGGGAGCGAGTTGCCGGGGGCGGGCGGTGGAGGAACTGCAGATCCCGATCAGACGATCGTTTTTTCCTCCGCAGATTCTGCGGTTCGGCTGGATCGGCAGGGGGAACTCGGTTCGTGCGTCGGAGGGTATCGGTGGGGGGCAGAGATTGCTCGGGGAGGAATGGGGCGTGTGCTGGAGTGCGAGGATCCGGTGTTGGGAAGGAAAGTGGCGCTGAAGGTCAGCACGCTGGGTGTGGAGGGAGACTGGCGGTTTGAACGAGAGGCGCGGGTTCTTGCGCTACTGGATCACCCGAGCATTGTGCCCGTGCATGCCTTGGGGCGGGATGCGGATGGGAGGCCTTACTACAGCATGAAACTGGTTCGGGGCCGGACCTTGCAGGAGGTGATCCGGGGGCTGCGGGCAGGGGACGATTCCGTGTGCCGGCAATTCAACCAAGGGCGGTTGCTTGGGGTTTTTCTCAAGGTGTGTGAGGGGGTGGCGTACGCCCATTCCCGCGGGGTTTTACACCGGGATTTGAAGCCAGACAACGTGATGGTGGGGGAGTTTGGGGAGGTGTTTGTGATGGATTGGGGGATTGCAAAGTGGCGGGGCGAGGATCCGGCGCTCCCGGGCTGTGCCTGGGATGGGGGCGATGGGGGCGATGGGGGGAGCGGGGCCGGGCATACCTTGGCAGGTTCACTGATTGGCAGTCCCCAGTACATGGCACCGGAACAGGCTCAGGGGCGGTTGTCGGACATGGATGAGCGTTCGGATGTGTATTCGCTCGGGGCGATGTTGTATTCCCTGCTGTCCCTGCGCCCCCCGGTGGGCGAGGGAAGCGTCCAGGAGGTCCTCTCCAAAGTTTCAGAAGGAACCTGGGTTTCAGAGTCGTTGGATTGGGAGGAGCGGTTGGAGCGGACGGATTCGGGAGTGCGTCAGGTTCCTGAGGGGCTTCGGGCGGTGCTGAAAAAGGCGCTCTCCACGCGGAAGGAATCCCGGTACCCGGGGGTGGTGGAGTTGATGGGGGAGATTGAGGCCTATCTGCGGGGGTATGCCACGGAAGCCGAAAATGCCGGTTTTCTGCGTCAACTCCTCCTGCTGGTGCGCAGAAACCGTGCGGTTTCAGCGCTCACCGGGGTTTTGCTCGGGGCGGGGATTTTTTTTGGATGGAGTCTCTTGCAAAGTGAAGCCCGTGCGCTCCAGAAAGCTGAACTTGCGCGGTTGCGGTCCATCGAGGCCGAAGCGAGTGCCAAAAAAGCGCGCGAATCTGCGAGGCGCGCCGAACTGGCCTTGGCTTCGAACGCGGACGAGCAGTCGGCAGCAGAGACCTTGCGGGAGGCTCTGGACCGGGTCCCTGCGGCGGATCGGGAGGCGGATTGGGAATACTTAAACCGGCGTCTGGAATCTCAGGATCGCGTGGTGGAGACGCTGGCACCCGGCAAGGATGTCTGGATCTCTGTGCTCCCGGACCCGGCGGTTCCAGGGCGTCTGCTGGGACTCCAGTCGGATGGGAAAATTTTGGGTGTGGATTGTGAGAGCGGGAAGCGTGAGTTGGTGTGGGATGCGGGTCGCTCTCCTGGGATCAAGAGGTTTGCGGTGAGCGGAGATGGAAAAGTGTTGTGTACGGCCCGGGAAAACGCGGGGGTACAGGTGAATTTTTTCCGGAGGGAGAAGGGGGAGAAAATCAAAGGGATCGAGTTGCCAGTCCTGCACTATCTGAACGTGCGTTTGAGCCGGGATGGGAGTCTGCTTTTGCTTGAGGGCATGAATCAACTGCCGAAGGAAGGGGGAGAAATCGGAACGCATCTCGAGGTATGGGACTGGGCGAGTGAAAAGCTTTGCTTAAAGATTGAGGAACCCGGATGGGTTTGGGGCGAGTTCAGCCCCGACGGAAATCAGGTGAGGGTGGTGGCCAGCAAGGCGCCATATCGTGAAATGGAAGCGCGGACGGGCAGGGTGCTGAAGACGGGGGTACGGACGCCCGTTTTCGATCCAACACGAAGGCTGTTCAGCCTGAGTTCCTCGGGGGGGAAACTGGCAAGTTGGAACTGGGGGCAGGGCCAACTGGAGGTGGCCGATACCCAGACCGGGTCGAAAGTGTTTGGGCACCGAGTTCCCAACGCGCTCCGAATTGAGTTTATGGAGTCGGGGGTGTCGGGTCTCAAGTTGGTGAGTCTGGTGATGCGTGACGCGGGGCTGAGTTGTCTCCAGTATTGGAATGTGGAATCGGGAGTCCGGCTGAGGGAAGTGTTTGTTCCGGGCTCCAAAGGGCAGATTCCAGGGCTCTGCGTCGATCCACGCACCGGGCATACTGCGGTCTACTCCAGAGGCAATCTGATGATCTGGAACTTCCGGGAGGAGCCCCCTCTGGCTTCCATTCAGTGGCCAGGACGCAGCATCGGTTGGATGGGCAATGCGGGGCGGATCGCCTTCAACAGCACCGGGAGGGACACGGACCCGCTGGCCTACAGAGACCTCGGGAACGCCGGCAAATCCCGGATCTTGTTGGGATCTCAACAAAAGGGTCCGTTGAATGAAATTTTTGGAGCATCCAACGGTGGGGTGCTCATTGGGGTCGGCGCTCAAAACGCTGCATTTCAGATTCGGGGGGATGAAATCCGGGTTCAGGATGCTCCATGGCTGGCAGGCTGTACTCCCCGGTGCCTGAATCCGGAGGGAAAATGGTTTCTCAAAGGCCGCAGCGTGTCTGAGGTTTTCACAGGAAACCTGGTTTTTGAAATCCCGGCCGATCAGCGTTCCATGGCCTTCCGCGGGGAAACCGAAAAACTCTGGGTCGGGAATGAGCGATTTGCGGAATGGGGAGCATTGGAGCAGGGCTCTGAAAAAGTGGAATCCAGCGGGTGGGGGATCCGGCTGTGGGATGCGAAAAACGGTCGATTGGAGGCCAGTGGCCGCACCCCCAGCATCACCTGTCTGAGTGGTTCGCCCGATGGGAGATGGATTGCCTGCAGCAGTGGCGATCGGCGGATCCGGCTTCTGGATGGAAGAACGCTTGAGCCCGCCCGGGACTTTATTGCCCACGATGGCCGGATTCTGTACCTGGCGTGGGATTGGGAAAGCAGCCGTTTGATCAGCAGTTCTGAGGATATGACCGTCCGGGCGTGGGATCCCGGCACCGGCCGTCCGTTGGGAGAGATCCGATTGGGTTCGAGGGAACCCACCATCCTGTGTCCCGGACCGGAAGGCAGGCTCTTGGTGCGGCAGCGCGGAGCTCCGATGTGGGAGGTTTTCGGGCCCTCTTCGTGGGGGGAGCGGAACTAGCTGGCGGCCGATTTTTCTGCCGGCTCCCAGTGAAGCCGGAACGCATTGAGAAATCCCTCGTGTTTGGTGGGAATTGAGCTGGGTTCAAGCGGAAGAGCGCCCGCGATGGCTTCGGCTGCAAGAGGGGAAAGCAGGACTTCGCCTGCCTTGGCTCCGTCACAATAGCGGGAAGCCATGTTCACCGTGTCTCCAATCACCGTGTACTGGAGGCAATCCTCGGTTCCAATAAACCCGTGAAGAACTTCCCCGGTGCAGATCCCAATGCCCATCTCGCAGCACACCAAACCGGATTCGGACCGGCGCCGGTTGACCTCGGAAATCCTCCGCTGCATTGCAACGGCGGCCGCAGCCGCTTTCCTCGCATGATCCGGGTCCGGTTCCGGGCTGCCGAACACGGCAAGAATTCCGTCCCCGATGAATTTGTCGATGGTTCCATCGTGCGCGAAGATTTCCGCGCCGAGTACCTGGAAATAATCGTTGAGCATCTCAACCACTACGGCGGAATCGTGAACGGCAGCCGTCCGAGTGAACCCGCGCAGATCGGAAAAAAGGACCGTAACCCGGGACTTTGCGCCTCCGGGCTGGAGGCGTCCGGATCTGGACTTTTCGAGGAGCTGGTTGCGTATGGCGGGGGAAAAGTTGGTGAGAAGATGCTCCAAAGTCCGGTTGTTCTGCTCCAAACGGCTCTGCAGGAGTTGGTTGGCGACGGCGGCAGCGGCATAATGGGCCACTGAAATGAGGAATCGGAGGTCCTCGGCCCCGAATGCGTCTGGACGGTTCGGGTTATCAAAAAAAAGGACGCCGATGGTTTCCTTCTTCCAGACCAGAGGAGCGTACATGGCCGTCTGGATGCCGAGTGCCGCAATGCTCGCGGAGGCGTCCGCCTGTTCGGAGGGGTGTCCGCCCCAGATAAACCCCTGCTGGTCTTGGGCGGCCCGCAAGATGAGCGACCGGCTCACCGCCGGTGTGCCCGGGGAGATGCTGGCCTTCAGAGCGAGGTTCTGCGACTCGCCATCCTTGAGAAGAAGCGCCCCCCGCACAGCCCCCGGAATGAGCGCGGTGACGCGTTCCAAGATCAGGGTGAAAAGCCGGTTTGAATCCGTCTCCTCTGCGAACCTCAGGGGCAGTTCGTAAAGCAGCTCCAACCGCTGCTGCGCACGGGTGCCAATTCCCTCCACCGAGGGCGCATGCCTGTCCGCGGCACTCAGACTGAGTCCAATCCCTCGGAACGCCTCGTCCTCCTCTGAGTGTTCAGCCGAGCGGATCCTTACGGGCAGGTGACCCAGCCGGATTTGGCAGGGCAGGGGAAGCCGGGTTTTCTCCTGGATCCGGCTCGCGCCCATGAACGTCCCCGCAGTGCTTCCCAGATCCTCAATTTGGACATGCTGCCCGGTTGCAGAAAGGGAGATCTGGATATGTTTGCGGGACACGCCTTTGGAGGGAATCACCAGATCGCAGGACGGGTCCCGGCCCAAGATAAAGGTTCCTGCGGGAAGTCCGTGTTCGACCAGAGAGGAGTCGTCGAGCCGCAACTGGATCAATGCGACAGGCGCTGCGGGGGCGGATGGGGCCGCGTGGGGGGAAGTCATGGCATGGAGGTGCGCAAGTGTGCCGGGGGCGTGCGTTCCAGACAAGCCGGCTTCTGGGCTGCGCGCAAGGGGACGCGCCGTTTTTGTGCCAAAAACGGATGGCAAGAGGCCCACCAAACGCGTAGGATTTCAGGCGAAGGATATGCAAGCACCCCCTTTTCATACCCCCATGAGACTCATAAATGCCTTCGGCCGCCCAGCGCCAGCCTCAGGTTTCACCCGGGCATCCCGCGGGGTTTGGACCGGATTCCACCTAGGTCGGAGCGCGGGTTTCTCGTTGGTGGAGCTTCTGGTGGTCTGTTCCGTCATCGCGATTCTGATCGGACTGACGGTTCCGGCCACCCAGACCATGATGAAGGGTTCCCAGCTCACTCAAGCTTCCCAGTCGCTGTATGACCAGTTTGTGCTTGCCCGACAGATGGCCTTGACCCGGAACAATCCGGTGGAGTTGCGGTTCTATCGGTTTGCAGATCCCGAGATTCCAGGTGAGAATCTCAAGGATCCCAAGAGCTGGGTTTTCCGAGGGATGCAGGTGTTTGAGAATCAGCCTTCCGGGATTCAGACCCCGATCAGCAATCTTCAGAGGCTCCCCACGACGGTGATCCTCAGCGGCGGTTTTCTTTCCAGCCTTCTCGACGAGAACGTCAGGCCGCCGGTGGATGCCACCGGGGATCCCACGCTTCCGGAGCTTCCCCGGGGAGTCGGGCGGAATTACCTCTACACCTCCTTCAGATTCATGCCGGACGGATCAACAGATTTGCCCGCTGCCGGGGCCCAAATGGGGAACTGGTACGTGACCCTGCACGGGTCGGAACTGAACCCCAAGCAGGACACCGTCCGGGACAAGAACGGGCGTCCCATCAACTATTACACGCTTCAGGTGGATCCCGTCACGGGAGCGCTTCGTCAGTTTCGCCCACAGGCCTTGTGAGTATCTTGACCCGGAGGTGGTTGGCGAGGGCTCCCCGCATTTGGCTTAGGAGGGGAAGGGCTTCCCGGTGATGGAGGATCGGGGCACACTACTGCTGGTGACGGACAACCGGGTCTACGAGGGGATGATCCGGCGTTACTTGGATGGTCAAGGCTGGGTTCTCCACGTGGAGGGCAACGCCCCATCCATAGCAGACCGGGTGGAGGACTTGCAGCCGGACCTTGTCCTCCTTCAGGCACAACTGGCGCCGTACACCGGGTTTGAGATTTGCAGAATGCTCAAGGGGGCGCTGAATGGACGGCGCCTTCCCGTCGTTATTCTTTCCACGGAGGAGGAGGGGCGTCTTCTGGCGCGTCTGGCGGGCGCAGCAGGCTTTCTCCGGGTGCCGTTTTCGGGGGAGGAGATGATCGCCGTGCTTGAAAAGGCGTTGCTCAAGCGTGAAACCATCCTCCTGGTGGACGACAGCAGCATGGTCCACCGTGTCGTTACCGAGATCTTGGGGGATGCGGATTACGAAATCCACTCCGCCTACAACGGTGCCGAGGCGCTGGAATGGCTGGGACAACGCCGGGCCGACTTGGTGATTTCAGATATCGAAATGCCGGGAATGAACGGGTACGAGCTCTGCTGGGCGATCAAGTCCAACCCTCTGCTGAACTCCGTTCCGGTGCTGGTCCAGTCCAGCCTGAATTCGGGATTCGACATCGACCGCGCATTTGCTGCGGGCGCTGACGATTACATCACCAAGCCGATTGTGGCCGAGGAATTGCAGAACCGGGTGAACCTGCTTCTGCCCCATAACCGGATTTACAGGCAGGAAACTATTTTGGTGGTCGACGACAGCCCCATGGTCCGGAACATGGTGGGCCAGAGTCTGGGGCAGCAGGGGTTCGGGGTCATTCTGGCGGCCCATGGTGTCGAGGCCCTGCGGTATCTTGAAACTCAGAATGTGGCGCTACTGCTGACCGACAGCGAGATGCCGGTCATGGACGGACTCGAACTGGTTCGCAGAACCCGGGCTCTTCCGGAGTATGAACGGGTGCCGATCATCATGCTCAGTTCCCGGGACTCGAAGGTGGAGCGGGCCAAGGGGCGTGTGGCCGGGGTCAACGAGTACATTTCCAAGCCGTTTGCTGCCGACAAATTGCTGGTCAGCATCGAGCGTCTCCTGGCGGCGCACCGCCTCGAACGCGAAAAGGATGTGATGCGGCTCTATCTCTCAGACGCCGCTGCCGAGCACGCAGCCCGACTGGCCGATAAAAAATCCGCGCTCTGGGTTCCCATGCGTGCCCGGGAACAGACCCTGACCATTGTTTTCACTGACATCGTCGGGTTTTCTGAATTGTGCGAGCGAATCCCCCCCGCGGAAGTGGTGGAGTTCCTCAACGGCTATTTCGATGCAATGGTTCAGGTGCTCAAGCGGCACGGCGCCGTGATTGACAAGTTCATTGGGGACGCGTTGCTGGCCCTCTTCCAGGGAAGCTCCGAGGGCACTCACGATGCCGTTTGTGCCTCTTTGGAAATGTTGGAGGCTCTTGAAGACTTCAATCAGGAGCGGGAACAACCCGTCAGCATCCGCATCGGGATCAACACCGGGACGGTCATGCTGGGCGATCTGGGCAGCAAGTTTCACCGCCGCGAATTCACCGTGATCGGGGATCCGGTCAACCTTGCGCAGCGTTTGGAAGGACAGGCGCCGCCGGGGGGCATCCTGCTCAGTGACGCCGCCTACCGGTTGGTGGAGTCTGAGGTGGAGGTGGAGAGCCGCGAACCTTTGACGGTCAAAGGCAAAAGGGACCCGGTCCTTACCCATCTGGTGAAACGGATGCTCACCACGGACCAAATCGAACCCAGCCCCGTGTCCAAAACCGGTGCGGCCGCCGGTTCCCATCCATTCTGAGTTGCCTGCCCGAATTTCCCGGGCAACCAAACCGCTGCCATCCTCGCCAGACCGCGGATCAAAGCCGTCCCGAGTCCACTAATTCCAAGCACGCTCATATTGGCGTGCGCGGAATGCCCATACCAGGAAGGCGATGCCCAGCACCGGAAGAAACAGGGAGAGGAACTGGCCGGCAGAGAAAATGCCGGCGCTCCACGCAGGGTCAGGTTCCCGGAAAAGCTCAGCAAAAATCCGTGCCGCAGGGTAGAGGAGGAAGAAAATCCCGGTGACGGCACCCCGGGGGAGTCTGACGCGAGTGTGCAGCGTCCAGAGGATCAAAAACAGGAGGACGCCTTCCAAGAGGCCCTCGTAAATCTGGGAGGGATGCCGCGGCGGCAGCGTTTCAAGGAGAGTCTGACGGAGGGCGCTCTCTGAACGGAGGAGATCCAGTGGTGGTGGAGATTCGAGTTCCTGCGGAAACACCACGGCCCATGGCACCGAGGGAGTCTGCCCCGGCTCAGCAGCCGGTTTTCCATACAGCTCCCCGTTGATGAAGTTGGCCATTCGAACCAGAAAAACGCCCACCGGCGCCACGGCGCAGATGCTGTCTCCAAGGCTGGTCCATGAGATCCGATGTTTCCGTGACCAGAACAGGGTGAACAGAACCACACCCAAGATCCCGCCGTGGCTCGACATCCCCCCCTTCCACACCTCCAGAAGCCGCAACGGATGCTCGAGAATCTCCCGCCACCCGTAAAAAAGAGCCCAGCCCATCCGGCCCCCAAGCATGACACCAAAAACGGCCGTCCATGTGATGAAATCCGCCGTTTTTTCCGGGGGCAGTTCCGTGTGGCCGGTTTGTGCGAGCCTGCGGAAGAGCAGGAAGCCGATCCCGAAGCTGAGCAGGTAACACATTCCGTACCAGCGGGGCCCGATTCCGGGTGCCAGTTCGAAAATGAAAGGACTCAGTCGGTGGAGATAGACGGCGAACATGGTCTCAGGAGACCAACCAGCTCAGGATAGCCTTCTGGGCATGAAGCCGGTTTTCCGCCTGACTGAAGATGGTTTCTGCGTGGGCTTCAAACACCTCGGCCGTGATCTCTTTGCCCCGGTAGGCGGGCAGGCAATGCATCACCAGAGCCCCGGGTTTTGCCAAGGAGACCAGCTTCGGGTGAATCTGATAGTGGGCCAGTTGCGCCTGCCGGAATGCGGCCTCTTCCTCCCGCCCCATGCTCACCCAAACGTCGGTGTACAGCACGTCCGCTCCTGCCGCCGCGGCCTCCAATTCCTCGGTGACATGAATTTTTTTGGAGGTCAGCCGCGCCAGAATAGCGGGGTCGGGTTGGAACGATTTCGGGGCTGCGATGCGCAGCTCAAAGCCCAGGTGTTCGGCGGCCCAGATCCACGAGACGGGCACGTTGCAGGCACCGTCGCCAACAAACGTCACCACGCGCTCAGAGAGGTCACCCAGCCGTTCCTCAATCGTCTGGAGGTCGGCCAGAATCTGGCACGGGTGCTCAGCATCCGTCAGCGCGTTGATGGTCGGGATTCCGCTCAGCCTGGCAAAATCCTCCACATCGGATTGCGCAAAGGTCCGGATCACAGCGCCGTGCAGCATCCGGCCCAGAACGCGGGCCGTGTCGGAAATGGGTTCGCCCCGGCCGAGCTGGATGTCGTTGGCCGAAAGGAACATGACGTCCCCGCCGAGTTCCCGGATGCCGACCTCAAAACTCACCCGGGTCCGCGTGGAGGACTTGCTGAAAATCAAACCCCAGCACTGGTGCCGGAGCGGGTGTGCGGAATGCCGGCCCCTTTCGGCCTTCATCCGATGGGCGCTCTGGAGGAGGAGCTCAATGTCCTGACGGGGCAGGGACTCTAGGGAAAGCAGGTGCTTCATGGATCGAGAATGAATTTTAGGCGCAGTGCGCGAGTACCTTGGCTGTGATCTCCGTTGCCTCCGAGATCTGGGACGCCGTGACGTTCAAAGGCGGCAGCCAGCGCACAGCCCGGGGACCGGAGGGGACCGTGAGCAATCCCTCGGCATGGAGGGCTTCAACCACGTGGATGGACGGAAGCCTGCCCTCCGGAAGCCGGGTTGCCAAGTCGCCCGCCAGTTCAAAGGCGAGCATCAGTCCAACCCCACGGACCTCGCGAATGAGCGGAGATCCAATCCTGCGCAGAGAGTCCAACGCGAGCGCTCCTTGGATCTGCGCATTTTCGAGGAGGCCCTCGTCTTCGATGATCCGAATCACCTCCAATCCAGCGGCACAGACCAGGGGAGTTCCCCCAAAGGTCGTGCCATGCGATCCCGGGCCGAGCAGGTCGCTGAGCACTGTCTCTTTCCCAGACTTGAGCTGAACAGGCCGGTTGCGGATCCAAACCGCACCCATCGGCACCCCGCCCGCAATCCCTTTGGCCCAACTGACACCGTCGGGCAGGATTTCATCGGTGCCCAGAATGGACTTCCATGCGCACCAGTCACCGGTACGCCCGAGTCCACACTGGACCTCATCGAAAAAGAGCAGGAGTTGATGGCGGTCACAAAGATCCCGGGCATGCCGGAGAAATTCCGGGGTTGCAGGCCGGATGCCGATCTCGCCTTGGATGGGTTCGAGCAAGATTGCTACGGTGTTGGGATCCTGAACTGCAGCGAGCAACGCGGGCAGGTCATTGAACGGCACGTGCTGGAAGCCGGGCAGGATCGGTTCGAACCCTTTTTTGACCTTGTCCTGCCCCGTGGCAGCAATCCCGCCCAAGGTTCTCCCATGGAAGGACCCCTCCATGGTGATCATCCCGTGCCTGGAAATGGGCGCTTCAACCAGCATCCCTGCGGAGTGGCGGGGGGGCGGGGGAAGCGCTTCGTTCCCGAATTTCCGAGCCAGTTTGTAAAGGGCCTCGTTGGCTTCCGCGCCGCTGTTGCAGAAAAAGATCTTCCCAGGCGCGCCCACGCATCCCACCAAGCGTTCGGCCAGTTGCCCCTGAAGCCGCGTCTGGTACAGGTTGGAGGTGTGAACCAAGCGCTGCATCTGAGCAAACACGGCTGCCGCCAACCGGGGATGCGAGTGTCCCACCGAAGTGACGGCGATGCCTGCCCCGAAATCGAGGTAGCGTTTTCCGGACTCATCCCAGACGTGCGCCCCTTCGCCGCGCTCAAGTTGGACGTCGAACCGTCCGTAGGTGGGCACCACGAATTCCTTGAAAAGTTCCCGGGTTTGAAGCGGCTGATCTTCCATTGAAAAAGCGGACACACTACCAGAGGTGCCGGCCGAAGACCCAGTGAAATTTCGGAGTCACTCCGGGAACAGCGAAGCGTTGGGGAGCGGGCCGGGGTGGTTGAGTGCGGAGGAGCGGTGCCGTTGCCGGCGGGGATGCGAAAGATGGGGACGGGGCTTGTGCTGCCGGGGGCGATGGATAAAAGGTCGGAAGGTTTTTCATGGAGCATTTCGACCAGTTTATCCGCGAGTACGGTGTGTGGGCGGTGCTTTTCTGGGCGCTATTTGAAACGGACGTGGTCTGCATCCTCACCGGCGTGGCGATTGATCTGGGAGTTCTGCCCGCAGTGCCTGCGGTGGCGGCCGCCGTGGTGGGGGGCGTGATCCACGATTTTTTCTGGTTCGGCCTCGCCTGGAACCGGGCCGATTGGCTCCGCAACACCGCAGTGTACCGGAAGGTCGGGCCGTACGTCGAAAAACTGGTGGCCAAGTTCGGTGTTTGGGAGCTTTTTCTCTGCAGGTTTGTCTATGGCACCCGGAACCCCAGCTTGGTTTTCTGGGGGATCCAAAGGCTGCGAATTCTAAAGTTTGTGTGCGTGAATGCCCTCGGACTTCTTGTGTGGAGCAGCCTGCTGGCGGGACTTGGCTATCTCCTGAGCGACAGTGCCGAAGCCCTCGTGGGCCGGGTCAAGCAACTTGAAAGCTGGCTGTTTTGGGCTCTGCTTTTCGCCCTTCTTTTTGTAGCCTTGGAACGTCTGGTTTTCAGGGGGCGCATCGCCCGAGCCGCTGCGGAGAAAGCCCGCTGGATCTCCCGGATCTCTAAACGCAGGTCCGGTTCGCCTGAAATCACGCCCGTTACCGGCCCTGGAACCCCACCGGCCCCACCCGCCAACCCATCCTGAGACCCATGAAACAACTGCCCTCCTTTGTTCAAGTGCTCATGGCCTGCTCCCTGTGGCCGTTCACAACCTCCGTCTGGGCCCAAGAAAAAGTCAGCCGCAAAACCATGATTTTCCAACCGGGGGCAAAGGTTCCCGATGGATACCCCTCAAACCGCCCGGAACCAGCGGCGGCCGCCGGAGCCGCCGCACCGGGGCCTGCGGCTTCGGAGGTTTCCAAGGAGGGAGGCCGGGAGACGGTGAAATCCGAGCCTGCAAAGACGGTGAAGCCTGCAGACAAGACAGGCTCCAAGCCGGTCAAGGCTGGCGTTGACGACACGCTCCAACTGGGGGAAAGCCCAGAGATTCCCAACCAGATGGCCGCCCGTTTTTTTGGGCTGCTGCTCAAGGGGCAGGTCGATCCCGCCTACGACGGGTTGACCAAGGGATCCAAGATCGCGGAGCGGGCCGAGGAGTCCAAGGCGCTGCGACTCAAAACCCAGGAGGCGTTGAAAGTGTTCGGCGCGGTGGTGGGATTCGAACAGGTCGAGTCCAAAACAGTCGGGCCGCACCTGCTCCGGCTCACCTATCTGACCGTGGGGAAGGAGTTCCCGCTCCGGTGGCGGCTCTACTTTTACCGGCCAGACTCCTTCTGGCGTCTGGTGGACATCCGGGTGGACGACCGGCTCAGCGGGTTGTTCGGAGAACCCGAGGAGGCGCGGAACGCTGAAGGACGGCCGTGATCGGGCGGATCCTGCGGTTTGTCCGCTTTTCACACACGATTTTTGCCCTGCCGTTTGCACTGGGGGCAGTGCTTGTGGCCGCAGGCGGTGTTCCATCCACGGCAACCTTGGGATGGGTGCTCCTGGCCATGGTTTTCGCCCGAACCGCCGCCATGAGTTTCAACCGTCTAGTCGACTGGGAAATCGACAAGCGCAACCCGCGCACGGCCGGAAGGCATTTGATCCTTCCCAAAACCTGGGGCTGGGCCGTTCTGGCCTTTTGCAGTGTGGGATTTGTCGCGGTTTCACGCGCAATCAACCCGGTGTGTTTCTGGCTGTCGCCCGTCGCACTTGCACTGGTTTTTTTCTATTCGCTGACCAAAAGGTTCACCGCACTGTGTCACTTTTTTCTCGGGTTGGCTCTGGCCGTAGCCCCGGTAGGGGGCTGGCTGGCTGTGCGCGGCCACTTCGAATGGCCTCCTCTCATCCTTGCGCTGGCGGTTCTCCTCTGGGTGGCCGGATTCGACCTGATTTACGCCACTCAGGATCACGAGTTTGACCGTTCCGAGGGTCTCCATTCCACCGTCGTCAGGATCGGTGTCCGGCGCAGCCTCCAACTGGCACAGGTGCTCCACTGGCTCATGCTCGCCGGCCTTGCCGGGTTTGGCGCCGCCGCCGGACTCGGACGGATTTACTTCTGGGCTCTGTTTCTGATCGCAGGCGCCCTGATTTACGAGCACCGGAGCGCCGCACGTCAGGACGTGGACGGAATCAACCGGGCTTTCTTCCAGAGCAACGCATTTGTGGGACTCGTGTTCGCGGCGGGCGTCGCGCTCGATCTGTGGTTGGGCCGGGCATGAACACAGACTCATCCCGACGACTCGCATGGGTGGATGGCGCACGCGGCATCGCCGTGCTCTGGATGATTCAAACCCACGTCTGCAACGCGTTCCTAGCTCCGGAGCTCAAAAACACCCCGGCTTTTGTCCGGTTAACCTACCTCAATGGACTGGTCGCCCCCACGTTTCTCACCATCTCCGGCTACCTCCTCGGTCTCGCCATTTGCCGCCGAAAAGGCGTTTTCCCCGCCCGGTTCTGGTGGCGGCTCCTCGGGATCGCCGGGTGCGGCTATGCTCTGCATTTCCCGTTTTTTGAAGTCTGGGCCCGGGACTGGGACGGGGCTCTCCGCTCCGGTTCACTCGTAGACGTTCTCCAATGCCTTGCACTCAGTCAGGGTCTTTTTGTGCTGGCATGGCGCCTCCCGCGACCAGCATTCGGGGGGCTCGCCCTCACCGCCCTTTTTGTCGGAGCCGCTCCTGCCGTCTACCAGATCCAAGAGCTGCCTGTTTTCGTCCAAGGGTATTTGAATCCCTCTTCCGGGTCGCTTTTTCCTCTTTTCCCATGGGCGGGTTTTGTCGGGTTCGGCGTCTGGGCTGGGGTAAGCCACCGGAGGCACCTGTGGTGGGCCGGGGCCTTGACCGCGCTGGGACTGGGCTTAGTGTTGCCAAGACCCGATCCATTCACTGGCGCCAGCCTCCCGTTTTTCTTTGAACGTCTGGGCTGGGTGTGTCTGGGACTGGGCGCTCTGGAGTGGAGTGGGGGTGGCTGGATTCCGGAAATGGTTGCGTTGGCCGGCAGAAGATCCTTGGAGATGTACGTCGGGCATTTGGTCCTGCTGGGCGGGCTCTGGGGGGCGCTGCACGGGGGGAGGGGAGTGGGCGTTTGGGAGGCTGCCGCCTTGTGGGGCATGCTGGTGGGGGTGCTGCTTGCATGGGGCCGCTGGCGAGACTCCCGGGATCGCATCAAGGAATCATGATGCGTGATTTTGTGACTTGAGCCCCCGCAGCCTCCCCCTTAGTTTTTTCAGCACCATGACCCATCCACTCCTCCAACTCCTCAGGGAACGGATCGTCCTCATCGACGGCGCCATGGGCACCACCATCCAGCAGTACCAGCTCTCCGAAGAACAGTTCCGCGGGGACCGGTTCCGGGATTGGAAAGGCAAAGATCTCAAGGGCAACAACGAGCTGCTCAATTTGACCCAGCCTGCGGTGATCGAAGAAATCCACCGCCGTTATCTGGAGGCAGGTGCGGACATCATTGAAACCAATACCTTCAACGGGCAGTTCATTTCGCTGGCTGACTACGGGATGGAAGACCTGGCCTATGAACTGTCCCGGGCCGGGGCCGAATGCGCTCGGAAGGCGGCAGATGCGGTGATGGCGGCGCAACCGGGCCGCCCGTGTTTTGTGGCAGGCGCGATCGGGCCGACCACCAAGACATCGTCCATTTCGACAGACGTGAACGATCCCTCTGCCCGTGGAACGCACTGGGACGAGTTGGTGCGTGCATACGGGGAGCAGACCCGCGCGCTGCTGGACGGCGGAGTGGACATCCTGCTGGTGGAGACGATTTTTGACACGTTGAATGCCAAGGCGGCCTTTGCGGCGATTGCGGAGGTTTTTGACGAGCGAAACCTGACTCCGCTGCCCTACGGTGGGGAGCCGCTTCCGGGCCGGAGGGTGATTCCGTTGATGGCATCAGTGACCTTCATTCAGAAGGGGGGGACGCGTGGGGTGACTGGGCAGACCGTGGAAGCTTTCTGGAATTCGATTTCGCATGTGCCGCTGCTGAGCGTGGGCATGAACTGCGCGTTGGGGCCGGAGGAAATGCGGCCGCTGATCCGGGAATTGTCCGAGGTGGCTCCGATTTACGTCAGTGTTTATCCCAACGCGGGGCTCCCCAACCCGCTTTTGCCCACCGGGTTTCCCGAGACACCGGAGTCGCTTGCGCCCCAGTTGCGGGCCTGGGCGGAGGAGGGGCTCTTCAACGTGGTCGGCGGATGCTGTGGGACGACCCCGCCCCACATTGAAGCGCTGGCGGCGGCGGTCCAGGGAGTTGCCCCAAGAGAGGTACCGGCGGTGGAACCCCACCTGCGTTTGAGCGGTTTGGACGCGCTCAACATCACTGCGGTCACCAATTTTGTGAACGTCGGGGAACGCACCAACGTGACCGGTTCGCCGAAGTTCGCGCGGTTGATCAAGGAGAACCGGTTTGACGAGGCGGTGGCGGTGGCGCGGCAGCAGGTGGAAAACGGCGCCCAGATCCTGGACGTCAACATGGATGAGGGGATGCTGGACGGGGTGGCCGCCATGACGCGGTTCCTGAACTTCATCATGACGGAACCGGAGATTGCGAAGGTGCCGGTGATGGTGGATTCATCCCGGTGGGAGATTCTGGAGGCGGGATTGAAATGCCTCCAGGGGAAGGGGGTGGTCAACTCGATCTCCCTGAAGGAGGGGGAAGAGAAGTTTCTCGAACAGGCCCGGGCGATCCGGCGGTATGGGGCGGCGGCGGTGGTGATGGCTTTTGACGAACAAGGCCAGGCTGACACGTTTGCCCGAAAGACCGCGATCTGCGAGCGAAGCTACCGGTTGTTGGTCGACAAGGCCGGGTTTCCTCCGCAGGACATCATTTTTGACCCCAACATTCTCACGGTGGCCACCGGGATCGAGGAGCACGCCAACTACGCGGTCGACTTCATTGAGACCGTGCGCTGGATCAAGGCGAACCTTCCTCTGGCCAAGGTGAGCGGTGGGGTCTCCAACATCTCGTTTAGTTTCCGGGGAAACAACCCGGTGCGCGAGGCCATGCATTCGGCCTTTCTTTACCATGCCATCCGGGCCGGGTTGGACATGGGGATTGTCAACGCAGGCATGCTGGAGGTGTACGAGGAAATCCCGGCTGAATTGCTGGAGCGGGTGGAGGACGTGCTTCTCAACCGCCGGCCGGACGCCACCGAGCGGTTGGTCCTATTTGCAGACTCGCTCAAGGGCGAAGCTGGACCCGCGAGGGCGGCTGTGGAGGAATCCTGGCGTCAGGGGACGGTGGAAGAGCGTCTCTCCCATGCTCTGATCCGCGGGATTGAGGCGCATATCGAGGTGGACACGGAGGAAGCCAGGGTGAAATACGGGCGTCCGCTGGAGGTGATCGAGGGTCCGCTCATGGCGGGGATGAACGTGGTGGGCGACCTGTTCGGGGAGGGAAAAATGTTTCTGCCCCAGGTGGTGAAGTCGGCCCGGGTGATGAAAAAGGCCGTGGCGTACCTGCAGCCCTTCATGGAGGCGGAGAAAGCCGCGATTCTGGCAGCTGGCGGCGAGGTCCGCGCTCAGGGGCGGGTGTTGCTCGCGACGGTGAAAGGCGACGTGCATGACATCGGCAAAAACATCGTGGGCGTGGTTCTGGCGTGCAACAACTTCGAGGTGATCGACCTCGGGGTGATGGTGTCTTGCGAAAAAATCTTGGAGACCGCCAAGGCTCAGTCGGTGGATATTGTGGGGCTCTCCGGACTCATCACCCCCTCGCTGCAGGAGATGATCCATGTGGCGCAGGAGATGGAGCGGCAGGGCATGAACCAACCGCTGCTCATCGGCGGCGCCACCACCAGCCGGGCGCACACCGCCGTCAAGATCGCCCCGGCGTATTCCCAGCCCGTGGTACATGTCTTGGACGCGTCCAGAACCGTCCCGGTGGTCAGCAGCCTGTTGAATCCCAAAAAACGCGCCCAGTTTATCCGGACCAACCGGGAAATGCAGGAACGCGAGCGCGCAGCGCATCCGTCCACGGTCCAGAAGCTGGTCTCGCTGGAGACTGCGCGCGCCAACCCGATCCCGATTGTCTGGAGCCCAACCGAGATTCTGCAGCCGGCGAAGACTGGCTTGCAGGTTCTGGAGTCCTTCCCGATTGAAACACTTCGGGAGTGGATTGACTGGAGTCCGTTTTTTCATGCGTGGGGTTTGCGCGGGGTTTTTCCAAAGATTTTTGACAACCCGCTGGTCGGCCGGCAGGCCCGGGAACTCCATGCGGATGCGCTCAAACTGCTCGACCGCATTGCCTCCGAAGGCTTGCTCACGGCCAAAGCCGTGTACGGCATTTTTCCCGCCAATGCGGTTGGGGACGATGTGGAGTTGTATGCGGATGAGGGCCGGACCCAGCCGCTTGCAAGGTTCCATTTTCTGCGCCAACAGCTGGAACGCAGGGAAGGGGAATGGAACCAGTCCCTGGCTGACTTTGTGGCGCCTCAGGCGACAGGCCTTCCGGATCATTTGGGGGCATTTGCGGTCAGTTCAGGGTTTGGACTCAAGGCCATGGTGGAGCGGTACAAGCAGGAGATGGACGACTACGGGATGATTTTGGCGGAGGCCGTGGCAGACCGACTGGCGGAAGCGTTTGCGGAGTACCTGCATGCGCGGGTCCGGGCGGAGTGGGGGATCCGCGAAGACCTCACCGTTGCCCAGTGCATCGCGGAAGAGTTTCAGGGGATTCGGCCCGCCGCAGGCTATCCGGCCTGCCCCGACCACAGCGAAAAGCAGATCCTCTGGCAGCTTTTGGAGGTGGAAAAACGCACCGGGATTCTGCTGACCGAATCCGGGGCCATGTGGCCCGGGTCCAGCATCAGCGGGCTGTACTTTGCGCATCCGCGTTCCCGGTACTTTGGGCTCGGTAAAATCGACCGCGACCAAGTCCGCGACTACCATGTGCGCAAGGGAATGCCCCTTGAGGAGGTGGAACGCTGGCTGGCCATGAACCTCAATTATGAACCCGGCTCCGCCGAAGTCCCGGTGGCCTGCGGATGCGGAATCCGGCACTGACGATTCCTCACTTGCCACGGTGGGAGAATCCTCGGAGTGTCGGGGGGTCTGAATGAAACTGCTCGACCGTTATGTGGCTGGGGAGGTGCTGGGCACCTCGGCATTTGCTGTGGCGATCCTGAGCGTCGTGCTGGTGCTCGGAAAGGTGTTCCGCGACATGCTCGACCTGCTGGTCAATCATAACGCGCCCCTGGAGTTCATTTTTACATTCGTCGCCTACATCCTGCCGTTTTCGCTTACGTTCACCATTCCGTGGGCCTTTCTGACGGCGGTGCTGCTGGTTTTCGGAAAAATGTCGGCGGAAAACGAGCTCATCGCCCTGCGCTCCAGCGGCATCAGCATCCCAAGGATCTGCGCTCCGGTTTTCGTCTTGGCTGCCGCGTTTGTCGGGATCTGTCTCTGGATCAACTTGGAGGTGGCGCCGCGCGCCCAGGTCAAGATGAAGAATGCCGTGTACAACATTGCCACGAGCAACCCTATGGCCATGTTCAGCAGCGACAAGGTCATTGATGAGTTCCCGGGCCGGAAAATCTACGTGGAACGCAACAACGGCCCGGAGTTGCACAACCTGCTGGTCTACGAATTGGGCGAGGAGTTCGACCCAATGAAAGTGGTGTTCGCGCGCCGGGGCGTGCTCGAGACCGATCACGCACACAACCAGATCCTGCTCCACCTGCTCGATGCCCGGTTTGAACAGCGCGACGACGGCGAGCCCCAGAACCTGCTCAAAATCAAGCAGGGGATCACCGCCCAGGAAACCACCTTCCCCATCTCCCTCAAGGAACTCTACGAGCGCAACCGCAAACGGAGCGGCTTTAGCGCCATGACCGTCGCCCAGCTTCAGGAGAAAATTCAGGAGGAAACCACCCGCAAACTTTCCTCCGAGGACTCCAAAAAACTGCGTGAACAGAAACTCTCCGCGCGGGTTGAAGTGAGCAAACGGTTCTCATTCGCCATGGCTTCCTTCGCTTTTGGCCTGATCGGCGTCCCGCTTGCCGTCACCGCCCAGCGCAAGGAAACCTCCATCGGTTTCATGCTCAGCTTGGCTGTCGCTCTGGTGTACTTCCTCTGCATCATTTTTGCCGACACCGTCCGCAACAAACCCCATCTCCATCCGGAAATCCTGGTCTGGAGTCCCAACATCCTCTTTGTCGGCCTCGGTCTCTGGCTCTTCTGGAGGCTAAGCCGCCGCTAAAAAACTTGGCGGCATCTCCCAGCCCTCTTTCCGGTGCCTATCCATAGCTTCCAATTTGGACGTTCCGTAGGTGGCCTACCGCTTTTTGGACACGCAAACATCCCAGAAATCCGCTCCCAAGCAGATCCGCGCCCATGGACCCTCCTCCTGGGAGGCACTCATGGTGATGAACCCGCCACCGTCCGTCTCCTGGAGCGGTTTGTAACCGAACAACTCCCGCAGGTTCCCGCAAAATGCCCCACCATGGTCGTTCCATGCTGGAACCCGGACGGCCTCCAGGCAGGTACCCGGTACAATGCCAACGGCGTTGACCTGAACAGAAATTTTCCCACCGGCTGGAACCCGCATTCCGATGAGCCTCCAGGGCCCGGCCCTCTTTCTGAGCCCGAGTCGCAGGCTCTCCACAGCCTCATCCTCGAAATCCAACCGCGCAAAATTGTGAGCCTCCACTGGGCTTTGGCCGAGTTGGATGCCGATGGACTCCAATCCCGGGATTTTCTCGCGGCCATTTGGAATTCCCTGAGTGACGAGGAGCGCGTGCCCTACCGCTGCCGCCTCAGCAGACATCCAGACGATTCGGAATGCCCAGGCTCACTCGGAAAATGGTGCGGGTACGGTCTTCACTCCGTGTGGGGGTGGGGACCTGCAATCGTGACACTTGAACTGCCCGCGGAACCTTTGGTGCCGCGCGCCGTCGAACTCCCGTCCGACCATCTCCAAACCGTCCAAGCGCGTTGGCGCCGGGATTCCGTCGGCTATCTGCAGGAAGCCGAACCCGCCGTTCGAAAGATGCTGCTGGCCGCATGCCGTTTTCCGACCGAAACTGAAGACAGCAATCACCCTTGAAATGCCATGGTTAAAATGACTGCCAATTATCTCGGCGGGCTCCGGTGCGAGGCGATTCACGGCCCGTCCCACGGAACCCTCCTCACGGACGCGCCAGTGGACAATCACGGACGCGGCGAGGCGTTCTCGCCAACCGACCTTCTTGCAGCCGCCCTCGGCACCTGCATGTTGACCGTGATGGGCATCTATGCCGAACGCCACGGCATCAGCCTCACCGGGGCCCGGGTCTCGGCCTCCAAAGAAATGACCACCGAGGGGATCCGGCGAATCCGGCGGATTTCCGTCCGTCTGGAACTCCCGGTGCCGGCAGACCATCCGCACCGCCAAGCGCTCGAACGCGCGGCTCTGAGTTGCCCGGTGCACCAGAGTCTGCATCCTGAGATCGAAAAGCCGGTGGAATTTGTTTGGAATGGTCAGTCGGAGGCGGTCTGATCACGGCTCCGATGCCGGTGTGGTGAAATGGCAGACACAACGGACTTAAAATCCGTTGGGGAGAAATCCCCGTGCGGGTTCGAGTCCCGCCACCGGTACGGTGGGAGGTTGCAGGATTCCCGGCAGCGAACCTGTGGACCGGTGGGAACAAGAAAGACCGCAGACGCAGAACGGGGTTGGGGCTGACACGGGGTTTGGATCTGGCGGATTGTTTTGGCGGGCGAAAATCAATGCGGCACCTGAATCCGCCTCGTCTCCGTGGTTTGGATTTTATATGACATATATTGTGTGATGTTATTAATAACCCCTTGGCCGGCAGCGATTTGTGGCGCTGTGAATAACTTGTGCCGTTTCAGTCCGGCCCGAATCGGGGCTTCAGTCCGCCCGTGCCTCAAATTCCGCTCTCGCTTCTGCCGCCATCCAAAACCATAATTCCCCGAGACTTCCATGGATCCGGGTTCGCTTTCAGAAAATAACCAGCAGCAACGTGAGAACTGTCCGCTCTGCGGAACGGCCATCGATGTCACGGAGATTGAACCGCTCTCGGTCATTGCCTGTCCAGGATGCGGTTCCGAGATCCAGATCGGCAATTTCATCGGCCCCTTCCAGTTGGTCTCTCTGGCGGGTCGCGGCGGTATGGGTGTCGTCTACCGGGCTCTGGATTCGGGCCTGAACCGCGAGGTTGCCCTTAAAGTGCTCAAACGCGATGACTCGGGAAGTTCCGAGCTGATCGAAAAGCTGGCCGTCGAGGCCGCCATCACTGCCTCGATTAACCACCCCCATGTGGTCCGGGTATTCTCAACCGGTTTGGATGCGGGCCGGTTCTATCTGGCCATGGAACTGGTGGACAAAGGCTCTCTGGACGATCTGATCCGGATCCAGGGCGGTATTTCGGAACTCCAGGCCCTTCAGGTGGGCATCCAGATCGCCATGGGCCTCAAGGCGGCTCTCCAGCACAACCTGATCCATCGCGACGTCAAACCCGCCAACATCCTGTTTTCCGATCCAGACTCCGCAAAAATCGTGGATTTTGGGCTGGCCCTGTTTATGGAGCAGGAGGAGTCGGCGCGGGGCGAGGTTTGGGGAACGCCCTATTATGTGGCGCCTGAAAAACTCGATGGAAAGCCGGAGGATTTCCGAAGCGACATTTATTCTCTGGGAGGCACCCTTTTTCATGCCCTGACAGGCCGCCCACCCTTTGAGGCGCCCAATGCGAGTCTGGTGGCCTACAAACACCTCAAATCGCAGCCGGTCCGCCTTCAGGCGTTTGCACCGCACATTTCTTCGAGGACCGCTTACATCATTGACCGGACCCTGTTGAAAGACCCTGACCAGCGCTACCAGAGCTACGATGAGCTCATTGAGCATCTGCAGTACGCCCGGGACGAGCTGCTCGCGGGCAAGCCGGATTCGACTCCGCAGCGGATTGTCCTCGACGATCCATCGGAGAACAAGGCGAGCGTTGTGTTTGCGGGGGTCATTCTGCTCCTGATGCTGGTGGGGGCGGTTTTTGGCTTACGCAGTTGCCTCAAATCCAGTGGCTCAGAGATGCGGAAACTGGCTGCGGTGCCGGCGTTGGTTCAGGAAGGACGCAACGAGCTTTCTGCCGGCCACCCCAAGGAGGCGGTTGGGATTTTCCGTAAATACGTGTCGCAAGCTGCTCAGGATGAGGATTATGCGGCGGTTTCCAGCCTCTTGGGGGCGGTGGCGGCATGGGAAGCTGGTGATTCGGAGTCGGTGGCTTCTTTCTTGGCTAATCTCGAAAAGATTGCTGCCCGTCCCAAAAAGAAAATCGTTCCGATTACCGCCGCCCTGTTTGAGGCCGGTAGAATCCTCAAAAAACCGGAAGTTAGCCCGGACATGGACCAACTCAAAACCGTGGCCAAAGGGGACCCGCGCACCCTGAGCCTGCTGGTGTCTGGTTTGACTCGTTGGAAGGATGGGAACCTCGTCAGCGCGGTGGAGTTGCTGCGCGAGTTTCGCTTGAGGGCGCCCGTTTCAGATTTCAATTGGATGGACGGTTTGCTGGCAGTTGCCGGTGGCAAGGTGGATGACTTCACCATGTACCGGATGGAGATGGACCGGGTGAAAAAGGAGAAAACTCCGGAGGCCAAACGCTTTGCCTCCTATCGTCTCGTAGAACTGGAGCCGGAGCTCGTGCGCTTGGCGGAGCGGGAACTCAAGGCCCAAGGAGTGTCTCTGCTGCAACCGGGTACAATTGCTGCTCGGTCTGAAATGCTCTTCAGAGATGACTTTGCAGGGTTCCCGAAGAAAGATGAGCACAAGGCTGAGGATGGAGCTTGGGCGTTGCGCGCTGGCGTGCTTTCAGGACAACCATCTCAACCCGGAGGAGATGCCTCCTTCTCCCGGTTGATACCCTCGGTGGGAGATGTGGTGATCGAAGTCGGGTTTCGTTTTGCGGGCTGCAGTTCTCTTTCGGCGGCACTTTCTTTCGACAAATCTGCATTGTGTGAATTGTTGCTGGCCGATGGCAAATGCACGGTTTCCTGCCCTTCGACTCCGCCCAACGGTGCCCGATGGGTCTTGGACAAAATCCTCTTCTCAGAACCCTGCCCAATCTCGGCAGACCAGTGGCATTCGCTGCGTCTGGAAGTGGTGAACGACGAGGTTTCGGTCGCGGTGGACGGTCGTCCGGTAGGTTCCGGAAAAAACCGGGACATCCGCAGAAACGTGAAAGGCTCTCTGATTTTAACTGCAAAAAAGGGCGGGGCCGAGTTCCGGGAATTGTTGGTGTGGACTGCCGAACCCAAGTCAGCCCAGACACAGTGACCCCATTTCGGGACGCGGTGTTCCTTCGATTGAATTTGTGTCAGGGGCGGACTCCTGAGAGCCTCTGGCCCCATGTTGAAGCTCATCCCCTCCCTTTCTGCCGTCTTCCTGATGGCAGCCTTCTGGAGCCCCGCTCAGGCCGCAGAAACTCCACGTTCGTCGAGAAAGATCCTGTTTTTCAGCAAGTCGAGCGGGTTTGAGCATTCGGTGATCAGCTATAAACAGGGGCAGCCCAGTTTCGCGGAAAAGGTGCTGCTCGAAATCGGTGCAAAACAGAACTGGCAGTTTACTTTTTCAAAGGATGGCTCCCTTTTTTCTCCGGCCTATCTGGCGGGATTTGACGCCATCATGTTTTACACCACGGGCGATCTGACCTCTCCGGGAACGGACGGACAGCCGGCCATGACTCCGGAAGGCAAGGCTGCCCTTCTGAACTATGTGGCCAACGGCGGCGCGTTCGTGGGTACCCACAGCGCCAGTGACACCTTTCACACCAACAACGAGTCCCTCAAAGGCCCCGAGCGTTACCGCAACTTCGGGCCGGAGGCCGACACCTATGTCCGGATGCTGGGAGGCGAGTTCATCAAGCACGGCAAACAGCAGAATGCCACGGTCACCGTCGCGGATCCCGAGTTCCCCGGAATCAAGGATCTGGGGAAATCCGTCGAACTCATGGAGGAATGGTACTCGATCAAGGACTTTTCACCGGACCTCCATGTGCTTTTGGTCCAAGAGACCAGCACCATGACCGGCATCGAATACCAGCGGCCCCCTTTTCCTTCCACTTGGGCACGGATGCATGGCAAGGGCCGCGTCTTTTACACCTCCATGGGCCATCGCGAGGACATCTGGACCCATGAACGTTTTCAGACCCTGCTCGTGGGCGGTCTCTCCTGGGCCATGGGCGATGCCAAGGCGGAAGCCAAGCCGAACCTCCTGCAGGTCACACCGGGCGCACTCCAAAACCCACCGTATCCCGAGCCGACTCCGAAGCCGTCTGCGCAGTAAACGCGTCACAAGTCTCACCGAAACTTCTCCCGGAAAAATCTCCGGGGCTGCTTTTTGATCCCGTGCCTTTGGTGGAATCCAGATTTCGCCCGCCGCGCTGGCTGCACCCCGGGCATCTGCAGACTGTTTTGCCTGCCGCGTTTGGGATCGGCAGCAGGGCTTGGACACCGTCCAATCTTGAGACCTTGGAGCTGCCGGACGGTGACTTTCTGACTCTGGCGTGGGGCCGGCGCTCGGTGCAGCGTCTGGCGATTCTGTGTCATGGGCTGGAAGGAGACTGGGGTGCGCCCTACGTCCGGGAGATGGCAAGGGCTCTGGAGGCTGCCGGCTGGGATGTGCTGGCTTGGAACTTTCGGGGGTGCGGCCCGGTTCCCAACCGGTTGCTCCGGTTCTACCATGCGGGAGCCACTGAGGACCTAGCTGCAGTGGTCCAGCGCGCCAGACGGGGGTATTCGACCTTGGCTCTGATCGGATTCAGCCTGGGGGCCAACCTGCTTCTCCAGTACCTGACCGGCCCGTTTTTCGCGCACGAAGTTCAGGCTGCTGTGGCCATCTCAGCGCCGATCGATTTGAGGGCAACTGCCCTCGCCCTCGACCAAACGCCTCACAACGGCATCTACCGGCACCGTTTTCTTCAGACGTTACGCCAGAAAATCCGGGCCAAGGACCGGCAGTTTCCGGGCCAGATCGACATTCGCCGACTCGACCATGTTCAGACCTTTGAAGAGTTCGATGGGCGGTTCACGGCCCCTCTGCACGGATTTGCAAGTGCCGAGGAGTACTGGGAAAAATCCAGCGCTCTCCACTCCTTGGATCGGATCCCAATCCCAACCCTGGTGCTGAATGCGCGGAACGATCCCCTGCTCACTCCGGGGTGTTTCCCAGAGGCACTGGCATCCCGCCATCCCCTGCTCCATCTGGAGGCACCCGATTCCGGCGGGCATGTGGGCTTTCTTTCCTCGCCCAGAAGCCAGTGGACCGCAACCCGGGTCCCGGAATTTCTGAATCTGCACGTCCCGTGAGCCTGAGCACCGCCCGATATTGTCCTTCGCCGGAACCCGTCAGAGGTCGCCTCCGCCCGGCCTGTGTTTCAACTCCAGGAGGAGGATGGGGTCACTCCCCCGTTTTCTATTCAGGCAGACGGTTCGATCCGGATCCCAAGGAGTGGCCACACCAAACCTCGGATGCGCTATCTGCTGGGATGGGAATCGGAGGATGCGCGGTTGCCGCTTTTTGAGCCGTGGGCAGAGACGGATCTGAGTGCGATCATGCCCCAATAGTGGGCACGGGCTGCCGGGAGCCTGAGATGGTAAAAAAACGGCGCCCTCCTTGTGAGAGGGCGCCGGAATTGGAATGCAGCCGTGTTACTTGCCGGCCACGTGCTTGATCAGATCAACGCAGCGGTTGGAATACCCCCACTCGTTGTCGTACCAGCTCACCAGCTTGAAGAAGCGCGAGTTGAGCGCAATGCCGGAACCGGCGTCGAAGATGCTCGAGTGGCTGTCGTGGATGAAGTCGCTTGAAACCACCTCGTCGGTGGTGTAGCCGAGGATCCCCTTGAGGTAGGTCTCGCTGGCCCGTTTGAGCGCGGCACAGATCTCCTCGTAGGAGGTTTCCTTCACGGTCTTCACGGTGAGGTCAACCACGCTGACGGTCGGGGTCGGAACCCGGAAAGCCATGCCCGTGATCTTGCCCTTCACTTCGGGGATCGCAAGGCCCACGGCCTTGGCGGCACCGGTGCTGGCCGGGATGATGTTGATTGCCGCGGAGCGCCCGCCCTTCCAGTCCTTCTTGGACGGGCCGTCCACGGTCTTCTGGGTGGCGGTGTAGCTGTGCACGGTGGTCATGAGACCTTCCTCAACGCCGAACCCTTCCTTGAGCAAAACATGGACAACGGGCGCAAGGCAGTTCGTCGTGCAGCTCGCGTTGGAGATAATGTGGTGCTTGGAGGCATCGTACTTGTCGTGGTTGACGCCCATGACGATCGTGATGTCTTCGTTCTTGGCTGGAGCCGAGATGATGACCTTCTTGGCACCCGCGGTGATGTGGCCTTTGGCTTTTTCTGCCTCGGTGAAGAGCCCGGTGGATTCGATGACGATGTCCACGCCAAGGTCTTTCCACGGAAGTGCTGCAGGGCCTTCCTTGACGGCTAGGCACTTGATTTTGTGGCCATCGACCACCAGCACGTCGTCTTCGGCCACGGTGGGGCTGCTCTTCTCGCTGCGCACCTCCCCGGGGTACTTGCCCTGGACAGAGTCATACTTGACGAGGTAGGCGAGGTTGTCAGCGGGAACCAAGTCGTTCACCGCGACCACGTCGATCTGTTTGCCAAGAAGTCCCTGGTCACAGATTGCCCGAAACACGAGCCGGCCGATACGACCGAATCCATTGATGCCGATTTTGATCATAATTGGTTGGGTTTGAAAAAATCCGTGGGCACTTAAAACGCCCCTTCCCTGCAGCGTCAATCCCCTTTCCCCCCGGACCCCGAGATTCCCGGGATCGCCTCCGTTTGAAAACAGAGCCGGGCTCAGGCCAGAATCCCCTCCACCACCTCTCCATGGACGTCTGTGAGGCGGAAATCCCGGCCCGCGAAACGGTAGGTGAGCTTTTCGTGGTCGAACCCCATGAGCTTGAGGAGCGTGGCGTGAAGGTCGTGGATGTGAACCGGGTTCTCCACCGCCTTGAACCCGAACGGATCGGTGGCGCCGTGGACATATCCGCCCCGGACACCGCCCCCGGCCAGCCACATGGTGAAGCCGTGGTGGTTGTGGTCGCGGCCGTTCACCTTGCCCTCGTTGGAGCCTGGGGTAGGCAGCTCCACGGTGGGCGTCCGTCCGAATTCGCCCCCCCAGAGCACGAGGGTTTCGGAGAGCAGTCCGCGCTGTTTGAGATCCTTGAGGAGGGCGCCGATGGCCTGATCGCATTCCTGGGCCAGTCGGCGGTGGTTGGTTTCGATGTCATCATGGCTGTCCCATGGCTGTCCCTGGCCGTGCCACACTTGGACAAAACGCACCCCCCGCTCAATGAGCCGCCGCGCAATCAGCATCTGACGTCCCTGCAGGGTGTCCCCGTACATTTCGCGGATGGATGGGGGTTCCTTGGTCACGTCGAAGGCATCTGCGGCCTCCATCTGCATCCGGTAGGCGAGTTCAAAAGACTGGATTCTGGCCTCCAGCCGGGGATCGCCGGGCCGGGCTTCCAGGTGGGCGGCGTTTAAACGCGCAAGAAGGTCGAGTTGCTGGCGCTGTTCCCGGGCACCCACTCGCTGGTTGCGGATGTTTTCGATCAACTTTTCCACCGCCTCGTGCTTGGTGTCGATGTAGGTCCCTTGGAATGCCCCGGGGAGAAACGCGGACTGCCAGTTCTGGGACTCCTGAATGGGGTAGCCGCCCGGACACATCGAGATGAACCCCGGCAGGTTCTGGTTCTCGCTACCGAGCCCGTAAGTGAGCCAGGAGCCCAGGCTGGGGCGGATCTGGCGCGCCTCTCCGCAGTTCATGAGGAGCAGCGAAGGCTCGTGGTTGGGCACATCTGCCCGCATCGAACGCACCACACAGATTTCATCCACGCTTTCCGCCGTTTTTGCAAACAACTCGCTCACCTCAATCCCACTTTTCCCGTACTTCTGGAACTTGAACGGCGATCCGAAACCCGCCCCTGTCTTCCGCTCGGTTGCAAGATGCTCCATCGGCAGGCTTTTACCATGGTGCTCATTCAGAAGCGGCTTCGGGTCAAACGTATCCACGTGCGACGGGCCGCCGTTCATGAACAAGTGGATCACCCGTTTCGCCTTCGGTGCAAAATGCGGGGACCGCACCGCCAGAGGATTCAGGCTGGAATCGGCGCCGAGCGCGGTTTCCTGCCCCACTAACGCCCCCAGTCCGAGCAGCCCCATGCCCATCCCACAGCGACCCAGAAAATCCCGGCGGCTCAGAAAATCCGGGTACCCCGGAGCAGAGAAATTTTTCATGCGGAAAAAGGCTTTGGATCAGTCAACAAAAGTAAACTCGTTTGCGGCCAGAAGCATCTGGGCGTACCGGGCCCACGGACCCGGAGGTTTGGATTCCACGGACTCCGGACCCGAAAAATCCCGGCGCGAATTCCACACTCCAAACCCGGTCCGCAGCTCGAGTTCCCATTTAAAAGTGTCCGAGTTGTCGTTCTCTCGGCAGTCTGCGACGAAATCGAGGCACTCGCCTTGGGCCACCGGGATGCCCGCGAGATGGGTTGCCTCCCCGGCGCCCGGGGCTGCCACCCATTCCCCCAGAATGCCGCGGGCGCTCGAAACCACCCGGACCCTGACTCCGTCCCCGCCCGGCCCCGGCTTTTCCAGTCTCCCGGTCAACTCAAGAACGCCGGAATCCGGGCTTTTCCAGCGCCGGATTGGCGAGTGCATTGGATCCCTGCCGGTGTGGCCGCCGGAAGCGTTCAGGCTGACAAACCCATGGACTTTGTCCGGGTAAGTGTTGCCCCCCTGCCAGCCCGACTTCCCGAACACGGGCAGTTTTTGAAAGACGATCTTTCCTGTGGCGGAATCCCAGCCACCGTAGCCGTAGGTCCATACCGGTTCAACGCTCTGCGGAGGCGCCTGTTGTTGGAGAAATGCAAGGCCTGCCTCCACCTCCCACGGTTCAGCGTCCCTTGCGAAAACTCGGTGGTACAAATCCTGAACTTGCCACTCTGAAAAGTCCGAGCGGGCAAACGCCTCGGCGGCCACCGTTGCCCGGGCGCGGTCGAGCACAAACGGGCTGTTGAGCATAAAAAGGGCCTGTTGTGGCACCGTGGTCTGGTGGCGCAGCGGAGTGCTTGTGTCGGGGTTGGCAAAGTCGAAAGTTCTGAAAAAACCCGGGAGATTCTGGCGGTCCACAAATCCGTAGATGGTCCGGCGCAGGGAGGGTTTGGGACCCTCCAGATCCACTGGCCGCCCGCCCGTTGCGTGTTCCAGTTCCCCCGCCACCTCCAAAAGCGAATCCCGGAGTGCCTCAAATTCGAGGCGCTTGCGGTTCATCCGCCACAGCAGGCGGTTCTCCGGATCGCGCTGCACTCCTTCCGGATTTAAATCGGACACCTGCCGGTAGGCCGAGGACTGCAGAATCAACCGGTGCAGAGCTTTGACCGACCAGCCGTTTTCCATGAACCAGTTCGCCAGCCAGTCCAGCAGTTCGGGATGGGTCGGGGCGTCTCCTTTGGTTCCAAAATCCCCCGGGGTGCGCACCAGACCCGACCCGAAGTGGTGCGCCCAAACCCGGTTGACCCAAACCCGGGCGGTGAGCGGGTTGGCGCGGTCGGTGATCGCACGCGCCAGTTCCAGCCTGCCGCTTCCCTCGGTGAAGGGCTTGGGATTCCCACTGCTGAGCACCGAAAGGAAACGACGCGGCACCACATCCCCCGGCCGGGATGGGTTGCCCCGGATAAAGACGCGGGAATTGACCGGCTCGGTTTTGTCCTGCAGCACCATCGCCCGCGGAGGCGCATCCGGCCCGGCCTCCAGTCGCACGAGTTTGTTCCGCAGCGCGGTGGATTCATTCCGGACCCGGGTCGTTCCGAGATTTCCCCGGAGCAGCGTGTCCACAGCCCCATCTGGCAAATTCACCAATCCGCCTGATCCCACGTTCAGCAACAACGCGATCTCCGCCCCACGCCGCTCATGAAATGCCGCCAACTCCGCGTGAATTTTTGCCCGCGCCTCCACATAGGCCGGCGTGTGGGGCAGATCCGAGATTTCGGGCAGGTCGGACGTCTCGGGCTCCGTGCTGGACATAAACACCCCATGCAGCGCGTAGTAATCCTTCTGCGGAATCGGATCAAACTTGTGATCATGGCAACGGGCACAGGCTGTGGTCATTCCCAGCAGGCCCCGGGTCACCACGTCGATCCGGTCGTCGATGACGTCATGCACACTGTTGAGGAAACGTCTGCCTACGGTCAGGAATCCGAGGGCCGCCAAGTGCCGCTTGTCTCCCCCGATCTTGTCCGCTGCAAGCTGCAACTCCACAAACCGGTTGTAGGGCAGGTCGGTGTTGAACGCTTCCACCACCCAGTCCCGGTAGGTGTAAGAAAACGGGAACTTTCTCTCCACGCCACCGGCAAGGTAGCCCCGGGTGTCCGCATAGCGTGCCACATCCAGCCAGTGGCGCCCCCAGCGCTCCCCGTACCGCGGCGAGGCCAAAAGACGGTCCACAACCCGCCCATAGGCCGCATCTTCACCCGAGCTATCGGATTCGTAGTCCCGGATTTCCGCCAGCGTCGGGGGCAACCCCGTCAGGTCGAAGGTCAGTCTCCGGATCAGCGTCCGGCGACTGGCCCGGGCCGACCCCTTGAGCCCCTGCTTCCCCAACTGCGCTCCAAGGAATCCGTCAATCGCATTCCCGCCCTCTGCCCAGGCCTTGCCTCCTTCCGGCACGGCTGGGTTTGCCACGGGCTGAAACGCCCAGTGCTCCCGGGCTGCTCTTTCCGCGTTGGAAAGTTTCCGGGTCTCACCCTCCGGCCACGGAACACCCATCCGGACCCATTCCGTCAACGCTGTGATTTGCGGGTCGCTAAGTTTGGGGGCCTTGGCGGGCATTTTGGAGTCGCCCTCGTGCCGAATGCTTTTGATCAGGCTGCTTTCCTCCGGTTTCCCAAGAACCACCACGGCTCCACCGTCCCCTCCCTTGAGGACCGCTTCCCGGGAATCCAGGCGCAACTCCGCCTTCTGTTTTTCCGCGCCGTGGCAACTGTAGCACTGGTCGGCCAGAACAGGACGCACCTCCCGTTCAAAAAACTCCACCTGTTCCGGGGAAACAGCCGCTAGGGCAGTTGCCGGAATGGAAAACAACCAAATCGGGTTAAGCCATTGCATTACAGGAAGAGTTCACCCGGAAAATTAGCCAAAATTAGGAGAAAACTGAAGCATTCAGAGTTCCTCGGGGCTCCGCTGAATGGAGAGCCCTCTGATGGGCGCCTTTCTCAGGAGCGTTGGCAACAGCGCTCATCGGCCTGGAAAGACCGTGTCCTGAGGAGTCGTCGCTGGCCTGAATTTGACCCGGGATGAGGCAGAACCGCAGTGCGGGAGAGTCCATAGAGTCCATAGAGTCCATAGAGTCCATAGAGTCCATCGGAACTCAAAAAACCCCAAGATCAGATTGGGCCGTGGAGTTGGAGTGCTCGAGGCGGGACTTGAACCCGCACGGCTTTCGCCATACGCCCCTCAAACGTACGTGTCTGCCAATTCCACCACTCGAGCAATATCCAGAAGTTTCCCTAAGGAAACGGGGAGGCGCACCATAAGCAGGCACCGCCGACCGCGCAAGGGATTCTTTCAGATTTAGGGAAAAAAACGTTTACCCCCCGATCTCCGGGTCCTCCCCAGATTCCGCCTCCCCCAGCACGCGCAACAGGATTTCCTGCAAAAACCCGTAGAGGTTCATCGCAAACAAAGCCGTGGCCCGCTGCGGATCTGCAATTTCACTTTCCTCAATCATCTCTGAATCCGTGAGCCGGTGTTCCGCCCAGAGAACCAGACGCGCTTGGTTTAACCCTGTCAGCCAGTGTTCCCAGTGCCCGGGTTCAATCGCAAATGAAGCTGTGCCTTTTACCCGGCGCACCCCCGCCAAATCGGACTCCATTGCTTCCAGAGCCCCCTCAAAATGCTCCTCGAGTTCCGGCCGCACAAACGCCTCCCAATCTTCCTCAAGTTCCTTGTCCCCTCCGGGCGAAGCAAAAATCCGGGCCTTGGCAGCCGGGTCCTCGGTTCTCGCAATTCCCGGAATCTGCATCAGAAACTCCATCTCCACCGGGTCCACCTCCGTGACCCGGAGCGGGCCTTCCTGTTCGAGTTGAAACCTCATCAGCGTTCCGCCCTCTCCAAGGTCGCCAAAATGAGATGGCCGTGAAGTTTCTGGATATACGCCTCAGCCGGTTCCCGCATGCCCGTCCAGACCACCGAACGCCCCCGGTGATGCACCTCCAGCATGTGTTTGCGGGCCCGCTCCTTGGAGTAACCAAACACCTTCTGGAAAACACGGGTCACATAACTCATCAAGTTCACCGGATCGTTGTGCGCCACGACATTCCACGGGAGGTCCACCTGGTCTGCCACCCGTTCCAATACCTGCGTCTGCTCTGTGGGATCTGCGAGGGCCATACCCCGCACAGTCTACTCCTTTTGAACGGGATCGCCACCCCGAATGGACTCTCCTGTTCCACTCCCTGCCGTGCCAGACTCCGCCGGCATCAGAATCTTCTCCAGAGACGCGATCCATCCCGCACAGTTCGGGTGCGCCGGATGCGCCTTAATCAGGTTGAGCATCTCGCCGAGCCCCCGGTTTTTCAAGCCCAGCACCAGCATGTCCTGCGCCCGCTGCCAGAGCAGTTCCGGCTTGCGCACTTGGTTGAACCGCTCGGTCTCGTACGCAAGCTTTGCTTTGCCGGCTGCCTCGGACTCCCGCTTGAGCTTCATCTCCCAGTAGTCCATGAGCCGCGGATCCCGGGTCGCCCGGAACTCGGGCAACACCACGTTCTGATAGATGCCGTCCACATTCCCGGGACTCATTTCCCAGCTCTGTACCGAGAGCAATTCCCGGATCTTGAGGGCCTGGGCAGGAGCCCCGCCCGCGAGCGAGCCATTGAGGATGTGGTCATGCATCCGCTTGGCCAACTCATCGTCTTTGCGCTTGTCCTTGCCACCGGGCCGTTTGCCTGTCTGCGCCATTTCCCGTTCATGCTTGATCCGCTCGTCGAGTGCCTCTGCCGCGACGCGGTCCTGGAGAACCCCCCCGATGTGCTGCAACACTGCCGGCATCAAATCCTTGACCTGCGCTCCCCCGGAACGCTGCAGAGTGATCACCATCCAGTTGAAATGGAGCCGCGCCGCGCTCTGGACCTCCTTCTCCCCCAGAGCATCTCCCTCGCGCTCCTTCCATTCCCGGAACTGCGCCCCCTCCTTGGAGGCCCCCTGAAACTGAACCTGACGGACTGCCTCCTCCCATGCGGATGCCGCCACCGAACCGCTCGCTGCCGCTCCGGAGATGTCTTGAATCGCCTTTTGACGGATCGCCTTGGCCTGAGCCACCTGCTGCTCCTTCAACCCCTTCAAGGCTTGGAGAAGTTGCTGCACATCCACCGGCGGCCCGTCCTGCTGGGCTCGAAGGGCACCCCCAGATACCAGAAGGCCAAGGGCTGCCGTGACAATCGGAAACGCGAGACGGGCTTTTTGTTTCATGGAGGAATGAGGAGAAACGGTGGGGAGGGAGATCCGGTTTGGATTCCTAGGTTTTGGGGAAGTTGCTGGGGGGGGCGGCAAGCAGACATTCGCCCAGGATCCGGTCCTGCACCCGGTGCATCCGGCGCGCCTCGGCACGCTGCTCGTCCGTGAACCCATTGAGGTGGAGCATGCCGTGGATGATGTAAAGCAGCAATTCCGCCTCCAGAGATGTCCCGTGCTCGAGGGCGTTGGATCGGGCCGTGTCTGCGCTGACCACCAACTCGCCATGCTCAAACGTGATCACATCCGTGGGACCGGGGATCCCAAGGAAATCCAGATGCACTTGGGCAATGGTGCGGTCAGACACCACGCTCACTTCCACCTCAGAAAGCTGGGCCAGAGAACCGCGCCCGTCCCGCGAGTGGGGTATGCACCGGGGAAGTGCCGTCGTTGCGGCATGGCGCAGCCAAGGAAGTGGGATTTTTACCCGGCGTTGCCGGTTGTAGACGAGAATCGAAGGCATCTGGTGAGCGTGCCCCATTTCCCGCGGCAAAACCAGATCTGCTCTGATCGGTTGCAATCGCGGCAATTTATGGCAGAGAGAGGGTCTCACATGGCCGCATTGCTCGAGTGGATTCGATCCTCCCAAGAACATTTTCACAGCCTCGGCTGGGCCGGTCCGGTTGCGTACGCGCTCGTAGTAACCCTGACCCAGATGCTCATGGCTCCCATCGGGCCCCTCGCCGCCGCCGGCGGACTGCTCTTTGGTTTTCAAGGCGGTATCTCCGCGGTCTTTCTCGGAACTGCCCTCGGCGCTGCCACCAATTTCCTGATTTCCCGACATACCGCCCGCAGTCTGCTGCTCCGGAAAATCGGGGGTAACCCGAGGTTTCGCCTCATTGACGCCGCGATCGGACGGGAGGGTTGGAGGATCATTGCTCTACTCCGGTTCTGTCCAATCCCGTTCGGGTTCGCCAATTACGCGTACGGGCTTACCGCTGTCCGCTTCTGGCCCTATCTTCTGTCCACGGTGGTGGCCATTCTGCCCCTCAACCTTCTCATGGTTTGGATCGGTTCCATCACGGGCAGCAACGCCTCCGCAGACGCACCCCGGGTACTTGGAGTTCCTGCGCAGACACTCTTTGGCGGCCTCGGCTGCGCTGCAATCTTTGGCGTCATTGTCTACGTGGGCCGCGTCGCCCGCCGGGTGCTCGCAGAGCAACCTGCAGAAAAGCCAGGCCAGACAGACCTGTCACGGAGCTGATTTACCCCCCTCGCGGATCAGGTACTCGAGAGGAATTCCGGCCGCCCGTGCCCCGCACCTTAAGCAAATAAGTCCAGAACCGGCTTGGACTTGTTGCCTACCGTGAACGGGCGTTCACTTGGAGACATCACAATCTGTTCGATCGGCAACCCGGCAGCCCAACCAATCGTGGCATGCAGGTTGCCCACACTCATCTCTCCCTCCACCACTTCCGCCCCCTGCTCGTCCGTGGCACCGTAGACAAATCCCCGTTTGATTCCGGCACCGGCCAGAACTGTAGAAAAGGCCTTGGGATAGTGCCCACGGCCGCTTCCGTCAAACGCCGGTTTCCGGCCAAACTCGGTGGCCACCACCACCAAGGTGTTTTTGAGCAACCCGGTGGCCGTTAGATCCTCAAGCAGTGCGGCAAAACCGCGGTCAAACTCTCCGCCCACCTCCTCCATCCGGTCCTCCAACCCCGTGTGCATGTCCCAGTTGCCGCTGCTCACCTCCACGTACCTTACCCCGTGCTGCACCAGACGCCGGGCAAGCAGGCAGCCCCTCCCAAACTTCGAGTTCCCATACGACTCCCGAACCTTCGCCGGTTCCTGCGTCAGGTCGAACGCTTTGAGTTCGCTGCTTTTCATCAACTGCAGGGTGGCGTCGTAAAACTCGTTGTACGCCCGCACGTTTTCATCCGGATACTTCTCCCGAAACACCCGGTCCACGTCCTTGACCAACCCCAACCGTTTTTCGAGCACCGGAATCCCCGCCTCGCTGGTCGCGTGCTGCAGCCCACTGTCTGGATCCAGAATCGGCAGCGGACTCAAGCCTGGCGCAAAAAAGCCGTTTCCGTGGGCGGAATTGTGGTTGATGCAGACAGAGGACGGCAGGCTCTTTGTGCTGGCTCCCAGATAGTGCTGCGCCCATGCCCCAAGGCAGGGATGCTGCACGGTGCCTCGCTGCTCGTACCCGGTCCGGATCAGGTACTGCGCCGCCGCATGGACCCCCACCTTGGCGCTCATCGAACGCACCACGGCAATCCGGTCTGATACCCGGGCCGTCTGGGGAAGAAACTCCGAGAGTTGCATCCCGCCCTTGGCTGAAACCGCACCGCGCGGGCCCTTGCTCGACCCGCTCTTCGGATCAAAAGTGTCGATGTGGCTCATTCCCCCGCGCAGTTGCAGAAAAATGATGTGGCGGGCGCTCCCGAATCCCCTGCCCCGGGCCGTGCCCTGGGCCAGGGCTGTGCTCGGAGCCAACAGGGGAAGCACGGTGGTTCCAAAGGCCATCCGAGCGCAGGCTTCCACAAAAGCGCGGCGACTCTGCGGGTGACGGAGTGAGGGGGGGTTAATCAAAGACTCAAGGTTCATAATGGGGGTCGAGTGGGAATCCGAAGTGTGAAGAGCGGAGCGGTCTGGTCTACTGGATAAACATGAATTCGCGTGTGTTAAACATGACCCACGCCAGATCGCTCAGCTTCAGCCCCGAGCCGAGCAGTTTGCGCGCGTACTCCCGTTCCAAAATCGAGGGCCGCCTCCCGAGAAAACTGAAATAGAAGGATTCAATCTGCTTCTCAGGGGTCTTCTCCTTGGCCGCATCCTTCAGAACTTGGGATCGTTCCCCGCTGATCACTTTTTGGACATCCCCATTCATCAACATGAGCACCTGAGGAATGCCCCCCTCCACGCTGTTGCTGTCAGCCACCTGCCGGTCCGACTGCCCAAACATCCGCAGGAAATGGGCTTCCTTGGAGGGTTGCTGCAACTCCGAGGCCCGGGCCAGAATCAACCCGTCCACCTTAGGAGGCGGATAATCCCCGTAGTCGGACTCCACCGAGGTGTCCCCTTTCCGGCCCTGCCTGCCTTTCCTCTTGCCAGTCGTCCCCTCGGACAACTCCCGCGCCTTGGCAACAACCGCCTCCTGTGTGACTGCCCCCTCAAGGTCCACTTCACGCACCCAGTCCGCACGCTGCAAACGGAATCCGTCCACTGCGTTGCCCACCACCAGAGCCAGAACCGAATCCCAGGTCTGTTCGGCACTCATCCGCCTCAGCACAGGACCAGGGAACAGGTAAGGCCCCTTGGAGGGATCCGGGGTCACGCTGGCCTGCCTCTGATACGCCTGCGTGTTCACCAGAACCCGTTGAAACTCCTTCAGATCAAACCGGACCCGCCGCATCAAATCGGAGAGCCCAGCCAGCAATTCCGGATTCGAAGCTTTTGTGAGGTCGTCCAAATCGGTCACCGGTTCCTGCACCCCCAAACCAAACAACTTTTTCCAAAGCCGGTTGGAAATGGCGGTTGCAAACCGGGGATTTTCCGGGTGGGTCATCCACTTCGCGAACTGCTGCCGCAGCAGCGCCGGGGAATCGGTCTTGATTCCCTGATAAGCCCCGTTCTCCCGGTCTTTTTCACCCCAGGCAATCAGGCTCGGCGCCACGGCGTCCCCGGGTTTCCCATCGGAGTACTTATAATCCTCGGGGAGTTTCGTGGTCACGCTGCCAATCGTTTCCACCTCGGCCAGATTCGGCGCGAGAATCCGAAGCAATGTCCCCTTGTCCACGTCCGTGGTCTTGGCCATCCGTTTGGCCATCCCGGTCGCCTTGACGTAGGTGGTGTCCGTGGCTCCAAAAAATGCGGCCATCCCGTAGAAATCCTTTTCCGTCCATGGGGCAAGCGGATGGTTGTGGCACTGGGCGCAGGCCACATTGGCCCCAAGGAAGGTCGTCAGGGTGTTGGACAGGTTGTCCAACGGCATTCCCCGATCCCGGAGCAGGTAACCCACCTGACCGGTGTCCGAAAGGCGCCCCTCGGCGGTCATCAGATCCCGGACAAACCGGTCCCAAGGGCGGTTCAGAGTGAGCTGTTCCTTTACCCATTCCTCGTAGAGATAGGTCCGGACCCCCTTGCCGTAATCGTCCATGATCCGCAACATGTCCGCCAGCCAGTTGAACATCTGCGAGTTGTATCCGGGCCCCTCCAAAAGCGCGTCCACCAAGCGCTCCCTTTTCCCCTCCCGTTTGTCCGTCAGAAATGCGGAAGCCTCCGTGGCCGTGGGAATTCTGCCCGCCAAATCCAGATAAACCCGCCGCACAAACTGCTCATCCCCCAAAGGCGGGTTGGGTTTTTTCCCGGCCTTGGTCAGCCCCTCGAGCACCAACGCGTCTATCCGGGCCGCCGCCTCATGCAGCGGGGGCGGCAGCTGCTTCTGGAGTTTTAGCGCGTACTCCCGGTCTGCCGCCACCAATTTGGACAAACTGAGCTTGTAGGTTTTGCCGTCCCGGGCACGCACTTCGAGTTGGTCCCCGTTCAACCCACGGTACTCCGCCTCCAGTTTGCGTCCTTCCGCGTCACTCCAAGACCTCCACCGGTCCAGTTTCGGTTCCTCAGGCTCCGGCGCCTGCACCGCCTGACTGGGCCCCGCCTCAGGCTGGCGACGGTTTTTGTTCTTCTCCTTCCCGTACGCGGGAAAAACACCCAGAAACACGGAAGCCAGAACCAGCGGACGCCAAAGATGGGGGGGGAATTTCATGAGCCTGATTTGAAAAACAGCCAGTGTCGGAGCACGAGTCATGCCCCTCATCCTCAACACAGCACCGGCAGACGGTTTTGGGACAAAATTCCTTCTGGATTCAAAATAAACATTTTGATTATTCCTAAGAAATACTGCCGCCATGAGATTCCACCTCGCACCTGTTTCCGCCTGTTTTGCAATCGCGCTGTTCCTCGGCGCTTGTGCTTCCGCTCCGGAGATCGCACCAGACCCAAGGAGCGCAAAAGTGTTCGTTACTCGTAACCCGGACGATGTGAAGGGTAAAACACGGGTTGGAGACGTGTCAGCATCTGCAGAGAAGCTTTTTGGCACTCCCGAGAACCTCAGGAAACAGGCTACGATCAAGATCCAACAGGAAGCGGCGAGCAAAGGGGCAACGGCTGTTCTGATCCAGAAGGACGATTTCCAATCAACGCCGATCAACAACATCAATCTGATCGGTGTCGCCTACAAATGAATCCTCGGATGCGCACTTGACGGCCCATTTCGAGCCGCGGGAGGTCCGCTCCCTTTGCTCGTCACGGGGATATTCTTGGCGGAATCTGCGCCACATCGCCCCGGCTTGGACTTCTGCAAAAACTCGCCTTGTGCCGCCAGGACACCGGCTTGCCAAGTAGGCCTCTGATCCCGGTCAGCTCAACTCGACCGGCCTGACTTCCGGGCCCCGATCCAAGCCTTGGGTCGGGAGACGCACCAAAATCTGCGTTCCCTCACCGAACACGCTCCTCGCCTCGACACTCCCCCCATGGACTTGGGCAATGTGCTTGACGATGGATAGCCCAAGGCCCGTCCCTCCCTTTTCCCGGCTCCGCGCCTTGTCCGCCCGATAAAACCTCTCGAAAATGTGCGGCAAATCCTCGGGCGTCATCCCCACCCCCGTGTCCTTGACCTCCAGTTCCGTCATCGCGCCAGACTGCCGGGCGCGCACCCACACCCGTCCCCCGGAGGGCGTGTATTTCACCGCGTTGTCGATGAGGTTGTTGAGCACCTGCTCCAGACGCAGCTCATCTGCGCGCACCGGCCGCAGGCCGGGCTCCACTTCAAACACCAGATCCACACCCTTGCGTTCCCCCGCGATCCTCCAGTTTTCGCGCATTTCCTCAAAGAACCGGGCGAGATCCACCGCCACCGGCTGCAGACTCAGGTCGCGGGACTCCAATCGGGCGAGGATCAACAAATCCTCCACCAAGGCGTTCAACCGGGTGGAATGCCTTTCCAGAATCGTGACCACGGAAGCCAAGTCTTCCCTGGAAATGTCGGGAGTTTCCCTCAGGTTCTCAAGATACCCCCGGAAGATCGAAAGCGGCGTCCGCAGTTCGTGGGACACGTTCGCCACAAATTCCCGCCGCATTTCCTCCAGCTTTTTGATCCGTGTCACATCCCGGACAATGATCACCACCCCCCCTTCCCCCGTCGCATTCCGCATCGGTACCGCGCCAGCAAGCAGATGCCGCGTCCCACCACCGATCGGCACCTGACGTTCCTGCGACTGCCAGAGCGCAAGCGTGGAGTTGACCATCTCCTCGAGAACCGGCAATTCCAGCGCCTGCAGCAGCGTTCGCCCCACCGGGTCCTGCTCCAATCCAAAAAGCCGGATCACAGCGGGGTTGGCCAGCCGGATCAAATGCTGGCGGTCTGCCACCAGAACCCCCTCCTCCATGCTCGAGAGGATGGTTTCCAAATTCATCTCTTCCCGCCGACGCCGACGCTTCAGGCGCTCCTGCGCATCCGAAAGAAGTTCAAGCTGGCGCCCCAGACGGGCAAACAGGGCGCCATCCACAAACACAAAGGACTCCGGTTCACGCCCCGCGGCGAGGTCGGAAACAATCGATTCCAGACGCTTCCAGCGCCCCAGAAAAACCCGGTGCCGCCAAAGCACCATCCCCAGAACGCTCGCAAGAAAAACCGAGACTACCCAGCCCATAGCTTCCTAAAATGCTCCCCTCATAATGCTCTTCCGGAGGAACCTCCGCTTACAGGCCCGTTTCGCCCCGCCCGACTCCAGTCCCGATTCCGGTTCCGGGAAGAGCGCTCTGAGTTGCACGCCGGCCAAGCAACCTGCAAACGGTGCCATCCGGGCGGATTGGGTAGAGTGTGGCTTGGGCATTGAAGTCTTGTCGGCAACAGTCTTGTTGCACAAGCAACCGGGGACAAACATTTTCCTGAGCACCCAGACATTCTCTGAAAAGAGCACCGGCGCAGCCTTCATGCAAAAGGAACTGCGCCGGTGCTTTCAGAATCTTCCTAAGGAGTGCCCTCAAAGGGCCGCGGGTTAGAACTTCATGCCCAGCGACAGGTACACGTTTTGGCTGACCAGATCCGACCCGCCAGAGACCACGTTCCAGGACACCATGGCGTTCCATTTGGTGCCCAACTCGAACCCGAGCGCCGCGCCGCCGACCAGATAATCCTGCTGGGGACGCGACGACCTGAACGTGAATGCTGAGGTCGGGCCACCGGCGTCGAACGAGGCTCCGATCGAGTAAGGATCCTGCATGAACTCGTGCTGCCAGCTCGCGCTCAGGCTCGGCGTCACGGCACACTGGCTGCCAAACTTCCACCGGTAGGCCACCTGGCCTCCCAGACTGTACAGCAGGCTGCTCGAGTCGTAATCACCGACTTTCAGGTCCAGAGCACCGGCTCCCCGCTCTTGAAACCCTTGCACGCCCAAATAGGTGTACTGGAACCCCGTGTTCACCCCGTAGGTGAAGTTTCCAACATGGAAGTTCCGACCCACGCTCAGAGCCAGGTCGAGTTCACCAGCGTCCGTGCGACCACTCGTCTTCCGGTCCACCGATCCGAACGCGATGCCGCGGTCAATGTCGTAGTCGTGCCATGCCCCTCCCACCAGGCCGTTCACGTACCAGTTGCCCAGTGCCAGAGAACCGAAGCCGCCGAAGCGGACCGCGTCATCCGAGAGACGCCCGCGCTGGTCAAAGTCGGCTTTCAACCCTTGGTACCCCGTGTACACGCCGGTAGCCAGACGGTCCGTCCACTGGTAAGTGCCCCCCACACTCACCCCGCCACCCTGTGAACGGTAGTCCTGAAGGACACCAGCACTGTTGGTCGTCGAGAAAATCCCGTTTCCGTCCGTGAACAGGCTCCACTTGCCAGTCTCCGGTTCCACCACGGTCTTGCTGCCGCCCTTCAAACCGGGGTCTGAAGGCGCGGGCAGTGCTGCCGCATCAGCAGCGCTACGCTGGAGCCACAGCCGCTGCAACAGCGCCGTGTTGAGCGCGTTGGACTGGTTGAACGCCAGAGTCGGAAGCGACCCGTACACCGAAGGCAGGATCGCCTCAAACGCACCCGGGTACTGGGTTTCGGCCAGGCTGTCCAACTCCAGAGCAAGGTCAAACCGATCCCCCTTGTCCGCCAGGGGAAACGCATCCAGAGCCGCAGCCACACGGCGCTGGTTTTCAGTCAGCGCAAAGATCGTGTAGGTGTCCGGCCCGAAAAGCAGCGTTGCAACCGTCCCCGAGTTCATGAACCGCATCCGGGAAGAGGGCGGCGGGTTCAATGCAGAGAACTGGCCCTTGATACCGCCACTGGCCTGCAGGAAATCGTAGCGGCCAGAAATCCGGCCGCCTCCGACCTTCACCACGTTCAGAGCCCCTCCCAACGACGCCCTTCCACTCACCACGATCCGGTCAAAGGTCTTCGGGTTCTCTATTTCGATCACCGTCGACTTCGCGCCCGACAGGTTCAGGTTGCCAACAATGATCTGCGTCCCGGGCGAGTTGCCGGGCGCGTACGTTCCGCGCACCGTCACGGTGGGCGCTACGATCCGGCCCGTACCCCCAAGGACGGCGTTTGGAGCCACCATCACAGAGTCCGCTCTGAACGTTCCGTTCACTGAGAGCAATCCGCCGTTCACATTCGCGTCGCCGTTTACCGTCGTGTTGACCCGCAGATCCAACTCCCCAGTCCCCTGTTTTTCCAGGTCTGTGGGTGTGTTGAACGCTCCCCCGGTCACCACCGAAGAGCCCCCCTGAACGGTCACCATTCCCGAGGTTGCCGTCAGTTGCCCGTTGGACTGGATGGCCAGCGGTGCGCTCCCCGTGAACGTCAGCGACTTGACTTGGTTGGACGCGTTGATCGTCCGTGTGGGCACGCTCACCGTGTAATCCGCAACCACCGGGGTGTTGGCGCCGCCGTTGTTCTGGATATTCGGCCCGCCCGAAGCCGCGCTGCTCACCGTATAAACGATGCTGTTTCCCACCTTGCTGAAAACGCCATCCAGTGTCGTAAACTCACCGTGCGCAGCCGCGTAGTTGCCAATCCCAGAATCGGCGACCGACCCCGCCTCCACCAACTTGTAGGCGCCCGCGTCCAGGGCTTCCACCCCGCTGAAGTCAAAGATCCTCTGGCCGGGAGACACCGCAAACGCCCCCGATACCTGAATTGCAATGTCGTCGGTTCCCGGGGAGGTGCCCGTGTCGTAGAATGCAATCCGGCCATTGGTCCAGTTCACGTTCCCGGCAATGGACAGGTTGCTGGTCATTCCGGCCTCCTGCCGGGAACTCACCAGAAGCTTGCCTCCGTCCAGTTGGACATTGCCGGTTCCGAGCGCCTGTGGCGACTTGGCCCAGAGTGTTCCGTCCTGGATCGTGGTTCCGCCCGAGTAGGTGTTGGTGCCCGAAAGCGACAACAACCCGCTCCCGTCCTTGATCAGGCTTGTGGTCACCGTAGGCCCCGACTGGTTGGCGATCACCCCCGAAATCGTCAACTTGGACGTCGCGTCGACGGTGACCTTCCCATTGCCGAAGACGTAGGGTGTGGAGCTGTTCATCGTGACGGTTGCTCCCTCCTCCGCCCGGACAAAACGCAGGCCGGTGACGACATTGTTGAAGCTCGAGTTTTGCAGCCCAGAGAAAACCAAGGTATCCCCCGTGGTGAGGCTGTTGAACTCCAGCGCGCCAACGGTCGAAGACCCTTCCATGAGCGTCACCGTGTTGGCAGAGGTCGGACTCGGGTTCGCGAACGACACAGCCTTGGTAGACGAGGTGATCGAGCCCAAATTGAAAACCTCCACCCCCTCAGCGCTCGAGGACAACACCGCCGCAACGCTGCCTCCCTGAATGAGACCCTGCTCCGCGTTGTAAATCACCGCGCTGCCGCCCTGCACCTCGATGGCGGATCCGTCCACCACGCCCGTCCCGCCCTGAATGGTGCCGCTGTTGTAGGCCCGCATCAATCTCCCCGTGGTCCCGTTAAATAGGATCCCGGCCCCGCCGTTCCCCAAGCTCCCCGCAACGCCCATTGCGCCCGGACTCGAGGAAACAATCGCCCCCCCCAGAATCCCAACCGTTGGATCCAGCAAAAACGCGGAGGGCGCGGGGGAAGCACTGGTCCCGCCCGTGCCGTTCGTGGCTGTGCCGCCGTTTCCTATCGCGGTTGCCGATCCGCCCAGTCCCCCGGCTCCACTTGGTGTGCCGCCATTCCCGCCG
>CAIURC010000169.1 GCA_903901425.1 uncultured Spartobacteria bacterium | reverse complement strand
TCCCTTGGCGGCTGCTGCCGCGGGGTTTGTTCTCTGCCTTTTCTGCACCTCGAGCGTCAGAGCCTACATGGGCCAGTGGGTCAGCAAAGTGCGGCCGCTGCCCGTCGTGAATGGCGGGTTTGAAGGCTCCTCCGAGATCGGGATCAGCGTGCCAAAAGCAGTCGGTGTATGGTCTGGGGATTTTAGTTGCGTGACCGGTGCGGAAAATGGGGTCACGCCTTATCAGGGTGGGAAAATGCTCCGGTTTGTCCGGGCGGACAACGAGGTGAGCGAACCCGGAGCCACGCACCACATTGGCGAAGTTCTCCAGATTATCGATTTGCGTCCGTTCCAGGCCGACTTGGCGAGGGGGAAGGCACAAATCGAAATCAGCGCCCGGTTTGCCGCGGGCACCCAAGACTCTGGATACTACTTCTCCCTAAGAGCGATTTCTTTCCGGGGCCCCATCAACTGGGCTGCCGAGGCCTGGAGAGATCGGGCTGAATACGGCCGGACTGCAGCAGAGCGCCGTGTGGAGACCTCAAAGTCTGCTTCCGGGCCGGTCTGGCAGAAGGTCCAGCTCCATCTCCCTGTTTTGCCCGACACCGACTTTTTGATCCTCCAAGGGGCTGCCACCCGGCTGCCCAAGCCCAAGGGGGGGGTCGTGGAGTTTCCTGCCCACTACATGGATGACGTCACCGCCCAACTCCGCATCAACCGGGTGGAAGGTGATTCCTGAGCCCACTTGGAGGTCCGTCTTGTTACTCATTGCTATGAAATTGCTTGTTTGGCCTGTGCTGTGGGAGCGCTGTTGGTTCAGCGGCGTGGACGGAATGAGGATGTGCGGCCGCTATTTCTTGAGGTTTGTCATGGTGTGGGTGGTGATGCAATGCGGGCTGGGAAGTCTCGCGGGGGGTGAGGTGCCTCAGAAGGGGGGGCGTGTCACGGAATGGTTGGCCGATCTCGAGCAGCGTTTTCAGACGGCGTTCAAAGAGCGGGTGGTGGAGCGTTTTCAAAAGGAGAGGGAGCGGGTGCGTATCGATTATCAGGAGCAGGTGGAGGCGGGCTTGGCGGATGCGGAAAGAATGCGAGACAAGAGTAGTGCCGTGGTGTTCCGGGCGGAATTGGAGCAACTCAAGAGGGAGGGCTGGCAAATGCCGCTCACGGATCAGGATACCACGGTGGAGTTTTTGCGGGTTGCGCGTCGATTCTACCGGGACCGTTTGGTGGAAACGGATCGGGCGTGGGAATCTGAGGCGCGGCAGTTGCGTTTGGAGTTTGATGCGGCGTTGGTGCAGGGGGCGCGTCAGTTGACGACACGGAGTTTTGTGGACGAAGTGCGCCAGGTCCAAGCGGCGCGGCAGGATTTGGTGTCGGTTTGGCTGCCCCGGATGCGGGATCTCCACGCCGGGGTGAGACCGGTTGCAATAGCTCATCCTGGTGAGCGTCCAAGCCGGGAGGGGGCAGCGGATACGGAGGACGCCCAGCCTGCTGTGGCTGCGCGCCATGCGCTGGAGAAAGCGGTGAAATGGGTTTTGGAGGGGAAGGGTGCCCTGACGGTGATGAAGGCCGGGAAAGAGTCGAATTTGGAGCGGTTGGAAGATCTGCC
>CAIURC010000168.1 GCA_903901425.1 uncultured Spartobacteria bacterium | reverse complement strand
CCGTGGCATACAGGCGTCGGCTGCTGTGGGGCAGTTTTTCCCAGTGGTGTCGAGTGAGCGCATCCTGGATATGGATTCGAGTTTCTCCGCGGGCCCGCAACTGAATGCGCGAGACCGGATCGTAGAAACACCAGGTGGCCACGGGTTGCATTCGCACACCGGCGACCTTGTGGGCCCGGCTGTCTGAGAAACAAACCAGCGTCCGTTCCTGGAGATCGACTTCCCGCAGGACCACGATCCGCGCATCTGGATGATCTGGTCCGGCGGTCGCCAAGGTTGGGGTCCGCCACGGATGGGACAGGTCCGAGGTGGCCTGGCTCAGGCGGTTCCAAATGTCGCTGAGCAGGGATTCCAGAGACGGGGGATGCGCTTCGGAGGACCTCATGGCCGGAGAGATTATTTCAGGAGTGCTTGGGCCTCCAGTCCAGGAATGGCTGAGTTGGATCGAAAATGCCCGTGTTCAAGCGGTTTCGAAAAGGCCCAGCGTCCTGGTTCATTCTTCTGGCTTTCAGACGCAAAATCCCTGTTTCGCCTCTGAGTCTTTGCCGCAACCTTTCCAGCGTGTCTGCGACGATTCCCAAGACCATGCGTGCGGTGGTGTATCGCGGTGCCAATGACCTGCGGGTCGAGGAGGTTCCGGTGCCTCGGATTGGCTCCAGCGAAATCCTCGTGCGGGTCGGTGTGTGCGGGGTGTGTCCCACCGACATCAAAAAAGTCCACTACGGAACCCAGACACCGCCGAGGATTTATGGCCATGAAACGGCTGGCACCATCGTCAGGGTGGGTGCCCGGGTCCAAGGGTGGTCGGTGGGTGACCGTGTTGGGCTTCACCACCACGTGCCCTGTCTGGACTGCCATTTCTGCCGACACCGGGCCTTCGCCCAATGTGAGACCTACAAGCGCACGGGCATCACGGCGGGCTTCGAGCCGGCCGGTGGCGGTTATGCCGAATACGTTCGCGTCATGGATTTCTGTCTGCCGGGAGTGGTGAAAATTCCGGCCAAAAACAGCCTCGAGGAAGGGGCCATGCTCGAGCCGGTGAACACCGTGCTCAAAGGCATTCGCAGCCTGCCCCTCCTGAAGGGCGACACCGTTTGGGTCGCGGGTGCCGGGCCGATCGGGTTGCTCTTCATCGGCATGCTGTCCGCATTGGGCATGCGTGTGGTGGCGACCGACCTCATGGAATCCCGTCGCCAGCTCGCCCGACGCTGGGGTGCCTGGAAGGCCTTGGACGGGGCGGATGTGAACTTGGTGGATGCCTTGCGCGCACTGACCCGTGGCCGCGGGTTGGATGCCGCCGTCGTTTGTGTGCCCGTCGATGCTGTGGTGGCCCAGGCGCAGGCCGCTTTGCGGGGCGGGGGAACGACGTTGCTGTTTGCCCATACCTTGCGCGGCAAAATGGCGCCCGTAGATCTCGGCGTGCTTTGCGTGGATGAAAAAGGATTGATGGGCAGTTATTCCTCGGATTTTACCCTGCAAAAAGAAGTCGCCCGATGGGTGTTTTCCCGGCGCTTGGATGTCCGGAAGCTCATCACCCATCGCTTCCCGCTGGAGGAAACCGCGGCCGCCGTCGCCTTGGCGGCGCGTCCCAGCGACGATTCCCTCAAGATCCTGGTCGAAAGTGCGGTCGAGAGCCCGCTCGCGCGTCGATCGCCTCGAATTCCCCGCGGATCAGCCTCTTGAAAACGACAACGCCGACGCGCAGTGCGTGCACGCCGGCGTGATCGGATGGAAACCCGGCCGGCCCCCTGAGAAGACCGGAGGGTTCGGGGTTCAGGCGGTCAGCTTCTCGAACCGGGCCTCGATGAACTCCCAGTTGAGCACCTTCGAGATGGCCTGCACGTAGTCGGCGCGGCGATTCTGGTGCTTCAGGTAGTAGGCATGCTCCCACAGGTCGATGCCGAAGAGCGGGGCCTCGCCGTTGGACAACGGGCTGTCCTGATTGGCAGTGGTGACCAACTTCAGGCTCTTGTCCTTGGTGACCACCACCCAAAGCCATCCGCTGCCGAAGACGCCCATGGCGCGCTTGAGGAATTCTTCCTTGGCCTCGTCTTCACTGCTGAAGAGTTCGCCGAAGGCCTTCATCAGCGGTCCGCCCTCGGTCAATGGCGCCGAATCCTTCTTGAGGCACTGCCAGAAGAGGGAGTGGTTGTAGTGGCCGCCACCGTGATTGCGGACGGCGGAGCGGATTTTCTCAGGAACGGTGTTCAGGTTCTTGAGCAAGTCTTCCACCGAGAGTTTCTGCAGGTCGGGGTAATCGGCCAGGGCCTCGTTGAGCTTGGTGACGTAGGTTTGGTGATGCTTGCCATGATGGATTTCCATGGTCTTGGCATCGATGTAGGGCTCCAGCGCGTCGAAGGCGTATCCCAGCGCAGGCAACTTGTGGGGACCCGAGGCGGATTGCGCGAGGGTCCGGAACGGAGCCGCAGCCATGGCCAAAGCCAGGGCACCGGCCGACTTGAGTGCGTGACGTCGAGTGATCATGCAGGGAGCAAATGTTTTGAAGTGCGAGTTCAACGGTGGTCCCGGTCGGATCGGGGCGCAAGCTTGTGTGTGTTTCCGTTGGGTCACAGATGCTCGGGAAACTTTCGCCAGCCTTGCGCCCGCTTCGTTGCCGATTCTAATATGGAGTCGTATGAGGTTGCTCCGAACCGGTTCCCTTTCAATGGCCATGATTCTGGGTGGGATCCTGTCCCTGCAAGCGGAGATCACCCCCGAAGACATCCGCCAGTTGCAGACGCGTTTCCTACAGGCGGAGGAGTCCGAGGAGCGTCTGCGCGCGCGCATTCAGAAGCTGGAAGCCGCCAACGCGGAGTTGCGAT
>CAIURC010000167.1 GCA_903901425.1 uncultured Spartobacteria bacterium | reverse complement strand
GGAGTACAACACCTGGATACGACGACTCGCCGTGCTGGTGGCCCGGACATCGAACTGGAGGACAATGGACTGGAAACCCACCGTGGAGGCGGAGATTTCAAGACCCGCCGTCTTGGCCCCGGTGCCCTGCTTGAGAAAACCGGAGAGCTGCAGGGCAAAATCAGCATTCGTGGACGGATCGCTCGATCCTGTGCCGGAGGCGGCCGCTGCGCGAACACCCCCCAAGACCGCCAATGAGCCGGTGCCGGAAGTAGCCCGCAGGAGATCGTTGGTTTGATTGAAATCCCAGAGAGCGTTAGGCTTCTGGGATGCCAGCGACATCGTGGTCAACAGAAGGGCATGAAGAATGAATAGAGCGAGGAATGGGGCTATGCGTTGCAATTTCATGGGTGAAGTTTTTTGAGATGGGGAACCTCCATGGCTCCGCCGTTGCCAGAGGGTTCGTTGGGACCAACGCAGACCTTTCAGGATCTTTCTCACAATCGGATCGCTCGGGATGAACCAGCGGTGTTCCCAAAGGTGGGTGGTTCGATGCCGCTGCACGGCGCACTCGGTTTGGGCTCCCGAAATGCCCGTGGCATTTCAGGAACGAGACTCTAACGTCGCCGCATGAGCGTCGCAGTTGCAGGCCCAGTGGCGTGGGGAGTGGCCTTGGGATTGGGATTCAGTGCCGCGATCGGATTGGCCAACGCAGCAGACTTGCCGGCCCCCGGATTCACTCCGGAGTCCCGCGGTGAACATGCACTGACGGGCGTCCTGGCCCATGTGCGTCCCGGAGTGACCCTGACCAATGCCACGCTCCTCATTCGCGATGGCCGGATCGCCTCGGTGGGTGTCGGAATCAACGTGCCAGCCTCGGCCCGGACTTGGAACCTGCCCGGCGCGCACGTCTACGCGGGATTCATCGATCCGCACCTAACGCTCGGTTCGACGGCCGGCGCGGTGACCACACAGGGCTCCGATTTCCCGGCGACCGGCTCGGGATCCCTCACCTCCGGGGCCCCGCGATTTTTTGGAGTGCCCGGCCAGGAACGCGATGCCGGATCCCCCGGTCCCGCCCATGGCATCGCCGAGGTGACACCCGAACGCCGGATGAGCGACGGCTTGTCCCCGGATCCCAAGGAATTGGCCACCCTGCGCGAGATGGGCTTCACCGCCGCCAATGTCGTTCCGGCCAAGGGCATCCTGCGCGGACAATCCGTGGCCATCAGCCTCTCGGACGTGTCACCGAACCGGGCGATCCTCAAGCCCGACACCGCCCAACACGTGGCCTTCGCCGTCGGAGGCGGCGGCGGCGACGCCTATCCCAAATCGCTGATGGGAGTCATCGCCACGGTCAGGCAAGCCTGGATGGATGCGGCGTGGTACCGTGCGGATCAGGCCGATTACGTTTCAGCCGGACGATCGAACACCCGGCCGCGGCCCGAGTTCAACGCGGCCCTCGCTGCGCTCCAACCGACGCTGGGAAGCCCTTCCGCTGCAGCCCCCCAACCGGTGGTCTTCGAAAGCGGCAGTGTCCTGATGCAGGACCGCGCGTTCCGAGTGGCCTCCGAAGCGGGGGTGCGCCCGCAACTGGTTGCCAGCGGTCAAGAGTGGCGACGGCCGGACCTCCTGGCACCCCTGGCCCAGGCGGCCGTTCCGTTCATCGTGCCGCTCCATTTCCCGGCGCTGCCCAAATTCCCGGAGGATTCCGCCTGGGATTCTGTTTCGCTCGACGTGCTGAGGGCTTGGGATTGGGCCCCGGAAAATCCGGCCCTGCTGGCGCGCTCCGGCCTAACCATCGCCCTGACCACCCACTCCCTGCCGGATCGGAAATCCTTCCGAACCCAACTCCGGACCGCCCTCGACCGTGGGCTCTCCGAATCGGAAGCACTGGCCGCCCTGACCACCGCCCCGGCGGCGCTATGCGGACTGGGCGACTCCCTCGGCACCCTCGAATCGGGAAAGCTCGCCCACTTGACCGTGGTGGAACCGGGGGGCGGGTTCTTTGATCCGGCCTCCCGGGTCACGGCGGTCTGGATTGATGGCGTGGCCTACGAAACCGACGCCGCCCTGAAGACGCCTGAAAAGAAAGAAACCAACCCGGAGGCCGAAGCCAAGAAGGCTGCCGAGCGGGATCTGGCCAACCGGCGGGTG
>CAIURC010000166.1 GCA_903901425.1 uncultured Spartobacteria bacterium | reverse complement strand
TTCTTTGCCATCAGCTTTTTTGCCGGAACCCGTCCCGAGGAGATCATGAAGCTAGAGTGGTCGGCCTTCACCGATGACGGCCAGCTCTGCATCACCGCAGCCATTAACAAGACGCGGACTAAGCGGTTCACAACTGTAACGCCAACACTTCAGGCGTGGCTGGACTGGTACGATGCTCAGGGCAGCAAAAGAGAGGGACGTATTTTCCCGAGGTCGCAAATGACCCTTATCCGCATCCGCCGCAGAGTTTCCAAGATTGCTGGGGTAGAATGGATCCAAGACGGTGCCAGGAAAACGTTTGCTTCTGCGCATTATAAAATCCATCAGGACGCACTGAGGACGGCATACGAGCTTGGGCATCGGGGAACAACGATGCTGCACTCCCACTACAACCAGAACATGCGCAAAGATGAGGCAGTCCGGTTCTGGAAAATCCTGCCACCCTGATTGGATGAGCATAAAAACCGCACTTCACATAAAGCCCTACTTTAACAATCGCACGTTTTTTAGTCAGCAGCTTGCTTTTGCATAGAAAAAATGCAGTAGTTAAAGCGTGACTTTATCTGCAAAGAAAAATCCACTCAGAAATCTCCAGACGAGTCTTCCCAGGGGCATCCCTATTGACATTGAGTCAGCGAGATCCGTGGGGGTGTCCTCCGCGCTGGCTTGGCATTACCTGCAAAGCGGCTGGCTGCTTCGTTTAGAACGGGGCGTTTTCATGTTTCCTAATGACGAGCTTCAGCGTGATCCCTGCCTGAAGTTCCTTGCAAAGCGCATCCCCGGTTTGCATGTGGGCGGCAAGACGGCATTAGCCTGGAGAGGATTTCGTCAGAACTTGTCGTTGCGGGAACATATGGTGGTGTGGGGCGACCTGCGGCGGAGTCTACCCAATTGGTTTACCAGTCGCTTCCCATGCCGCTACGTCTCCAAAAACCTTTTTTCAAAGGATCTCCCCCCGGGTTTCGGTCTTCAGTCGTTGCCAGAAATCCCAGATGGTCCGCTTGTGTCCGTTCCCGAACGCGCCCTTTTGGAAATGCTCAGCGAGGTGGGAGTGAAACAAGGCGTGGAAGAAACCCGCAATATAATGGAATCAGTCCGCTCATTACGTCTCGAGGTGTTAGCCACGCTACTCGAACATTGTCCTCGGGTGAAAGTGCATCGCCTTTGTATCCAATGGGCCGAGGAGCTGAATCTCGATTGGGCGACTCCAACCCGAAAATCTTGCAAACTTGGACAAGGCCGCTGGAGCACACGGCTTAAGGACGGCACCACGCTCACTCTAAAACCGTAATGGACAGAATCTACGTCGATACGGTCCGCCTGTTACTGGAAACCGCGCCCCATGTGTTCCACTCGAATCGCTTCGCACTTAAGGGAGGCACGGCCCTGAACCTTTTCGTCATGGATATGCCCCGCCTCAGCGTGGACATCGATGTGGTTTACACCGACCACCGCCCAAGCCGTGAAGATGCGATGAACGAAATTTCACGCACGTTGAAGGAGATCAAGAATAGACTTGATGGCATCGGGATTAACTCAGAGTTTTTGTGCACCAAGTCAGGGGAAGAGACGAAAGTTCTCGTGCAGCGTGGCAATAACCAAGTGA
>CAIURC010000165.1 GCA_903901425.1 uncultured Spartobacteria bacterium | reverse complement strand
TCGGTTCCCGAGACCCGGAGGATGAGGTCGCGCCAAAGCGGGCGCATTGCGCGGGACGTGACTTTTGGGGGTGGCGGGATGAGCGGTGGTTTCGGCGAGGAATGTTTTTCTGGGGTGGATTCGGTGGGTGTGGTGGACGGGCGTGGCATCCCGCGGCTTTTGTTTGAGTAGACGCCGTAGTACCGGTTGGTCTGCTGGCCTCGCGGCGGGATGTGGTCGATGGCGGCGGCAAGGAAATCGGTGGCTTTGAAGACTTCGAAGTTGCGCTTGGTTTTCCAACTGCGCCGTGAGCGGTAGAGGACGGTGTGGGTTTTGGGAATCCAATGGATTTTCTGGAGTGAGAACGGAGCGCGCAGAAGGTACTCAGCGAGGCGTTGGCGGCCCTTGGTGTCGCCGGGTGCAACGGGTTTCTCACCGCCGTCGATGTGAAAACCGCTGTGTTTCCAAGAGAGGAGTTCTGTGACTTTTTGTGCGCTGATGCCGTGTTCGTCCTGCATGTAAGTCCGCCATTCGCAGACATAGAGGGCGCCGTTTCCGTCAAAGGTGATGTGGACGGGTTCTTCAACCATGGGTTCACTGGCGACGCACTGGAGCGTGTAACCTTTGGGCACCTCAATCGTTTTGATCGCTTCCTCTGGAGTCAGCGCGGGAAAGGCTGGATCCCAGCCCTTTTCCGGAGCGGCATGGGCCGGGGTGGCAAGGTGCAGGGAACCAAAAAGGAGCAGAAGGGGAAGCTTTTTGATGAGTGGGAGGGTTCTTTATCGTTAACTCTGGAGCCGGGTTTTTGCGCAGACAACATTTGTGGGTTATCGGTCATGCAAACTCAGGATTTGGGTTGGGAATAAAGAGCCGCCTTGGGACTCACGGACTGGAGGTTTTGCTTCCGGTGGAAAGAAGGTGCTGGAAGTGGTGCGGCGGAAAACGTAGGGAGCAAACACGGGCCGACCGGTGCCCGGCAGCATTCAACAACCAGATCCAGATGGAACAAATCGTGGCAGCCGCCGTGCATAGAGCGAAGAAGATGCTGTATTTATGCGGTGTACTTCAGTTGACAGCCCATGGCCTGTTTGCGGTGCCATTTGGAGAACAACTCGCGATGGTCAGCAAGAGCGGCACCCCCACCGAGATTGAGCGGTTTCTCAAGGAGTCCTACGCGGCGAACCAGAACGACCCGGAATACTTTATTGCAGCCGCCAATTATTGGTGGGGAATCGCGCAACGGATCGAGATATCGGCGAGTCCTTCTGAAAAGGGCGATTTTTCAGTGGCTGAGGCAGGAACCGGGAAGGAGGTGGGCAGCATCAGCAGTTTGGGGAAGCTGCATCCCGAAATTCCTCAAAAAGCGGTGGACCTGCTGTCTGAAGGTTTTGGCAGAAACCCGTACCGGTTCGATATTGCGATGGGACTGGCGTACATGCTGCGGGATCGAGGCCAGTTCAAGGCGTGCGTGGCCGTTTTGAAGAAAGCGCTGCAGCGTGCTGTTTCGGAGCCGGCCAAGATCCGGTGGCGAGGGGGGACGTTGCCTGAGAAGCCGCTGGACCGGTTTGTTCCTGAAACGCTCCAGGGCTACACGGCGGGATTTTACCGGTTGCAGACCAAGGAAGGGGACGCACTCTGCAAAGAACTGTGTGACGCCCTCGTCAGAGCGTATCCCGAGCATCCCTACGCCTACAACATCCTTGCTGCCCTATGCAGTGCAAAAGAGGATTATCGGGGGTGTGTGAAATACCTTCAGACGGCTCTGAAGATTTCACCGGACGATACGCTGGTGATTTTGAATCTTGCAGACAGTTATCGGCGGATGGGGGACAAGGGGGCAGCCAAGGGCTACTATCAGAGGGTTTTGTCTTCCAAGGCATCAGCCGAAGAGCGAGCCGAGGCGCGTCGAGCCCTGGTTGAACTCCACTAAGAGCCGATCGGTGGACAAGTTCCTGAGGCACTCGAAAAGGATGAACCAAACGGCCGCGCAGTGGGTGGAAGGGAACTTTCGGAATCCACATTTCCCGGATGGATCGGTGTCGCAAAAAGGGGGGGCTTTTGATTTTGAGAAGGACGGATTTGCGATTGCAAAAGGCGTTGTGCCGGAGGCTCAGCGTCTTCGGCTGAACGAGGTTCTGGGCGATCCTGAGGGCGCGGGAGCCCGCGGGCTTCTGGCGGTGCCCGAAGTGCGTGCTTTGGCCCGGTGTGAAGCGGTCATGGCTTTGGTGGCAAGGCATCTTGGGTCAGACGCCAGGCCGGTACGTGCCATTTTTTTCGACAAGACCCAAAGCTCGAACTGGCTGGTGCCGTGGCATCAGGATCTGACGATTGCCGTCACGGGCAGGGTGGAAACGCCGGGCTTTGGTCCTTGGAGCGTGAAGCACGGGATTCCGCATGTGCAGCCGCCTTCCGCATGGTTGGAGCGGATGCTGGCGTTGAGGCTGCATCTGGATGACTGTGACGGATCCAACGGTGCCCTGCGGTTAATTCCGGGATCGCATCGGTTGGGGCGCCTGGGGCCGGACCAGATTGCATTGTGCAGGGCTGCTTGCACAGAGGTGGTATGCGAGGCCGCTGCGGGCGATGTTTTGTTGATGCGTCCCCTTCTTCTCCATGCATCGAGCAAGTCCGTCAGCGGTCGGAGGAGAAGGGTTCTTCACATCGAGTACTGTTCAGGGAGCCTTCCAGAGGGATTGGCGTGGCATGAGTGCGCATAACCCGAGAGGCCCATTCCCCGCCAACCTGCAGTGCAAAATGCGATCCGCTTATGGATGTCGTCCTAGCGTTTCAAGACTCCCGGGGGTGGAGGGGGTATAGGCGCTGTGCGCGGGTACTGGCTTGGAGTCTGGTGCCGGGCGGTGTATGGAAGGCCGCTCCATGAAGCCCCGGATTTCACTTGTCATACCCGCCTGGAACGAGGCGCGCCGGTTGCCGGGGAGTCTGGTGGAGTTGAGCCGGTACATGGAGCAACAAATTCCGGGCGCGGTGGAGGTGCTGGTGGTGGTGGAGCCCTGTGGCGATGGAACGCTTGAGATTGCAAAAGCGCATGCCCAGAATCATGCCGGTTTCCGGGTTCTGGAGGGCGCGGTGCACCGGGGCAAGGGGAGTGCGGTGCGCCGTGGAATGCTGGAGGCGGCCGGGGAGTTTGTTTTTTACATGGATGCCGACCTGAGTGTGCCACTGCGGGAAGTGGACGCTTTTCTGGAGGTGTTCGGTGCGGAACCGGGCGTTTCGTTGCTCCTCGGGAACCGGGCGCACGCCAGAAGCCGGATCACGAGGCGGCAGTCGGTGGTTCGGCGGAACATGGGGCGGGTGTTCAATGGGCTGCTGGGGCTGCTTGGGCTTGCGTCTGTGCACGACACGCAGTGCGGGTTCAAGGCGTTCCGGCGGGAGGCGGCTCTGGAGATCTTTTCGCTCCAGCAGCTGGACGGGTTTGCATTTGACGTGGAGGTGCTGGTGTTGGCGGAGGCGCTGGGCATTCGGGCACTGGATTTGCCGGTGGAATGGATCAATTCTCCGGACAGCCGGGTGTCGATTGTGGGGGACAGCCTCCGGATGATTGTCGACTCGGTGCGGGTCCGAGGGTTGGTGGCGCAGCGGTTGCGGGAACGCAACCGGCCGTAGTCGTCGGGCGTCTAAGCCAGGTTGAGTGGAAAGCGGCGGGGGAAAGCGGGCTCAGAAGCGGAGCTCAAAGGGAGCCGGGCCGCCGACGCGGACTCCGACCGCGCAGAGGCCGTAGGCAAAGGGACCGAAGGCATTCAGTCCTGCTGCCCCGAAAAGCCCGACGCTGACGATGCCGGCGGAAAACATGCCAAAAGACAGGATGCCGATGGAAAAAAAGCCTGTGGCGATCATGCCCACGGCGCAGAACCCTTGGGCGCGCTGGCCGAGGGCGAAAATGCCGCGAGCGACCCTGAGTTGTCCGGATTCAGACTGGCCAACGGCGACATGGATCCAGGGGAATCCCATCCAAGTGGCGTTGGTGCGCCATTCAAAACCGGTGGCGGCTGGTGGAGGGGACTCGTGGGACATGGGAGAAAGCTGGGGGGAGCTGTGGGAAAAGCGCAACCCCTTTTCAAACCGTCTAATTTGAGGCAGGAACATGGGTTAACAAAGGGCCGTCCTTGGCCGGGCGCTGCGGAGCGTCTGGCGGTGGGCGGCGATTTTGACCCACCCACCCCTCCAACCCACCCCTCCAACCCCTGAATTGAATTCTCCATGAAAACGTCCCTTTTGCTTGCAGCCGCAGTTGCCACTCTTTCAGCGCCTGAACTTTGGGCGGCGGAGGGAAAACGGGTGGTTGTGGTGACAGTGACCACGGGGTTCCGGCATTCCTCCATCGGGACGGCGGAAAAGGTGTTGCAGAAGCTCGCGGACGAGTCGAAGGCGTTCGAGATCGTGGGGTACGTGCGGCAGCCGGACGTCGAGGTGCCGAAGAAGCCGGCCAAACCGCGCCCATTGAAGCCGGACGCGGACGACAAAGCCAAGGCGTCCTTTGCCAAGCAGATGGAGAATTACGAGAAACAGATGGCGGCATGGACGCCGGAGATGGAAAGCCAATTGAAAGCGGCCCAGGCCAAGCTGGATGAGGGGATTCGCTCGGCGCTGACGCGTTTGGCTCCGGACCGGTTGAAGGCGGACAAAGTTGATGGCGTGATCTTTGCCAACACCACGGGCAACCTACCGTTGCCAGACCCGGAGGGGTTCATCCGCTGGATCGGAGAGGGCCACGCTTTTATGGCGATGCACTCCGCGAGTGATACCCTGCACGGGTTCCCCGGCTACATCGACATGCTGCAGGGTGAATTCCTCACCCACGGCGCTCAGGTGCCGGCAGACTTGGTGGCCGGTGACCAGGCGCATCCAGCCAACGGCGGGCTGGGCGAAACCTTCGACCTCAAACAGGAGGAAATGTACCAGATCAAGAGCCAGGACAGGTCCAAGGTCCGGTCCCTGTGGTTTTTGAAGCATCACCCGAACGTTCCCGAGCAGGCGGGCTTTTTCCCGGTGTCCTGGTGCCGGAAATCCGGGACGGGCAACGTGTTTTACACCTCGCTGGGACACCGTGAAGACGTCTGGGACGACAGCGCCGAGCTGCCCAACCGGGTCAATCCCCCGGAGGTGAGCCGGAAATATCAGGCGCACATTCTGGGTGGGATAAAATGGGCGCTGGGACTCGTCCCGGGAAGCGCTGAGCCGAATCCGACGGTGGGGCCCCAGTAAACGGTGGGGGCACTGCTGGTTGATCCCTTCAAGTCCGCATTCCCAATTCGAGATCAACTCTGATCCTTGATGAAACCCCTGGTATTGTGCCTGTTTTTCCTGTCGGCCGCAGTGAGTCAGGGCGCGGAAGCGCGTCCGAACGTTCTGGTGCTGTTCGCGGATGACCAGCGGGCAGACACGATTGGGGCGTTGGGAAATCCGGTGATCAAGACGCCAAACCTCGACCGTTTGGTGGGGCGTGGAATGGCGTTCAACCGGGCGCACATGCAGGGGGGGATCCTGCACGGGGCGACCTGCGTGCCTTCACGGGCCATGCTGTTGTCGGGACGCAACCTGTTCCACATTGACGAAAAGTTAATGCGGGATGCCACCTGGCCCGAGGCGTTTGGGAAGGCCGGGTACACCACGTTCGTCAGCGGGAAATGGCATAACGGGGATGAGTCGCTGGTGCGGAGTTTCCAGTTTGCGCGGTCGATGTTCACCGGGGGGATGACCAACCCGCTGCAGGCAAAGTTGCGGAACGTGGATCAAGGCAGGGTGGGGCCGCCCGTGGCTGCCTCCCGGCACGCCTGCGAGGTGTTTGCCGACGAGGCCATCGAGTTCCTCAAAGGCCCAAAGACCGGGCCGTTCTTCCTGTACGTGCCCTTCGATGCGCCGCACGACCCGCACATTGTGCCGGAAGATTTCCCGGTCAAATACGATCCGGCGCAGATCCCGGTGCCGCCGAGTTTCCTGCCGCAGCACCCGTGGGACAATGGGGAAATGACGGTCCGCGACGAGCAGTTGTTGCCCTGGCCACGGACGGCGGAGGCGGTCTGTGCAATGCTGGCCGAATATTACCGGTACATTTCTTACCTGGACGTTCAGATTGGCCGGGTTTTGGATGCGTTGGAGGCATCGCCGCATGCCAGAAACACGCTCGTGGTTTACAGCGCCGACAGCGGGGTCGCGCGGGGCAGCCATGGGCTGATCGGAAAGCAGAACGTCTACGGGTACGACTCCGTCAAGGTGCCGCTGGTGATTGCGGGGCCCGGCATTCCGGCCGGGACCCGGACTGACGCGATGTGCTACCTGTTTGACGTGCTGCCCACGCTGGGAGCCAGGTGCGGGATTCAGTCGCCGAACGCGACCGACGGATTTGATTTCAATGCCACACTTTCGGACCCGGCCAAGCCTGCGCGGGACCAACTCCTGTTTGCCTACCGGACGTTCCAGCGGGGCTACACCGATGGGCGTTGGAAGGTGATCCGGTATCCGCAGGTGGACCGGACCCAGTTGTTTGATCTGGAGTCCGATCCGCACGAGGCGCGGGACCTTTCCGGTCAGCCCGAACACGCGGGGCGTGTTAAGGAGTTGCTGGCGCGGATGGAAGCGGAGATGAAGCGGAGCGGGGACACTCTTGAACTGCGGGTGAGCCATCCGAAGCCTGCGGAATGGACTCCGCCGGCGCGTCCACTTGGCAAGGGCAAGGCCCGGTAAGGGTTGAGAGAATGCGCCGGGTGCGGGCGTGTCTTCAGCGGGAAGAGTCCCGGGTGTGACAAAGTCCAGCAGTGCCCGGTGTCAGTCCCCGATGATCTTGACCAGAACCCGTTTTCTGCGGAGTCCGTCGAATTCGCCGTAAAAGATCTGTTCCCAGGGGCCGAGGTCCAGGGCTCCGGCGGTGATCGCGACGACGACTTCGCGGCCCATGAGGGTGCGTTTGAGGTGGGCATCCGCGTTGTCCTCGCCGCGGTTGTGTGCGTACTGGGAATGGGGATGTTCCGGGGCGAGCTTTTCGAGCCAGCGTTCGAAATCGGCGTGGAGCCCGGATTCATCGTCGTTGATGAAAACCGAGGCGGAGATGTGCATGGCGTTGACCAGGCAGAGCCCCTCCTGAATCGAGCTCTCGCGCAGACATTCCTCAATGGTGGGCGTGATGTTGATCAAACGGCGGCGCACGGGCACTTCGAACCAGAGTTCTTTTCGGTAGGATTTCACGGCTGGATCATGGCGGTCGGGCGTTGGGGCAGGGAAGAGGGAAAGGGTGGGGCATTTCTTTCGGAGGCGGGCGACCGTGGAAGGGGGGCAGTTCCTGCTGGTCTGCACGCCTGAAGCCGGTCTAGGAATGGGTATGCGCTTTTTTCTTTTGCTGAGTGTGCTGGTGGCATTGAGCGGGTTGGGCGGATGTGCCGGACGCAGCCTTCCGAAGTACCAGACTCCGTTGGCCCGGGAACGCTTCCAGACGGTGCGCACCACTGCCTACACCCACACGGAGGCGGACCATATCCAGCACGGGCGTTCGACGGCCTCCGGCGGAAAGCTCTCCGATGGCCGGATCAAGAGCGCGGCGGCCGACTGGTCCCGCTGGCCGCTCGGGACCATATTCCGGGTTCAGGAAACGGGCGAGATTTTCAGGGTAGACGACTATGGTTGGGCGCTGGTGGGCACCAATACCATTGACCTGTACAAGCCCAGTCGCGCGGCCATGAACGCCTGGGGCGTGCGCCGGGTCACGATCGAGAATCTGGTCTGGGGCAGCCCGGACCGGAGCGTGGCCGTGCTCGAGCCGCGTTCGAAGTTCAAGCATGTCCGGTTCATGCTCAAAGAGTTCCGGCAGTCGCCCGGGGAGTTCCCGCAACTGGCCGGACTTCCGCCTGAACCGGTCAAACTCGTGAAAGCGGAACCGGTCCAGAAACAGCGGTTCTCACCGACTCCAAAGCGGCGCTGAATCTTGCGTTCAGTCCGCGCGGGATCCGAGGATCCGTTTGCCCTCGTGGAGCACCACGCCTTTGAAGAGCATCCGGAGCGCCTCGGGATTTGCGGCGTGTTCAATCGCTTCAGACTGGGTGATTTGCCGGGTCCGGACCATTTCCTGGAGCGCCTGATCAAAGGTCTGCATTCCGTCAGGGCTTCCCAGTTCAAGTTCGGCTGAGATTTTTTCTGTCCGGTCGGCAGCGATGAGTTTGGCAATGGACGGGGTGTTGACCAGAATTTCGACGGCCGGAATGACCCCGGAATTTTCCGAGGCGATCAGGCGCTGGCAGCTGACCGCAAGGAGGGTCTCGGAAAAGAGGCGGCGCGCGTGTTCGCGGTCGGTGCCGGGGAAGAAATCAAGGATCCGCTGGAGGGACCGTGCGGTGTCCGGGGTGTGGAGGGTGCTGATGACGAGATGCCCGATGCTGGCGGCCGTCATGGCGGCGGCGGCGCTGGTGGCATCGCGCATTTCGCCGATGACAATGATATCCGGGTCTTGGCGGAGCACATGGCGGAGGCCGTTGGCGAAACTGTGGGTGTCAATCCCGACCTCCCTCTGCTCGATCACCGAAAGGCGGTCCTCGAACAGGTACTCAATCGGATCCTCGAGCGTGACGATATGTTTGCGGTGATTCCGGTTTAAATGGTCGATCAACGCCGCCAGCGTGGTGGATTTGCCGGCCCCAATGGCGCCGGTGACCAGCAGGATTCCCCGGTGCGATTCTGACAGCCTGCCCAGAAACGCGGGCAGCCGGAGTTCTTCAAGGGAGCGGATTGTGGATTTGACCAGACGCAGCGCCAGGGTCAGTTGACCGCGCTGCCGGAACGCGTTGGCCCGGAAACGGCCGAATTCCGGAAGCGTAAATGCGAAGTCCGCCTCGAACTCGGTCTGGAGTTTTTCAAGGGTCTCCCGTCCAGCCACCTGGGTGATTTGGGTGAGAATCCAGTCCTCAGTCGGGAACGGGCAGTCGATGGGAACCAGTTGCCGGTCCAGGCGGAACACCACCGGGCTCTGGGGTTTGATGTGGATGTCGGAAGCCGCCGCAGCCAGTGCGCCGGAGAGGATCTGGTGGAAAAGAGGGTCCATGGGGAGTCGGAGGAGGGGGGAGCTGAATCCAGACAGAACTTGAAAAAGTTTTCAAGGCGCTCCCCGTGCGGTGCCCGTTTCTGACCGGGTCAGAAGCCCGCCGGCAACCTGTGGTGTGGAATCCGGTGTTTTCCCAAGGGCTGTCCCCGATTTCGGTGCGGCTCCGGAACGCGGAAGGATGCGGGGGTGATGCACTCAAAGAAAGGTCTGCGCGAATGTCCTGTCCTCGGAAAATCCATTTCGTCCAAGGAATGCGGGTCCAGCCGCGGGTCACAGCATGCCTGCCCTGGCGATTGCTTGTATTACCCCTTCAGCCCGGCCAACGATGAAGTGCTTCAGGCAGTGGAGGCGGGGGTGCTCCGGAAACTGTACGCGCGTGCGGCAGCAGTCTTTCAAGGGGAGGATTTGGAACGCTGGCGCCGGGCCTCTTCTGGGGCGGGGGAGCCGGAGGGTCCAAGCTGGATGCGGGGGATCTGGAGCCATTGCGAGCTGATGAGGCTCTACTATTTGAAGCGGGATGCGGACGGGCATTCGTTCTGTGGGCGCTGGCTTTTGGATCCGTGGGCAAATTTGAGCAACGACCAGCGGATCTTGGTGAAGGCCATAGACCAGTCGCAGCCAGTGCTTTTGGAAGTGCACCGGGTTTTGGATGAAAAAACGTTCGAGGGTCCGGATCTCTTCACCGGGCGTCTCCTGCGGGTGGTTGACAGCACCGTAGCCCCGCGTTTGAGCCGGTACATGACCCTCTTGGCGTGGTCGTTTCGGATTCCCCTGTATGATCGGCTGACGGGACCCATGGAACCGTTTCCGGACTTTGGATCCAAAAGCCCGCTGGAGGTGGTGCAGGAGTTGGCCCAGCATCTGGGCGGGCCAACCGAACCGGGGGAACTGCCGGACTGGCTGGCTTGGAATTTTCCAACGGTGTGCGAGGCGCTGGTTGCCACAAAAGCGGCACGCTGGAAACAGGCGTTGGCAGCGGGCGACTACCGGCTCATCAAAACCGATTACTCGTTTCCGGACCGGCTCAGCGTTGAAAATCTTCTGCGGGATCATCCGGGCCTCGCCTCGGCTCCTCCCCAGGGGAGCGATACGGTTGCGGGGTTTGACCGGGTATGGGTGGTGTCCGAGTGGGCGGAGGAATCCGGGGGACGTGAACCGATGTTGCTCGGGCGGGTGTTGACGGGAGAAAAACGGCTCCGGATTGAGGCCATGGGCGCGCGGAACCACGGGGCGGTGCGCGCAAGGATTGAAGGCATGGACGGTCTTCAGTTCCAAAGCGAGTTGGCCGAGGACAACGCGCCGAGGATCGCCCAGTCGCTGGACGCGAATGATCCGGCGCTGGTGCCGGAATCGCTGCTTGAGGATTGTGAGTCCATGGTGCTTTCGGCGCAACTGGTCCGGGTCGGTGGCAACCAGCCGGCTGCTTCGGACGGGAAACCTTTCCGGGAGCGCTACCAGCGATTTCCTGACGAGCCCCTTGCGGCACTCGGGGGGCTGACCCCCAGGAAGGCCGCAGGGATCCCGGAAAAACGGCCGCTCCTCATCGTTTTGATGAAGCGACACATCCGTGACGTGGACGTGCTGAGGAGGGGAGAGGGGCTGGACTTTGACTTGAATCCGCTCCTCAAGGAATTGGGGCTTTTTGAACTGGTTTCAACGCCGGTACCCCTTGGCGGGGCCGGGGGCGGTGAAGCTCAGTCGGTCGGAATGGAGTCCGGCGGGAAGGCGGCAGGGCTTTCGAATGTTGAAATCGGGGCGCGGTTAAACCGGTTGCGCAGCCGGTATCCGAATCACCGGAGTGCCGTAGATTCGCTCAGAGAAAGGTTTCCCGGTTTTTTCGAGGGCTTGAATCGGAGGTTGGACAGAATGCTGCAGCCCGTATCGATTCGCCTGCTTGAGGGAAGTCTGGTGCCTTTGTTTTTTATCATGGTTCCAGAGGGGAAACCCAGCCGCGTTCCGAGCCTCAGCGCTGTTCTGAATCGGGTTGCCGAGGAGGTGCCCCGATTGTTCAAGTTCTTCGATGATGCGGGCGGCATGCCGGAGGGGGCGCCGCTGTGGATTGCGGACTTTGTGGAGTCCGGGGTTTTGACGGCGGTCTCGGGGCTGCTGTTGAAAACGGTGGCCAGTCTGGACGAGGAAGAACGCCCATCCGAGGAGGATCTGACCCTGATGCTTGCGGTTCTGGGTTCAACGCTGGCTGAGTTGCACGGAGGCAGCCAGGAGTGAGGTTCCTGGACCTGTGCCGTGAACGGATGGCGCAGTGCGCGAGGGAAGCTGGGGCGAAGCTTTGGACAGGGGGGCTCCTTCACTGCCGCGCCACTTCGAGCAGGAACTCGACCAGTTCGCGGCACTCGAAGAAAGACGGGCCCACCTTGTGTCCTTCACCGGGCACGATTTTGACGGTGATCTTTCCCCCGAGCGCTTCGTAGCGTGCCTTGAGGACAAGGGTGTTGTCGGTGTGCGGAACAACGACAACGTTGTCGCCGTGCACCGAGAACATGGGGACCTTGGCTGCCGCGAGGCCTGCGAGGTTGTCGGGCGGGTTGAACTCCTTGAGGCGCTCGGACAGTTCGGCTTCGCTCATCCCGAAGTCGGCCAGGGTCTGCGGTTTGGAATTTTTGAGCGGCCAACTTGCAAGGTTGCAGACCGGGTAGATGCCAATCCATGCCTTCACTTTGTCGGGATTCCGGAACGCCCAGGTGAGGGTCATCATCCCGCCGCGGCTCTGGCCGAGCAAAATCGGTTTGGGTGAATAACCGCGCTGGACCATTTCCTCGTAGAATTTTGTGAACTGGGCCGCGCTTCCCGGCGCGCCACGGACTTCGCCCAGATCGTAGCCGGCAATCGCGATGCCGGCTTGCTGACAGGCCTCGGCGTAGACCTTGTGCTGGGCGATCGAGACGCTCCCCTTGAGCGTGGGCGCATACCAAAGCCATGGCTTGTCCTTTGCCGGTTTTTCCGCGGGATGGATTACGGCTTTGTGCCCGTCGACTTCGAATGTCTCGATGGCGAGAAGCGGGGTGGCAGACAGAATCAGGCCGGCAAGAAGGAAGCGAAGGAGGCGAATCATGGGGGGGCGTTTCATGGGTGATCTGGGGAGTTTCCGAGTGAGGCCGAAAATCTCCGCGGGTTACTCGCTGCGCAAGCCCAGAGAATTGAGGAACGCAGGATCCGACTTGCCTCCCTCGACTTTGGCGGGGTGCGCCTTTTTGAGAAGGGCCTTCATTTCAGCAACAATCGGGGCGTGCTCCGGGGACTCAGACAGATTGCGGTGTTCCCCGGGATCGTTGGTGTGGTCGTAGAGTTCGGCTCCTTTCTTCCCATAACCCCACTCGGTGTAACGCCAGCGTTCCGTGCGAACCGAGTGCCCGGGAAAGCCGTTGCGCTCCACCTGACTGTAGGCAGGACGCTCCCATGCGGCGGAAGCAGATTCAAGGAGCGGGCGAAGCGAGGCGCCTTCAATGTAACCCGGTGCCGGCAGACCCGCGTAGTCGGCCAGAGTGGGGTAAATGTCCAGCAGTTCCACCGTGCGCTGGGTATCTGCGCCGCGGGTTTTCTGGCCCGGAACAGAAATGATGAAGGGCACGCGGGTGCTTTCTTCGTAGCAGCTTTGTTTGTACCAGAGCCCGTGTTCGCCCAGATGGTAGCCGTGGTCGCTCCAAAAAACGATGGCCGTGTTTTCCTTCAGTCCGAGGCGGTCCAAGCTGTCGAGGACACGGCCAATCTGTGCGTCCACGAATGAAATGGCCGCGTAATACGCCCGTTTGCATTCCCGGGCCTGCTCAGCGGTGACACCGTCGTACGGCCATTTTCCCGTGCCTTGCAGCGCAGCGGCCGGAACACGGCTCTGTTCGCCATCGGGAATCTCCGGCAGGGTGATTTCATTGAGCGCGTACTTTTGGAAATACCCTTTGGGGGTGATGTAAGGGCAGTGGGGCCGATAGAATCCCACGGCCAGAAAGAAAGGCTGGTCTCTGTGCTTTTCCAAAAGCTCGATGGCCTGAGTGGCCACTTTGCCGTCGGTGTGCTCAAGGTCCGTGCCTGACTGGTCATCCAAATAAGCCATGGATTTGCCCAGTTGGCCGGGTTTTCCAGAATACTGGATCACGTCTTTTTCAATCGTGGTCTTGTCGCGGCCGGCTGGGTTATAAAACTCCTGCCAGGAGGCAGGGTCGTCCAAGCCGCTGGTCCCGATCTGGCCCGGGTTGCCGTAGTGGTACACTTTCCCGACCCGGGCCGTGTAGTACCCGTTCTTCAGGAACAACTGGGGGAGCGTTACGGTGTCCGGCAATCCCTGGCGGAAGTGGTACTTGAGATCAAAAGTCCGGGTGATGTCCGGCCGGCGGCCTGTCAGGACCGAAGTGCGGCTCGGCGAGCAGAGCGGGAACTGGCAGTAGGCGCGATTAAACCGGAGACCGTCCTTGGCCAGGCGATCGATGTTCGGAGACTGGACCTGGGGATTCCCGTAACAGCCGAGATCGTTGTTCATGTCGTCCACGGCGATGAGCAGGACGTTCATTTTCTTCTGCGCACCCTGTGCACTGGGGAAAAGCGCGCTTGAAAGAGCCAGAGCGAATAGAGCGTGGATTTTCATGGTTTGAGGGCGGCTGACAGGGGGGGCGGGGAACCGGAGAAAGCCGGAGAGCAAATCCCGCTCAGCCTAGAACACCGCAATGCGAAGTCAGTTGCCGGATATTTTTTGGGCTCGAATCACGAGCAAGAGGGGTTGTTGACCAGGTCGAAGGGAATAGGTGGAGAGCGGATTGGGGCGAGGGGAGAGAGAGGTAACGCGGGCTCCAGTGTTTCCACGCCATGAACGTCCTCCCGTGGGGCTGCCCGCGTTCATCGCGAACAAAAATCCAAGGCTTTGTCTGAAGGGATGTGTACGCGCTTCCCGGCGATTTCCATGCCGACCCTGCAGACCGTCAGGTGCCACGGCACCCGTTCACGGCCTGCGCTTGTTGACTGCAGACGCCCGCATCCTCGTCGATTGTCAGGTCCATTCCTTTCAGGCCGGGGTCTTAGCCGGTGGACGCTTGGGGCGAGCCCAGCGTTCTGCACGGGGCTCGGGTTTCTGCGGCCATACAAAGATTACCGAACTCCCGGCGGCGAGTGCCCAGCCTGTCAAACAGGCAACGCCACGGGCCGCGCGGGCAGCACGGAAGAAGAGGGTGGGGGCGCGGCAGGCGTGCAGCATGGCCGCCTCAGTATGTCAGGGTGAGCACAGTAGCACGGTAACACAAAATGCCACTGGCCTTGTTTGGCTGTTTTTAGGCCTGCCCGCCGAAAACCGTTCGGGCAGCACCGAAGAAAAGGACGGTGGCGCAGCGTGTCCACGCGGCATTTCTACCCATTTATAGTAAATTCTAGCGTAAAACGGCTAGAAAGGGTTAGAGAAAGGTAGAAGTCGCTAAGCTCGCTACGGACGCCATTAGAAACCCGTTTTCTCCTGGTGCAGGCTCGCCGCCGCCGGAGCTGGTCGGACGCGAAGGAATTCTTGAGCAAGCCCGTGTGCTGCTGGGCCGCGTGAAGGAAAAGCGCCCCGAAAAAAGCCTCCTTCTGACCGGGTTGCGGGGTGTGGGCAAGACAGTGCTGCTCAATGAAATTGAGCGGCTCGCCGAAAATGCCGGCTACCGCACGGTGCAGTTGGAAGCGCACGAGGACAAATCTCTGGCCGCCCTGCTGGTGCCGCCACTGCGAAAGCTCCTGTTCGAGCTGGACCGCGTGGCAGGCGCGGGCGACAAGGCCAAACGCGGGCTGGCGGTGCTCAAGGGATTCATCAACAGCGTCAAACTGAAGATGGGCGGCATTGAAGTCGGCCTGGACATCGAACCCGAAAAGGGCGCGGCGGACAGCGGAGATTTGGAAAGCGACTTGCCCAACCTGTTCATGGCCGTGGCCGAAGCCGCCGAGGAACGAAAGACGCCGGTGGCGCTGCTCATTGACGAGCTTCAGTATTTCAGTGCCCAGGAACTGAGCGCGCTCATCATGGGAATGCACAAGATGCAGCAACGGCAATTGCCGATGGTGCTGCTCGGCGCGGGCCTGCCAATTCTGCCACGGCTCGCAGGTGAGTCAAAATCCTACGCAGAGCGGTTATTCGGCTTTCCAGAAATCGGCGCTCTGTCCGAGCCGGACGCCAACAAGGCGCTGCAAGACCCGACCAAGGCCGTCGGTGTGGAATTTGAGGCCGCCGCGCTGGAGGAGATTTTCCGGCTGACGCAGGGCTATCCGTATTTCATTCAGGAGTGGGGTTATCAATCATGGAATCGTGCCGTTGGGCCCCCCATCACCTTGGCAGTGGTCCAGGCGGCCACGCCGACGGTCATTAAGCGTCTGGATGCCAATTTCTTTCGGGTCCGCTTCGACCGGCTGACGCCGGGCGAGAGACGGTTCCTGCGTGCCATGGCGGGATTGGGGGCGGGGGCGCACCGCAGCGCGGACATTGCCAGGGCGCTTGGCGTGAACATCAACAGCCTTGGGCCAGGCCGGGCCAAGCTCATTCAGAAGGGAATGATTTACAGTCCGACCCACGGCGACTTGGCGTTCACGGTGCCGTTGTTCGATGAGTTCGTGCTCCGGGCAATGCCGGAGTTCTGATCGTGAAACCAAGACCGGCCCCGGCCGCTCAGGAGAGGAGCCTAGGGAGGGCGTCCAGGCAGATCTGGGACCAGTTCTCCAGACGGTCCCGGCGCTGGCCGAGTTCCTCCGGGGTCAGGAACTGGAGTTCGGTGATCATCGCTTCGCCTTTCTGCACCGCGTCGGTTTCCAACTCAAAGACGTGGACCACGCCCAGATGGACGCGGCCAACCTCGTTGGAGTCGTCGTTGAGAAGGGCTACGATCCGGTTGGTGAACGGAGATTGGATCCTGAGTTCCTCGTGGATCTCGCGTTGGACGGCGGCGTTGTAGGCATCGGCATCCAGGGCAAAAAGGCCTTCGTCCTGATCGTTCATGTGGCCGCCGATCCCGATGGAACCCTTGGACACCAGCCGCTGTTCGCCGGCCTTCTTGCCCCTGACGTAATGGAGAACCCGGCCCTTGTGGACGAGCAGCACATAGGGGATGAGTTGCTTGAGGGATTCGTCGGTTTCAGCCGGGGGGCGAGGGGTAAAGAAGTTGTTTTTCCGGTCGAGGAACGCGGGCAGGTAGCGGTCGACGTCAAAATTGAGTCCTTGGAAAGCGCCGAGGGAATCGAACAGGGACCGGCGAACCACGAGGATCATTTCATCTTTCATGGGCGGGAGTCTGGCGAGGCGGGGGGTGGGAAGTCGAGGAGGCGGTGACATCCTCCCCGCCCTAAAGGACGGGGCTTGCGGCTCGCCCGCTTTTGGTCATGAGTTTCTCAATTCTCATACACGCCAATGATGGCGCAAAAACCTCGGAAAACCAAGGTAACCCGCCACAAAAGGCGGCTTAGATGGGCGCGGCCACGAGCGGCGGGGTGGTACAGAGCGGGTTTCATTTTAGTGAAAATTCGCCATGTCTCGGGGGTTGACCCCGCGGCGGCAAGCGGCTTGTATTCACTAAAATGAAAACGGATCTCCAAAACCTAGCCTGCGCTGTCGGCGCACGGCTGCGTGAGAGGCGGAGGAGTCTCGGCATCCTGCAGGAAGACCTTGCGGGCTTGGCTGGCATTTCGGTTCACACGCTCAGCAATCTCGAATCCGGGAAGGGCAACCCTTCGCTCGATGTGCTAGAGCGGCTGTTCGACTGCCTCGGGCTGCAGCTGGCCATTGTCCCGCGCGCTCTTGAGTCCGGTGTGTCCGCCTTCCCAAGCCCTGAGCGCCGATGAGCCGCGGCGGGAAAGTTTTTTACGGCGGTGAACTCGCAGGGCACATCGAGCGGCGCGACGACGGGCGTTACCGCTTTGCCTATCAGCCTGAATATCTGGCGCGACCCGATGCGCGGCCGGTGAGCCTGACACTGCCGCTGCGGCGCGAGGAGTTCGTTTCGCCGGTGCTC
>CAIURC010000164.1 GCA_903901425.1 uncultured Spartobacteria bacterium | reverse complement strand
CCCCCCCCCGCTGCCCCCCCCCGCCGCCCCCCCCCCCACCCCCCGCCCGCCCCCGCCCCTACCCCCGGTCCCCGCCCGCATATCCACGCCGCTCCACCCCGGGTTTTCCGGGTCCAATGCCCCATCGGCCGTTCCGCGCCCGACAGGAATCTCGCTCCCCACACGCATATCTGAGAAGCCTCACCCGACCCGGAGCCCATTGGCAAGCCCGCAACTCCATCCGCGGTTCAGCGCACCTCCCTTCCCATGAGCCGGACATAGACCGCCCGGTGGTCACTTGCCCGGTGCCAGTCCGCGCTCCGATAAATCCCGCCCCCCTTCCGATCCACCTCCGGCCAAAGCCCGGGACTCACCAGCAGATAATCCAGACGCGCATACACGTCCCCGGGCCGCCACCAATGCGTCCAGCGCTCCCCACAGGAATCTTCCAGCCTCAAATCCCTCAACCCGGGCCGCCTCCGGCCGTCCACATCCACCCCCCAACCCGCTCCAAGCAACTCCTGCATCCCGGGCTCGTTCCGGTTCTCGTTGAAATCCCCGTAACAAATCACGTTCGCCTCCGGATCCGCCCGGAGCACCTCCTCCACATGCCGCCTCAACATCCGGGCCTCCCACCGCCGCAGCCCGGCTTCCCCCTCCTCCACCGCCAGCTTGGACTTCAAATGCACCCCCACCGCCCGCAGCCGGTACCCGCCCAAATCCAGCTCCACATCCAGAAAACCCCGGCGCACCCGCTCCCTCCGACCGTCCATCCAGAACACCACGTCCGCCTGCGAATTCCGACCCACAATCGGGTACCGGCTCAGCAAGGCCAGGTGCCGGTCTGGATCCGGCCCCTCCACATACTCCGTTTCCGGGAGACTCAACCCGCGCTCCCCCAGCCTCCGGCGCAGCCCCTCCAGCGCCTCCCGGCTCCCCACCTCACACACCCCGAGAATGTCCGGCTGGATCTCGCAGATCACCCGGTCCAGCACCGCCCACCGCTCCGAGGAACCCCGCCGCCCCTCCCCCCCCTCCCGGCCCTCCACCCCGTAGTTCTCCAGGTTGTAATGGCAGAACACCGCCGCCTCGCCAGCGCCCCCCAGACCTGCCAGCACCCCCAACAAAAGCCCACCTAAAATCCTGCCCAGCCTGGCCCCCCGCATGGCCACCAGCCTGACCACATGCCCACCCACGGCCGCAGTTCCCCCGCATGGAGACCCGCATGGAGACCCGCATGGAGACCAGAGGGACGTCTGCGAACGGAGAAAAAGTGGCGCCGCCCCCCCCGCCTGCCCGAACTGCCCCTGCCCGAACTGCCCCTGCCCCTGCCCCTGCCCCAACTGACGTTGCGCGTCCCTGCCATTTCCGCCCCGGAAAAATCCGGGATCGAAAACCGATCGGACCCGTCGGCCCACCCGATTCTCACCGCCCCCTTCTGCGCACCCCGATTCCACACCCCAAACTTCGCATGGAAAAAGCGATCCGTCCATCGGGTGGAACCCCGGGGATTGGGTGCCGCCGCAAAAACCCGCCGCGCGCTCGGGCCCCTGACCCCAGCTCATCCCAGCCCCAGCTCGACCCAGCTCGACCCAGCTCGACCCAGCTCGACCCAGTTAGGCCCAGTTAGGCCCAGTTAGGCCCATCTAGGCCCGATCCCAGACCCGCTCAGGCCTAGCTCGACCCGCTCAGGCTGCGCTCGTCGGTTTGGAGGAGTCTACCGGCTTCGCAGCTTCCACCGGCGCAGGTTCTTCCCGGTGGTATTCCGAGTGGGACCCGGTTTCCGGGTTGGACTGCGCATACCCATGGTGCGGGTCGTGCGCCTGAGTCTCAGGCAGCCGGTTGTACTGCGCCGGTTGACTCACCTCGCGCTCAAACTCGTCCTTGGCTTTGCTGAACTCCTTCACCGCCTGACCCAATCCCCGCGCCAGTTCAGGCAGCTTCTTCGCCCCGAACAACAGCAGCACCACAAACAGGATGATGAAAAGGTCGGGACCCGCCAGATTGAAAAGCGATGCCTGCGACGGCTGGAAAAACCACGCCGCACTGTCTGTCACTGCGTTCAAAGAATTCGTCACGGTAAAACCTTTCTGTTCGCTGCTTGCTTCAAAATTCGCGGGTCAATTCGGGGAATCGCCCAGCCTCCCCAAGACCTAACACCGGCTCCGGGAAGTTGCAACCGGTCAAATGCCCGGCCATCCCCTCTCCTTTGTAATCCACCAGAACCGCCTTTCCTTAGCAGTTCCGCCACCATTCCCGCCGCACGCATCTGGACGCGCAGCCCTCCTCAGGCTACATGATCGCGTTCATGAATCCCAAACCCGGCAGCGCCCTGGTCATCGTCGGACACGGCTCCACTCAAAACCCCGACTCGAGCACGCCCTCTTTTGAGCATGCCGATGCCATCCTCCGACGCCGCATTTTTGGCGAAGTCCATTGCGTCTTCTGGAAGGAAGAACCCAGTTTCCGGCACCTGCCGCACCTTGTGGACCGCTCCGACGTGTACGTGGTCCCAAACTTCATCAGCGAAGGCTATTTCACACGGACGGTCATCCCGCGTGAACTTGAACTGGACGGCCCGCTCACCCACCGCCACGGCCGGACCCTCAAGTACTGCGAACCCGTGGGAAACCATCCCCGGATGACCGACCTCCTCCTCCGCCGGGCCGCCGAAGTGGCTCCGGGCGTTCCGCCCTCAGAAACGAGCCTTCTCATCGTTGGGCACGGCACCAACCTGAACGACAACTCCGCTGCAGCGGCCAAACGCGAGGTCGAAAAAATCGCTGCCCTCGGCCTCTACGCAGAGGTGCTCAACACCTACATGGAGGAAGCGCCGCTCATCTCGGAGTGGGACACCCTCACCACGCAGCCCAACGTGGTCGTGGTGCCCTTTTTCATCTCCGACGGACTGCACAGCTACCAAGACATCCCGGTCCTGCTTGGGATCGAATCCGAGCCCACCGAAGCCGCCAGCCAGCGCAGCGTCTTCCGAAACAACCCCTACCATCTCCGGGGACGCACCCTCTACTATTCCAGCGCCATCGGCACCGAACCGCTTTTTGCCGACGTCATCCTCGATCAGGTGGCTGCTTTCGATCTCGCCCATACCGCACACCCATGAACCGCGACCTCCTTGCCTCACTCCAAACCTGGGTCCAAAACGGCGCACGCCTCATGGGCGAAGTCACCTTCCAGCCCTGCCCGGCTGGGTTTTCGCTCACCCATTACCTCGACGCCCAGGAGACGGATCCCGGGACGCTCGAGTTTTTTGATGACCCGCTTCAGGCCCGGAAAATCGCCACCTGGGACGCCCAAGGCCAGTTTCGGCCCATGAAAACCTCCCCCACGCTGCGCCGGGGCTGGCGGCTCCAGGTCCGCGACATTGAGGGCCTTCGCACCGCTCTGGAGGGCTTTTATCCCGCCATGCTCGGCAGTTTCCTGAGCCTGACCCGCCAGGAACTCACTCCGGTGCACCTCCGGGAGACCCTCGGTCGCCAGACCGGGATGTACGCCATCACCAAAAAACTTACCGACGCCCAGGCTCAGGAGGTCGTGGGCTGCACCTGCTGCTGGGAAACCGGGTGCCGCAAAACCCTGCTCTGGCAACTCACCCCCGAGACGCCGTTCCAGTCCCTTTCCCCGTCCAAATTCCAGACCGATGCACGGCCCCCGGACGCCCGGATTTCCGGCGACACCATCCCCCTGTTGTGCATCGAGGCCTGCAACCTCCTGGTCGCCAAGGCCCGGGAGGAAATCAAGCGTCAGCCTGCCCCATGATCGTTCGGGCCCGGATTCTGGTCCCGATTGCTAGTCCGCCGATCCTGAACGGCGCGGTCCGCATCGAAGGCGAAACCGTGACCGCGCTCGGGCCGGCCGCCGATCTGCTGCCTGCGCCCGGTGAGGAAGTGGTGGACCTCGACCAGCATCTGCTGTTGCCGGGCCTGATCAACGCACACTGCCACTTGGACTACTCGATGCTGCGGTTTGCCATCTCGCCGCAGCGCAGTTTCACCCAGTGGATCCAGCGGATCAACGCGCTCAAACGCTGCCTGGACACCGAGGATTACCTTGCCGCAATCCACAAGGGGTTCCGCGAACTCCAGCACTGGGGCACCACCACCGTCTGCAACATCGAATCTTTTCCCGAACTGCTCCCCCGGATCGAGCCGCCCCCGGTCCGCACCTGGTGGTTTTATGAAATGATCGATGTGCGCCACCGGACCGCCACCGAGGAGGTGGTTTCCGGCGCGCTCACGTTTTTTGATCAAAACCCAGCCCTGCTCGGCGGCTGGGGCCTGAGCCCGCATGCGCCCTACACCGCCTCGCGCACCCTGTACGAGCTCTCCAACGCCTGTTCGGCCAGACACAACATGCCGCTCACCACGCACCTCGCCGAGTCCCGCGAGGAATTTTGCATGTTCCGCGATGCCGAGGGGCCGCTCTACGAGTTTCTCAACCAACTTCAGAGGCCAATGAGCGACTGCGGCCACGGCCAGACGCCCTTTGCCACCCTCTGGAACTCGGGCTGTATCGATCAACGCTGGATTCTGGCCCACATGAACGAATTGACCGAAGGCGATCTGCAGCTCCTCGCCGAGGCGCCACGCGAGCGCCTTCCCCATGTGGTCCACTGCCCCGGCAGCCATCATTATTTTGGCCATGCCACCTTCCAGTTCCGGGCACTCCAGGCCCTCGGCGTCAACCTCTGCACCGGCACCGACAGCCTAGCCAGCACCGACACCCTCAACCTCTTCCAAGAACTGCGCCGCCTCGGCGAATCCGAGCCTGGCCTGTCCCCGCTGACCCTCTTGGAAACCGCCACGGTCAATCCCGCCCGCGCGCTCGGCATGGCGGGCAAACTCGGCCAGATCTCCCCGGGCGCCCTCGCCGACTTGATTGCGCTTCCCTGCCCGCCTAACCTCCCCGTCGACTCCGCCCACCAAGCCATCCTCCAGTGCCGGACCCCGGTGGTCTGGACCCTGCTCCATGGAAAGGTCACACTCAACCAAACGGCTTATGCCTAGACTCCCGGCCTCGTCTGTTGCACGCCTGATCCCGACCCTCGTTTGTCTGCTCCTGGGCACACCGATCGCCCCGGCCAAGTCTCCCGCCCAGAAAACGGTTTCCACAAAAAAAACCGAGCCGACATTGGACCCGGGCCAGCTTCCTCTGCACGCGCGGGGCGCCATTGTCGTGGACGCGCACAGCGGCGAAAGTCTGTACGAAAAAAATGCGGACCAACCGCAGTATCCCGCCAGCACCACCAAGATCATGACAGCCCTGCTGGTGATCGAGGCCGGTGCGCTGGACCAGGAAGTGGAAATCACGGTGGAAGACAGCCGGGTCGGCGAAAGCAGCTTGGAGATCCGGCCCGGCCAGCGGTTTCCACGCCGGCAGATGCTCTATGGACTCATGCTCAAAAGCGCCAACGACGTCGCGCATGCCCTTGCCCGGGACAACGCCGGCAGCGTCGAGGCGTTTGCCGAAAAAATGACGCGCCGCGCCCAGGAACTCGGAGCCACCGCCACCCGGTTCATGAACCCCCACGGACTGCATCACTCCCAGCATGCCACCAGTCCCCGCGACCTGGCTCTCATCACCCGGGCCGCCATGCTCCAACCCCTTTTCCGACAGATTGTCTCAACCGAAAAACACCCGTGGGTGACCGAGTTCAACTCCCGCGAACTTTATAACCACAACCGGCTCCTGTCCCGGTTCCCGGGATGCACCGGAGTCAAAACCGGCTACACCATCCCGGCCCAGCAGGTGCTCGTCAGCGCCGCCCTCCGGGATGGCCGCGAGGTCATCTCGGTGGTGATGCACACCGACAAACCCGGCATCTGGGACGATTCCACCGCCCTGCTGAGCTTTGGCCTCAGCCATATCCCAGAACCCGGCCCGCTCCCCGTCCGCTCCCCCGCCCCTGCCGAAAACCCCTGAAATTTCTCCGGACAAAATCTGGGACTTTACAGACGATTAACCTTTCGGCCCCTCTCATTTCTGCGAATCTGGCGCCGTTTACCAACCTCGTTCCCCTATGGCGCGTATCCTGATCATCGATGACGACCCGGCAATGGTGTCTGTCATCTCCGACCTCTGCCGAGAACAGGGACACCAGACCGTGGCGTTCAATTCCGGCAAAAAAGCCCTCGAACAACTCACCACTCAGGCGCCGCATCTGGTGATTTCCGACCTCAAAATGGACCAGGTGGGCGGCTTGGAAATCCTCCGGTCCTGCCGGGAACTGCTGCCGCAAACGCCGGTGATCCTCATCACCGCCTACGCCAAGGTGGAGAGCGCGCTCGAAGCCATGCGCAACGGCGCCTACGATTACCTCACCAAACCCTTCAAAATCGACGAACTCCAACTCGTCGTCCAACGCGCCCTCGAAAACCAGTCGCTGGTCCGGGAAAACCGGAACCTCCGGCAGATTGTCCGCGAAAAATACCGGTTCGAAAACATCATCGGCAACTGCAGCCGGATGCAGGAGATCTATCGGCTCATTGCCAAGGTCGCCAACACCGACTCGACCATCCTGATCCAGGGCGAAAGTGGCACCGGCAAGGAACTGGTGGCCCGTGCGCTCCATTTCAACAGCAACCGCGCCCAGCATCCCTTCGTCGCCATCAACTGCTCCGCCCTCCCTGAAAACCTTCTGGAGAGCGAGCTCTTTGGCCATAAAAAGGGCGCGTTCACCGGCGCCGTCCAGGACAAGATCGGCCTATTCGAGGAAGCCGAACATGGCACCATCTTTCTGGATGAGGTCAACTCCATGGCCCAACCCCTCCAGACCAAACTCCTCCGGGTTCTTCAGGAACGCCAGATCCGCAGGGTGGGCGACACCAAGAGCCTCGACATCCGGGTCCGGGTTCTGGCCGCCACCAATGAGGGGCTGCTGGAAAAATCCCAGTCCGGCCAGTTCCGTGAAGACCTCTATTACCGGCTCGCGGTGATTCCCATTGAAATGCCCCCGCTGCGCGAACGCACCGAGGACATCCCCCTGCTGGTCAACCATTTCCTCCAGAAAAACGCCACGCACGCCGGGGCGGAACCCAAACGGATCGACCCCAAGGCCATCGAGCTCTTCCAGCAGTACCGCTGGCCGGGCAACGTCCGCGAACTCGAAAACGCCGTGGAACGGGCCTGCGCCCTCTGTGACGACGGCCTCATTCAAGTGTCCGATCTCCCGCCCCTCATCGCCAAACAGACGCCCGCCCCAGAGCCCACCCCGCTCGGACTCCCCCTCGAGGAATTCACCCGGATCCAAGAACACCGCTACATCGCCGAGACCCTCAAAACCTGCGGCGGCAACCGCGAAAAAGCCGCAAAACTCCTTGGGATCAGCGTGGCCACGCTCTACCGGAAACTCGATTCCGGCAAATCCGAGAAATCCTGACGGCACTGGCGCCCCGGGCATTTGCCTTGGGGATGCCGCCCGCCTGCCGCCCGCCTGCTGCCCGTACGAGGGCCTCAAGCGACGGGGTGTTAGGCGGTGAGAGCCGGCAGGACTCCGGTGCTGTCGCCCAACCTCTCCGTCTGGATCCCCGATCCCTGCAAAAGCGTCAGCCACGCGTTGCACAAAGGAGTGTCCTTGGGGAGGACCACATTCCTTCCCAAGCGGATTCCGGACCCGCCGCCTGCGATGAGCGTTGGACAATTGTCGAGGTAATGGCCCGTCCGGATGTTGCTCCCAAACACCACCGTGGTGTGATCGAGCAACGCGGATCCATCCCCGCCCTTGGCAGCATCGAGCTTGTCCAGCAACTCGGCCAGCAGGGTGCTTTGGGCCTTGTCCCGGATCTGGGAAGCCTCCATCCGTTCCCCGGGCGCATAGTGGCTCATGTCATGCGCGGCGACTTTCACCCCAAGGCTGCTCAGCAGGGAACTAATGGGCTGCCGATAGGTGACCACCCGGGTCAGATCCACCCGGAGGGCAGCCACCAGCAAATCGTACATCACGCGCACTTCTTCCCGCCCTGCCAACGTCTCTCCAGGCGCCGGAAACGGCGGCTTTGGCTTTTCCACCGCCATCCATTTCTCCTCCTTCTCAAGCCGGGTCTCGATATCCCGGATGCTCTGGAGGTATTCCGAAACCTTGTTCGTGTCGGATCGGTTGAGCCCGCGCTGGAGGTCCTTGAGATCCTCAAGCACCGTATCCAAAAGACTCCGTTCCTGAAGGAGCAGGGCCCGGCGCTGCTCAAAAGGCGTGTTGTCGGGCGAGAACATCTGGTGGAAGGTTTTCAACGGCGTGTCAAATCCCGGAATGGGCTTGCCCTGCGCATTCCACGCGAGGGAAAGCCCCTGCCCGTGCCCGGTTCCAGCGGGTTCTGCACTGCAGAGCTGGATGGAGGCGAACCGGGTGCCGCCCCCAATCTGCTGCGCGGCCACCTGGTCCGCGGAAATCGTGTTGTGAAAACTCTGGCCGGGTTCCGCAAAGGGGTTGGCTCCGGTCAACCAGAACGTGCTTCCCCCATGCGGATTGTCGCTGAACCGGTGCCGGCATCCCTGCACCACACTGAAACGTTTCCGATGCCGGGCAAGCGGTTCCAAACCGGGTGGCAGCAGGTAGTTTTCACCCGGAGTTTTCAGGTCGGGAAACCACGTCTCCTGAGTCACCCCGAAACCGAACCCGAGAAACACCATGCGCTTCGGCGCCCCGCCCGGGGGTTGCGCCCTGGCGAAACGACGAAATCCGAGGGACTCCAGCGCAGGCAGCGCGATGAGAGAGGTGGCGCTCCGGAGGAAACGGCGGCGGGAAAGCGGGTGCATAAAAAACGGTTACTTGGTTTGGAAAGCTCTGCTGTGGACGAGTTCCTGAAAAAAGGTGCGCACTGCAAAATCCTTGTTCTTGGCGCGTTCCACAATCTGCTGCACGAGTTCCTGATCACTAAAGCCACAGGGACGCCCCAAACCGTACTCCAGCAGGGCCTCCGTGAAGCCCCGCGCAAATTGATCCGCGCGGCCCGCAATCAACGCCCGCAGTTCAAAGTAATCCCGGAACGCCGGCCCGTTGTGGAAGGCGCCCGCAGGCTCAATCCGCCACCGTTTGTTGCCCACCCCCACCTTTTCGTATCCGTCCTCGTTCCTCCACTGTCCGGCGGCATCGAAGTTTTCGAGCCCGAACCCGATGGGGTCAATCTTGCGGTGACAACTCGCGCACTGAGGCTCTTCCTGGTGCGCAACCAGACGCTCGCGTGTGGTCAGGAGCCGACCTTCGAGCCGGGTGAGTTGCGGCACATTCGGAGGCGCGGGCGGCGGCGGTGTGAAGAGCATTTTCCTCAAGACCCATGCGCCTCGTTCCACGGGACTGGTCTGTTCCCCATTGCTCCCCATCGCAAGCACTGCCGCCATCCCCAGAAGCCCACCCCGGGGCGAGTCCGCGGGCACCTTGACGGGCCGGAATGCATCACCGCTGACTCCCTGGATCTGGTAATAGTTCGCAAGCAGTCCATTGACGACAACCTCGTCGGAGAGAAGCAGACGTTTGAGGCTCAGATTTTCGCGTACCAACCTTTGGACCGTGGCATACACCTCCTCTCGGGCCGCCTCCTTCACGGCCGCAGAAAAGGCAGGGAACCGCTTTTGGTTGAACATGAAGAAATCGAGCCGGTCCATCCCCAGCCACTGCCGGGTGAAACCCGTGACCCAGTCCCGCGACTTTTCATGCGCCAGCAGACGCTCGACTTCAGCCGATAGAACCGCCGGCTTCTGGAGCTCCCCGTTCCGGGCTTTCTCCAGCAACTCGGCGTCCGGAGGCCCGCCCCAGAGGAAGTAGGAAAGGCGCGATGCAAGCTCGAGCCCTGTGAGAGCCCGGCTCTGCGCTTCCGCGACCGGTTCGGAGAGGTACAGGAAATGCGGGGAAGCGAGGATGATCGACAGCGGGGTGCGAATCGCCACGGCGGGCTTTTCGCCTGTCTTGCGCCGCGCCTGATAAGCCGCAAAGAGCTTTTCGACGTAGGGTTTTGAAGGGTCCTTGCCGCGGAAGGCCAGCCGGCAGAAGTCCTCAAGGCCCCTCCGCACATTCTCCTCTGTGGCGGCAGAATCGGGGTGTGAAACACCCAGCACCGTCAGGGCGGCCGGCGTCGGACGGGATGGGTTCACCGGCCCGTCGAACTCGATCCAGTCCAGCCAGAGCGCCGGGTTTTGGTCCCGCTCACCAGCGCCTCCCTCGGGGTTGGTTTCCCGCAACTTGAAATGGCGGGTCCCTCCCTTCTCCACAGTGACGGAAAGGACCACCTCCTGCGGGGTCTCCATGGTTCCTGTGATCTGGTGCGTGCTGAGCACCTTCTCTGAATCGCCCAGAGTGATGTCGAGGAACCGCCGGTTCTCCGCCGGCTCAGGTGCGGGAGTCGGCTTGAACTCGTTCCGCGAGGGCATGAGCGAAAGCGCACCCACCGATGCGATCCGAATACGCAGGCGGTACTCTCCATCCGGCCAGTCACCGGGCACAAAGCAGGTGAACCCACGGATGGCCGCCAATCCACGCGACAAATACATGCCAGAGCGGACCTTGGGCAGGCTCAGGTAATCCACAATCGATGGGATGAGATTGTTCCACTGCGCCTGATGGTGAAACACATCCACCGCATCCACAAAACCGAAGCCCGAGGGGGGCGGAGCCCCCGGGATCTTCTCCCATGCATGATAGATCTGATTGGGCGCATGGGTCTGCGTGGCTCGAATTTCCGCCACCCGCCTCGCATTTTCCGGCCGCGCTGCAGCCGCATCCACTGCCCGGGTCCACATGGCCACGCGCTTCCGGATGCTGCTCTGACGCGCCATCTCCGATTCCACCTGCGGGTTGACGCGGTCTTCGGGCTCGATGCGCAGTTTGCGCGGTGGCGCGGATTCCACATACAGGCCAAACGCAGCATCGAGCGCCTTGCGGCCAATCTGCCGGTAGGAATCAAACTGGCTGCCCGACATGAACAGATTTGAGCCCACCGTGTCAAACGCGGTGCCGCTTCCATCGGCCGGAAGATCACCCACCCCCACGTCCACACCGAGCAACTCCCGGAGCGTGTTTTTGTATTCGCGCTGGTTGAGCCGGCGCAGCGTGATCCGTCCCCCCGTGTCGGCGATCGATCTGCGGGCCACCACCATCTGCTGCGCCAGATGCTCCAAAAAGTCCGTTTTCAACCCTTTATCCGGCTGTTTTTCCTCTTCCGGAGGCATCTCCGCCGAGTTCAACGCATTGAGCACCTTCTGCCAGCGCTCCGCCGTTTCCACCGACTCGATCTCGAACGGAAGGTTGTCCAGACGAACGCTGCCCTTGCGTTTGTCTTCGTTGTGGCAGGAAAGGCAGTGTTCCTTGAACAGGACCTCGTATTTCCGGTCAACAACCGCCTTGGGGCGGACCGCCGAACCTCCAGAGTCTCCCATCATCGCCAACGGAACCAGGCTCAGCACAAGGGCCGCAGTCGGCAGAGCTCGGCGCATCCAAAATGGGGTCATGGCGTGGAGATTTTTGGGTCCGTTGAAATCCGGTGAAGCAAATCCACCGTGGCGGGAGAGAGGGAACCGTTCTGGTAGATTTCACAGTTCAACAGCGGGACGTTTCCAAGTGCCCGAAACCGGCCCAGCAAATCCCCGAGCTTCTCCGGACTCCACCGGGGCAGCGAAATCTCCGAATCGCGTTTGACATGGTCCCACACCGACTCCATGACGATCGCAGCGCTTGCCTGTCTTCCCGCATACATGCCAGAGGAAATCCGCCCCTGGTCCTCAGGCTTCAAACTCCCGCCCAGAGTCGGATCGCCCCCCCCTTCCCCTGCCAGATAGTCCTCAAACTCGGTGGCTGGGGGAAGCACCCATGGATTGAAGCAGATGAGCCTGCCGGAATGGCCCGTCTTTGCTACCCTTGCGAGCCGTTCCCAGGGCGCACTGCGGTAGTAGTAGTTGGCGGTCCCATCATCAAACCACCATCCCGCGAGTCTCTCCCCATACCGTTCGCCCGCCTCGCCAATCACCGCGGACCAGTGGTCCCAGAATTCGCGGGTGTCCGTTTTAAAAAAACCCGACGCCTCCTGCCATTTCGGGTCGGCATTGGAGCCCAGATGGTAATACAGCATCAGCCGGATTCCACGGGCACGGAGTGCGTCAGCGAGTTCGCCCACCAGATCACGCGAGCTGGTACGCCCGGGAAGAATCGCCTCAAGAGAGCGCAGGGGCGCCGGAAAGAACATCCTCGCATGGGACGTGGTCAATGTCACCACTCGTGCACCCGTCCGGGCAACCTGATCCACAAACAGGGGCAGGTCGAAATCGCGAACCGCCTCCTCATAGGGTTTGGGTGCGCCATGGCGCGGGGTGACGCCCGAAGTCCAATGGATCATCAGTCCAAAACCCGCCTCCCGGAACCAGCGCGTATCGGCCTCGGAGCGCAGGCGGAGGGCTGCCTCCTTCTGGCGGCGCTGCACTTCGGGTTGGACGAGTTCGATGGAAAGTAGCTCCAGCGTTCCTTCGGACCCGTTTTCCGCCCCCCCGATACTCAGGGTCAGAGTCTGCTGGCCCGGCCCCAAATCCAAGACACCCTCCAACGGGAGACGTCGCCATGCCTGCCTCGGAATGAACTCCGAGAGCTTTTCACACCGCGAATCCCCAGCCGCCACCGCCACACGCAACGGAATCTGGACCGTGTGACTGAAAAGAACGTTCACCGCGTAGGATCCCCGCTCCGGCACGGTCACCGTCCACGTGGTCTTTCCCCCCACCGGCCAGTTGCGGATCTGAAGGCGTCGGTGATCATCAATCCACGGCCTAAGACCGTTCGGGTTGGTTCCGTCACCGGCCATCAAAACAGTGACGTCCTCAGGCTTGAGGATCAGGTCCGGGACAAAACCGGCACGGGAATCCCCCGCACCGATCCAAACAAAGAAGGAGAAAACCAAGAAAACGGAGAGCCGCATATTCAGGAGGGAAGGGCCGGGAGTTTCCCACACCGACCTGCCTCAGACAATGGACAGAGCGGCTCTTTTCTTGCAGATTATTAACATTCGAAATGGCGCCATCGATCGCACAACCCGGGATCTCCTATCGCTCGAATGTCTCCCTGTACGACGAAAGGAACCCCAAGGACCCCATGGCCCTGGCTCGGAGAATCCAGTTTCAAATTGTGGAATTTCGGCATGCCGTGGTGGGGCCCGAATGGGGGTCTGACGGCCGGCTCGAAGGGGATTACCTCCACCATGTGAATCTCGTCGTGCACGGAACGGCCCGGTTGAAATGGAAGGGCCAATGGTTTTCCCTCAGACCGGGCTTCGCATACTGGTTTCCAGCCAACACCCCCACCGCACGCGACTGCCCGGACCTTTACGAGACCTACTACCTGAAGTTCCGATGCGAATGGTTCACCGGCGTCGATTTTCTCGTGGACTGGCCCGGACGCAAACTGCTGGAACTCGGCCCCTGGAACCCGGCGGAATGGATCCACGACTGGACCGAACCCTTGGGATTGAATGCCTGCATCCGGCTTCAGGCCCAACTGGCACACTGGATGACGGCCGCCATTCCGGATTTGGAGGATCTTGTGGGGCGCCACGTGGAAGGTCGCGCCCGGTTCAAACCCGCCCTGAGCCTCATGGAGCAATCCTTGAATGCCAACCTGCGAATGTCAGAGGTTGCCGCCGCTCAGGGAACCACAGTTCACGCATTCTCGGTGGCATTCCGGAGGAGTTTTGGACTTTCCCCAAAGGCGTACTTCAACAGAAAGCTCAATCAGGAAATCCTCCGCTGGATCACCGATACCAACACCCCCGCAAAGGATGTCGGCGAACACTTCGGCTTCTCAGACGAATACTACTTCAACCGGTTTTTTACAAAAATGAACGGTATTCCCCCACTCCGTTTCCGAAAACGCGAACTCGCCCGCAGAGCGCCACTTTCAAAAGCTGCATCCTCTTAAAAATGGACCTTTTAAGAAGCGCGCACCGTACCCGGCCGCCACTCAGAACCGGCTCGCCCACCACTCCGGCCCCTCTTCAAGTCCACCACTGCGGCAAAAAAACGCGCGCCGCTAACCGCGTTTGGTCATAAACTTGAGCTGGCTGGCCTGCTTCTCCAACTCCTCCAGCTTCTTCAACGTCTCCCCCTGACGCTCCAAGAGTTTCCGGTTGGTTTCCCGCATCTCCTGCAACTGCTCCAACACCGTTTTCCGCCCCCCGGCCGATTGCGAAACCGCCGTCTGCGCCCAGAACACTCCGAGCGCCACAAAACCCCCCATGACGCCCGCGGCGCTCTTGAAGCCCATAGCGCCGCGGAAGCCCGCCCACACTTTTGACAGCTCAATTCCGATTCTGGTGTTCATGGTCTTTGCCAAACGGTGAGATCTTCTTTTTGAAAACTGCTGTTTGAGAACTGCGCGCTGAGCCCGGATCAGGGCGCGGTCTTTCCGCCCGCCCGCGCAGAAAACAACCGGGCCACCCGCACATCCTCGGCCACCCGGGCCAGACGCTCCTCAATCTGCGCCTGGTTGGCCATGATCTGCTCCTGCTGCACCGCCAGTTCCCGCACCAGCACCCCAAACGCCCCTGCCTCCTCCACAGCCGACACCCCGCGCAATTGCGGCATCCCTCCCAAAACCAGCGCCACTGCCCCGCACCCGAGCCACCCGATCGGCCCCCAGAAAGATCCGGTTTTTCGCGTCATGATTTCAGTCTACCCAATTGCCGCCCTCCGGAACACCTTTTCCGCCCCCCACCCCCCGGATTTCAGGACAACCCCGGGCCGAGCATCGGGTGAGAAGTGAGCGGGCCAGCGCGGACATGCTCTTATTCTTTTTTCAAGATTCTGGCTCGGTTACTGCTTGCGGGCCGGATCAAGCGGCCTACAGTCAGGGCATGGCGGGATTGACACAAACTCAGAGCCTCTCTCAGCAGCAGGTTCTTGCCCCACAACTCCAGCAAAGCCTCCAGATCCTGCAGGCGCCCATGCTCGAGCTGCGCAACCTCGTCCAACAGGAAATCGAGACCAATCCCACCCTCGAAATGGACGCCACCGAGCCCAGCCTCGAGGATCGCCAGCGCGAGATGGACGATTTCAAAGAGGAATTCGATCGCCTCGCCAAACTCGACGAGGAGTGGCGCGATTACATGTCCCAAAATTCCGGCTACTCGGGCCGGTCCTCCGAGGACGAGGAACGCCGCCAGTTTTTCTTCGATTCCTTGGTCAAGGAAGAGACCCTCCAACAACATCTCCTCGAACAGATCTCCGGCAGCGAACTGGCCGAGTTCGAAGTCCCCATTGCCGAACTCCTCATCGGTAACCTCGATGACCACGGGTTCCTTCAGTCTTCCCTAGAGGAAATTTCGTCCTCCTCCGGCCTCGACACCCCCGACCTCGAACGCGTGCTCGAAGTCGTCCAGAGTTTTCATCCCGTGGGCGTTGCGGCCCGGGACCTCCGGGAATGCCTCCTCATCCAGCTCCGCCGGATCGGCAAGGAACACTCCCTCGAGTATCGGATCGTGGACCGCCATCTGGAAGACCTCGGCAAACACCGGATCCCGGAAATCGCCCGCCGCCTGGGCACCACCACCGAAAACGTCCAACGGGCCGCCAACTTTATTGCGACGCTCGATCCGCGCCCGGGCCAGATCTTTGCGCCCGACCCGAACAACTACGTCCTGCCCGATGTCACCGTGGAAAAAATCTCCGGCGAATGGCAGGTCTCCCTCAACGGCGACCAGATCCCGAGGCTCCGGATCAGCAACACCTACAAAGACCTCATGAGCCAGGAAGGCAACGGCAACGAGGTCAAAGACTACATCCGGGACAAAATCCGGAGCGGCAAGTTTCTGATCAAGAGCATCCACCAGCGCCAGCAGACCATCTCCAACATTGCGCATGAGATCGTGGCCCGGCAGCGCGACTTTCTCGATCAAGGCCCCAGCGCGCTCCGGCCCCTGACGATGGTGCAGATCGCCGAAGCCGTGGGAGTCCATGAAACCACCGTCAGCCGCGCCATCTCCGGGAAGTACATGGCCACGCCCCACGGCGTGTTCGAAATCAAATACTTCTTCACCCCCGGCTACCAAACCGCCGACGGCGAGGCCATGAGCAACACGTCCGTCAAAGGCACCCTGGCGGAACTGGTCCGCGGCGAAGACCCGCACAACCCTCTCTCCGACAAAGAGATCGTCGAGATCCTGGTCGAACGCGGCATCCCCATCGCCCGCCGGACCGTGGCCAAGTACCGGACCGAGCTCAATATCCTTCCCAGCAACATGCGGAAACGGTATTAAGCAGGGGGTCAATCAAACCCCTCCCCCCTATGAACGGATCTCTTCATCCGCTGCGTGCCGCCGTGCTCTGCGCCCTCGCTGGCCTCCAACTCCACGCTCAATCCCCAGCCACCCCCGACTGGCCCCAGTGGCGCGGTTCCTCCCGCGACGATCTCTCCAAAGAGTCCGGGCTCCTCAAAAAATGGCCGGAAAACGGTCCCAACAAACTCTGGAGTTACACCCAGGCCGGCAAAGGCTATTCCGGGTTTGCCATCTCCAAGGGCCGCCTCTTCACCATGGGCACCCGGGACCAGAACGAAGTGCTCCTCTGCGTGGACGCGGAAAAAGGCACGGAACTCTGGGCCGCAAAACTCGGTTCCATTCTAGAGAACAAATGGGGCGACGGCCCGCGGGGCACCCCCACCGTGGATGGCGACCAGGTGTTTACCCTCGGCGGCGACGGCACCCTCGTGGCGTTCCATGCCGGCACCGGGAAAGAACTCTGGCGCGTCACCATGCAGTCGCTGGGCGGCAAAACCCCGGGCTGGGGGTACACCGAAAGCGTTCTAGTGGATGGACAACTGGTCATCTGCACCCCGGGCGGCCCTCAGGGCACCGTGGCGGCACTCAACCGCGCCACCGGAAAAACCGTGTGGCAGAGCAAGGAAATCACGTTTGGTGCCCACTATTCGTCCATCGTTCCAGCGGTCATCCATGGGGAACCCCAGTACGTCCAGCGCACGATGGAATCCGTGTTCGGGATTGCCCCCAAGGACGGACGCGTCCTCTGGAAACAAACATATCCCGGCAAGACGGCGGTGATTCCCACTCCGATCGTGTCGGGCAACCAAGTCTACGTGACCGCCGGATATGGCGTGGGCTGCCTGAGTTTCACCGTGGAAAAAGATCACTCGGTGAAAATGGCGTATGACGAAACCGCCAGCACCGAGAAGGTGATGAAGAACCATCACGGCGGCGTGATCCTGCTCGACGGCCATCTCTACGGCTACAGCGACGGACTGGGCTGGATTTGTCAGGACTTCAAAACCGGCAAACTCGTCTGGCAGGAACGTCAGAAACTCGGGAAAGGCGCCATCGCCTACGCCGACGGCCATTTCTATTGCCTCGACGAGTCCAACGGGAACCTCGCGTTGGTGGAAGCCACCCCCAAAGGCTGGAACGAAGTGAGCCGGTTCAAACTGGATCCTCAGACCACAATCCGCAGCCCCCAAGGCCGGATCTGGACGCATCCCGTCATCTCCCACGGCCGGCTCTATCTCCGGGACCAGGAACTCGTCCACTGCTACGCAGTCAAATAAAGCCGCGCCTTCCCCGGTGGTGGCGCTGCGCGCCACGCACCGGCTAACAGATGCCTCCGGCATCTCAAATTGACGTTCCCGGAGGGAACGCAGCCGTTAGCCGGTGCGTGCCGCCCTGCGGCACCACCGGAAATCACGCAACAAAAGCGGTGCACCCTGGCAGGGCGTGCCAGAGGCGGCCATGTTCCCTCCGGGAACGCGAGATGCCGGAGGCATCGCCAGCGGGTAGCCGGTGCGTGCCGCCCCGCGGCACCACCGGAAATCACGCAATAAATGCGGTGCACCCCGGCAGCAACTGTGAGGTTGATCAAGGATTTTTACGTGGGGTTTGTGGATGGTTCGGGGGGAACATTGGAATGGTTTCCGAGGGGGATGAAGTTTGGGTCTTGGAGGGCGGTATTGAGAGCGCAGAGGAGCTTTCGGGCTGTGGCAATGAGGGCGCACTTGAAGGCTTTGCCGCGGGCGCGTAGCCGCTCGTAGAAGGGGCGGAGGATGGGGTTGTAACGAATGGCATTGAAGGCCGCCATGTAGAGGGCGCTGCGCACGCTGGCCCGGCCGCCAGCGATACGCCGCAGGCCGCGGCGCGGCCCGCTGTCGTTGTTAAGGGGCGCCACGCCGACAAGCGCGGCAATGGCTTTGCCGCTGAGTTGGCCCAGTTCGGGCAGATGACCCAGGAGAGTCGCTGCCGTGGTCGCGCCGATGCCTTGGAAGCTTTCCAAACGCTTCGCACGAGCGAGCAGTTCGGCGTGGGTGGCGATCAATTTCGCCATGCGGACTTCGACCGCGGCGATCTGCTTTTGGATCCGTGCAATGGAAGCGAGGATCTGTGCCGCCAAGGCCTTGGGCAGACCGGGCACCTGCCGGCACCTCTCGGCGCGCAGGAAGTCCAGAAGCTGTTCGCGCCGCGTGACCCACGCGGCCAGTTCGGCTTGCTGGGACGAGGGCGGCGGGGTCGGCTTTGGACGCACCGCGGCCCCAAAGGCCGCGAGCACTTGGGCATCGATCCGGTCGGTCTTGGCCAGACGCCCCGTGGCGCGGGCGAATTCGCGGACTTGGCGCGGATTGACGACGCTATGGATGATGCCCGCCGCACGCAACACCTCGACCACCGGCCGCTCCCACCCCCCGGTCGCTTCGAGAACGACGTGTGGGCGCGCGGGCAGTGCGGCAAGCCGTTTGAGCAACTCGGCACACCCGCCTGGATCGTGCGCCAGCCGCAAGGGCGGCCCGCCGAGATGCAGGTCGAGGAAGGACTTGGAAACGTCGAGACCGACGTGGACGATTGATTCAGACATGATATGAGCAAGGACTCAGCCTTGTGGATACGAGCTCGAGGCTCAGGCAACTGTTCGAGTTTGGATGCCCAGGGTGGCCGAGGGGATCGTGCTGCCGGACGGACTCAAAAGGTCCAAGGGTGTTGCGCGATCTCACCCCGGCCTGCTGCGCGGCGGCGGCCACCGCCGCGCAGCCCTGGGTTTTGCTAACCACATCAAGCAACTCACTAAAGTCGCGGTGCAATCAACGCTTTCGTCATACAAGGGCGTGCCAGAGGCGGCCCACCAGCCATGCCGCCAAACGCCCTTTCCCGCACCCCGTTACGGCACCGTCACCTGCGGCACCGTGACCTCCACTGACCCCACCGCCGCCGGGACCGTGGATCCGCGCGGCGGCAGGAACACAAACCCGCCTCCGGCCTTCCGGGCTTTCTGCAACACCACGCCCGCCACTGGTTGCGCTCTGTTGGTCACCGGATGCGTGAACGATCCCGTGAACCCGCCGTCCGCTGTCGAAAACAGCAACTTCAAACCGGCTGCGCCTGGCGTTCCCGTCACCTTGAACACGTTCGTCGGCGACAACTGACCTTCGTCCGTGGTCCCCGCCGTGAGTCCACCCCCGGCAATCCCAACGCGCAACCCCACAAAATCCGGCACCGTGTCCACCGTGAGCGCCGTGACCGGTAACTCCGATCCGAACACCGTGTACGGATTTGCCGGCACCGGCACCGTCCGCGTCGGCTTGGTGACAGGCACATATTTAGAACCCACCAGGTCCACCGCAATCCCGTCCTCCCACCCCGCTTCAAACGGTGCGGGCAGACCCGCTGGCCTCACCCAGCGCATCCGGGCTCCCGCCAGATCCGTCTCCGGCTGGGAATCGTCGAACACCGGTGTCCCAGCCAAGAAACCGCGCCCCGAGTAGAGCGGCACGTAGACCGGCACCGCGCCTCCGGGCGACAACCGGTTGCTGTAACTCACCGCCGTCCCGTCTGCCAGACGTCCCACCAGACTCACCACGCCGCTGGAAGCTACCGTCAGCTTCGCGTACCCGCTCGACTGCGGGAACTGGGTGCGCTCCAGGCCGTTGTTGGTTTCAACTCCCTCATCCACCCGCGGTTCCAACAAGGCCGTGTACCGCCCGTTCTCGGACGCCGGGTCCAGAATCGACACCGGCACCCGCTGCATCCCGGCGGGCAACACCCGCGCTGCGCTGTACACGAACTTCTCCGCCGACACCGTGCCGAATGTGGCGGTTTCGGACACCAGTTCGCCCACCAACCGCGGGAGTTCCCCGGTTTCCTGGGCCCGCAACGACAGGCTCCCCAGCACCACCCGAGATGCGCCACGGCCCTTGGCCACCTCCAACGAATCCGATTTCGAGTCAAACCACGCCACACCGTCCCGGCGCAGCACTCCCTTGAACGACACCGCCGTACCGCCCGTAGTCAGTCTCCCAGTAAACGAGCCCGTGGCCGACACCGTGGCCGTCAGGAGCCCTTCCCCGCGCGTCTGGACAAACTGCCCGGGCTCCTCCAAAGACGCCGCGTCCGTGGCCGGTTCCAGCCGACCGTCAAAGGTTCCCGCAAGCGCCGGACGCGCATACAGGAACGTGAACTGCCGGGTCAACATCGCCGAAGCATTCCCACGCCCGTCGAATGCCTGAACCTTGACCGTGTTGACTCCCTGTTCCGGCACCAGCGTGGTCATCCAGCCGAACGTGTTTCCGTTGGGAGACGGCATCAGTACTGCCTCCTGCGGATCCTCGGTGTTCAGGGTCACTTCCACCCGTGTTACGCCACTGGCATCGGTGGCTGTTCCTTTAAACAGCACACTCTCGCCCGTCACTGTGGCCCGATTTGCCGGAGACTCCAGCACCAGCACCGGGGCTGCAGTGTCCGAGGCCGTAAACGTGACTGTGCACGCCGATACCCGGCCCACCTGGGCACCGCCGGTCACTGCCTCGAGCTTGAGGAGAAGGGTTTCACCGCCACTCGCAATTTCCGCGGTTTCCTTGAGCAGCACGTTGAACGTCTTCGGCCCCATCTCGTCATCGGCCCAGTTCAAGGTCACCGGGCTGGCTGGGAGACTGAAATCCAGCAGGCCGCTGGCTGTTCCGCCCATGGGCGTCACTTGGACACTGACCGCCCCGTTCCCACCCAGTTCCCGGTTCACCGTAATGGGCACCAGGGTGTTGCCCGTGGCCGCTTTCACCGCCGCATAGCTGGCCGCGCTGAAGTTCAACGCACCGGGCAGCGTGGCGCCGCGCACCACCAAGGTCGCGGAAGTCGTTCCCCCAGCCAGTGCACCACCCGAAAGGTTCTGGAGCCGGAACTGGATCGTTTTCCCGGCAGCCGGCACCGTGGCAGCTTCCTTGAACACCACCTCAAATGTCTTGTCGGCCGTGTCGCCGTCTGCCCATTCCAACCGAACCGGGTTTGCCACAGTGAAATCTCCGGGGCGTGCCGTTCCCCCTGAAACCACCACTTCCGCCGCCACGGCTCCCGTGCCACCCTGAGCACGGCGCACCGGAATCTGGACCGTCAAATCTCCGGACTCAGGCTTTACCCGCTCCAGCGTGGCACTCCCAAAACTCAGGAAGCCCGGGTTGCGCGGAGTAAGCGCAATCGTAGCCGTGCCGATCTCGCCCAAATAAGCCCCCACCGGATTCTGGAGCGTGAGCCGGAGGGATTCGCCCCCCTCGGCAATGGTCCGCCCAGCCCGGAAAATCACGGGGAACGTCTTGTCCGAGGTATCCCCGGCCGCCCAGTTGAGAACCATGGGCGAGGCCGGAAGCGAGTAGTCGCCGGATTGCAGGGTGTCCGAAGATGGCGTCACCACGACAGATACCGCGTTCTGCGGGTCCACCAGACTTCTGCGGACGGTCACTGGAACCACCATTTCCCCGGGGCCTTTGAAGCAGGGGTACGATGCGCTGGAGTAAACCAGACTGGCAGTATCTGCCACGGTCACCGTGAACGTCCCGGTGCTGGTGTTGCCCACGCTGTCGGTCGCCGTTACCGTGACCGTGGTTACGCCAATCGGGAAAACGCTGCCAGTCGCATGAATGTAGCTGAGAACCGGGGAGGCCGTCACAATGTCCGACGCGGTTGCTGCCGGATACGTCACCGTTGCGCCAGCCGCACTGGTCGCCTGCGCTGTCACGTTGGACGGCACAGTCAAAACCGGGCCCGTGGTGTCCACAACGCCGGTGCTTGACTCCATGCGATGTCCGCTTCCAGAAGAGGACCCTCGAGCCAGACGAAAGCCGATCCCATTGTTGGTAACGCCCGGGGAACCGTTATAGCGCTGGGCGCACCGCGCATAGCCGGCTCCACCACCGCCATCGTTGCCCCACCCACCACCACGCAAGACGCGGCTTAGACCGGATGCGGCTCCTTTGGGATCAGTCCCTCCACTGTACGTTCCATACCAATCCCAACACCACTGGAACACATTGCCTGCCATGTCCTTCAACCCATACCCATTCGCCGCGAAACTCCCAATGGGACTCGTGTAGGGCATGCTACCAGTCGCATACGTTGGATGATATCCGCGAGTTGGACCCAAATCGTAGAAAAAATACGCATCACTGAGATAGTTCGCCTGGCTCTGCGTGATGGTGTCGCCCCACGGAAACCGCTTTCCGGTTAAACCGCCCCGCGCCGCAACCTCCCATTCCGCCTCTGTAGGCAACCGATATCCGTCTACGCTCCAGTCGCAGGTTACACTGTCACTTTGCCCCGACCGATACACCGCTCCACCCACTCGATAACAAGGCATCAGCCCGTCCTTCTCACTTGCCGCATTCGCCCATTTTACCACGTCATGCCAAGTCACGGTTTGAACGGGGTGATTACTCGCCTTTCCAGCACCGGTGGCAAGATCCGTATAGCCGTTGCTCAATCCCCAGACCCGCACCGCATCCCACCGCGCCTTGGTTGTGGGATCCACAGACACATAATATCCGCTCAAGGTCACACTCGTCACCGGCGCATCTGTAATGTCCGAATCCGCAACCAACCGCCCCATCTGATACGTTCCGGCAGGGATGTGAGAGAATGTTCCACCAGCGCCATCCAAAAGTGCAGTAACGCGCACCTTCACGTTAGATGAAGCGGAGTTGAGATAATCCGTACCAGCGTTCCACACGATCTGCTTGCCCGTCCCCGGCACGACGCCGGTTCCCACGGCACCTGTGACAGACTGCAAAGCGTTGTACGTCGCACCACCGTCATACGACACGCCCACCGCCACCGAGGATGTGCCTCCAAACAGGTCGTACCGGATGTCCACCAGTTTCGATCCGTCTGTGCGCTGGGAGAAAGTCACGTTGGACACCACCGGCAAGAGTGAAATCACTGGCGACTGAGATCCAACGCTTCTGACCACGCGAAAACCAATACTGAACAAGCTATCCAGCGGAAATCGGGCACCCCGGAAATCCAGCAAACAGTTTCCTGGATCATCTCCCAGACTTCCACCTCGCATGACTCTGGCTCCATCAGCCACAACGTCTGCGCATAACTCCCAAACGTTGCCCGTCATGTCATAGATGCCGAGTTCATTTGGAGCCTTACCTCCCACCGGATTAGTAGTGTAACCCGAATTGCTTACATACCACCCAACATCACTCAGACCGTTGCCGCCGCTGTATGTGAACCCTTGGCTGAGCTGTCCCCCCCTTGCCGCCCATTCCCACTCTTTTTCGAGCGGCACCCGGTACCCATTCGCAGCTGGATCCGGATCTGGAACGATGTTACCAGTCCGGTACACGGCTCCATTGACGCGGTAAACGGGAGCCAACCCCTCCATTTCGCTGCGCGCGTTGCACCACTTCAGAGCTGAATACCAAGTGAGGGAGTGCACCGGATATGCATCGCCGGTACCAGCACCCGTTCCGCCGATGTCGTACCCGTTCGAAACCGCCCAGGCGCGGACCGTCTGGAACTCACCCCACTGGACCTCATATTTTCCGATGTAAAAATCGCCCACGGGAACCGCCCCGAGCGGCGAAGAGGCCGGGAGTTGTCCAGCTGCCACTCGCACCATTCCCGTTGGCTCTTGATTCACCACCACGCGAAACCGGATCTGGCTGCCGGGTTGGACCAGCGGATTCTGGTCGGCATTCCATGTCATCCTAAGGTTGGTGCCCGGGTTCACCGCAGCTCCGACCGCGCCGGTTGCCGATGCAACACCCCAGGTCGTTCCCCCATCCAAAGACACCTGTAGTTCAATTCCCACAGCCCCAGATCCCCCAACCAAATCGTAGTCGATGTCCACCAACCGCGAACCGGCCCGCTGCGCGGCCCGAACATTTGAAAGCACCAAGGGGCCAGCGACCTCAGAAGCGTACAAACCCGCGACCTCAGAGCTGCTCAGCGCCCGGTTGTAGATCCGGACATCGTCGAGGAACCCATCCAAGCTGTTGGTGTTGTTTCCATCCACCCCGTCCAGCGGAGTGGCCCCACCGATCCGAAACGGAAACCCAAGCTGCTGAGACGCGGTGTAGGTCGCTGACCGAATCAAATTTCCGTTGATGTAAAATGAAGCAACGGAATCCGGACCGTAAGTCATGTCGATTTTGACCCAAACATCCACCGGCGGCGTAAAATCTGTGAGCAGATTTGCCCCACCCGTATAGTACGAAAGTTTGCTTCTGGCCGCCCTTCCTGCGGGGTCAGGATCGGTGGGATTGTCGTAGATCACCAGAGCTCCATCCTCCTGATTCCACGTCTGCTTGCGACCAATCAGCACGCTGGATCCCAGCGACCGAAACCGCGCCCAGAAACTGTAAGTCACGGGCCAGTAGGGCTGGTTGATCAGACCCGGCACTTCGATGAACGAGCCTTGGTCTCTGGGAATGTTGGAAAATACCGCTGAACGCCCCGCAACGCCGTTGCGGTCTGGGCCGTAGGAAAGCCGAACAGGCACTCCATCTCTGCAAAACGGTGAAGCATCAGTTGAGTTTCCATCCAACGGAAAATACGCCACCAACCCCTGCCAGAGGTTGAATGGCACACCGGGGATGTTCAGTGCCGCCTGCTGGCTGGTGACAGTGCCATTCGCATCGGTGACACGGCAGGTGTAGTAGCCGATGTGCTGGGGCTGTACCGAGGGAATCGAGTACGCGGCGGCAGTCGCACCCGGAATGTCGACTCCGTCTTTCTGCCACTGGAACTGGGTACCGGTGGTACCCACGGTGAAGGTGACTGCCGCCCCGCGGTTGACGGTCTGAGGCGCGGGTTGGGTTTGGATACTCGCAGCCTCGGCGTATCCGGCGCAGAAAAAACCCAGCATCCAGAGAAGCCAGATCCGGATCAGGCGCTGGATCCGAGCGGTCCTGCTGCTACAAAGCTTGAATTCGGCCGGATTGCCGGATCGCGATGCTAAAAAATCACGCCTGACGCCTGACGCCTGACGCCTGACGCCTGACGCCTGACGCCTGACGCCTTCAAACAAAACCTCGGATGCGAACATGCGCCGGAACCTACAACCGGGCACCGCACAGGTCAAGCAGGCGACGCTTTAGATATCTCGGTATAATACATCTCCGTTATACACCCATCCGGTGGTGGCCTCCAGTCAAGCACCGCGCAGTCCTCTGTCCATCCAGCGGAAACCCTGATCTCCCCCCTTCCCGAATCGTGCGCCGACACTCAGGTGCTTCAGTGGAAAGCGGGGACGTGGCTACCACAACAGGACATTCAGCCCGCTCACATGCTGGAAGCGCTGCTCAAACGTGGCCAGTGGAAGGCCTGACTGAACGGGGGGGACAACTGGCTCTTGAATCAGCGAATTCCCGATCCACGCTTTCCACCCGTGTCATTTGTCTCTGCGAGAAAAAGCCATCCAGCGGAAACCCCCACACCACCGCTGAAACCCGCGCAGCGATTCTCGGTCCGTTTCGGAGGCAGGAAGGGACAGGCTTTCTTTGCGGAGAAACTGTTGGAAGGAAGCGTATGCGAGGGCCAGACCCGGCACCTCTTTGCCATCCCGCCCGGGAGCGGATCCTTTGCCAAAGCGCTGCCTTGGGACGGGATAGAGCCTCCCGGCGGGCTTTGAACCGGAACCGTCCGCAGGGGCAGGCTCCGCCCTTCCTCCTGCCCGCTCCCCCCCTCTCCCCTCTGGCCCCAATCCGCTCTTCAACCGTTTCCTGTGACCCGACCTAAAAAAGCGAATTCCTTGCGGGTTTTCAGGTCCCCGAGCCTTTATTCGCCAGCCAGACGCAGGCACTCGCTGCGGAGCCGGGGGCTGATGAAAAGGCCGTTGCCGATAATACGGTCGAGTGGCGTTCCGACATCGGGAATCAGCGAAAGCTTTTTGGCCCGGAGCAACAGGGCGCAGGTACCTACAACTTCGAAGCCGAAGACAGCCATTGCGACACGACGCCCACGACGTTCGTCCATGAGGACGCCAGAAATGCCTTGGTCTTTGGCGAGCTGTAAAATCGAAGCCTCTCCCGGATCGAGAATGGTGGCCAACATCGGATCCAACGGCGGCGCCGGAAAGATCTCGATGGTAGCCAATACCGTCTCGATTCCCGCCGCGTCACCGGCATCTTTGACTCGAAGCTCCGCGGCGACCGCAGCCGTGGTGAGGACTTTTGGAAACAGCTCGGCAAAAAGATGCCCCAACCCGGCTTTGCACAGTGAGATTACGGGACTGGTGTTGCAGACAACAGCTCGCTGGAAAAACTCAGACACGGGCGAATTCCCGCTCCATTTCCTCCTCATCCATGTCGATGACTGCCGCGCCGCTTCTGCTGGCCTCATTCCAAAATGCCACGCGGCCCATCCCAGCCATCAGGGCAGCCTGGCCGGAAGTGATCTCCCCCAGCTCGAAGTATTTCAAGGCCAGGAGAAACTTGCTGCGCTGTTCCAACTCCGCGCGGCTCTTCCCCTGCAAGGTCAGGCAGGTTGGAAGCTCGATGGCAAGTGTGGCTGTCATTTCGCCATTCTAGCCTTCGGCCAGCCGAGGGGCAAGACGGCCTCGTTTGCCTGTTCAAAGCCCCCCAAGATCGCGAGCGAAGGCTCGTCTTACAAAAGAGGCAGGGAGGGAAAGGCTTTCTCTGCGCGCACCTCTAAGGCTTGTGTGCGCACCGAATCCCGGGCGAACAGGCGTCCCCAGAGCCAGCAGACACCCCCCGTTTTTTCACCAGAATGGGCAGTCCTGTCTGGACGACCTTCTCGCAGAGCGCGGCAAAGGTGGTCTTGGCCTCAAAAATCCCCACAACTTTCACCCCTAAAAGCGTCCACATCGTTGGTTGGTCTGCGAGCCCGCTTTCCGGATCGCGCGCCAGGCAATCTTTTCTCCTCCTGAATCCGCTCCCGGATTGTTGCCGCCGCTGTCACCGCCTCCAGGGTGAATCCGTTTTTTTCCTCTCCGGTGGTGGCGCTTTGCGCCACCCACCGGCTAACGGCTGCGTTGCCTCCGGGAACGTGAGATGCCGGAGGCATCTCAAATCCCCATTCCCTCCACGGCGGGTTGGAAAACACGCTCTCTGAAACTGAGGCCCCCGTTTTTCCATCCGACCTCGTGTTGCGCCCCCCCTCCTCGCGCTCTTGTCGCTGTGCCGAGGCAAAACCAGATCCTTGGCCGAGGAAATGCACTCGAAAAGATACCGTTTCATGATATCTTCAGTTCAGCAGTGAACAACCGCCATCGAGAACTCTAGCACGGATCTTCATGGACCCTGTGTCGGCGTCTGTTCTATGGAGCGAGGTCGAATCCGTGTTCCGCGCTTTGGGTGCTGAGATGTCCGAAGGAAGGGGTTCTCGATTGCGGGTTGCGCTCCACGGCGTGCGCGCAGTGTTTCATCGACCGCATCCGCGGCCGACAACAGATCGCGGCGCCCTGAAATCGGTTCGGCGATTTTTAATCCAAGCAGCAGTAAAGCCATGATGACCCACAAAGGATACAGCGGTTCGGTGAAGTTCGATGCCGATTCGGACATCTTCCACGGCGAGGTGATCGGTCTCCGCGATGTCGTGACTTTCCAAGGCACCACGGTGGAGGAACTCAAAACAGCGTTTCAGGAGTCCGTTGACGATTACCTGGAGTTTTGCCAGCAGCGAGGCGAACACCCCACCTTTTCCGGAAGGTTCCTCTTGAGGGTGGACCCGCTTCTGCACCGCAGGCTCGCTGAACTCAGCGCACAGGAAGGCGAAAGCCTAAACGCTTGGGTTGCCTCCTATCTGTCCAGGCTCATCGGCCCGTAATCCGCTCAAGTGATTGGCCCTGTGCACAACCGAGCGCGGACATTCCTGTCCGCTCCCTTGAACATGAACCGCCCAAGTTCGCGGAATCCAGCCTGTTACCGCTGGTTTTCCCGGGATCCCGCCTTTTTCCGGACTGCCTGCCTGCGGACCGTCCGGCCCATGACCCATTCGCTGGTCACCTGCGTCGCAATCACCCGGTCGGGGATCCCCTCCTGACCGTGGTGAATCATCGACACCAGCAAATCCACCGCCGCCTCACCCACCAGATCGTTCCTCTGATCCATCCCGGCCCAGTATCCCCGCTGTTCCCGCCACTCGTACTGGATCAACCCCAGATCCGCCGGAACCCGGATCCCGAGTTCCGACACCCATCGTTCCACCTCATGGTAGAGGGTAAACACCACGTCCGGACGCGTCGCCTCCAGCCATTCCTGAAAACATCGCCGGTCCTGGCGCGCCTCGACAATCCGGTGAAACGGCGGGATCGGATCGCTGTCCCCGCGCCAGCGCCGTTCCCCGATCAGGTAACCCGCGGTAAACCGACCGTCGATCAGCGCGTCAATCACCGGATCCAGCACCAAGCCCGGACGCCGGTACCCGAGCGCCCAGGCCTCCTCGTACGCCCGCAGCGCCAGACTGAACTGGTCCGCACCCGCAAATGACAATCCCGGCCCCCGGGGACGCACCCCGGTCACCACCGCCGGAATTTCGTCCCACAACACCCGCATCCGTTCCGGCAACCGGTTGCTGCTCAACAATCCCACCACCAGCGCCCCGCGGATCCCGCGGGCGCGCAGGATCGACGCTAGCCGTTTCCCGCTTACCTCGGGATCATGGAGCCAGAACTCGTCACAGCCGTATCCGAGTTCCGCAGCGCGCCGGCGCGCCCCGGCGACATAGCGGGGCACCGTTGGATGCACACGGAACGCCTCCCGGTCTTCGTTGGCGTTTAAGAGGGCCAACGTTGCTGAAAATCCGCCGGAGCCCGACCGCCGCATCTCTGCCATCAGACAGCTCACCGCGGCGTTCCGCTGGTAGCCCAGACGCGCCGCCGCCCGCTCCACCCGGAGCCGCGTTTCGGCCGAGATCCGGGGACTGTTGCGGAGGGCAAGGCTGACGGTGTTTTTTGAAACACCGGCTGCCTCGGCCACACGGGCCATGGAAGGACGTTGCATCTGGGTATTACTGTCAAACCCAAAGACGGGATGCAACCCCGCGCACACCCCGTATTCTCCCCCCTGTCAGCGACATCCCTCCAACCCTAACCACCATGCCCCACTTCCCCAACGTCCCCGTCATCCAGTTCGAAGGCCCTGCCTCCACCAACCCGTTCGCGTTCCGCCATTACAACGCCTCCGAGCGCGTCGGCAACAAGACCATGGCCGAGCATCTCCGGTTCGCCGCCGCCTACTGGCACGTCATGCGCAACGGCCTCTCCGATCCGTTCGGCGCGCCCACCGCGCTCATGCCTTGGGACGACGGTTCCGATTCCCTCGCCAACGCGCTGGCCCGGGTGCCGGTGTTCTTTGAGTTCCTCGAAAAATCGACGATCCCATTCTACTGTTTCCATGACCGGGACATCGCCCCGGAAGGCGCCACCCTGGCGGAAACCCACCGCAACCTGGACAAGGTGGTGGACGCGCTGGAAGCCCAGCAGAAGCAGACTGGCAAAAAGCTGCTCTGGGGCACCGCCTGCCTCTTTTCGCATCCCCGCTACTCGCAGGGCGCTGCCACGTCACCGTCTGCCGATGTGTTTGCCTACGCGGCAAGCCAGGTGAAACACGCATTGGAAGCCACGCACCGGCTCGGCGGCTCGGGCTACGTGTTCTGGGGCGGCCGCGAAGGCTACGCCACGCTTCTGAACACCAACATGAAGCGGGAACTTGACCACCTGGCCACCCTGCTGCATCTGGCTGTGGATCACGCCAAGAAAATCGGGTTCACCGGCCAGTTCCTGATCGAACCCAAGCCCCGCGAACCTTCCACCCACCAGTACGACTCGGATTCCGCAGCCTGCCTCAATTTCCTCCGGGAATACGGGTTGCTTGAGCACTTCAAACTCAACCTCGAGACCAACCACGCGACGCTGGCTGGCCACACCATGGAACACGAAATGGAAGTCGCCATGGGCGCCAACGCCCTGGGTTCCATCGACGCCAACCGCGGCGATACCCTGCTGGGCTGGGACACCGACCAGTTCCCGAGCGATCTGTATCTCACTACCCAGATCATGCTTCGGGTTCTGAAAATGGGCGGGCTCACCAGCGGCGGTCTCAATTTCGACGCCAAACGCCGGCGCGAATCCCACGAACCCGAGGACCTTTTCCACGCCCACATCGGCGGGATGGACGCGTTTGCATTTGGCCTCAAGGCGGCCTACCGGATCCAGCAGGCCGGCACGCTCGACCAGTTCCTGGCCAAGCGGTACGCCAGCTACGATGGCGGCATCGGAGCCAAGATCGAGTCCCGCGCCACCTCGCTGGATGAACTCGACCAGTACGCCCAGTCGATCGTGCCGCCCGTCCTCCCGAGCGGCCGTCAGGAGATGCTCGAAAACATCTTCAACGCCCAGATCTTCGGCTAACCGGCCACAATTCAAAAAACCCGGATCCCGCAGGGGGTCCGGGTTTTTTTTATGGCGCAGTTCCGCAGAAACGGTGGCGTCCGTGGCTGCTTGCCGAGCCGGGTTGGAAAAGGCCGCTGGTGCGCGGCAGAACAGGGCGTTCCTTCGCGGATCATACGGTGCACCCCGCCTCGGCATTCGAACGGCGGCGACGATCCGGCACGCGTTCAAACGGAGGGCGGATATTTCTATCCGCCTTTTCTGAGAGAACCCGGTTTGGAATACCCGCTCTCCACTTCCCCGCCTCTGTCACCCCTTCCGGGGTGAGGGCCCTTTTGGGGCCCGTGACCGGGGGTGTCGCTACGCTCCACGCCCCGGCTACCAGCTTCGT
>CAIURC010000163.1 GCA_903901425.1 uncultured Spartobacteria bacterium | reverse complement strand
GTTTTGTGGACGGGGTGTTCGAGCGGTATCGGGAACGGTTTGGCCCGAATCGCCGGAGCGGTGCACGCCCGATTCGCGCGGTGCCGCTGCCAGGCCTGATGGCGTTGCGCGATCTCCGGGTAGATGTGGTGGGGTAGGGGAAGCGAAACGAAGTGGTTCTTCCTTCGGCTCGCATGGATTTGTGGCCGTGGGTTTGCTTGAAAACGTCCGTCAGCAAAATTTGGACAATGGTTAGGTGGTTCTGCTTGCTGATATTGTTAGTCTATATCTTTGGGCGATGTCTTGACCCCAGAATCTCGACCCGGATAGTGACCTCGTGGCTTTGCCCGGTTGTTCCATCTCGGTGGGTTTGGATGGTCCTCAGGCGTTCGTTCGTCTGGTGGGGCGGGCTGCGGCTGAATCCGCGCCTGCTTTCGAAAATCTTGTCGTTCGCCTGAAGGATCAGGGGGTTCGGTGCGTAGTGTTGGATTTATCGGCCACTCTCCTCATGGATAGCGGGTTTTCCGGGACACTCTCTCGATTGGTGGGATCGGTGGGAACAATGTTTGCCCTATATCAGGCTCCACAGCGCATTCTCGATGGATTGGACGACCACGGTGTCCTTGCGCAAGTCACTTTGCTCGCTGTTGATCAACAGACCTCGCTGATTCCGGAAACGACGGAAGTTGCGCTCCAACCATCCTCAAAATCAGAGATCTTGAAATGCTGTCTGGATGCCCATCGTGCACTGATGGCGCTCAAGCCAGAGAACGTGGCGAAGTTTGAGGCGGTGGAGCAGTTTCTCAGTCGCGAGGCGGCTCGGTTAGAAAGGGGTGTCCCTCAAACGGAAAGCTCACTCTGATTTCGAACCGGTGATGCCAGGTTTTCGGTCTGAGACCGCAGTGCTGATTTCACCCGAGGGAGCTTCATGTCGCACGGGTTGCGGCGCGCGAAGTTGGGTGTAAAGCCACGCTTCCAGCGGACGCAAGGGGCCCAGCCAGCGGTAAAAGGGGGAATAAATCAGCCTCAGACGGATCAAGGAAAGGAGCATATTCAGGCTGGTCCTAAGATTGAAAACCACCTTCGAGCCGCTCTTGTCTGCCCATTCTGTCGGGATTTCTTGGATCACAAAACCGTCCCGTTTGAGTGAGTAAAGCAAGTTCACATCGAAGGCGAGGTCGGCGAGAGAAAGTCGATCGTGGATGGTCTCGACGGCTTGGCGTCGCATGACTTTCGCTCCGCATTGAGTGTCCAGAATTCGCATCTGGAAAAACATCTCCACGAACAGGTGGAACAAGCGGCTGGCGAATCGGCGGTTCTCCGGTTGGAAGTGGTGAACGATGGCTCCGGGAAGCCAGCGTGAAGCGATGGCGCAAGAAATGACGGGGTTCTCCAGCGCTTTCACCAAGTCATGGAAGGCATTGGGCGGCGTTGCCCCGTCGGCATCGACGTAGCCGATGAGGTCTGCCAGTGGGGCCAATTTCAGCCCTTCAATCAAGGCCCCACCTTTGCCTATGGCCGCTGGAAATTCGCTGTGGGTGATGCAGGGGTGGTGTTTCTCGGCTTCTTGAACCACACCCAGCGTGTTGTCTCGACAACCGTTGAGCACAACCACCAGACCAAACTTTCCTGGATAGTGCCTGCCGAAGTATTCGGCGTACTGGTTCAATACTGGGCCAATGCGGTTCTCCTCGTTGTAGGCGGGGATGAGCAGCAACAGGCTGGGAGCAGAGGCACTCACGGTGTTGAAGTGTTACCAAAGGCACCAAGTCGGGTACAAAGGCCAAACACAGAAGATTGGGTGAAAACTTTTGGGAATCCTTGACCTCGACAAGGTTCCGGCAACGATCTTCAGCAACGCTGAAAATCCCCGATCCCAATGAATCTCCGCGCAATATCCCTGCTTCGTGCCGCCGCTGCTTCGGTTGTACTGGTGTCCTTCGCCGCTGCTCCTGCCGGCGACCGTGAACCGGCTGTGGTCACGCCGGGAACGGCCGGAGCCCCTCCGTCCGATGCGATCGTTCTGTTCAATGGCAAAGACCTCTCTGCATGGAAAAGCGACGACGGCAGCGAGCCGAAGTGGAAGGTGGAGAGCGGCTATATGGAGGTTCACGGCAAGAGTTTGATGACCCGGCAGGAATTTGGCGCGATTCAGTTGCATCTGGAATGGGCCTCACCCGCCGAGGTCAAAGGTGAGGGGCAGGGAAGGGGTAACAGCGGTGTTTATTTTCAGGGACGCTACGAGATCCAGGTGCTCGATTCCTATCAGAACAAGACCTACTTCAACGGCCAGGCAGCTTCGTTCTATGTCCACAATGCGCCCTTAGTGAATGCCTGCCGGAAGCCGGGTGAGTGGCAAACGTACGACATTGTGTTCCATCCCCCCAAACCCGGTGCAGATGGCAAGGTTCAGCCAGGCTCGTTTACGGTGCTGCACAATGGGGTGCTGGTTCAGGACCATATCCCCGTTCTGGGCGACGCCTCGGTGTCGGCGAAATTTTCAGGCGCAACTCACACAGGCCCCCTGATGCTGCAAGACCACGG
>CAIURC010000162.1 GCA_903901425.1 uncultured Spartobacteria bacterium | reverse complement strand
GCAGACCTCCGCGCCATCCCCTGGGTGTTCAGCTGGAACCAGTCCCGGTTCTACCTCCCAGGCTGGTTCGGCGCAGGCTCCGGCCTGGCTTCCCTCTCGGACTCCGAACTGGCTCAGGTCCGCGAAGCCGCCTCCCAGTGGCCTTTTCTCCGGTACCTGCTCACCAACGTCGAAAGCTCCATCGCCAGCACCGACCTGCCCCTCATGCAGGCCTACGCCAGCCTCGTTGAAGATCCAGGCCTCCGCACCCATTTCTGGAATGTCATTCACGCCGAATGGCAGAAAACCCAGCTCATGCTCGAAAAAGTCCGCGGCTCCATGAACCAACGCCGCCCGCGCATGCTCCGGACCCTCCAACTCCGCAGCGAGGCCCTCGAACTCCTGCACCATCAGGAAATCCATCTGCTCCGCCAGTGGCGCTCACTCCGCGCCACCGGACAAGACGCCGAGGCCGACGCCCTGCTCCCCAACCTCCTACTCACCATCAACGCCATTGCCAGCGGCCTCAGAACCACAGGCTAATTCCCATGGACACCGTGGATTCTCTGTACGCCGCTCTCGGCGAACCTGCACTGCGCCAAGTGGTTGCCGCGTTCTACCGGCGCGTCCCGTCCGATGATCTCCTCGGTCCCCTTTATCCCCCGGACGACTGGGCCGGCGCGGAAAAACGGCTCGCCGATTTCCTCGTGTTCAGGTTCGGCGGTCCGCCCATCTACATCGAGGAACGCGGCCATCCCCGGCTCCGCGTACGCCACATGCCCTTTGCCATCTCCACCCGGGAACGGGACCGCTGGCTCGATCTGATGGCGGCGTCCATTGCCGAATGCCAGATTCCACCCGAAGCCGCAGCTGCCATGACAAGCTTCTTTGCCGACGTCGCGGACGCCATGCGCAACCGCCCGGATTGATTGCCTGCGGGGCTGTAGTGGAAACGGTCCGAGCCTCGCTGCCTTCACTGGGCAAAAAAAGGGGCTGCCCGGTTTTCCCGAGCAGCCCCTTAAAAAGAGCAGGACCCGGATCAGCCCAAGGACTGAGCGGCAGCCACCACGGTCTGGGAGTTCATTCCGAAGAACTCCATCACCTTGTTGCCGGGGGCGCTGAGGCCAAACCGGCTGATGCCGACCACCTTGCCGTCCAAGCCCACGTACCGGCTCCAGGAATCGGGCACGCCCGCCTCAATCGCCACCCGGCGGCGGCAGGAGGACGGAAGGACAGATTCGCGGTACTCGGCGGTCTGCGCCTCAAACCGGGACATGCACGGAATCGAAACCACGCGCACTCCGTCACCCAGTTCGCGGGCGGCAGCCACCGCATGCTGGAGTTCACTGCCAGCCCCCATCAGGATCAGTTTCAACGGCCCCGTTTCCCGTACCGCGACATAACCGCCTTTCAACACCCCCTCGCGGCGCTGCTGGACAGAGATCTCGTTCAGCATCGGGACCGCCTGCCGCGTGAGTGCGATCAGGGTCGGGCCGTTGGTCCGCTGGAGCGCGGCGGCAAATGCACCTGCGGTTTCCTCCGGGTCCGCTGGCCGGATCACGTCCAGACCCGGAATCACGCGCAGACCGGCCACGGTTTCCACCGGTTGATGGGTGGGACCATCTTCACCCACCCCAATCGAGTCGTGCGTGAAAATGTAAAGCACTGGCAGCTTCGAGAGCGCCGCAATCCGGATCGAGGGCCGGGCGTAATCCGCAAACACCAGGAACGTGGCGCCGCTGGGCCGGAACAACCCGTCGTACGCAAATCCGTTCAGAATCGCAGCCATCGCATGTTCCCGGATCCCAAACCGGATGTTTCGCCCACCCCAGTTCTCCGGGGTGAGATCCTTGTCGGACTGGATGTAGTTCAGCGTGGATCCGTACAGGTCCGCGCTCCCACCAATCAGACTCGGCACCGCCGCGGCAATCGGCTGAAGCACGTCGCTTCCTGCCTTCCGGGTCGCAATTTTCGAATCCGCAGGGAATGCCGGAATCTTCTCGAGCAGGTCTGCCGGGACAATCCCAGCGACGCAGTCTGCCAGAGCCTGGGCATGTGCAGGATTGGCAGTTTTCCATGCTTCAAACCGGGTTTTCCATTCGGCATGGCGCCCGGCGAGTGCCTTCTGGTGGGCCTCAAAATAAGCCCGGGTCTCGGGGCTGACAAAGAAATGGGTTTCCGGAAGTCCAAGCCCTTTGCGTGCGGCATCGATGAACTTTGCGCCGCCTTCACCGTGGGCCTTGGCCGTGCCCGCAACTTCGGGAATGCCCTTCCCAATCACGGTACGCGCCACGATCAACTGAGGCTGGCCAGCCGCCGCCTTCGCAGATTCATACGCCGCGAGGAATGCCACAGGGTCATTGCCGTCCACAGTCTGGACCCGGAACCCATAGGCTTCGTAGCGTTTGGCGGTGTCTTCGCTCTGGCTGGCGCAGGCCATCGCGTCGAGCGTGACGTCGTTGGAATCGTAAATGAGGATGAAATTGTCGAGACGCAGGTGACCGGCAAGCGAGGAAGCCTCGGCGGCAACGCCCTCCTGGAGACAGCCGTCACCGGCCAGGCAGACGACATGGTTGTCCAGAATCGAGCCCGCATTGAACCGGGCAGCGGCCATCTTCTGGGACATCGCAATCCCCACCGCGTTGGCAACGCCCTGGCCCAGTGGACCCGTGGTGCATTCCACACCCGCCGTCTCGAACGACTCCGGATGGCCCGGAGTGTGGCTCCCATAGGCGCGGAACCGCTTCAATTCCTCAATCGTCAATTGCGGGTAGCCCGCCAAATGCAGCCAGCCGTAGAGGAACATCGAGCCATGGCCGGCGGACAAAACAAACCGGTCGCGGTTCAACCAGCGCGGTTCCGCAGGATCGTACGAAAGAGCGTGTCCAAAAAGAACCGCACCGATTTCGGCGCAGCCGAGCGGAAGACCGAGATGACCGGAGGAACAGGCATGGACAGCGTCCATGGACAGTCCGCGCGCTTCATTGGCTGCACGGAGGAGAGCGACAGTGTTCAGACTCATAGGAATGGCGGGCAGGCTAGGGCGTGGATCGGCCAAGTCAAGAATCCATCCCCCCCACAGCAACCGACTCGGCTTTCGCCGACTAGGCGACGATAAAGTCGCGGTTGCTGAGTTTGTTGCGCTGGTTGGCGCCGACAATCGCTCCGTCCACCAGTTTCCCGCCAATGATCACGGTAGAGAAATGGCGGTCTTCGCGCGGATCGGGCCCTCCAACGGCATCCTTGTTGGGATCGTCGTAATTCAAATAATCCAGATTGCCCTGCCCGTAGTTGACTCCGTTTCCAGAACTCGTCCTGCCGAGGCTGTCCACGGCCTTGTCATCGCCAAACACCCCGCCCGTTTTGAACCGGAGATTCGAGATGAACCGGATGGATTCCACGCGGTCCACGGATCCTGCCACCGCGGACATGATGTTGGAAGCGGACACGTTGACCAGCGTCCCGTTCCGCCCTCCGGAGGAGGCATCCGGCAAACCGTCCGGAGGAAGGTTTGTTGGGGATCCATCTGGCGCCACGCCGCCGGTGACATCGCGAACCCGTCCGCGGGCACCGACCACGATCCCCACGTTCCCGACAGAGTCGTCGATCTTTCCACCGGCCTCCACCACCCGAGTCCTGACGAAGTCGGTCATCCGCTGGTTCGCGTAAATGTTGTTATAGGAACGGATGGCAGCCTGGGTGAAGGATCCCTGCGAATCCACACGCCCGATGTCGCCTGCAATCTCGACATCGGATATCGAGCCGCCCACGCCCACGGTGCTGGTCAGGCTGCCGGAAGCCCCGGAACTCGGCGTGTCCCCGCCGTTGCCCGCAATCAAATCCACGGCCACAGAAACAGTTGCCTGTTTGATTTTTGAAATGTTTCCACCGTTACCGCCCACAGCGTCTGTTTTGGCTCCAAGAGCCACTCCGAACGCCAGAGGATCGGTGATTGTAGGGCGGGAACCAAACGCGTTGCCACCTTCCCCTGCCACAATCAGGAGTTTGCTCCCCTCCAAACTGCCCGAGTCGAGCACGGAGTCGCGCACGTCCCCTCCGGTGCCGCCCCCTTTCAACCCGTCTCCCCCACGGCCCGCAGCTGCCACGAGGCTCCGCCTGGAAGTGGTCATCGAGAAGGTTTCCAGAAAGCCACCCGCACCGCCCACCCCCCCGATGCTGTCCCCACCGTTCCCCGCCACCGCGTGCGAATTTTTCAGGTCCGCCCGGACGGAATTGAAGAAGCTGCTTGGATCCGCAGGATCAAACCCGTTGATGGCTCCGTCTCCCGCACTGGAAGCCACCACTGCCGTGATCCTGCCCCCCTTGCCACCATTTCCCCGGGTTCCCTGTCCACCGTTCCCGGCGACAACGCTCACCGAATTGAGAGATGCCCCCGCGCCGTTGTTCTGGAAACTGATCACATCCCCGCCGTTACCCCCGGTTTTTCCATGCCCACCATTGCCCGCCCTCAAAACCATGTCACAACGCAACTCTGGGCTTCCAGAAGCCACGGACGTACCGCTGACACTTCCGCCAGCCCCTCCCGTCCCGGCCAATCCAACGCCGCCTTCGCCCCCATACAGTTGAAGGCTCTGGGCAAAGTCGATGTCAAAAACATTAAACAGCGTGAATACAAGGTCTTTAACCTGACCGCCTGCACCGCCGTTCACCAACCCGCGGCCACCTGCCCCGCCAAAAGCCAGGAAATCACTGTTTCGTGAGGTGGCCAGCGAAAGGCTCTCTGTGCCTGTCACAGACCCGCCATTCCCGCCGTTCACTCCGGTGCCGCCTGCGCCTCCCGTAAACAACACTCCGGACTCCACACTGAACTTGCCGATGCTGCCGCCCGCGCCCCCTGTGCCGGAAATGCCGCGGCCACCGTTCCCGGCCCTCAGGAAGACACTGGAGGTGATCAAACCACCAGCGGGATCGTACACCGCAGACACCCCAGAGATGGCGCCTCCATTGCCGCCGTTGGTGCCACCCACCCCCCCTTGACCGGCCTGAAAAACCACGACCCCCTCGTACGCTTCATTCAACGGAAGAATCACGCTCACTCCGCCTGTGCCGATTCTGAAGTTGTTCCGGTTGGGACTAAGAATGCCCGTGCCGATCCCGCCCCCGTTGCCGCCTTTGCCCAGCACCCCGTTCCCGCCATCGCCCGCAAGCAGAAACACCGCGTTGTTGGTCAGGTCCGCCAAAAATGTTGACCCAACCCGGACGCGGGATCCATAAATCTCATCGAAACCCGGATCCCCGGTGTTGTGACTCATGAACACCAGGGTCGTAACGGCGTTGTCCACGGCCGCCGATTGCTGGAGCGACCCGTTGTAGACGTCATAAAAACTCAGCTCGGCATCCGTGGAAGTAAAGCCATCACGCACCCGACGGTCGGCCCCCGTGAGGACCGTACTCGCAGCTCCAGTGGCGTACAGGGTATCGCTGGGGATGGTGTACTTGCTACTCTCCACACTGCCTGCGGTGTAGTCGATGATCGTCACCACATTCAGAGCGCTCATGTCAGGCAGGATCCCCACGTGATCGGTGCCGGAGATAAAAATACCCGAGTTCTCGCAGGTTGCCCCATCCGGATTCGACCTCAGCACAAATGTGTTGTTGTCCAGTCCCTGAAAAGTCACGAGGTAGCCCGCTGGGGAGCCCACCAAAAACACGATGTCCGGATTGTTGCCGGCGTCCCCGTCGGGCAGCTCCCCGCTGATGTCCCGGATCACAAAATCCTGAATACTCGCTTTTTCCAAAGACCGCGCATCCACGGTGGCCGTGGAGCGCGCCCGGTTGGTATCCACGACGCCCAGAGTGCCGGGTTCGAGGGCGCCATTGGCATCCCGCCCACCGCCAAGGACTAACTCGGTCGCCAAAGATCCCTCGGCCTTTTGGGCGCCAATGAAAGCCCCGTTCACGTCAAATGCCGGTAATGTATCCCCATCCCGCAGCAGGCTCACCTCTGCCATCCTGTCACTCCCAACCACGGCGGTGTACAGCACATCGATGTTCCGGAACGCGCCCGCACCGGGAGTCAGCGCAATCGAAGACGCTTTCAACAGCGGCTTGGTCGCAGCAGGAGCGTCGTACTGAAGGACAAAATCATAGTCCGCCACCGGGGAGACCCCGTAGTCCAAGTCCGCCACGAAACGGCCGTTGTTTGAGCCGTTGCGCAGGATCGCAAGGAAATATGTGGGGTCCCCCGAGTCCCGGTTAGATTCCTGCGTGGAAACCGCAAGATCCACGCTGCCGTCTCCGTCAAAATCGCCGCTCGAAAGAGCGAGGATCCGCCGCGCTCCGTTGGTCGCGTCAAAATTGAAGTCCCCGTTGAATGCAAACGGAGAGTCCTCCTGGATCTCGGCAAAACCGATGACCGGCGAGAAAAGCGGGTCGCTGAATCCCAAAAACTGACCTGTCACCGGGTCAAACTCGCTGAAGTAAACCCGGATGCCGTCTGCGGAAAGCTCCTTGGAGGCGGCGGCGATATCGGGCCTGCCGTCTCCGTTGAAATCGTTGACGGTGATGGAGCCGGAAGCCTGGCCGCAGTTGAGGTAAAGCGTGCGGGCATTGTCGAAGGTGGAGCCTACACCGTCCCCAAAAAGGACATTGAGCTGGTTCTGTCTGTCCTCGGAGGAGGAGGCGTACACGGCATCGTTCCTGCCGTCCCCGTCGAAGTCGAAGCCTCGGAGCAGGTTTGTCTTGTTGGCAAGCGCCCCTGCCAGGTCCCGCATGGCCGTGCCGATGTCACCTTCGAAAGTCATGCGGACATTGACCGGCGTACCGGGGCTGCCACCCAGCGCGGGGTTGGCTGAAACGACAGCATTCAGCGTCACGTTTTTGCCAAAGTAATCCACAGCGGTGACAAACCTTTGTTCCGTCGTCGCAGGCAGCGGACCTGCGCCGTCAGGATCCAGCGTAAACTGGACCCGCTGTCCCACGTAGAGGCCACCGGTGGTCACGGGGCTCAGAGGATCGAGCGACACCGTGGTCGTTCCGGTGCTGATCAGGGTCCGGACAGTGGGCGCCAAATGCATGGACGTCACCAGTCCATTTGAAAACGAAACCCCAGAGGCGGCACTGTTGGCAACCGCCAACCCCAGACTGGCTATCCCCCCTCCCGCCCCCCCGTCAATGAGACCATTTCCGCCGTCCCCAGGTTGCACTGTCAATCGCGCGTTTGCGGCAAAAACGCCTGTGTTTGAAAGACTGATCGTGCCCCCCGATCCGCCGACTGACAGGGAGGAATCGCCGCCGCGCCCCGCCTGGAGCAGAATTTCTCCGGCGAACGAACCGAGGTCCATGTAGTTCTCGATGTTGCCACCGCGCTGGCCCAAGGTTCCATACCCGGCGTTTCCAGCCACCAATCGGTAGCCGCCCCCCAGATCGCCCCGGATCCGGAAATTCTTGATATCTCCGCCCCGGGCGCCAATCCCGCCATTCCCACCGTCCCCGGCGACCAAAGCACCGATCTCGACGGCAGAAAGGTCTCCAACGACTCTGAACCCGTTGATGTCCGCGCCAGCCTGGCCTTCAGAGGGAACGAACGGAAGGAAACGGCCTCCGATGTTGGTGCCATTGAACCCAAGTCCGCGACCTTCATCTCCGGGTCCAAACACCCCGTTTTCATCCCGGTCCTCAGGTCCGGAAGCGTTTCCGAAAGTGAAATACTGGTTGGACACGGCCGTCCCCACCTTGATCCCCCCGATCACCGGCGGGATGCTCTGGTAGCGTTCCTTGTTGACGAAGCCGGTGAACTTATCCGTCTGTTCTTGGATCGCGTTGCGTTCGATGATCAACCCGCCGTCATTGGCCCCAAACCCCTTGCCGGCATAGATGTACCCGTAGATGGAGTAATTGCTGTAAGCTAGGCGGTCCCTGACGCTGGTGTTTACCAATTCGGAGGCCCTGACCGAACGGAGTTCAATCTTTTCAATCGTGGAGTTGAGGATGATCCGCCCGTCCAAGCCGTTGGATGCGTCGTTGTCGGAATCCGTCAGCGTGAAATCCGACTTGAGGTTGGTGACGATGTCCCCATGGATGTCGGTGAAACACACAAGACGCAGGCCGTCGCCAGCGGAAATCCCGGTGATTTCGTCAAAATCCACCTCGCCGTTGGCGTTCAGGTCGGAAATGTAGACTTGGCAGGAGCCCTTCTCCACGTAGAGCAGGTAATTCCCACCGGAGAGGTCCGTGGTGAGGAGGGCTGGCGCCGAGGTGTTGGGATCGGCGTCCAAATTGATGACGCCCGCGGATGCGGCCCGCACTCCGTTGGCGGTCAGAATGGCTGGGGCGATCCGCTGCTCCAGGGGTTCAACCTGGGTTGCCTTCCTGAATAGACTGGTTTGCTGAGGGGCCATGGCGAGAGGAGTCGAATGGGTCAGTTCTGCCCGTTGTTGTTGTTCAGATCGATGAATTGCACCGTGTCGAAGGAAATCGTCGCACCCGAAAGCGTCCGCGTCAGCTTGAGCGCGTTGGTGGTCAGAGCGGTTGTCGTCTCCTCCACATAAACCCGTGAGGTGGTTTTGCCGGAAACCTTGCCCGCAAACACAATCCGGTCCTGCAAAGCGTCATACCGCGCCGTCACCCCGGCCGCAGACTTGTTGATCTTGGTCAGGAGCGAGTTCAGGGTGTCTACCGCCGGGTCAAACGAGATAAGATCGCCGTTTACCCGGAATGAGCCCGCCCCGCCTGTTGCGCCTAGGAACCCGCCTGTCGCCAAGGTCTTGGTGGGATCCACCACGCCAAGAGAGGTTGCGCTCGCAATGTTGCCGGTTCCATTCTGCGCCAGCTTGAATGCCGCCAGAAGGTTGCTCGAGGCGGAACCCGCCTTGAGCGTAATCGGCGATGGACTGGCCAGTTCAATCGCGTCTGAAGCAGGATTGTACGTTGCGGTCACGTTGACCCCAGTCGTCCCGGTCAACCGGGCAAGGAAAGCGTTCAGGGTGTCGGTCGGCGAGTAGGTCACCGTCTTGCCGTTCACCAAAATACTCCCCGCACGCGTGATCCGCGTCGCCAACCGCAGGTTGCCAAGGGTTTCCGTCGGCGAGATCGCCGCCCCCACTTCCAAACTAGTCAGGGACGTGGTCAGCGTCAGAAGCGCCTCCGGACGAACCGAGCTGTCCGCTCCATCATAGATCACTGCCGCCACAAAACCGTCGGTGACTGCCGTCACAGTGTCCCCAATCCCAAACGAGACCGTTCCGTTGTCCCCGTATTCCGGAGCTGCACCCAGATCAAACGTGTTCGCATGCGGCCCCGCCACCGGGTACGCCACGCTGCCGGCCGCATTCGGATCTACCACCCCACCCACAAAATTCGCCGTGCCGTAGTTCAGATAGTTGCCCGTCCCGTCCACACGCGTCTGAGCGTTCCCATTCAGCACAATCGCCGCCACCCGCGCGGCCAAGTGTTTCCGCAGCAGAACTCCGCCAGTTTCAAGCTTGCCCGCTGCAATCGATGCAATCGCGTCCGCTGTGATCTCAGTCACAGATCCCGAAACGCCGTCCGCCAATGCGCCGGTCCCAAAACTCCCGGCAAACACCCCCCCCATCTGGTTGTAACCAAATCCCAGAGTCCCGTCGGTAAAGCTCCTCCCCTTCAGGACGCCAATGTCGCCGACCACAGTCACCCTGGCCACGGAACCCCCGTTTCCACCTGCACGACCGCTGCTCGAATTGCCCCCGTCTCCGGCCGCAATCCTCCTGAAAAACGTGCCCGCCGCCAAGTCGTCCACCACCACGTCCGTCACGGATCCTCCGGCCCCACCCGCCGCCCCATCCCTCGTGTTCCCCCCGGTGCCAGCGTCCATCCGCAGCTCGGCCATGACACCTCCGCCGCCAAAAATCTGGCCCCCCACGATGGAACCGCCCGCCCCGCCGACTGCGGTACTCGTGGGTGAACCACCGCCATCCCCGGCCCTCAAAGCCGTCATGCCCTGCGCGGCGACATTCCCTGTGAATCCCAAGATGCTTCCACCCGCACCAGACTTGCTGGCCGACGCAGAACCATTCCCGGCAGTCACCGTGATGGATGCCGCAGCCCGCGTCGCAGGAACGTTGACGACTGGTTCCCCAGTTGTTCCATCCAACACAACTGCCCCAGTTACTGGGTCCACGACATTCACCGCGTCCGCACCTGCGGGCGAGCCGCCATCCAACCCCAGCGCCTGCACGTTCCGAATTAACCCGCCTGCCCCGCCATCCCCCCCATTCCCCGCCGTCAACCGGATGGTCTTAGCCGCCTCCACGCGAATGTTGACTCCCTGCCGCAATGCTGCCGTCGGACCGTCCAATGCACCGCCTGCAGCCGCCACCACCCCGTTGCCACTCCCGGCATTGCCCGCACTGATGATCACATCCTCCGTCGTCGACAGCGCAGTCACCCGCCAGACAGATCCACCCGCCCCAGAGCCCCCTGTGGCGGGACCGTTCCCACCGGCTCCCGCCGTAACCGTGATGTCCCCTGAAACACGCAGGTTCGCCTGCGAAACGCTGCCACCAAACCCGGCGGTACCCACCCCCGTCGAAGCTCCGCCAACACCCGCCGTCAGCACGGCGCTAGTGACACCCGATTCCGCTTCAGGGTCGGTGATGTTGAACGATTGAAAACTCACCCCCGATATGCTCCCCCCTGCCCCGCCATTTCCACGGAGACTTGAGAAGTTCCCAGCCCCGCCCGCGCCAGCCGTCAATTGCAGCGAAAGATCCGATCCCTGGATATCCACCCCAGAAATCCCGCCCCCGGCTCCACCCCGCTGATTGGATCCCTCTCCGCCCCGCCCACCCACCCCGCCATTCATCGTTACGACCGCTTTCAATGCACGGTTCGGCCCTAGGAAATCTTCCCGGTCCGTCGCTTTCTCCGCGATGATGGCGATGCCGGACACCGCCCCCCCCGCACCGCCATTACCCAGCTTGCTGTTCCCGCCGCTCCCTGCGTTGACCTCAAACGTGGACAGGTCCGCGTTTCTGACGGTCACGCGCGACACCCCACCGCCTCCGCCGCCTGCACCGATTTCACCATCGCCCCCGCGCCCCGCAGTGATCCGCACCTCTTCGGGTTCCAGCCCAAGGAACGGAGCGATCTGGCCTCCTTCCGTGATCGAGCCGGCCGCAACAGTGATTCCAGAAACACTTCCTCCGAGCCCGCCCACGCTCCCCCGTTTGCCATCCCCTGCCCTCAGGGTCAGGCTGAACCCGGCAAGTTTGATGTTACTGATGCTCCCCCCCGAACCTCCACGCGCCGCCGAGTCAATCCGATCGCCGCCGTCGCCCGCGCGGATCTCAATCAATGCATCCCGGTGCTCTTGGCCACTGCCAGGATTGGCCACCTCCACGTTTGAAATCCCACCCCCGTTTCCAGCCGCTGAACCTGTTCCAGACTGCAATCCGCCAGAGCCCGCGTAGATCTTGATCGACCCGCTGACGCCCGGAGCCAAGACAGACTCAGGCGCGGAAATCACCTTCGAATTCACAATCCCCCCCCCTGCGCCCCCAACCACTCCGCTTCCACCCGTCCCGGCTTG
>CAIURC010000161.1 GCA_903901425.1 uncultured Spartobacteria bacterium | reverse complement strand
TGGCCACTGCCAGGATTGGCCACCTCCACGTTTGAAATCCCACCCCCGTTTCCAGCCGCTGAACCTGTTCCAGACTGCAGTCCGCCAGCGCCCGCGTAGATCTTGATCGAACCGCTGACGCCCGGAGCCAAGACCGACTCAGGCGCGGAAATCACCTTCGAATTCACAATCCCCCCCCCTGCGCCCCCAACCACTCCGCTTCCACCCGTCCCGGCTTGCAACAGGACAGAGTCCGAAAGAACCCCGGTGGAGGCCTTCGCTTTCGCTGCGCTCACTCCCTCAAACCCAAAAAGAATGCTGCTCAAACTCCCACCCGCCCCACCTGCTCCCACCGTACTGGTTCCACCCGCCCCCGCCCTGAAAAAGAACTCGCTGTTCAACGTAGGATCCACAGTGCCCTTGTTCACCCCGTACACCACGATGTCCGACAACGAACCTCCAGCCCCACCCCTCGACCCACTGGCTCCCTCGTTCCCGCCCGCCCCCGCCTGAATGGTGAATCCGTCCGTATCGGCCAAAACCACCACCCCGGAAATCCCACCCCCGAGACCACCGTCTCCCCCCCCTCCAGCACGGATCAAACCCACAAAGTCAGGGCGATCAAATTCGGTTTTGTTCACCCCATCATCTCCCACCTTTGCAATGGTCCCCAGACTCCCCACCGACACCCCACGAATGGACGTCCCCGCCTGCCGCACTCCCGGCGAAACCTGAAGCGTGTCCCCGCCATCCAAAATCTGGGCCCCAACTCTGTTCCCCCCGTAAAAGAAGTTGTACTGGTAACTCTGGGCTGCCGATCCCGACAAAATTTGGCCGACCGAACCCGTCACCCGGATGCCATTCACCGCCCCACCGCTGATAATACTCCCACGGACCCCAACCGCAGAAAACAGGGAAATGGTGTTTTCCGGCAACTGAGCAGCCTGCCCGAGGGGCTCAAACTGCCCACCCAGCTTTCCAAACCGGTCGTTGTAGTTCCCCACCACATCCCCATACACCACCCCGTGCACCTGAACCTTCGCATTTGTCCCCAAGGACAACCCCGTCAGTTCGTTCTCCTCCACCACCCCGTCCCTGTCCACATCCACAAAAAATGCCACCACGTTGCAGTTCAACTTCGGCGCCGCAGACACATCCAACAAATCCCGGTCAATTGGCGCCGTGATGAAGGGACGGTAAGTCCCCGTGTTCTGATCCTTGATCAGGAGCGCGTCCCCCGGCCCCAGCTTCAGGTAGTACGTCTTCGCATCCACCGCCGGACCCGCAATCTCTCCCTTCCCCACCACCGCAGAAATTTGATCCGTGCCAAACGTGGCCGCGGTGTCCACAAAAATTGAACCGGCATAGGTTTCAGCCGCATCTGAGCCCCCGATCTGAATCAAGCGGGCGGGAGCAATCCGGGCCTCCAAAGCCTCCAGACCCGGGTTTACGCTGCGGTTCTTTCTGGGGAAACTCATGAGATAAATGTATCTACCGACGCTTCAGTTGCTCAAGCCGAAAATAAAAGATTTTTCTCCGTCACTGCGCCTTTTCCGCCTCCCCTTTCAGCCGCTTCGCCAAATCCAACTCAATCACCCCGTACCGCGCCTCGTACGACTGGATCGCCGCCGTCAAATGCAAACACAACCGCTTGGCCGTGTCGTGCGTCAGAATCACACGCTGCTCCAGCCGCGCTGGCTCCTCCAAAATCATCCCGTAAAAATTCGGGTTCAACCCAAAATCAATCAGGATTTCACTCGGGGTCTGGGCGATCCGGCAGATGTTGGCGTAGGTCGCCTTCAGGTTCGATACGTCCAGAGGCTGCGTCTTTTTTTCTTCGCTCATGGTGGGAGAACCCGCATGAGTAAACCAGCCGTTTCCGGGCATCAAATCTTTTCCAACCCTGCAACCCTGTTCCGCCTTAGGATCCAAGTGTGGAAATCACCCGCGCACTTCTGCTCCGCCGCACCAAACTCACCGAATCCAGCCTGATTCTGTCCTGGCTCAGCGCAAGCCACGGCAGAATCCAGACCGTGGCCAAGGGCGCCCGCTCACCCAAAAGCCCGTTCTCAGGCAGGGTCGACCTCTTTTTTGACTGCGAAATTCGATTTGCACCCGCCCGAAAATCCGATCTGCACCGACTCTGTGAGGTCAGCCTGTGCAACCCCCACGAAGGCGTCCGGAAAACCCTCCCCAACCTCAGGACCGCCACCTATTTCGTCCAACTCCTCGAAGCCACCACGGAACCCGACTCGCCCGCCCCAGATCTCCACAACCTCCTCCAGCGCGCCCTCGGACACCTCTCCTCCCACGTCGCCTCCCAGCGCGCCCTGCTCCACTTCGAAAAACAACTCGCCCTCCTGCTCGGCATCCTCCAACACGATGTCCCCGCCTGGGAATGCCTCGCCCCGTTCCTCACCACCCCTCTCCGGGAAAGAGCCAGCCTCCTCCCCAGCCTCCCACAGGATCCAACTCCACTCCCGCACAGCTCTTGACCCCGCACCCCAAAGCCCGGAGGGTCAGCCATGCTCCCGCTCCTCGCCTCCTGCCTCCCGGAATCCCGCGAAACCCTCCTCAAAAACCTCGAAGCCGGCCTTGCAGAGGCCTTTCACACCACACCCCATATCCATTCCACGCCAGACACGCTCCAAATTCGTCTGGATACACCGCAGTTTTCTCAAATCCCGAAATTCCCCAGTGCCGGCGCCCCCAGGGACGCCAACCCGATTCTGGACCTCAGACATTTTCTGATTGAGGCCCCAAACGCCCGCTTCCAAAACACCCCATTCTCAGTCGAGTGCCACTTTGAGGATGCCCCGTTGTTCTGGGTCCCACACACGGACACCCACAGCGCACTCGGACTCCGAAACCCGCGCACCGGGACAATCCGAATCCGAATCCAGCCCGCGGATCTTGAAAAACTGGTTTCCACGCGGCTCAGCGAGCTGGCCGAGTCCCAAGGATTTGAACTTCAGGAATGCGCGCTCCAGCTCGCGCCCCTCCCTGCGGAGCCTCAGGGCACGCTTTACCGGGCAATTGAAGTCCAGCTCAAGTTGAAGGCTGGGGCTTTCCTGATGGCCACCACGCTCACCCTCTCTGGAAGAGTCCGGGTCACGGACGACCTCCACCTCGCATTCGAAAACCTCTCCTGCGAAGGCAAAGGCATGGCCGCCTCTGCGGCCAAAGTTTTTCTTGAACCCCAGTTCAAGCGGCTGGCCTCCCAGCCCTTCCCGATCGCCTCGGTACTCCCTGCGGGACTCCCCCTCCACTCCGCCGGCTGGGAGTTCAACCCTAATCCGGAAACGCTCGGACTGGTGGCCGTCATCGCCGCTCAGGTTGGCGAACAGTAACCATTCAAGGCGAATCAAAAGCCGGCACGGGAAACGCCTAGGCAGAACAAATGTTCACACCCTGCGCCGCCCACCCCACCAACATCCACCGCACAGCCCATTCCAAACCGAGACTCAGAAGCCCAGGAAGCCCAGCTTGCCACCCTTGGCTTTCGGGGTACCCGCCACACTGCCTTTCTGCCCCATCCGGATCAGGTCGCTCATGATCTGGATGGTCTCGTCCCGGACCGCATCCACCAAAGGCTTGGCACCCTCCTCCTCGTCCAACTCAGTCTTGTCAGTGCCTGAGGCAGGATCCGGGCTTTCCGCCTTCTTTTTTGATGCGGGCAGGACGGGATCCAACTCCGCCTTGTCCACCGTGTCCAGAGTGAGATTGAACCGTTTGAGCTCAGCGAGCGGGCGTTTTGCACGCTCCTCCGCACGGACTGCATCCCGCTGCTTCTTCTCTTCCAACTCCGCCTTCCGCCGCTCCAGATTCAGGGAAAGGCGGTTTTCCTCCACCCGCTTTTTCTGGCGCTCGAGGTCCTCTGCAATGTAGCGGAATTCCGGACTGGCCTCCACGCGCGCCTTGGAAAGCGCCCGCAATTCCTCCTTGTGCAGCGGCACGTCGCATTTCTCAAACTCCACGGGGTCCACCGTGTCATACGCGAGAGGCCCTTTCAGAGAGGCCTCCCCGATCTCCGCCATGTCAAACGGTGAGGGCAGACGGATGTCGGGCTCCACCCCCTTGAGCTGGGTGGATCCGCCGGCCACCCGGTAAAACTTCTGGATCGTCAACTTCAACGCGCCCGCACCGTTCCCCAGCATCGGCACCATCCGGTTGATCTCCAGCATCGTCTGCACCGTCCCCTTGCCAAACGTGCTCGAATCCCCAACCACTAGCGCCCGCTGGTAGTCCTGCAGCGCCGCCGCAAAAATCTCACTCGCAGACGCGCTCAGGCGATTCGTCAGCACCACCAGCGGCCCGTCATACGCCACCATCGGATCCTTGTCCCGCGACACATGGAAACTCCCGTTGCTGTCCCGGGCCTGCACCACAGGCCCCTTCTTGATGAACAACCCCGTCAGGTTCACCGCTTCCTCCAAGGACCCGCCCCCGTTCCGCCGCAAGTCAATCACCAACCCCTGAATCCCTTCCTTCTTCAGCCGGTTCAACAACGCCAGAACGTCCCGCGTCGTGCTCTTCGCATTGGCCGCTCCGCTCCGGTCCATGTCCGCATAGAAGGACGGCAACGTGATCCATCCCAACTTCTGAACTCCGCCCCCAGGCAGCGCGTTCTCCACCAACTCCGCCTTCGCTTCCTGCTCCTTCAGCTTGATCTCGTCCCGCCGGATCTCAATCAGCTTCCGCTCGGACGGATCCGTCGCCGCCGCCGGAATCACCTGCAACCGAACCGTGGTGTCCTTCTTGCCCCGGATCATCTCCACCACCTTGTCCAGCTTCATGTCCACCGCATCCACAAAATCCTTGTCCCCCTGGGCCACGGCCGCAACCCGGTCCCCCACCTTCAGTCGCCCGTCCTTGGAAGCCGGCCCCCCGGTCACCACCTCGATGATCTTGGCGTACCCGTCGTCCGAACTGAGCACCGCCCCGATCCCCACCAGCGATAGCCGCATGTTGATCGAAAACGTCTCCAGTTCCGCACGGCTCATGTACTCGCTGTGCGGGTCGTACGTCTGCGAAAGCACCGAGAGAAAGATCTTCAGCTCGTCCTCCCGAGTCTGCTCCCGCAGGTACCTCAGGTTCTGGTCGTACCGCCGGGTCAGGATCTTCACCGGGGGGTCCACCTTGTGCTTGTTCAGCGTCTCCTGAAGCATTTCCCCCTTGATCCGGTCCCGCCAGAGCCGGTCCGCCTCCGCAATGTCCTTCGGCCATGCGCTCTTCTGCCGGTTGATCTCAATGCTTTCCTCCCCGGCAAAGTCGAATTCCTTCTGGATCAGTTCCTTCGCCCACGCCATCCGATCCTCCACCCGCTTCTTGTACACCGCGTAAATCGCATGGGCCGCCTCCGGCCGCCCCAGAAGGATGTCGTCGTCCAACGTCTTTCCGTAGGCCGCGGCAAACTTGTCCACGTCCTCCTGGATGAAATACAGGTGGTTGTAGTCCAGCGCCTCCAAATAGTTTTTCAACAGCTGCTGGGACACCCGGTCATCCAGCTTTTTCCGGCTGTAGTGCCCCTGCTCCAGAAGACGCCCCACCGTGATCTCCACCTGGCCAGGATCCGCCTCCCCAGCGGCCCCCACGGCGCGCGGCGCAACCGCCCCCGCCACCAGAAGCCCGCACCCTGCCAGCGCGAGCGGCCAGTACCGCCTCAGGAGCGGATTCAAAAACCCAGTTGCACGGTATTCAGGCTGGTTCATAAAATTATTCCTGTTTCAGCGCCCCCCTGCCCCGCACCGGTTCGGGGAAACTCCGGCGAAACCGCCTCGGACTCTCCATCCACACAGAGCAGTCCCAGGGGGAGCAGACCGCCGATTCGGACCCCAGACCGAGGGCCAAACCGGTTCAACTCCTGCCTCCTTCCGGGCGTTTCCATGGGGGGTAAACATGTGGGCGCCACTCCGGCGCGTCCTCCTCCTTAAGCCCATTTCGCCCTTCGTGCAACTGCATCCTGCTGTTCCCGCTGCCCCCACGGGCGCCCTTGCCCTCCCCTTTCCCGCCCCCCACACTGCCGCCATGCAAATCGACTCCTTCACCGGCGGCATCTTCGACACCAACTGCTTTTTCCTTCCCGCCCACGGAATCCTCGTCGATGCCCCCCAAGAGGCTTCCTCATGGCTGCACCGCCAAAACCACAAGGTCGACCTGCTCCTGCTCACCCACGGCCACATCGACCACGTCTGGGACGCCGCCAAAATCCAACGCCAACACGGCTGCCGCATCGCCTACCACCCAGACACCCTCCCCATGGTCACAGACCCCCAGTTCTTCCGCCGGCTCGGCTTCACTTGGGACATCGATCCCATCCAGCCCGGGTTCACCCTCGAAGCCACCCCTTCCGTCCCCCTCCAAAACCTCAATTTCCACATCCTGGAAGTCCCTGGCCACTGCCCCGGCAGCCTCTGCTTTCATCTCCCAGAACACCACCTCGTTTTCGGAGGCGATGTCCTCTTCGCGGGCGGCGTCGGCCGCTGGGACCTGCCCGGAGGGGACCGCGACCTCCTCTTCTCCGGAATCCGATCCAAGCTGTTCGCACTTCCAGACGAAACCACGGTTCTCCCCGGACACGGCCCCGCCACGCGGATCGGCATCGAGAAATCGACCAACCCGTTTCTCCAGGACGCCTGAGCCGCCGGAAAAGCCGCGGGAAAGCGCGGGCCCGGGCGAGACCGCAACGCGTGGAGGGAACCGGCCGGAAAAAACCGGGAGCACCACGGGCGACCCCCAGCGCACAATCTTCTTGATTTCCTGTGTTTTCAGTATTTATTGAAAATACAGTGAGCAACGAACACTCCCCCCCAGCCGATTGGACCGCCGCCCGCGATGAGTTCGTCGCCCAATGGGGCAGCCTCGGCACCCAGTGGGGTATCAACCGCACCATGGCACAGATCCATGCCCTCCTTCTAATCTCCCCCACCCCCCTCTCCACCGACGACGTCATGGAAACCCTTCAGGTCTCCCGCGGAAACGCCCATTCCAATCTCAAGGAACTCGTCGGCTGGGAACTGGTCCGCTCCGTCCCCCGCAAAGGCGAACGCCGCGAGTTTTTTGAAGCCGAAAAAGACCTCTGGACCGTTTTCCTCACCGTCGCCCGGCAACGCGCCCGGCGAGAAATCGAGCCCGCCCTGCGCCTGCTTGAAAACTGCGCCACCCGCTCCGAAGGCGCCTCTTCCGACGAGGGCCGCCTGTTCCACCAACAAATGGTGCAACTCTCCGAGTTCATCGGGTTCGGCCTCCGGGTTTCGGACTGTGTGCAGCGGCTCCGCTACCCGGCTGCGCTCCAGTTTGCGATGCGTCTTTTTCCCAATTCAGCAGCGCCCAAACCACCCCAACTCTCACCATGAATCCCGTGCTCATCACCTACGCCCTGTACTGCTCCATCAGCATTTATCTCACCGTCTGGGTGGCCCGGACCCTGCACCGCAACGGCCGGATTTTCCTGGTCGACGCCTTCCGCGGGAACACCCAGATGGCAGACGCGGTGAACCACCTGCTCGTGGTGGGGTTTTACCTGATCAACCTCGGGTTCATCCTGCTTTTCCTCAAACAGGGCGCGCATCCGAAAACCCCGGTGGAATGCGCCGAGTACCTCGCCACCAAACTCGGCATCGTGCTCCTAGTTCTCGGGGTCATGCACTTCTTCAACATGTTCAACTTCAATTCCATGCGCCAGAAAGGCGCCAACCGCGGAGCAACACCGCCGCCCATCCCCGAAACAAACATCCAGACAGCCACCGGGACGCACCCCGGTACCGGTCCGGTCTAAACCGCTCCCGCCACCTCCCCAGCCAGCTCCATGAAAGACTGTCCCCACTGCAAGTCGCAGAATCCCGAAAGCGCGATTGCCTGCCACGCCTGCGGGGAACCCTTCAACGCCCCGCAGGCCGATCCGGTTCCAGCCCCGCAGCCAGAACGGGGTCTGGCAACCCGCATTTACCTGGCAGCCCTGGCCGTTCTGGCAATCGCAGGACTCGCCTACCGGCACCTTTCCGTCCGCGGCTTGGAACAGAGTGCGGCGCTGTTCATCGGGATTCCGGCACTGGTCGGGACTCTCCTTGCCCTCGCACCAGTGCCCAAAAGCCGGACCGGGCTGATTCTGCGGACCATGGCGCTCGGCCTCCTGCTTTCCGGGCCGCTGCTCGGGGAAGGCTTTATCTGTATCCTCATGGCCGCTCCGCTCTTCCTCGCAGTCGGCGTGGTCATCGGATTTTTTGCAGACCGCGCAGCCAAGCGGAAATCCGGACGCGACAAACTCTATTCTCTGGTGCCCGTCCCGATTCTGGCAGCCATGAGTCTGGAAGGGACGGCCCCGCAACTGAGCTTCAACCGTCACGAGACGGTGGAGTTCACGCAAACGGTTTTGGGCACACCAGACCAGGTGGCCTGCGCCCTCGCCGCGCGCCCCCGCTTTGAACTCCGGCCCACCGGCATTCTCGCAATCGGCTGGCCAGTGCCTCTGGAAGGAACCGGGTGTGCGCTGGAACGCGGGAACCGGCGGACCGTTCATTTCTCTGGAGGCGAAGGCCGTCCCCCGGGTGATCTGGAGTTGGAAGTGACGGAATCTGAACCGGGCCGGGTCCGCTTCAAGGCGGTATCAGATACGAGCCACCTCAGGCACTGGCTGCGCTGGCTCGGGTCAGAGGTGCGCTGGGAAGCGGCAAACCCGGGTTCGACGCGGGTCACATGGACCGTGCACTTTGAGCGGAGCCTGGATCCGGCATGGTACTTCGGGTTGCCCGAACGGTTCATGGTGCGCAGGAGCGCCGCCTATCTCGTGAAAACCTGCGCAACGCCGTGAACCTCACCCGGAGCATCTGTCTGCTGTGGCCCGCGCTCATGGTCAGCGCACTGGTGCTCTGGCGGAAGCCTGACCCACGGCAGTCCGGGGCGGCACTCGCAGCATCGCTCTGGGTCATTGCGGCATTGCCAGTGCTCGGCCCGCTGGCGGATTGGCTTGGGTTTTGGCGGTTCGAACCAGGGGGCGCCACCCTTCTCGGAGTGCCAGTGGAACTGGTTCTCGGTTGGGCGCTGCTCTGGGGGGCCCTGCCGGTTCTGGCGTTTCCAAGGACACCCGTGCCCGTCCTGATCCTGTGTGCCGGCGGTTTTGACCTGCTGGCCATGCCCCTGTGCCAACCCGTGGTCCGGCTCGGTCCAGACTGGCAACTGGGCGAACTATGCACCCTCGCTCTGGTCTTTCTCCCGGCCGCGACTCTGGGACGGAGCATCGTTCAAAAACAACGCCTGGTGCTGCGGGCGGTTCTCGCAGCGATCGGGTATGCCGGGCTCCACTACTGGGTGTTGCCGGCGCTGATCCTCGAACAGACCGGTGGGACATGGACACGCGCTCTGGGCTGGTCCCGGGAAGCCCAAGGCTTTTTTTTGCAGGCGGCATTTCTGCTGGCCGTGCCTGGGCTGAGCGCGACCCAGGAGTTTGTGGTCCGCGGCATGGGAACGCCGTTTCCGTTCGATCCAACGCGCCGCTTGGTCACCTCGGGGCCGTACGCCTATGTGTCCAATCCCATGCAGGTATCCACCCTGCTCCTGTTCCTTCTCTGGGGCTTATGGACGGGCAGCCTGTGGGTAGCCGCTGCAGGTGGAGTGGAACTGGTTGCTGCTGCGGGAATCGCCGCATGGCACGAGCACACCCAGCTTCTGCCCAGATATGGAGACGCATGGAGCGTCTACCGGGCGCAGGTCCGTTTCTGGATTCCCCGTTGGCGGCCCCGCATCGCGTTTACGGCCCGGCTCTACGTCGCCGCAGACTGCGAACTGTGCACCTCCGTCGGCCGCTGGTTCACCAACCGCTCAGGGATCGGCCTCGAAATTCTGCCCGCCCACACACACCCAGCCCGCCCCCTGCGCCGGATGCGGTACGAGGCCCCAGGCTTTTCCGAGGACGGCCTCGCCGCGTTTGCCCGGGCGCTGGAACATCTGCATCTGGGCTGGGCTTTCGTTGGGTGGACACTCCGGCTCCCCGTGCTCTCCGAACTCGCTCAATGGCTCGTGGACATCTCAGGAGGCGGACCCCGGCCCGCACAGTAATCGGAGGGCATTCGCCGCCCAGCGCTGGGCAACCGGGCACGCACCGGGCACGCTCGGATCTTGCTTGGGGAACTGCCCCCGCCAGCGGGCACCGGCGCTCCGCTTCCCCTCGAACTACCGATCCACAGCCCGCAAAAAACCCTCCAACCGCTGCCGAACGCTTTCCAAACCCGGACGCACCGACTCAAAACGCCCGCTCCCCAGCCATTCATTCACCACCGCAAGCGCCGCACGGTCCTGGGCCATCTGTTCCCCCTCTTTCACCACAGCCGCCGGAGTCAGCAGGTTCCGCGACACGGCGAAATGGGCATTTGGAAAAAGACCAAAAAAACGCGCCCGTTCTTCCGGATCCGAAGATTCGGAGAGCATGTACCTCTCCAGGATTCCGCGTTGAACCGGATCACGGACATCGGCCCGTGCGAAGCAACTGGCGCGGAACGGTCCATTCAAAAGACCTGGCTCGTTCAAGAAACGGCCAAGCACATCGGCCGGGGCAGCCTGGACCAACCGGTCAAGGGCCAAGGACGCCGCATGGGACGCCGGCCGGTTCTCGCGCATTCCAGCCAACCCGGCCAGTTCACGGGTCAGGTCGGCGGCGCGTAGATGGACCACGACATCAAATGCCTCCAGCCAGCCCGCACTTTGTTCCTGCTGCCAGCGCGGCTCAGAGAGCAACTCGCGCACCTTGGATTTCAAAAACACACGGTCGGCGGCCTCCTGCCGGACCCGGGCAAAATCCCGGATTGCCAGAGACCATTCGTCTGCGTTGCCGCGTGTGGACAGGATTCCAAGCGCCTCGGTGGCAGCCGCATCCGGATCGATCCGGGACAGACTGTCCAATAGCCAGCACCGATAGCTGGGCCACCCGCAAAGCCAGCCGCCTTCCCCGACCTCAAAAAGAAGCCGGGTTTCTGCATCCCGCCCTGACTTGAGGACCTCCCGGATTGCCTTCACCGCCTCCGGGGCAGGAACGGATTCGAGCCGCTGCGCCATGCGGCCTAGTAAAGTCCGGACCCGGCTGGGATCCCCGGCCTGTTCCACCCCTGCGCAGAGGGCCTCCAGATCCCGCAACAGAATCCGCCATTCCCGGTCGTCAGCACCCGCCGACGGAGTCTTTGGACCATGCGCAGTAGGTTGCGGGCGTTTCGGATCGGCGCCCTCAATTCCCCCGAAAACTGCCCCCGCGGCAGTATCGTTAGCAACCACTGCCGGGATTTCCGGACCTTCGCCCAGAGGACGATCCACCCTACTCCAGAGCATGACGCCCAAGATCAACGCACCAAGAAGCAGGACACGAACCGGAGGTTTCCGAGACATTTCTATTTCTGGCTACCAGCCATCATCCGCATGCCCAGTTCCGCCATTTTGCGTTGGTTCTGCTGGGACTGTTTCAGGGCCCCCAACTGCGCCGGGGAAAGGAACCCGGCAGCATCGCCCAAAACCCGGTCCGACTGCTGGTCCAGATTGCGCAGGAGTTTTTCGCCGAGCTCCGGAGTGAAACCTCCCTGCAACAACTCCGGATTGAACCCGTCAGCCGTCCCCTCCAATCCGCTCTGCCCGGCAGCCGTCTGCATCGCCGAAACCAACTTTTCCTCCTGCTCGCCGCTCAGCGGTTCGCCCACCCCCGCAAACGCCGGCTCAAGCATGTTCAACTGCATCCGGTGCGACTTCGTTTCCTCCCATTTTTTGTACACGCCGTAATCCTCGTCGTTGTTCAGAAAAGTCCGGATTTTGGCGTCCATTTCCTCGGTGACACCCTTCACGGACTGAGCAAGATCGGCGACCTTCTTCGGGTCACCCGCCATGCCAGCCATGCCGAGGTCGAGTTCACGCCGCATTTTTTCCGCAAGCAACCCTTTCAAGTCCTGGCGCTCCTCGGGCGACAACTTGAACCGGTCAAACAGCTTGCCGTACTGCATGTCCAGCATCGCCAACTGCTGGTTCTTCACGAACTCCTTCATCTGCGGATCTTCCAGCATCTGGGCAAACGGCAGCCCGGTAGACTTCCGTTTTCCCGGATTTTGAAGAGCTGTTTCTCTGCGCGTTTCAAGTTCCTTCACACGGGCCTGTAGCGCCGCCAGTTCGCGCCCAACCTGCTCCGCCTTCTGCCGTTCCCGGCCAGCTTCCTCCACAGATTCCGCCCGGCTCCGCTGAAGACCGGCAATCTCCTTGAGCGATCCGCTCCATTTCTCCTCAAGCAAGACCCGTTGCCTTTCGGCCTCCCGCAGCAGCGGCGCGCTGCTGCGCTCCTGCACCAGAGAACCCACCCCAAAACTGGCACCCAATAACGCCAGAACACCCAAAACGATTCCTGTCCTGTTCATCGATTTCAAAATGTTAAGAACTGGCTTTCACGGCACACACCCCGGAAACGGAAAGATAACGAAGTGACGCGGGAATGGGTTTAATTCTCACATGGCAACGGTGGTTCATAAAATTGGTTTTCACCCCTGTAATTAAGTATTTGCGGCTCAGAGGTTACACGCCAGCCACAGATTCTTTAGGATTTATCGCCGGAGCGCATACTCTCCAGATGCACGACCTGCGGGAGTTCCTCATCCTGTCTGCCGGAAATTTCAACTCGGCGAAAGACCCAACAAACCAGAGCAACGCGCTCTGATCCCCTCCTGATTCCGAGGGGAAATCAGGATGCCTTGGTCCGGTTGCCCAGCGCCCGGTTTCCGTCAAAGGGTGGGGCATGCGAAAGATTCGGATGCTGGTGATCGCCGGGGCAGATGGCATCTATCACGTCATTGCCAGAGTCGTGGACAAGGCCCACAAGTTCGGTCCTTTGGAAAAAGACATGATTCTCAGGCGCCTGCGCC
>CAIURC010000160.1 GCA_903901425.1 uncultured Spartobacteria bacterium | reverse complement strand
TTGTGCCCAGCAGTTCTGTTGCCGGTGCGGTGCCTTTAGGGATGCTCTCCCTAGCACCGCATGCGCGCCCCGCAGATTCTGGCGGTTTCACCTTGCTTCCGGACTGCTCGACCCTGTACTGAAACAAGAATGGCTCCAATAGTGCAGCAGCCGCAGAATTTTGCAGCAGCCGCCTAATACATGTTAGCCTTAAACCATGAAAATAACCGCCGCAATAATTGGCTCTTCCACAGGAATCGGGCGCGCGCTAGCGGAGGCTCTTCAAGAACGTGGAATAGAGTGCATCACGTTCAGTAGAAAACCGGAATCACTTGAAGGGTTTATTTCTTTTCATTTAGACCTAACCAACGAGCAAGATGCGGAAAGCGTTTTCAAAATCGCCTTTTCTAGATATCCAGATATCGAGAAAATATTTCTTGTTTCGGGCACTGGCGATGTTGAAACCACTCCTAGTTACGAGAGCGCGAAGTCTACAATAGCATTGAACTGCTCGGGCTTCACGCTGGCTGCTTATCACGCTACAAAGCATCTGGAATATAGAGGAGGCGGACACCTCTTGGCGGTGACATCAGTGGCAGCCATTCGTGGAGGTGGGCAATCATTATCTTACAATGCCTCCAAGGCATATCAGTCTTCTTTGCTGGAAGGACTTCGCTGCAGATTAACTCGATTGAAGTCTCCGATCACCGTCACTGAAGTTAGGGCTGGCTTTGTCGATACTTCGATGATGAAAGCAGAGAAGCCTTTCTGGGTGGCATCCCCTGATCAGGCGGCGGAAGCTATTCTTTCTGCGAGTCTTACACGGAGAGATTTAATCTACGTTTTGGGACGATGGAGACTCGTCGGCTGGCTTTTAACCCTACTCCCCACATTTATATATAAAAGAATTGGCTAACGCCAAAGTGGAAAAAGCTTCAATACAACGCAGATTGTAATCCAGTCAGAGACCTCATCGGGCACGCCGTTCGTGTATCTCCCGCCTCAGCTTGGTCTGGTTCTGGATCGGTCACCATAGTGAATACGATCAAATCATTGGCATACGGCGTTAAGCTTCGCTCGATTGGTCACGTTGGTTCGGCTCCCCGCGCGAGGCTAACAAGTCGCTGCAGACGAACAGCCTACATGCGTCACGGAAGCTGCTCAGAGCTGCAGCTTCCGCGCCGCACTCCGGCTGTCGCTGAGCTCTGGCGTTAGGCGTCTTCCCATGCGCACTCTACTAGCCACGCTCTTTTTCTTTGCTGCTGTGGGCGCGTTTGCCTCCACACCCGATGCGCTTGAGGGTGGCACTTCACCGAACAGGCGACACGAGGTCGTCCTCGACACGGCGCCGGAGACGCCCGTCTTGCTCGTGCGCGAGTTACCGAGCCATCACGTAGTCGGACGGTTGGAGTGGCCTGGCGATCCCACCGGCGGCGACACACAACCGCTACGAACACACGCGAAGGTTCTTTGGCAGCCCACTGGCGAGGCGGTCGCCATCAACACTGACGAGCGTTTCTATGCCTACACTTCGGTGCTCGCCCGCCAACCAGAGTCCGGCAAGTTCGTTCATGTGCAGTTCCCCGACTACAAGACGCTCACTGGCTTTCCCCCGCCTAACCCTGAGCACCTTCGCCCGCGCGGTTTTGCCCGTTCGCTGCGGTGGACGCCGGAGGGGCATTTGGTTTATGTCATCGGCTACGCACCCGATGCCTCATACGACGGTCCCGATCCGCTCAGCCATCGCATCACTCTCAGCGTTACCCCAACCGGAATGAAAGTCATTCGCCGTGAAGCTAACCCCGAAGACGCCTAACCATGCGCTGCAGCGAACGGCTCCGGCTATCACGCTGGCTGCTCCGCCGCCTTCGCCCGCGCAGCCATCGCTCCAGCCTCCGCCGTCGCTGAGCTTGGGGGTGTTAGGCGATGCTACGCGTCTCCCGTGAACGAACGCAACAATGCCACTAGCAAACATCATCTTTCCTGCACCGTCGGCGGTTTATGTCTCCACCTTCTTCATTCCGCTTGCGACCATCTTCGCACTCGCCACTGAGTTCTTTGTGTTCACTCGCACTCAGCGAGGGGTCGCACCGAACGGCAAGCTGCTTGGCGTCGTCCTCGCCATCATTGCTAGGAAATTGCTTTTCTGGCCGGGTCACGGGAAACGGTTGGAGAGCCGATTAGGGCCGGAGGAGAGAGGGGGTCTGGGGGGAGAGAGGAGTGAAGAAAGTTGCACGGCACATGGGAGGCCGGGCCGGATCGGTGATTTCTCGGGAGTAAGTCGCTCCGACAGTGGATTTGGGCAACTAAACATTGGTCGAGAGAATAAGGGTGGGCTCCGCTTTGCCAAGTATTTTGCCGGGCAGCGATTTACGGTGGGGTGGCCGCGCTGATCTTAGTCGAGGACCAGAATCGAGCCGTCCTGCCGACGAATTTCGACTGGGCTTGATCCGCCGGGGGCTTGATCGAAAAGGTCGCCGTCGGGATCTGCATCGTCGTCGGAGATCCATTCTCGGATGGCCTGCCACGGCGGTTCAATGGGCTCAAAGGTTTCGATGTCGAAGGGCGGGTCGGGTGGGATGTCGATGATGCCCTCCCAAAGTCCATGGAGCCGCAGGAAGAATTCAATTTCGCCGGAGCGGTGGAACGTGTCGACGGGATGCAGGGTGGCC
>CAIURC010000159.1 GCA_903901425.1 uncultured Spartobacteria bacterium | reverse complement strand
GGAGGCGAATGGATCACAAAGAAAATGGCACGCGAATTCTGGGGGCTGATGCCGACCGTGATCCGGGATCAGATGGGAGAAAAGTGAAGCCCCGGCGAGCGGTTCACCGATTGGACCGGAGGCCCTAGGGGTCTCCGGCCCCCGTTCTGCTGCCGCGCTGATTTCGAGTCCCATGCCGCCGAGTAAAAACAACCGGTGTTACCCCTCCCCGGGAAATTGGATTCCCGCTCGGGAATGAATTGACTGCCTAGATCTAAATCGATCTCGTGCATTCCCGAACGGGAATCTAAGGCTTGCAACTTGCGATGCGGCGTTGTATTTTCCCGATCGGGAATGAAATCAAACCCTCTCCTCTCCTCCTCAGAACTCGGTTCCCTCATCCAAAAACGGCGCCGTCAGCTGAAGCTCAAACAACCAGACTTGGCCTTAGCCAGTGGGACCGGCGTCCGTTTCATCAGCGACTTGGAGAACGGCAAAGAAACCTGCCAGATCGGCCTCTGCCTGAAGGTCCTCGCCACTTTGGGCCTACGGCTCTCAGTTGCAGATCCCTCCGCTGAATCGCTATGAGCCGATTCCTCGACGTTTTTCTTTACTCCCAACGCGTCGGGCTCCTCGAGCAGGACGACTCGGGCAGCCTCTGGTTTGGATACACTCGGGACTGGTTGTCTAAACCGGATGCCGTCCCGCTTTCGGTATCCCTCCCACTCCGCGAGGAACGATTCAACCGGGCTGCCTGCAGACCATTTTTCGCAGGGCTACTCCCGGAGGATTTGCAGCGGCACCTCATCGCTCGATCTCTGGCGGTGAGCGAGGGAAACGATTTTGCTCTCCTCGATAAAATCGGCGGCGAATGTGCTGGTGCGGTCACGTTCCTGCCCTCCGGTTCGGAGGCTCCCGAGCCGCGTGCATGGGAGTTTCAGCCCCTCACCCGAGAGGAGTTGGAGGCCAGAATTGCAGAGCTTCCCAAACGTCCGCTGCTTGCCGGCCAAGCGGGGTTGCGTCTCTCTCTGGCGGGAGCCCAGTGCAAACTGGCCCTCGCCATGCGAGCGCACGGATACGCGTTGCCTCTTCATGGCGCTCCCAGCAGCCACATTCTCAAACCCCAAAGTCCTCATTTTAAAAACCTCGTTGAAAACGAACTGCTCTGCATGGAGTTGGCTGCGGCGGTTGGACTCCACGCGGCCAAGGTCCATCTCGGAAAGGCCGGGCAGAGCGTGTTCTTGGAAATTGAACGCTACGACCGCTTCGCGAAGCCTGATGGGAATTTAGAGAGACTGCATCAGGAGGATTTTTGCCAGGCTCTCGCGATTTCCCCGGAGCGCAAGTACCAGCAGGAGGGAGGCCCGAGCCTTAGCCAGTGCTTTGATTTGATCCGGACGCATTCTTCTGCACCCGCCCTGGATATTCTCCAGCTTGTGGACGCAGCATTTTTCAACTGCATCATCGGCAACGGAGATGCCCATGGGAAAAACTTCTCGCTGCTCTATCAAAACCAGCAGATCCGGCTCGCGCCGCTCTACGATCTGGTGTGCACCCAAGCCTACCCACAGCTCGACCCGTCCTATGCGATGAAAATTGGTAAAGAACGGCACCCGGAGAAAATCCGCGCCTCGGACTTCCAAGATTTCATTCGAAAGGCCGGCCTGAATGAGCGGGCCGCATTCAGAAGAATGGCGGCGCTCTTGAAAAAGACGGCCCAAGCGATTTCCGCATGGCCGGTGCTTCCGGAGCAGGAGCCTGTGGTGGCATGCATCCACCGAAACATGGTTTGGATTAGCAGGTGTCTCCCCCCGTCCTGAACACTGAGGCTTACTGCCCGTTCATCCGTTCCACCCACAAACGGTCTTCGCCAAACTCCGCAGTTAGGCGACCGCAGCCGTTTCCTCCTCCGAGGAGATCGCGCACCACCGCTTCGCCAAAATGACGCTCAACCGCATCCCGCATCGGACGCGCCCCCCGGTTTAGCGTGAAAGCCCTTCCGAACGAGAAACGGAAGCACATCGGACGCAACATCCAGC
>CAIURC010000158.1 GCA_903901425.1 uncultured Spartobacteria bacterium | reverse complement strand
CGGTCAACGGCGTTCCTCGGAATCGTCTGGCCCGTTTAGGGGGGGATGGGAATCTGGACCTGAGTTTTGGCGGCAGAACAATGCCGGAGTCAGCGGTTGTAAACGCATTGGCAGTGGACTCACAGCGGCGTTGTCTTTTGGGGGGAGAGTTCTGGCGTGTGGGGGCGCTCCAGCGCGCATGCCTTGCTCGAGTCACTCCCAATGGAACCCTCGACGGTTTTGCTCCCGGCCTCGATGGGGCTGTAAATGCCGTTGCGGTTCAACCGGACGGCAAAGTGCTTGCGGGCGGGAGATTTCTGGGTGTGGCTGCCGGAGCCCGGTCTTATCTGGTCCGGTTGGAAGACAGCGGTGCGCTGGACCCGACATTTGGCGATCCGGACCGAAGGCTCAATGGGGAGGTGCATGCGTTAGCGTTGCAGACGGATGGAAAAGTGGTGGTGGGAGGAAGTTTCACCCAGTTTGGGGGAGTTTCGTGCGGGGGGGTGGCCCGTACTGATGCCCAGGGAATTCCGGATCCTGGATTTGCCCAAGGGCTGTCCGGAGCCAATGGCCGGGTTCTCGCAATTGCCGTGCAGGGAGACGGAAAGATCCTTGTCGGTGGAGATTTTACGAAGATCCACGATGTGGCCTGTAACGGGCTGGCGAGACTGAATCCTGATGGGAGTTTGGACATCGCGTTTCAAACCGGTTTGGGGGCTGGAACTGCCGTGGTGCGGGCTCTTGTGCTCACGGGAGACGGGAAAATTCTTGTGGGGGGATCATTTCCGAAGGTGGAGGGGGGGGGGCCTGAGGGGATTGCCCGCCTCAAGAGCAATGGGGGTGTGGATTTGTCCTTTGCCCCTGGATTGGCGGGTGCGGAAGGCGGTGTAAGCAGTGTCGCTGTGGATGCCGATGGACGCATCGTTCTCGGAGGGGCTTTCGAGCGTGTCCATGGGGTGCCCCGTGGACGCCTGGCCCGGTTGAACCCCGATGGCAGTTTGGATCTGGCCTTTTCACAGGGAATGGCAGGCGCAGATGCGGCGATCCGGGCGGTGGCGGTGAGCCCGGTGGAGGGCAGCGTGTATGCGGGTGGAGAGTTCCGCGTTTATAACGGAAATTTCCGGAACAGTATTGTCAGAGTCTACGACTCCGGATGGGATGCAGACCTCAGGCAGTTGAGTCTGAGCGAAGGGCGGCTGGATCCTGTGTTTTCTCCAGGAAATCCGGACTACCGTCTGGCAGCGGCGGCGCCCGACCTTGTGTCTGTCCGGGTCCAGACGCAGGCGAACGAGCGGTCTGCAAAAGTACAGGCTCGGATCAATCAAGGCGGGTTCGCGGCAGTGGACGGACAGGGGTGGAGCCAAAGCCTCCCATTTGCGGGCGGTGAGAACCGGGTGGAAGTGCTGGTGACTTCGAGCAACGGAAAGGTGAGTCGAACCTATTCGCTGGGTGCAACCAGTCAGCAACCGGTGCTCGAACTGAGGTGCGGGGCTCAGCCTTTGGCTCGAGTGGGAGCCACTCCGGTCCTCATGGATTGTGGCAGTGGTCTGCAGGGGGACGTGCTTGACCGTGAGCTGACGGTGGTAAACATTGGGTCCGGTCCTCTGGTGCTGGGAACCGTCACCAAGCAGGGTGCCGATGCTGAATCGATTTTTGTGGGCGAACCGGATCTGGGTACATTGAGTCCGGGCAAACGCACAAAAATTCCGCTGCGAATGACGCTGAGCCGGCTGGGGGTTCACGAGGTGACACTGCGGTTGGCCACCAACGTGCTGGTTGACAACAACCAGTGTCTGGTTCAGGTCCGTTGGACAGGGGTGGATCGGACGCCTCCGGAGACCACGCTGACTCAGGGGCCTTCAGGCTTTCTGCGGCGCACCTCTGTGCTGCTGAGTTTCGAGGGGCAGGACAATGTGGGGGTCTCCTTCTACGAGGGGCGTCTGAATGGGGGGCCATGGAGCGTGGTCAGCAGTCCATACCGGATTGGGGGGCTGACCGACGGATCCTACCAGTTTGAAGTGCGCGCCGTGGATCTCCAAGGAAACCGGGATGCAACCCCGGCAGGCACCCAGTGGTCGGTGCAGTCGTATGTCGCACTCAAAGGGAGCAGCGTTCCGCGCGCTGGAGTGGATCCGAGAATCCCAGTGGGATCCGTCTGGGAGAGTTTCGGGATTCCTTCGATCAATACGAACGGGACTTTGGCTTTTCTGGGGACTTGGAGTTCCAGTGCCAAGGTGCGTGAGACCGGGGTGTTTACTCTGCGCGAGGGCGAGGAAGCGGTTTTGCGACTCAAGACGGGCGAGGCGGCGGTGGGCGCACCAGGAACTGTGTACCGGAGTTTTCTGGACCCGCTGCTTGCGGAGGATGACGCGGTGATTGTGCCGGCTCTCCTCATGAGTGGGGTGAAGGGGAAAGCGTTGAGTGCCTCCCTGGACCGCGGGCTCTGGCGGATTGATGACGGACCGCGTGTGACTCTCCTAGCGCGGGAGGGAGACGCAGCCGGGGAGGGCGGAATCCGGTGGTCGACCATCACCAGTGTGGCGGCTTCTCGTGGGGTGGTGGCATTCACGGGCACCCTTGCGAGAGGCATTGGGGGGGTGACGGCAGCTAGCGACACGGGCTTGTGGGTGTATGACGTGAAGACTGCCGGTCTCCGGTTGGTGCTCCGCGAGGGCGACACGGTTCTCGGGTCCCAGGTTCAGGTTCTGGCTGCCCTTGCTGGACGTGCTACCGGCGCGGGACATGGCGGATTGGTTTGCGACGAGGCTTCTGGGGATTGGAAGATTTCGCTGCGGGCAACCTTGAAGGATCGCAGGCATGTGCTTGCGGTGGTGCGGCCGCAGGCAGGGATAACGATTCTGCCGTGGGTTTCGGGCGGTGAAACCGGTGTGTCGGGTGAGACGTGGCAAACCTTCGGGCTTCCCATCCAGGACGGCGAAGGCGGTTTGGTGTTTGGAGCGGAACTCAAGCGCGCGGGTTTGAGGTTCACTACGGGCAGCCTTGCAACCGTTGTGCCGTCCGAGAGCGGCACCGGGCCGGTATTCTTGCACAGAACCGGGGAGTCTGTGCCCGGTTTGAATGGTGGGATTTTCAAGCAGTTTGGAGACCCGGTGGCTGCGTCGGCGGATACCCTGGCTTTTGGAGCCACCCTACATAGCAACCCTTTCCTTGGATTTGGAAAGGGATCAGACCAGGTGGTTTGCTGGAAGCGGGCGGGGCAGCCCCTGAAGGTGGTTGCGCGGGCTGGCGCCCAGGCAGTTTGGCCTGCGGACGAACCTGTGCATCTTTGGAGAACGTTTGATAATCTGGCCCTGGCGGACGCGGACAACGGGTTGCTCATGGTCGGAAGCGCGGTTCCAGTCGGAGCCGGTCGGAGCGCAAAGGCTGTAAAAGCCCTTTGGGCAGGTGGAGCCGAGGGCCGGTTGGTCCGTCTGGCGCGTGTGGGTGAGGCGAGGCAGGTGGGAGGCAAGGCGGACGTGCTCTCGAACTTCGACGTGTTGAGCCAGGCCTTGGGAAGCCCGTGCCAGCGGAGGAGCTTCAATGGGGAGGGACAGGTGGTGGTGCGCGAGTTCTATTCCAAGGGGGGGCAGGCCTTGCGTGTGATGCGGTACCGCGATTAGAACTAGGGGAGAGGGAATGGGTTTTTCTCACGACAACTCGAGATGCTGCGCTGTGGTAGACGGGTTTCTTCCCTCTGCGGCCGCGCGTCTACAGGGAATGTTGCCAGAGGACCCCATCATCCGGGAAAGGGGGGGCGCGGTTTATGGCTGAATCGCTCCCTTCCAACCCCGCCTCCGAAACACAGAGGCTCGATGCTCACCGGCTGAGGGTCCAGTCCCTCTTTGTTCAGCATCAGGCCCAGATTCGGAATTTGATCCATTGTTTGCTGCCTCAGTTTTCGGCCGCTGATGATTTGCTTCAGGAATGTTTTCTCACGGTATCCATGAAAGCTTGGGAGTTTTCCATGGAGTCGAACTTTCTTGCATGGGTCCGCGCCATCATCCGTTTTAAGATCCTGAGTCTGCAGAGGGATTCGATAAGGCAGCCAGAGATGCTGGCAGCGGATGTTCTGGAATCCCTTCTTGCCGAGACGCCCGAACCGCCGCCGGTCGAGGCCGAGAAAGGAATTCAGGAGGCGATGCGCAAATGCGTGGAGCGCCTGGCGCCTGCGGCACGCGAGATCATCCGGATGCGCTATTTTCTACAGCACGGTCCTGCCGAGATCGCCCGTCTCAGGAACTCCTCGGTCAACGCGATCAACGTGACGCTAGCGAGAGCTCGGGATGCGCTGCGCCGATGCATGGAGATTCAGACCTTTTCCTCATGAACCCCGAACACTTCAATACCCTGGTCCACGCGTATCTGGACGGAACCTTGTCGCCCCTGCAAAAGCTGGAGCTGGAGCAAGCGCTCAGGGATTCGGTGGAGCATCGTGCACAGTTTTGGAAGCAGACAGAGTTACACGGGCAATTGCGGGGGGTGTCGGAGAACGAGGCGCTCTGGAGGGGACTGGAACAGGCTTCCGAGATTCAGATGGTCTCCAGTCGGTCCCGGAGTTGGTTTTGCAATCCCTTGGCGGCTGCTGCCGCGGGGTTTGTTCTCTGCCTTTTCTGCACCTCGAGCGTCAGAGCCTACATGGGCCAGTGGGTCAGCAAAGTGCGGCCGCTCCCAATGGCTAATGGGGGATTTGAAGAGCAGACCAAGATAGAAGACGGCGTGCCGACAGTGGTTGGTGTATGGTCAGGGGATTACAGTCGCGTAGTTGGTGCGGAAAATGGAGTCACGCCTTATCAGGGGGGTAAAATGCTCCGGTTTGTCCGGGCGAACAACGAGCTGAGCGATCCCCGAGCCACGCGCAACGTCGGCGAGATTCACCAAATCATCGACCTGCGTCCGTTTCACGCCGACTTAGCCACGGGCAAAGCCCAGGTCGAAATCAGCGCCCGATTCGCCGCGGGAACCCAGGACTCCGGATACTACTTCTCCCTGCAGGCCATTTCTTTCCAGGGGCCCATCGAATGGGCTGTCGAGGCTTGGAACGGCCGGGATAGGTATGGGCGGACTGCGGCTGAGCGCGTTGTGGAGGCGTCTTGGCCTGCCGGTAGGCCCGCCTGGCAGAAGTTGCAACTGAATCTACCCGTTTTAACCGGCACCGACTTTCTCATCCTCCACGGGGCTGTAACCCGGCTGCCCAAGCCCAAAGAGGGCGTTGTGGAGTTCCCGGCCCATTACATGGACGACGTCACCGCCCAACTCCGCATCAACCGGGTTGAAGGTGATTCCTGAGCCTGCTTGGATGTCAGCCTTCTGATTCATTGCTATGAAATTGCTTTTTTGGCCTGTGCAGTCGGGAAGATGTCGGTTCCGGGTGGGGGAGGGAATGAGGATGTGGGGCCGCTCTTTCTTGAGGTTTGTCATGGTGTGGGGGCTGATTCAGGGCGGGCTGGGAAGTGTTGATGGGAAGGAGGTGCCACAGGAGGGAGTGCGTGTTTCGGAATGGTTGGCCGATCTCGAGCAGCGTTTTCAGACGGCGTTCAAAGAGCGGGTGGTGGGGCGGTTTCAGAAGGAGAGGGCGCAGGCGCGTGTCGATTATCAGGAGCAGGTGGAGTCGGGTTTGGCGGATGCAGAGAGGGTGCAGGACAAGAGTAGTGCCGCGGTGTTCCGGGCGGAATTGGAGCAACTCAAAAGGGAGGGCTGGCAAATGCCGGTCACGGATCAGGATACCACGGTGGAGTTTTTGCGGGTGGCGCGTCGGTTCTACCGGGACCGTTTGGTGGAAATGGATCGGGCGTGGGAATCGGAGGTCCGGCAGTTGCTTCTGGAATTTGATGCGGCGTTGGTGCAGGGGGCGCGTCAGTTAACAGCGCGGAATTTGGCGGACGAAGTGCGCCGGGTGCAGGCGGCGCGGCAGGATTTGGTGTCGGTGTGGCTGCCCCGGATGCGGGATCTTCATGCGGGAGTGAGACCGGTTGCAGTCGCTCCCGCTGATGAGCGTCCAAGCCGGGAGTTGGCGGTGGAAAGGGGGAGCGCCCAGCCTGCTGCGGCTGCGCGCCACGAGCTGGAGAAAGCGGTGAAATGGGTTTTGGAGGGGAAGGGTGCCCTGACGGTGATGAAGGCCGGGAAAGAGTCGAATTTGGAGCGGTTGGAAGATCTGCCTCGGGGGCGTCTGGAGTTTCCTTTCATCGAACTGGATCGGCTGAGGTTTGGGCGCGCCCTGTTGCCCGGCGAGCTGCGGCATCTGGCCCATTTCCGTGGGGTCCGGAGTTTCAGTTTTCTAAATTTCCAAGTAGAGCCCGAAGAATTGTCATTTCTGGCGGGGTGGCATCAGTTGCAGAGAGTGAGGTTGCTCGGCGGCCGGGTGAACGCCCAAGTGGGGGCTTGGCTATCCCAATGCCCGGAGTTGCGAGAGTTGGAGGTGGGTCACAGCGAGGGTCTTGGGGCCGACTTTTTCCGGGAGTTGGCGGCGGGCGCTCCAAAGCTCAGCGCTCTGAATCTGGGCGGCTCCAAGATGGAAGACGCTGTGGTGCAGGAATTTGCAGCTCATAAAAAGCTGACGAACCTGCATTTGGGTGGGACGGGTTTGAGTCCGGCGATTTTCCCGATGATGAGTGGTTTTCGCAACCTGAGGCAGTTCACGCTGGACGTTCCGATCTCTGGTTTGGAGCCGTTGAGCCAACTGCCTCTCGAGTCTTTTGGGTTTTTGAGCGCCGAAGATCAGGATTTTGAAGTCCGGCTCGCTCATGTGGGTCGGTGCTTTCCAAAGCTGCCTTCGATCATCTTGGCGGGAAATCAGCTCTCCATTGAGCAGGCTGAGGCGCTCGTCATGCATCTGAAGAACCTGCGAGGTTTGGATTTCTCGGGCGTGCAGCCGGCTCCAGGCGTGGCCAGAGTGCTCTCCAAGCTCAATCATCTGAACACGGTGGTTTTTCGGTCCCCCCAAGTAGGCGACGAGCATCTTGAGGAGTTGCTGAGTATCAAAGGGTTGAAGGTTTTGGATCTTGCGCACACCGGTGTTTCTGACGAGGGGATCCGGAAAATTCATGGTGGGGAGGTGAAGGGGGTCAAGACTTTGAACCTGCTCCACACCCGAGTGACGCGGGAGGCAGCGGAGGACTTGCAAAAGCGGGTCGGGAATCTTTCGGTGTTGGTTGGGTCGTAATAGACTGATGCGCAACGGAGGGGGGGGCGGTGTGGGCAGAGCCGCCCCGGGAGGTGCTAGGGGAATCGCAGGGTCTGGTTTGCTGTCGGATTTGAAGTGACCAGGATACGAGAATTGCCCTGCATGAACAGGGCTGGAGCAAGGGAAAGATTACGCGAAATGGGGCCAGACCGGGTGTTGGTCCGGCGCTCCATCGCAGCCGATATCCCGCTTCAGGAAGGGCACGCAACCCGGAGACAACAGATCGACCCCAACAACAGACACGATCTCCTCACTCAGCCCAAAATGAATGGAGGCTGCCACTGGAGACCCGGAAAGCGTGCGAAATCCCGGTCCGTCGTGATCCACTCACAGCCAGATTCGATGGCGAGGGCCGCATGGTAAGCATCACTGACCAGATTGCCTCGAGCGTCACTGATTCGACAGAGACTTGTAAAAAGATCCCAATGCCGATCGCCGGGAGAAATCAGCGTGACGTTGATTTCTCAAAGCACTCACAAACTCGATGGCTTTCGCCAGAGGGGTCGGGTGAGAGAAAATCTTGGGATGCGTCAAAATCCGCAGAGCACCATTCAAAACAAGCTCTGAAAGGCCGACGGACGACGGACCGTCCAAGGCCGATTCCAAAAACCGGAGACACTCGTCGTGGTGCTCTGTTTCTTCGCGGTGCGCGTAAACTAGGATGTTCACGTCGAGAAGAATCATCGATCCTCCATGCGATCGAGCAAGGAAGCCGTGGAATTCAGATCCACTCCCGGTTGAAGGCCTGCGCCCCGATAGGTGGGCAGCTTGGTTTTCTCTCGACCCGCGGTTCGATTCCTCCGAGCGAAAAATTCCCGGAGGGCATCTTCAATGACTCCGCCCATGGTGTTGTTTTCAGACAGGGCCACCTGCTTCGCCTGCATCAAAAGATGATCTTGAAGGTTGATGGTGGTTCTCACGCATCAAAACATCTCAAAAAACATCTTGATGTCAAAATGCAGCAGTCTTCCCGGATCAGAGGCAGGGCGCCGCCTAGGCGGTGTCCCAGCACAGTGTGGGATCCGTACCCCCCCAGAGTCTGTTGCCGAGGAGAAAGCGGGGGGCCTGCCCAGGCTACAGACCCAGGGTGAATCCCCAAAACAAAAGGGTTTTCAACCGGGCGCCTGTCGGCTGAATATCGGGATTCCCGTCCCCGCTGGCCGGCTTCAAGCGCGGTTCCGCAGAGGACATTTCCCCACCTCACCGAAATCCCTATGCAAAACGTCAGAATCGGAATCGTCGGACTTGGAAACATGGGCAAGGCGCACCTTGCAAACATCCGGGCAGGCAAAGTGCCTGGGTTGGTCGTGGGAGCGCTCTGCGAAAGCGTGGGAACGCTGCCTGCGCTGCAGGGGGACGAAAAAGGGTTCACCGATGTCAGCGCCATGATCCATTCCGGTGCGATTGACGCCATTTTGATCTGCACCCCGCATTTCTCTCACACCCCCATCGGGATTGAGGCGCTGAAGGCCGGGCTCCATGTGCTCGTTGAGAAACCCATTTCAGTGCACAAAGCCGACTGCGAACGCCTCATCGCCGCGCACACCGATAAAACCCGGATTTTTGCCGCGATGTTCAACATGCGGACCAACGCCACATTCAAGAAGGTCAAGGACCTGTTGGATAGCGGCGAACTTGGCGCGGTGCGCAGGATCCACTGGGAGGTCACCAACTGGTTCCGGACAAACTACTACTACGCCACGGGTGGCTGGCGCGGCACTTGGAAAGGCGAGGGCGGCGGCGTTCTGATGAACCAGTGCCCGCACAATCTCGACCTGTTCCAGTGGATGTTCGGGATGCCCCAGCGGGTCCGCGGTTTTTGTCAGTTCGGCCGGTTCCACCAGGTGGAGGTCGAGGACGATGTCACCGCGGTGTTCCAGTACGACAACGGCGCCACGGCCACGTTTGTCACCTCCACGGGCGAGGCTCCGGGGTTGAACCGGCTTGAGATTGCTGCCGAACAGGGACGCCTCACCGTGACCGATGGTGTCCGGATCCATTTCCAGCGGAACCGGGTTCCCATGAGCAAGTTCTGCATGGAGGCAGAGGCCGCGTTTGCGACGCCCGAAAGCTGGCACATGGACATCCCGGTGGCCGAAAGCGGCGGCCAGCACATCGAGATTCTCCAGAACTTCACCAACGCCATTCTGAAGGGGGAAAAACTCCTGAGTCCGGCGGAGGAAGGGATCCGGAGTGTGGAATTGGCGAATGCCACGCTGCTGAGCACTTGGCTGGACCGGACCATCGAGTTGCCCATGCAGAGCGCCGAGTACGAGCGGATTCTGCTTGAGAAGGGCGAGAAGAGCACGTTCCAGAAGACGCAGGTTGTGGCCAAAGCCTCGGCGGACGATTTCGCGAAGAGTTTCCGCTAGAAAACGGCTGGGGGATGCGGTGGAGCGCAATTTCCAATTTCCCACTTGCGTTCCGAATCTCTGGGGATTAGCTTCACTCACTCAATCGCGGGGTGGAGCAGCCTGGTAGCTCGTCAGGCTCATAACCTGAAGGTCGCGGGTTCAAATCCCGCCCCCGCAACCACTCCCAGTTTTCGTTGCGGAGTTTTTGGTCAGCTCTTGGTCGGGGGGCGGACCACATGGGTGTCTCGGAGGCCGCTGTGGCTGGATCGCATGGGATGCATACTAGGTGCGAGCGGTGGTTTTATGGTATGCGCCACTCAGGGCTCTACGGAACCCCAGCCCCGGCAGGTTGGCGCTGACGCTTGGCCCTGAGCAGTCGGGTGCCTGCCCAGAACAGGATGCAGACGCCCAGCACACAGCACAGCACCGGCACAAACACCGCAAGCACGGTGAGGAGCACCGAACCCAAGACTTCGCCTGTTGCCACCAGCAGGTTGGCAAGGCCGCCCGTGGCGACCGTGGATCCCGCCCGGAGCAGGGCGGTTCCAGCATGGACGCCCGCACTGAGTCCGCCGCCGGCGATCGCCGCGAGCGTCCATTTGAGGAACGGCGATGCGTCGCCCAATTGCGAGGCCGTCACCAGGGTTCCCGCCATGGCAGCCGCCGGGAGCGCCACGGTGTCTAGAAAATGGTTCACCCACGGGATGTAAAATGCGCAGATCTCGAGCACCGTGGCGGTGCCGAAAACCAGCAACGCTGGAAAGGACCCGATCCACTCGAACCCGGCACCCAAGGTGAGGTGGCCGGAGCCATGGAGCAGGTTCATCCCCAAAAGCGGGACAAACACGCGGAACCCGCATGCGGCGCTGAGTCCGAGCCCAAGAAGAATGCAGGTCAGGGTTTCCATGCGATGCTTCGTTCCAGACACTACCTGAAATCCAACGCACTGGCATCCAAAATGGCGGATCTTTTGCCGCCAGAGGGGGGGAATCGGCTGAGCCGACGCAACTTTGGCCGGATCCAAGGGTTCTTGAACCCAGACTCCTTTCTTATGCGCTCCCTGTTCCTGATTGCTGTGGCCGGGTTCCTCTTTCTGTTGCCATCCTCTGATGCTCTGGCTCAGGCGGATCGATCGGAGTTGAAAAAGTATCCGCCTGAAATCCCCGGTGCCCGTGTGGAAGCCTACCGGAAAGTGGAGGGACGCGAACTCAAGCTCTGGATTTTTCAAGGCACTGGCTCCCCTGAAATGGGCGCTCCGCGGCCGGCGATTGTTTTCTTTTTTGGCGGAGGCTGGAAGACCGGGTCTCCGACCCAGTTTGTGCCCCAGGCCCGGGCGCTGGCGGACCGCGGGATGGTGGCCTGTGTGGCAGACTACCGGGTGGCCTCCCGGGACGGAGTCAAGCCGACGGAATGCGTGGCAGACGCCAAGGCCTGTGTCCGCTGGATCCGTTCCAACGCGGTCAGGTTGGGAGTCGACCCTGGCCGAATTGTGGCGGCGGGTGGTTCCGCTGGAGGACATCTTGCGGCGGCCACCGCCTTCCTGCCGGGACTCGATCCCGACGGCAAGAACAGCTCGGTTTCGAGTGTGCCCAACGCGCTGGCCCTCTTTAACCCGGCGCTGGTCCTTGCGCCGGTGGAGGGAGTCGATCTCACCGGGTTTCTTGCGGATGCCACAGCGGAGCGTCTGGGGTGTCGCCCCGAGGAAATTTCGCCTGCACATCACATCCGGAATGGGGGCGTGCCGACGCTGATCCACCACGGGAGTGCGGACTCGACCGTGCCGTTTGCCAGTGCGGAAAAGTTCGCTGCGCTGATGAAGGCCGCCGCGAACCGTTGTGAACTGGTCTGCTACGAGGGGCAGGCCCACGGTTTTTTCAACCGGCCCCCGTTTCAGGAGTCGACGCTTGAAAAAACCGACGCGTTTCTGGTCTCACTTGGGTACCTCCCTGCGAAAAGGCATCCTTGAAGCTGCCCACAAGCCCGCGCCTGCTGTTTTTTAGCGAAGCCGGGGGAGCGCGGGATAGAAACGCCCGAGACGGCTCCGAAAGACTTCCTTAGGGAAGTGAACAAAATCCTTGAGGGATAAAACTGTTATTGGCTAGGGTTCTTTCATGTGCTTCCCCCGGCCTCTCATTCTCTCGGCTTTTTTCCGGTGTGCCTCGGCATTTTTCCTCCTCGGAACCGCTGCTCACGCGCATGAAGGCGAAAACCACAATGTCCCCGCTGTGAATCCCAATCCCCAGAGGTTGGTGATTGGGGCAAACCCGTTGGAGGTGGAATCAGGCCGCCTGCATGTGTACTGCTTGGAAGTGCCTGCCAGCGGGGTTTACGTGGCTTGTGAAGCCGTTGCCAGTGCGCCCTTCACGGTTTACCAAAGCCGGGATAAGCAGCCAGTTTTGGCCGGGGGCCAGGTGACGGGAGCTTCCCAGACAGAACCGGCGGAGGCTTTGGAGGGTGAGGGCGGCGGCACCGTCTACCGGGCAAGAATCGACCTGCTTTCGGATTTTCCGGGGAAATACTTTCTCTGCCTGAAGTCGGATACGGCTCAGGCGGTGCAGGTGGAGTTGCGGAATGAGTCCTACGGGCCCGTGGATCCATTTTCCGGGATCGATTATTCTGGAACGTACCAGGCCAGCCGGAAACTCCTGCCTTTTTACCGGGAGCAACCCACGGAAGGACGCGCCACGGTGGAATTGCGCTACACGGTTTCCACGAACTCAACCCGTCCCGCAGTGCCCACGGCGGCCTCCAAGCTGCTCCCCGAAGAAGGAATCGGACTGCCTGCGCCTGCCGGACGTTTCAAGGATTATGTGGTCATGATCCGGAAACAAACCACGTACCCGCTCCCGGACGGCACCACCAAGACCGTGGTTGAATTTGGCCGGCGCGACTACCGGATGCTCAATGGAGTCCCCCGGCTTGTCCCCAGCGACGTTCTTTCCGGACTCAATCTCACCGACCCTCAGGAGTGCCTCCTGACCGTTCCCGCGCGGGCCGCCGTTCGGGCCTTGGTTTCCGATTCGTGGGGCGGTATCCCCCAGGGTTGGACCACCTCGGAGGGGGAGGAGATCCCGGTTCCACATCAGTTCGAAGTGAAGTCAGCGTCCGGGGTCGCCCTCAATACGGACCTCCGTATCGGGTGGTTCGATTTTCCCGTCCGTTCTTCCGCAACCACCTACCGTCTGCGCCTCTCCAAGAATCCCGCTGCGGAATACCCGCCCTCAGGAATGGGACTCCGGTTCATTCGCAACAGCGTATCCGGGCTTGCCGATCTTGTGGTCAACGCTCCGGCCACCCAACCCTATATCGTCGAGGCTGATTTTCCGGAGGACGATGGCGAAGTTCAGGACGGCCTCATTCCCCCCGGCCGGCACCGGGTGATCCGCTGGAACGGCGTCACAGAAAACATCGGCAGCCTGCCTGCGATGGTTCCGTCCCCCAACATGCAGCCCGGCTTGTTCGAATTCCACCGGACGCACGGTCACTTCCATTACCTCCAGTTCATGGAATCCCGGTTGCTCACCGTGGACGGGAAGGTTGCTGCCCAAGGGAAGAAATACTCGTTTGCCCTCCAGGATGTGCAGGCATTCAACCCCGAAGCCAAAGAGCTCGCTGACCAGCGCATGGGGCTCCTCGCCGGGTACATCGAATGGCGCCGGATGGGCGGAGCCGGTTCCGCCAAACTCCTTCCAGAGGCATGGAGAAAAACTGCGGACGCCTATTTCTCCAGATTCCTCACCACTGGCTGGGACACGGATCGGTTCCGCGATTTCGTCTGCGCGCTGAGCGGGCTCAATCCGCGCGCCGTTCAACAGCCGGCCGTCAATGCCTATCTGGCCGGGGGCAATCCATGGTCAGAATATGGAGGACGCGACTGGTGCCAGCGGATTTCCCCCGGGCATGCCGATGTGTACGGAAGCGGAACCCCCGGGCAGATGATCAACATCGACGGCATCCCGGCTGGAAATTACATCCTCGAAATCACGGTCAATCCGAGGGGCACCATTAAGGAGGCCAATCTTTCCAACAACCGCGCCCGCTTCCCCATCTATATTCCGCCCGTCACCAGTTTTTAAGGCACCCTGGTGCCGCGTGAATTCCAAGTTTTCCTCACGCCGGGAGGGGCTTCACGCGGGCCGATGCCGCTGAGGAAAAGGCACTCCCTCCCAGCATCAGAGATGCTGAGGCGCATGGCCGGAGTTGTCCGGCGAAATCTCCGGTTCGGGCTGGAGCAGGAAAAAATTCGCGGGCCCCTTGATCAGACGTGAGAGCAGCGGGCGCTTGGCCAAAGCCCCGGTCCGGATCACGGAATCCAAGTCGTCGCTTTCCACCATCAGGTGCGCCGAGCGGTTCTTCAGGAGATGCTGGTGCAGATCCGCCACTTCCTCCACATGGGTCACATCCGACCGGGAACGGATGTGGGCCGGGATGTGGTCGTCTGCCAGAACAATGAAATGGTCGTCGCCGGACTGGTGGTGGTCCAGCCATGCGGTGATCGGGCATTCCGAGGCCGGTGATGTCTTCCCATTCCAGAACGGGAGCAGGCCCGCCCCCAAGGCCAGAAGGGTGACTGCTGCCGCCGCTGCCCATGCCAGACGTGGACGCCCGTTTCCTCGCGGCAACGGGGCCGGGGCCGAGGCCCATGCTGGTTCCCGCCGCGCTCTCAGGTAGCATTCGCTCCCCAGCGAGGGAAACAATGCACCCCAGAGCTGGTTCAGCCGAATCCACCATCGGAAATGTTCCAGACGGCTGCCCGTCATCCGCACCGCATGCGAACCCACTGCGAACTCCACGTCCAGTCCCACTTCCTCAGAGAGCGCGCGCCAGCGTCTCGGGGAAATACAGGTAATGTGTCCACCGGGCGGAATCTTGCCCGCGCGCGCCATTCGGCGGAAATATTTCTCCCGGAGCACCGCAAAAATGTGCGGCATCGTCGGCGTTCCCCCGAGGAAAATGCCGCCCGGCTTCAGAATCCGGCTGACCTCGGCCAGCGTGGCAGCCGGTCGGGGAAGATGCTCAAAGACATGCAAACTGATCACGGCATCAAACTGGCAGGCCGCGAAAGGCAGCTGCTGGTCGGCGTTCCCGGCGTGGATTTCGTCGTACCCCGAAATTTCCCCGCGCTTTGGGTTCCAGTCGAACCCTGTCCAGTGGGCAACGGCCGAAGCCGGGGTGAAATGCCTCAGCCAGCCCCGTTCGCATCCCAGATCCAGCACCCGGAGGGGACGGCCGATGCGCTCGGCCTCTTCTGCAAGCGCCTGACCGGCCCACCAGTACCGCAAAAGCCGGATCGAGTAGGGGGCTTGAGCCAGATGCCGGCCCAGTTTCGATTTGGGCTGAATTCCCGTGACCAGATCAGACAGGGGAAAGAGCGGCCAGCGGAGAAACGAAAACCGGTGTCTTAGGGACCTAAGCATGGATTCGATTGAATCTTCAAAAAAACAGAACGGTCAAGCGCGGTTTTGAGCCTTTGCGAAGGGTGGCCCCGCTAGAAATGCCGGCCCTGAAAATCGTGACGAACTGCCTTTTGGGGCCCTTGGCCCGAAGACGGGCGGGATCCGGGAGCGCGTCAGCGGAGCCATCGTTTGCGGCCCGAGAAGCGTTTCCCGGGATCTGACGGGTTCGGGGGGCTGAGGAGGGTCCGTCCGGAAGAGGAAGAAAGCCCACCCAGCGAGCTCAGGGGTTGGAGCGGATCTCTGGAGCGGATCTCTGGGGAAGGGCAAGAACTGGCGGAGGGGGTGGGATTCGAACCCACGGACCCTTTCGGGTCTCCGGTTTTCAAGACCGGCGCGATCGACCACTCTGCCACCCCTCCGAACAACCGCCCCTTTTGATTAGCGCAGGATTTGGCGGGGAGCAACCCTGCTGATCACAAAGGGGCAGGCCCAGCAGTCAGCGCCGGGGGGCGGTACCCCGGCGTCTAGGGCGCGCCGGCGCCTTTCAGGAAGACGTCCATCTGTTGCCCCACGTACAGGGGGATGGACGGGCGTTCCAGACGGAAAATCACCTGCAAAACCCGGGTGTCTACCCGCTCATTGCTTTCTCCTGCCAAGGCCCGCTTGGGGACAATATAGGGCTCCACCCGCACAAAGCGCAGCGGAATTCCTGCCAACCGCTGTCCCTTCACATACGCCACCGCCTCGCATCCGGCATGCACCCGCGTCGCGTTGTCCTCGTCCACGTCCGCACGCAACTGAAGTTCCCGTATTTCCCCCAACAACAGCGGGTTTTCCCCCGTGCCGGGCACCAGGTATTCACCCGCCCGGATGTTCACCTGCAAAATCGTCCCATCCCGCGGCGCACGCACTTCCATGAGCGCGCACCGGGTCCGGGCCTGCGCCACCAGAGCCCGAGAGGCCTCCAGTTGGGCACGGGCGGACGCCAGACGCGCCTCTGCCAACCGCAGGGCAAACAGGGTGCGCTGCTTTTCCTCGACACTGGCCGCGCGGTTCAACTGTTCCGTCCGTTTCCACTGGTCGGTCCGGTCGGCCACCGCAACCTCCGCCTCTTTCACCGCCGCCTCCAGTGCCCCGGCTGCCGCCTCCTGCGCCATCCGCTCCGCTTCTGCCTCCCGGTTGTCCTGGGAAAAAAGCAGGTCCCCGCGTTTGACCTCGTCACCGACCCGGACCCGGACCTCGGACACCAATCCGGCCACGGCGGGGGCGACCCGGACATTTTCATCCACGGCCTCCAGAATTCCCCGGGCACCAATGGTGTCGGCAAAGGGCGCGGAGGAGGGGGGCACCACGGGCGGCGGTGCGGGAACCTCCGCGCGCTGGCGCAGGACGAGGGACACGGCGAGTCCGATGCCGGCCACGGCCAGCCAGATCGACGGACGTTTGAGCCATTCAACCACGGTATTCGCCCTTCCCGTAAAACGCTTTCATCTGGCCATCTTCCATCTCCGCGATCCGATCTGCAAAACCGAAGATCCGGCTGTCGTGAGTCACCACCACCACGCATCGGTCCGGGTGACAGGCCGATTCCCGCAACAACTCGAGCACCTTCTGGCCTGAGGCCGCGTCGAGTGCCGCCGTGGGTTCGTCACAGATCAACAGCCGCGGCGCATGCACCAGGCCGCGTGCAATCGCCACCCGCTGCTGTTGTCCCCCCGAAAGCTGCGCCGGATATGCCCGGAGTTTTTCAGCCAGCCCGACCCGGCCCAGCAATTCCGCCGCGGCCGATTCCGCCCGGGACCGTGTCCAGCCGTTGAGCAGCAGGGGCACACTCACATTTTCCACCGCCGTCCAGGTCGGAATCAGGTTGAACTGCTGGAAAACGAACCCGACGTTCCGTCCGCGAAACGCGGTCACCGCTCCCGGGCTCAGATTTTCCAGCGCCTGCCCGAACAATTCCACCGTCCCGGCCTCGCACCGGAGCGTTCCACAGAGCACGCTCAGCAGCGTCGTTTTCCCGCAGCCGGACGGCCCGACGATCATCGTTAATTCGCCGCACCGGGCCTCGAAATCCACCCCTTTCAACGCATACAGCCGGTTCTCGCCGTGCCCGTAGGATTTGACGAGTCCGCGTCCGATCACTCCCCCTGGGCTGAGCGTTGTCATTTGAAAACCATGGCGGGTTCCGCCCGGGCGATTTTTACGAGCCCCACCAGCGCCGAAAGACAGCAGATCAGGAGAATCACCACCCCTGTGAAAACCAGCACCTGCCACGGCATGTAAAAAGGCGGCTGCCCCTTCTCCAAAACCGCCCGGCCAAACAACGCCGCCAGCCCAACGCCCAGCCCGTATCCGGTGAACCCCACGGTCAACGCCTGAAGAAATACCATCCCCGCCAGTGTCCGGAACCGGGCTCCCATCGCTTTCAGCGCCGCCATGAACCGGAGGTTTTCGTACACAAACAGGTAAAACGTCTGGCCTGCAATCGCGATCCCCACCACCACCCCCAGCAGCACCACCGTCCCAAACGAAATCGGGATCCCGGTGTTGCGGAAATACCAGACCAGCGTTTCCCAGGCGAACTCGCGCTCGGTCACGGCCCGCAGTCCGCCCAACTGCGAAATCCGCTGGAGCACCTCGGCCACAGCCGCCTCGCGCCGGGGCTGCACCAGGACAAATGAGAGCTGTTTCCGCTGGCGGGGCGCGTATTCCAGGGCCCGGGCATAGGTCGTGAACACATACGGCTGGCCGAGAAACGACCGGTCCGTTTCGCAGATCCCGACCACCCGCGCCTCCTTGTCGTTGATCTCAAACACCGACCCCACCCGCAACTGGACCCCGCGCTTTGCAAACTTGGCCAGCGCCACCTGATCCACAATCACCGCGTTCGGCAACCGCAAATCCTCCACCCGCCCCTCCCGCATCCGGCCCGGGCGTCCCACGAGTGAGGCGCTGTCCAGCCCCGTCAACTGCAGGCCTTGGAAGGTGCCGTCTGGAAGGCGGGCCTGCAGGATCCCCCAGTACAACGGCACCGCCCATTCCACTCCGGGCACCGACCGCACCCGTTCCACCTCCACCTCCCGCAGCGAAACCGCCTCGTTCACCTGTTCCACCTTGGCGTCTGCCACCCAGATCGGGGCCCGGACGTTCCGGAGCGTGGCCGTGGTCCACAGCAGCAGTCCACAGAACACGGAGCACTGCTGGGACATCAGGAGCGCGCAGAAACTCAGCCCACACACGAGCATCCCGTACTTGGCGCGGTCCCCAAACAGCATCTTCAAAGCCAGACGCAACACGCTCCCGATCCAAACAGCCGTTGGAGTGGACGTCAAATGCGGGTGGCCCGGACTTGCCGGCCACCGAGATGGATCAGGTCCCCCACGTCCATAAAGTCCATTCGGTCCATCGAGTCCATCAGGCAGGATTTCCAATCCAGCCAACTGCGCGTTCCTGGCAAAAACCGTCCATTTCACCGCCCCTGTGCGATTCCGTTGTAACCCTTGGCTGCACCAAAACGTCCCTTCCTGTGAATCCGCCAATCTCCGCCAATTTCCACGTATGGCTTGCCCCTCACCACTGTTGCTTCTGGGTTTTCTGATCCTCGGGATCTGCGTTCCTGGGAGCATTGCCGCTGGTCCGACGGAGGCGGAACCCCACACGGACGCCAGACAGCTCGAGTTTTTCGAAAAGAAAATCCGGCCCGTGCTGTCCGAGCACTGCTACGAGTGTCACTCGGAAAAAACAGGGAAAAACAAGGGGAACCTGATGCTCGACACGCGCGAAGGCATCCGGGCCGGGGGCGATTCGGGGCCCGCAGTGGTCCCGGGCGACCCGGAACACAGCCGGCTTCTGGAAGCCGTCCGTTACCACAACCCGGACCTCCTCATGCCGCCGAAAAAAAAGGGCGGCAAACTGCCGGACCCGGTGATTGCCGACTTGGAGAAATGGGTGCGGGACGGCGCGCCCGACCCCCGGGCGGGCGGTGTCCCCCGGACCCCTGCCGGATGGTGGGCCTTTCAGCCGCTCCGCAACCCGCCGGTGCCGGAACCCGCCGCGTGGGCCAGAACCCCGGTCGACGCTTTCATTCTCGCTGAACTGGAAAAAAAGGGGCTCCAGCCCGTGGGCGATGCCGGCAAACCGGGCCTGCTCCGGCGCGCCTATTTTGACCTGACCGGGCTGCCGCCTGCGCCTGCCGATCTCCAGCGGTTTCTGGCCGACCCAGATCCGGGTGCCTTTGAAAACGTGGTGGACCGGCTCCTGGCCTCGCCCCAGTTCGGGGAACGCTGGGGCCGGCACTGGCTGGACGTGGCCCGGTACGCGGAATCCAGCGGGCGGGACGTGAACCAGGCTTATCCCGCGGCCTGGCGGTACCGGGACTATGTCATTGACGCGTTTAACGCGGACAAACCCTTTGACCGGTTTGTCCGGGAACAGGTGGCCGGGGATCTTCTTCCGGCGGCATCGGCGGCGGAACGCGCGGCGAACCTGGTGGCCACCGGGTTTCTGGCGCTGGGCCCCAAGGCGCTCAACGATCCCAACCCGCGCCAGTTCCATCTCGACCTGGCGGACGAACAGATCGACGCCGTCACCCAGGCTTTCCTGGGGCTCACCGTGGCCTGTGCCCGCTGCCATGACCACAAGCTCGACCCCGTTTCCCAGCGCGAGTACTACGCCCTGGCCGGCATCTTTCTGAGCACGGACACCCGGTACGGCACCGCGGCCGGAGTCCAGAACCGGCATCCGAGCCGGCTCTTGGAACTCCCGCAGAATTCGGGCGCGTGGGTTCTTGAAAACACCCTGGATCCCGAGGAACGCCGGCGCATGGAAAAGCAACTGGCCGATGCCCGGGCCGAGGTCGAGGCCGCGCTCCGGGAGCGGTTTGCCAGCCGGCAACAGGCTCCGCCCGACCCGCGCCAGCAGCTCCGGTTTCTTGCGCTGGCCACCCAGATCGGGGCGCTCGAAAGCGAACTGGCCGCCTTTGAACCCGGCGGAAAAGCCCGGCCGCTGGCCATGGGCACCGTGGACCTGCCCGCATCCGCTGCCGACGCCCCTGCGTCCCCCCTGGACCGGTTCCGCCAGCGGTTTCTGGGGCGGCCTCCGGAATTTGCCATCCTCGGCGACAGCGCGCTGTATGTCCGGGGCGAGTCGGGCCAGCCCGGGGAAAAGGTGCCCCGCGGTTTTCCAGCCCTGTTCCGGGCCGGGCCGGTGGAAATCCCCGCTGGCGCCAGCGGCCGGTTGCAGCTCGCGGACGCCCTGGTTTCCCCGGAAAACCCGCTGACCAGCCGGGTGATGGTGAACCGGGTCTGGCACTGGATCTTCGGCACCGGCCTGGTGGCATCCCCCGACAATTTCGGGAGGGGGGGGCGGACTCCCAGCCATCCGGAGTTGCTGGATTATCTGGCCTCGGAATTTCAACGGGATGGCTGGTCGCTCAAACGGCTGATCCGGAGGATTGTGCTGAGCCGGACCTACCAGTTGGACTCGGCGTTTGAGCCGGAGCGGTTCCGGGTCGACCCGGAAAACCGGCTCCACTGGCGCCGTTCCCAGCGCGTACTGGAGGCGGAATGTGTTCGGGACGCCCTTCTGTCTGCCGCTGGGTCACTGGACCTCAATCCGCCTCTGGCCTCTGCGGTGGCGGAGGAGGGGGAGGGGCCCATGGGCGGGCCGCGCCGGGCCATGGTTGAGGAGCGGATTGTGAAGGTGGGCGGCACCCACCGGAGCGTGTATCTGCCTGTGCCCCGCGATCTCCTGCCGGACGCGCTGGCGGTTTTCGACTTTGCCGAGAACAGCCTGGTCACCGGGAGCCGGGAAACGACTAACGTGCCCTCCCAGGCCCTGTACCTGCTGAACAGCCCGTTTGTCCATGAACTGGCCAGGAAAACCGGGCAGCGTGTCACGGCCTCGGCCCCCGACGAAGGGCGGCGCCTGCAGATGGCGTACCGGCTCATCCTGGGACGCGATCCTTCGGCGGCCGAGGCCAGGAGCGCCCGGGAGTTTTTTGGAAAGTTCCCGGCCGGACAGCCTGCTCGGGAGCCGGCCTGGAGCGCATTCTGCCACGCCCTTTTTGCCACCGCTGAATTTCGTCACCTGCCATGACCCCCCCCCTGTTTTCGATGCCCTGTGGAACCGGTGCCCCCCTGTGGACCCGGCGCGATGTGCTGCAGAAAATCTCGTGCGGGTTCGGGTACCTCGCATTTGCCGGCCTGAACAGTCTGGGCGTTCGCGCGGAATCCCCCGGAGGCACCCATTTCGCGCCCAGGGCGCGGCGGGTGTTGTTTTTGTGCATGCGGGGTGCGCCCTCGCATGTGGATACATTCGACTACAAGCCGAGGCTGAATGCCGACTCTGGGAAACCCGGGCCGCGGCCCGGGACCCGGCTGCTGGGGTCGCCCTGGAAGTTTGCGCAGCATGGTGGGAGCGGCCTGTGGATTTCGGAGCTGTTCCCGGAGCTGGCGCGGCATGCGGACAAGTTGTGCATGGTGCATTCGATGCACACGGATTTACCGGCGCACCCGCAGGCCATGATCAAGCTGCACACCGGCAGTTCCCAGGCGATCCGGCCGTCGCTGGGGGCATGGACCCTGTACGGACTTGGCTCGCTGAACCGGAATCTGCCGGGGTTTGTCACTCTGACTCCGCCCGCCGCCGGGGCTCAGAATTACGGAAGCGCGTTTCTGCCGGCCATGTATCAGGCGACAAAAATTGGTACCGACAACCGTCCCATCGCCGAGGCTGAGGTGCGCAACCTGGTGCCGCCGGCGGGCGTGGAGGCGCAGAGGCTTCAGTTGGAATTGATCCAGCAGATCAACCGCGAGAAGCTGGTGGCGGACCGGCAGAACCCGGAGGTGGAGGGGGCAATTTCCTCGATGGAACTGGCGTTTAAGATGCAGAGCGAAATGCCTGTGGTGTTGGATCTCAACCGCGAATCGGAGGCCATGCGCGCCCGGTACGGCATTGGTTCCGGAGCCACGGACGATTTCGGCCGGAAATGCCTGCTGGCGAGGCGGATGCTCGAGGCCGGGGTGCGCTTTGTGGAGGTGTCCCATGGAAACTGGGACCAGCATTTCAACCTGAACGCGGGCTTGAAGGCGAATTGCGCTGCCACAGACCGGCCTCTGGCTGCCCTCCTGGAGGATCTGCAGCAGCGCGGAATGCTCCAAGACACACTGGTGATCTGGGCGGGCGAATTTGGCCGGACTCCGCACGCCCAGGGCAGTGACGGACGCGACCACAACAATGAAGCGTTCACGCTCTGGATGGCCGGCGGCGGTGTCCGGCCCGGGTTTGCCTACGGGGACAGTGGCGAGCACGGGTACCGGGCAACGGAGAACCGGGTGTCGATTGCGGATTTCCACGCCACGGTGCTGGCGCTTCTTGGGCTGGACCATGAACGGCTGACGTTCAACTACGCCGGACGCGATTTCCGGCTCACCGATGTATCGGGGAACGTGGTGAAGCCGTTGATCGGGTAAAACCGCACTTTTTTTGCAATGCTTGAATTTTCCCGCGCAACCTCCGTCGATGTGTGTGGTTCCTTTTTCTGCGGCCCGGTGGATGGTGACCCTCAAGGGTCCTGACCTCCGGATGCCGCAGGAATGAAACCCCAGACTGGACCCGGCCGGGTGTGTGCCCGGCGCGGTGGACTGTCCGGAGCGAAATCCAAAAAAATTAGTTCAACCCAAAACCAGACATGAAACTGTTCCCACTCACCCTCGCCCTGTTCGCCCTCGCCTCCACGGCTGCGTTTGCCGCTGATGAAAAGCCCAAGGGCGAAGGCAAGCCGAAGGCCAACCCCGAGGAGATGTTCAAGAAGCTCGACACCAACAACGACGGCTCCCTGAGCCTCGACGAGTACAAGGCGGGGCCCGCCGGGAAAAAGGATCCGGCAAAAGCCGAAGAGTCCTTCAAGAAGCACGACAAAAACGGCGACGGCAAACTCTCCCTCGAAGAGATGACCGCTGGCGGTGGCAAGAAGAAGGAAAAAGCCGCCAACTAAGGTGCGCCTCTTGAATTCAGGTGCGCTTTGAACAGCGCACGGTTTTCAAGGCCTCCTAAAAATTCTGGCGCCGCTTCCCTCACAGGGAGGCGGCGCTTTTTTTGTTCCTCGCCTAGTTCTCCTCCTGCGCGCAACAAATCGCTGTGCCACGGGCAAAGCCCAGCCCCGCGGGAGGAGGGGCTGGGCTCTAGGGGCGCCGCGTGGGGTGTTTCCACCCCGGGGGTGACGCCCTTCTACTTCTTTTCGGCGTCGAGTTTCTCCTGAACGGAGGCGTAGAGCTCTTTGTAGAGGTCTTCGTTGGACTTGAGCACTTCCTTGGCCGCATCCCGGCCTTGGGCAAGTTGTGCGCCCTTGTAGCTCAGCCAAGAGCCGCGCTTCTCGATCAGGCCCTGTTCAATCGCAAGATCCAAAAGCGCCCCGGTCGAACTGATCCCCTCGTTGTACATGATGTCGAACTCCGCCTCTGCAAATGGCGGCGCCACCTTGTTTTTCACCACCTTCAGTTTGGTCCGGTTCCCAGTCACGGTGCCGTCCGCCTGTTTGATCGCACCGATCCGCCGGATGTCGCACCGGACACTGGCGTAAAACTTGAGCGCCTTGCCGCCGGGTGTGGTTTCCGGGTTGCCAAACATGACCCCAATCTTTTCCCGGATCTGGTTGGTGAACACGCAGATGGTGCTGGCCTTGGAAATAAGCGAGGTGAGTTTGCGCAGGGCTGCACTCATGAGCCGGGCTTGGGCGCCCACGGTGGTGTCCCCAATCTCGCCCTCCAACTCCGCCTTGGTCACCAACGCCGCCACGGAATCCAGCACGATCACGTCCAGAGCGTTGGACCGCACCAAGGTCTCGCAGATCCGAAGGGCTTCTTCCCCGGAACTGGGCTGGGAAACCAGAAGCTCGTCCAGATTCACACCGAGTTTCCGCGCATACTGCGGGTCCAAGGCGTGTTCCACATCGATGAATGCCGCCAGACCCCCAAGCTTCTGCGCCTGCGCAATCAACGTCAGCGTCAAAGTCGTTTTCCCGGAGGATTCCGGCCCAAAAACCTCGCAGATTCGGCCCCTTGGAAACCCGCCTACTCCGAGGGCACGGTCAATCAGAATGTTCCCAGTCGGGATCGCCTCCACATCCATCTGCTTGTTCTCGCCCAGACGCATGATCGCGCCGTCCCCAAAGTCTTTCGCAATTTGTTGGATCGCCAGATCCAGGTTTTTGTTCCGCGCAGCCTGCACCCGACTCTCTTCAGAAGCCTCCGATTTAGTGACCATATGTGCACTAGTCTATTCATGCCCCGTTCATCTCCGCCAGTGCAAAACCGGTCCCGGACCCCACTTTTCTCGTCTCCCCCCGATGCGGCCTACCCCGGTTTTTGCTCGCGTTCTCCCCACGCCGGCCCTTCTGTAAGCCTGACTTTTTCCAGCCATGCAGAACGACTCCCATTTGGAACCCACTCCTCCCCCGGACGAACCGACCCCCGGCTCCGATACGCAGGATTCCCAGGTGCCAACCGCAAATTCCATTCCCGCTTCCCAGCACGAACCGGCACCGGCCGAATCCGATCTTCCTCCCGTGGTGCCTGAGGCGGCTGAGGCGTCGGAAGCTCCCTTGGTCGAACCCGCTGCTGAATCTTTGGCCGAACCCGGGGCCGAAACGCCCGAAGACCCGGCGGATTCTGAAGCGCCAGCCGAGCCATTTGATTTGGTTCAACTCGAGGACCTTGCCAACCGCTGTCAGGCTGCCCGGCTTTCTGTGGCGGACGAGGAACGGATGTGCGGGCTGCTCAGGGCCGCCCTCCTCGCGGGCAAGGAGCCGCTTTCCCAAGCCACACCGGTTTTCGCCAAAATCCCGTGGATCGTGGGTGTCCGCGCCGTTGAGAACTCATGGGCCGCCATGAAGGCCAGTGCTCGCTCCCAACTGCTCCGCGCCCTCGCCGAGGACGAGAGCGAGGCCAGCCGCAGACTCAGGCTCAGTCTGGCTCGCGCCCTGTTCAAACTCGACCCGGACACCGGCCTCAAACTTCTCGTCGCTGTCTGCAAAGAACTCCGGGACAAGGAAACCGGCGCGGTCACGCCGAAAAATGCCCAGATCTTCAACAACGTCTTCATCGGCAAGGCGAAACCCTGGATCCTCCAGATAACCCTCTCCGAGCTTAAACCCGCGGAAGCCGATCTCATCGCCCAGTGCGCCATCGGCTCCGCGTTTTCCCAGCCCACGCCCCCGGTCCCGCTCCTGAGCCTGCTCCGCTGGGCGGGCGATGCGGATCTCCTGTCCAAGCTCCCAGAAACCACGCTTGCCGTCCTGCCCAAGGGACTCTCACGGATGAGCTTTAAGTGGCAGAGCGCCATCCGGAAGGAAGTCAAAAACCTTCCAGAATCCATCCTCGCGCTCCTGAAACCCGTTCGGACCCGAGAAAAAGCCGATTCCGAGGAAGCCTCCGAGGACGACACTCAGGGTCTGTCTCCGGCAGAAACTGCGCCCGCTCTTGATGCGGAGTCTGTTCCAAATGCCGAATCCAACGGTTCGGATCCGGATGCCGACGGTTCAACAGCGCCGGAGCATGATTCTGGAGAGGCGGCAGATGGCGGTGATTTTGAGGAGGAGGACGCGGACGACGACGAGGAGGAAGACGACGAAGAGCCGGTGACGGAGGAACCCAAGCCGCGCAAGCCGAGACCCGTCTATGAGCCGAGGCCGCAGCGCGTGACTCAGCGCGATTCGCGAGAAGCGCGGGAGCCGAGGGAGCCGAGGGAGGAGTCTGGGCGCCGCGAGCGTCCGGTCTATCAGGGGCGCCAGACTTTCAACCTGTCTGAAACCCTCCGCCAGATTGAGACCCACGTCCAGTCGCTCCGCACCGAACTGAGTACCGCACAGGCCAAACTCCGCCAGCGCGAGGATGACTCCCGACGGGAACGCCGGACCGACAAACCCGTTCCACTCCCGGGTGCGCCCTCCAACGAGGAACTGACCCGGCTCAACCTCCAATTGGAGGCCCGGATCACCGAGCTCCAGGCGCGTGTGGAGGAAATCAGCAAGGATGCCGAGGACCGCGCTGCCAGTCTCGGAGCGCATACCGAGGGGCCTGCGCCCGATCCAGATCAGCAGCTCCGGGTTCTGCTTGGCTTGAAGCTGCAGGAGGATTACGCGGATTTTCTCGCCCTGGAGAACGAGTCGCTCAGCGCTGTGGTGCAGCAGCACTACCGCACCCTTTTGCGCCACATCTTTGAGGTGCTCAAGGCGGAGAACATCCATTTCCAGTAACGGACGGTCCTCAAGGCACTCCTGCGATTCCGGTTCCGGCTGAATTGCAGGGGGGATGGAGGGGATCTTTGGCGGTGTGTTCGGATCCGTTGGCTGTCCGCACACCCCCGCTGCGGGATCTTTTCAGCGTGCCCTGCAACCGGCGGGGCCATATCCTTGCTCGCATCTGCCGTTCCCGCATCCTGGCTTCGGGGGCTGTGGACGGTTTTACCCCCTTTTTAAATGCTCCGGGCGATCCAGCGGCTGATGGTGGTGTGGACAGTGTGGGTGGGCTGTTCCAGCGCCGCGCTGGGCTGGGGTGAGCCGCACAAGGACATCACGCGGGCGGCACTCGGCGCATTGACTTCCGGGGAACGGGAATGGCTGGGACCCGAACTGGAGCCGCTCTGGAACGATTACTGCCTGATCCCGGACCGGGTCTTCACGGACCGGGCCAACGCGCGATACGCGACCCTGCCCTCCAGACCGGGCGAGGTTTACCTGAAAATCCTGCATCTGCCGACCGAACCGTTGGAGTACGCCGAGGTGCTCCGCCATTTTCTGGGACAGGCGGTGGACGCGGTAAAAGGGGGCAGGAAAGGCGATGCGGCCCGGTATCTCGGAACCCTCTGTCATCTGGTGGAGGATTACGGGAGCCCGTCCCATGTTCTGCCGGGCGACAACCAGTTCCAGTTGCTCCAGCAGTTCCTGCCACCGCCCGCAGAGCATGGAGATCAGCTGCTGCACGGGTTGGTCGAGAACGGGCGTCTGGAGTTCACGCTCGAGGGGTACCAGCCCCGCTTTCTCGGGGAAACCGTTCCGGAAATGGCATGGCGGGTCCAGCACCGGATCCACGAGGCAATTGTCCATGCGCGGAGCGTGACTCTGCCCGTGGTGGAAGCTCTGTACGCCAAAGACACCGCCCGCGTCACCGAACATCAATTGCGAGCGGCGCGCGTGGATGCGGAAGTCGTGGCTGATCTGGTGCATACCGTGCTTGCCGTCGGCTCTGGACAGGTCTCCGCTGCGGAACGCGAGGGCGTGGCTTCCGCAGGCATCGGCACCTTCTGGCCCCTCGAAGCGCCCAGTTTGTTTTACCCTCAAAGCACATTTTTCAGTGCGCCGGAATGGGGGCCGGTCACGCACGGGTATCTGCGTCGAGACGGCAAAAGGCAGCCATTGAAACTCCGGGTTGCAGGAAAGGACGAGGCTCAGGTCTTTGGCGATGGAATCGCGGCCGGGGGCAGAAGCTCCCTGAGTTACTGGCTTCCAGCGGGCGTGTTCCGCTGGATAGAGGGCACGGCAGGTCTGCACGCGGAATTCGGGGGGGCAGGCGTTTTGGAGTTTCGGGTGCTGAATGGGGATGCCGTTCTCTGGGAGCGTGTGGTTCGGGGAGACGAACCGGCCGTGGAGTTTCGAGTGCCGCTCAGCGAGGTGGAGCGGATCCGGTTGGAGGTGGTGGGGAAAGGCGGGGATCCGAGGCAGCAGTACGGGATTTGGGGTGGGGTGCGGCTGGTGAAATGAGGGGTGGTGTCTGGGGGGTGAGAGGCGGAAAAAAAGCTTGGCGGAATTAATACGCAGACGTATAAAGTCGGACTCGCCCATGAACCTGCCCCATCTCCCCGCTCTCCGCCGTGGCGTCCCGTACCGCTCCCTGGATACCAACGAGGTCCTCAACCACCGCACCGGCCAAGCCATGGCCGTTGTCAGCCAGGTCAACGCCGGTATCCTCCGCAAGGACCTCGCACGCGTCGGCCAGGCCCGCGAGGCGCTCCGGAAATTTTCAACGGCCGAGCTGATTGCCATCTCGGCCAAGGCTGGCGAGTTGTTTCTGGAGGGCACGCTTCCCCTGGGCGACGGCGGACACATGCAGTCCGCGGACGATTACGTCCGGACGCTTTCGGCTACCAGCGGCCTTCCGTTTGTCATGGTCCGGCGGAACATGACCAAGATTCATTACGCGCTCACCCACATCGGCACGGTGCTGAACGGCTTGACGCGCGGCCTTCCCCTGGACGTGATCGACCGCGGGTACGGTGAGCAGAGTGGAGCTGCGGTCAGCTATTATCCAACCACCAACGCGCTCGGGTTGATCATGCCCAGCAACTCGCCGGCTGTGAATTCCCTGTGGCTGCCGGCGATTGCGCTCAAGACCCCTGTGGTGATCAAGCCCGGCCGCGAGGAACCTTGGACGCCTTACCGCTTGATCCAGGCGTTCATCGCGGCGGGCGCGCCTGCTGAAGCGTTCGGATTCTATCCCACCGACCACGAGGGCTCCGGCGAGGTCATGAAGCTTTGTGGACGTGCCCTGATTTTCGGCGACGCAAATACCGTCGAACAGTACCGGAACAATCCGAAGTTCTCGGTTCACGGTCCCGGTTTCAGCAAAGTGTTGATCGGAGAGGACGAAGTGGACCGCTGGCCGGAGTACATCGACTTGATCGCGCAGTCGATCGCCGACAACGGCGGACGTTCCTGTGTGAACGCATCCGCCGTGGTTGTGCCCCGGCACGGCGCGGCGATTGCCGATGCGCTCGCACAGCGGCTCGGACCGGTGACACCTCTTCCGCCCGAGGACGAAAACGCGAAGCTTTCAGGGTTCGCGAATCCGAAGATGGCGGAGTTTATCGATGCGGCAATTGAAGACGGCCTGCAGACGCCGGGTGCCGAGGATGTCACTGCCCGGTACAGGGGCGGTGCGCGGAAAGTGGAGTTTGAGGGCGGGACCTATCTGCGGCCCACGGTCGTGCGCTGCGATTCGTTTGCGCACCCGCTTTCGAACCGTGAGTTTCTGTGTCCGTATGCGAGCGTGGTCGAGGTTCCACAGTCCGAGATGCTTTCCAAGATCGGGCCGTCCCTGGTGGTCTCCGCGATCACCAAGGACCCGGTTTTCACCGCGCACCTGCTCGACTCGCCGTTGATTGAGCGATTGAACCTTGGGCCGGTGTCGACCATGAAGATCTCCTGGGACCAGCCGCATGAAGGAAACATGTTTGAGTTCCTCTACCGGCGGCGCTCCATTGAGCGGGCTTGGTGAAAGCCGGGTCCAATTTTCTGAACCCCCTGTTTCCTCCCCGAATGCCCGTCTCCCCTTTTGACTACCAGCCGGCAACCCGGATTATTTCCGGCACAGACAGTCTAGAAAAAGTGGGGGCGCTGGCCCGCGACTTGGGAGCGCACCGCGTTTTGTTGGTGACAGACCGCGGGATCGCCTCGGCGGGACATCCGTCGCGGGCAGTGGCGTCCTTGGAGGCGGCAGGGATCCAAGTCCGTGTGTTTGAGGGGGTCCGCGAGAACCCGACGACGGCAGACGTGGACTGCTGTGTGGAGGCGGCGCGCGCTCTGGATGCCGATTTTCTGGTGGGCCTGGGCGGCGGCAGCAGCATGGACACCGCCAAGGGCGCCAATTTTCTGCTCACCAACGGTGGCAGGATCCACGACTACTGGGGTGTGGGCAAGGCGACCAAACCGATGTTGCCTTTGATTGCCATCCCGACCACGGCCGGCACCGGGAGCGAATGCCAGTCGTTTGCCCTGATTTCGGATGCGGACACGCATCAGAAGATGGCGTGCGGGGATCCGAAGGCGGCGGCCCGCGTGGCGATCCTGGACCCGCTTTTGACCTTGTCCCAACCCCTGCGGGTGACGGCGTGCACCGGCGTGGATGCACTGGCGCACGCGTTGGAGACGGCGGTGACCAAGAAGCGGACAGTGTTGTCTGCGATGTTTTCGCGGGAAGCGTTCCGGCTCTGCATGCAGGGGTTGGAGCAGGTGCTTGACCAACCCGAGGACCTGACGGCCCGTGCCGCGATGCAGATTGGCGCGGCATTTGCGGGCACTGCGATTGAAAACTCGATGCTGGGGGCTGCACATTCCGCGGCAAACCCTCTGACGGCACACCTTGGAATGGTCCATGGACATGCCGTGGGGATCATGCTGCCCGCTGTGATCCGGTTCAACGCGGCTGACCCCCGGGTCCGTGCGATGTACATGGAACACGCAGCCGCAGCCGGGATCCGTTCGATTGAGGAGCTGGTCGAGCGCGTGGAGGAGGTCTTGGATGCTGCCGGAATGCGAGTCGAGAGGCGCAAGTACACGCTTGAGCCGTCCCTGGTTCCGGTGCTTGCGGAGGAAGCTGCCCGTCAGTGGACCGCCACCTTCAATCCCCGGCCAGTCGGACCCGCTGATTTTGCTGCATTTTACCAGGAGGTGTTTGCGTGAAACGCCGGTCCCGGTTCCGGACGGGCTTGTTTCGCGGATTGGGCACACTGGTTTGGATGCTGGCCGTGGCCAGCGCAGCCATGGCGGAACAGGAGCCAACTGGTTGGCCGATGCACCGGGGCGGGCCGCAACTTCAGGGCGTTGCCGTGGGCGCTTCCCCTCCGAAACCGGTTCTGGCGTGGACATTCCGCGCTGGCAAACCCGTCAAGGGTGGTGCCGCAGTCGGCTGGGGGCTGGTGCTGGTCGGAGACGAGGCCGGCATCTTGCATGCCCTCGACAGTTCAACTGGCCAGGAACGCTGGAGTTACAAGACGGAGGGGCCGATCGAAGCTACCCCACTGCTCCTCGGGGATGCGGTTTACTTCGGGTCCAGCGATGCCCGGTTTTATTGCGTTGAGGCCGGTTCGGGTGCGCTTCGCTGGAAGTACGAGACCGGGGACAAAATTCTTGGCGGCGCCACCCATGTCTCGGGTCCTGATGGGGTTCGGATCCTGTTTGGCGGGTACGATTCCACGTTGCACTGCCTGGATGCCGCCACGGGGAAAGTGGTCTGGACGCACCAGACCGACAATTACATCAACGGGACGCCCACCCTGTTTCCTTCAGGCGAGGTCGTTTTCGGCGGGTGCGACTCCGTGATCCATGTGCTCTCAGCGGCAGACGGCAAGGAACTGCGCAAGATCGAGTCGGATGCCTACATCGCAGCTTCCGTGGCTGTGGCCGACGGGATCGGCTACGTGGGCACCTACGGCAACCAGGTGCTCGCGTTCACGCCGGCTGATGGAGCCGTGCTCTGGCGCTATCGGGACCGGAACTTTCCGTATTTCTCGTCCGCAGCCATTGCGGGGGAACGTCTGGTGATCGGTGGCCGGGACAAACAGCTGCACTGCATCGAGCGCGCAACAGGCCAGGGATTGTGGAAGTTCCGTGCCCGCGGCGTGATTGACAGTTCACCAGTCGTCTTCGGGGACGCCGCCGTGGTGGGCTCGGAAGACGGGCGTCTGTATTGCGTGGAAATTTCCGATGGCCGTGAGCGCTGGGTGTACGAAATCGGCGCTCCGGTCACGGCGTCGCCCGCGGTGGGCGAAGGCCGGCTTGTGGTCGGGGCCGAGGACGGCTCCGTGTATGCCTTTGATCTGACCAACCCAAAACCCGCCACACCTCCATGAGCTCTGACATCCTCGAAATTCTGGACCGGGAAAAAGACCATGACGACACAGAGGCAGGGAACTATTTTGTCGCGAACTACCCGCCATTTGCCTACTGGACAACGGAAGCGGCGGGGGGAGTGGAGTCGTTGCTGGAACGGCCTGCGACGCCGGAAGTTCCGCTCGGCGTCTATTTCCATGTGCCGTTCTGCCGGAAACGCTGCCATTTCTGTTATTTCCGGGTGTACACGGACAAGAACGCCGAGGAGATCAAGGGGTACCTGGATGCGGGTATGGCGGAGCTGGAACGGTACGCAAACGCACCTTTGTTTCAGGGGCGCAAACCGCGGTTCGTCTATTTTGGCGGAGGCACGCCGTCCTACCTCTCGGTGAGTCAGTTGCAGGCGCTCACTGGCCGGATGAAGGAACTGATGCCGTGGGATGCGGCCGAGGAGGTCACCTTTGAGTGTGAACCGGGAACGTTGACGGAACAGAAGCTCAGTGCGCTGCGGGAGATCGGGGTGACCCGGCTTTCGCTCGGGGTGGAAAATTTCGACAGCCGGATTTTGGAGATCAACGGGCGCGCCCACCGGACAGCGGAAATCCACCGGGCGTATGGGTATGCGCGGTCCATCGGGTTTCCCCAGATCAACATTGATCTGATTGCCGGCATGGTCGAGGAGACGCCCGAGAACTGGCGCGAAAACATCCGCAAAACGCTGGAGCTCCAGCCCGACAGCGTGACCATTTACCAGATGGAAGTGCCCTACAACACGGGCATCTACCGCGAGATGAAGGCGGCTGGAAAGCTGACGGCGCCGGTAGCCAGCTGGCAGACCAAACGCGGTTGGGTCGATGAAGCGTTTGCCGCCCTTGAGGCCGATGGATACACGGTGACCAGCGGCTACACCGCGGTGCGCGATCCCGCACGGACCCGGTTCGTTTACCGCGACCAGCTCTGGGCCGGTGCCGATTTGATCGGGCTCGGAGTCGCTTCTTTTTCGCACGTGGCCGGAACCCATTTCCAGAATCTTCCGGAATTCAGCCAGTACCTTGAGGCCATCCGTGCGGGCCGGTTGCCGGCGTCGCGCGCGCATATCACCACCGCCGAGGAACGCATGATCCGCGAACTGATCCTCCAGTTGAAACTGGGCCGGGTGAGTTGCTCCTATTTTGCGGACAAGTTTGGGGTCGATCTCCGGGCCCGGTTTGGCCAGCAGTGGTCGGATCTGAAAACGCGCGGCCTCCTGGGCGAGGATGGCGACCGGCTCCAGTTGACCCGGGAGGCCCTGTTGAAGGTCGACACCCTGCTGCACGCATTCTTCCTGCCGCAACACCGCGGCACCCGGTACACGTGATGCAAACGCCGCCCCCCAGCCAGGACCTGCTCTATCCACTCGGGCTTTTCCGGGCGGCAGCGGGCCAGCCTTTGCCGGATGCGGAAGTGCTTTCTGGGGAACTGCTTCCGGAACCGGCGCGCACGCTTCTGGTGCACCGGGGAGACATGACCTCGAGGCTGGAAGCCCATTTCGGCGCACCGATGGGGCTCCGGGTCCTGCGCTGTGAAACCAGTCCGGACCGGTATTTGCGGGAGGTGGTGCTGCTGGCTGGCCCGGCCCGGTTGCCGGTGGAATACGGTGCCATTGAAATCCGGTTGGACGCATTCGGGGATACGTTGAGAAACGAGATTGTGGAAGCCCGTGAACCTCTGGGCGGTCTGTTGAACCGGTCCGGGTTCCGCTACTGGAGCGAGCCTCGCGCATTTATCCGGCTCGGCGCAGACAGCGTGATGCGGGAGTTGTTTGGCACCCCGGAAGCGCCCTGCTTTTATGGGCGATGCAATGTGCTGTTGGGGGAGGGCGGTGTGGAACTGGCTCGGATCGTCGAACTGCTGAGGCCGTGAAACATGGGGAACCGCACACAGGAAGGGTTGGATGAGATCTGCGCGCCTGCCGGACCGGTGGCGTGGTGCGCAGCTCATGCCCTCCGGGCCGTGCTGCTCGCCGCGTGTGTGAGCGTCATGGACACGCACGCGGAGGAAACCGAGGCGCGGTTCCATGCAGCGCCCAAGCCTCTGGCGGAGAATGTCAGAACTGCCGACTGGCCCCGGTACCTCGGACCGTCCGATAACGCCACATCTCCCGAGACCGGCCTGCAGCGTGACTTTTCAGGGAGTGGACCGCGCATGGTTTGGGAGTATCCGAAGGGCGAGGGGCACACGAGTCCGGCGGTGGTTCGCGGCCGGGTCTTCCTGTTCCACCGGATCGGTGACGACGAGGTTCTGGATTGCCTGGACGCCGAGACAGGGAAACGCATCTGGCGCAATACCGACCATGCCCCTTATCGGGACCGGTACGGGTCCGGGAACGGGCCGCGTACGAATCCTGTGGTGGCTGGGAACCGGGTGTATGTGAACGGGATCACAGGTCGGGTGCGTGGGATTGATCTTGAGACGGGGGCCGCCGTTTGGACCCGGGATTTTGAGAAGGAAGAGGGTCTTGTCCCCAACTTTTTTGGACATGGATCCACGCCGTTGGTGGCAGACGGTCGGCTGGTTTTCCAAGCGGAGACCCGCACCGGGGACTCCGTGATTGCGCTGGATCCTGAGACGGGCCGCGACGTGTGGCGGGTCCGGCATCCATGGGGGGCGAGTTATTCGTCGCCTGTCCCATTCACATCGGGAGGAAAACGGTGTGTTCTTGTGTTTGCGGGCGGTGAGAGTCGTCCGGCAACCGGCGGGCTGCTTTGTGTGGAGCTGGATTCCGGGACTCTGCTGGGCAGCATCGCCCACCGGGCGCGGATTGCCGAGTCGGTGAATGTCAGTGCACCGGTGGTTTTGGGAAAAGACATGGTGATGGTCAGTGAGGCGTACGGGGCGGGGACGGTTGCGGCGCGGTTTCTTCCGGGGCAGGGAGCACCTTCTGGAGCCGTTCTGGAGAAGGCGTGGGCGGCGCCAGAAACGGGTTTTTACCTCATGACACCCGTGGTTTCGGGCAGTTGGGTGTTCGGGTTTGATGGACAGAGCCAGCGTCTGGCTGAGCTGGTGTGTCTGGAATCTGGAACGGGTCGGGTCCGCTGGCGGGACGACCTCGGCGGCAGGTTCCAGAGGGGAACGCTCCTGGGGGTGGATGGCGCGTATTTGTGCTTGGGCGAGACCGGGCGCCTCGGGTGGCTGGACCTTTCGGGAACCGGTGTCCGGGTGTTGTCGGAGACGGAACTGTTTTCTGCGCCGGAAACCTGGGCATTGCCGGCATTGAGCCGTGGCCTGCTGTACGTGAGCCAGAATGCGCCTGGCACGCGGGGAACGAAGCCGCGTCTGGTCTGTTACGATCTGCGCGGAACCGGGGGAGCCGTTCGGAAATGAAACTGGTCCTGCTGACGCCCGGGACCGGGAGTTATTACTGCGGAGTGTGCATGCGGGACAACGCACTTGCCCGGCGCTGGATCCAGATGGGGCATGACGCGGTGATGCTCCCAATGTACCTGCCGCTGACGCTCGATGAAGAACCGGTGCAGTCCGGGACTGACGTTTTTTTTGGCGGGGTTGCGGTTTACCTCCAGCAGAAGCTGGCTTGGTTCCGAACCGCGCCCGAATGGGTGGACCGGATTTTGAATCATCCCGCGTTGCTTCGCTGGGCGGGAAGGTTGGGCGGGATGACTGGCGGCACGCTGGTGGGAGAACTCACCTATTCGATGCTGCAGGGGCGTGCCGGCAATCAGGCCCGTGAGCTGGACAAGCTGATCGACTGGATGCGCGCGGACGGAAAGCCGGATGCGGTATGGCTTTCGACCGCATTACTGGCCGGGCTCGCCGCACCGATCCGTGAAGCGCTGGGGGTGCCGGTACTCTGTTCGCTGCAGGGTGAGGACGATTTTCTGGACCATCTGGCCCCCCCTTGGCGCGACCGGTGCTGGGAGATGCTTGCACGGCAGGTGTCGGACATTCCATGTCTGGTCGCTCCAAGCCGGTATTTCGCGGAACTCATGCGGACGCGCCTCGGGCTCCGGCAAAACCAGATCCGGGTAGTTCCCAATGGTATCGCGCTTGAGGATTACGCCTCCCGCAGTGTTCCTGCGCAGGAACCACCCACGGTGGGGTATCTCGCCCGGTTGGTGGAAGGTAAGGGACTCGGGTTGCTGGTGGATGCCTTCATGATCCTCAAAAAGCGTGGACGCGTGCCCGGAGTGAGGTTGCGTTGTGCCGGGGCCATGACGGATCGCGATGCGGTTTATGTAGAGTCGCTCCGGAAGCGGTTGGAGGAATCGGGATACGGGGGGGGCGCTGAGTTTCTGCCGAATTTGGGGCGGGAAGAAAAAGTGGAGTTTTTGATGGGGCTGACCGTGTTTTCGGTTCCGGCGGTTTACAGCGAGGCGTTTGGATTGTACGTACTGGAGGCGCTGGCGGCGGGCGTGCCGGTGGTTCAGCCGAGGCACGCAGCCTTTCCGGAGGTGGTGGAGGCGACTGGGGGTGGGCGGTTGTTCGAGGCGGGCAACGCGGAGTCGTTGGCAGTCGCGCTCGAGGAACTGCTGCTGGACCGCGCAGAAGCCCGCAGGCTTGGTGCGGCGGGACGTGACGCGGTGTTTGCAAAGTACGGCATGGAGCATCTGGCATCAGCCTGCCTGGATCTGACTCGTGAAATGATCGACCTGCACGGAGGCAGGTCCTAGGTTCAGAAAAATGGCGTACGAGTACAAAATGGTGAGGCGGGTCGAGTTCGCCGAAACCGACATGGCCGGGATCGTCCACTTCGCGAATTTCTTCCGGATGATGGAGTCGACCGAGCATGCCTTTTTCCGGTCCCTGGGTTTTTCGATTCACGGTTCGGAACTGGAGGGTGCAACGGGGTGGCCGCGGGTAAAGACCGGGTGCGAATACCTGAAGCCGCTGCGCTTTGAGGACGAGGTCGAGATCCACCTTCTGGTGGCCGAGGTCCGAACCCGTTCGGTCCGGTACCAGTTTTATTTCCGGAAAGTGTCGGACGGGGAGGAAGTGGCGCGTGGGATGATTGTGGCGGTTTGTGCCCGGGTCGACCGCGCGACAGGGAAACTGGAGCCGGTGGCGATCCCGGAAGGTGTGCGTGCGAGTCTGGAAGCGGCGCCTGCCGAGCTTTTGGAGAGTTTGAGCCTCAAAAATTTGCGTGAAAGATCCGGCCGTCAGGTGGCTGTGCCGGGTCCGAGCGGAAACCCAACCTGAACCCTGAAAAAACACGATGCAACCTGCTGCGACACAAAATTCGATGACCTGGCTCCTTTTTGCCTTTCTCACGGTGGTGAGCTGGGGCGTTTACGGGGTGTTTTTGCACAATGGCCAGACGAACATGGGCGACCCGGTGCATGGCCGGTACAAAGCATTCCTCTTTGTCGGGGTCGCGTATTTCCTTGTGGCCGTGCTTGCGCCGCTTGCGATGCTGAAGATGGGGGGCGCGAGTTGGAACTTCCCGGCAAAAGGCTTCTGGTGGTCGCTGGTGGCCGGAATTGTGGGCGCCGTGGGCGCGTTCGGCGTGCTTCTCGCATTCGGCGCCGCACCCAAGCCCGTCCCGGTGTACGTGCCTGTCATCATGAGCATCATCTTTGCCGGTGCACCCATCGTGAATGCCTTTGTGTCGATGGCCGCGCATCCGCCGCAGGGCGGGATGTCGGCGGTTCCATGGCAGTTCTGGCTTGGGCTGGTTTTGGCGGCTACCGGCGGTGCGCTGGTGACCAAGTACAAACCCGCAGCCGGTGCGCCGCCCGCAAAGCCTGCGGCGATCGAAAAGAAAGCCTAAACCCCTGAGGTCTTGGAGACCGATCGGCCAACGCAGGAGGCGCGCACCCTTGATGCGGTGCGCGCACTCCTGAGCGCGGTGATTCCGAAGAATCCCTTCCAGACACGGCGTCTGGCGGATCTCGCAGCACGTGGCCTCTTGGATTTCCGGAGTCTGGAGGAGGCAGCGCGTGTGCTGCCGATCACCACCAAGGCGGAACTGGCGGCCGACCAGGAGGCGTACCCTCCGTATGGCAGTAACCGGACAGCGCCGCCCTCCGAGTACACGCGGTTCTGCCAGACCAGCGGCACGAGCGGACAGCCCCTTGTTTTTTTGGACACGGCCCCGAGCTGGGAATGGCTGCTCGGCAACTGGGCCCGCATTTACCGGGCGGCCGGAGTCGGCCCGGGGGACACCATTTATTTTGCGTTCTCGTTTGGCCCGTTTCTGGGGTTCTGGACAGCATTCGATGCTGCGCAGAGGGCGGGATGTCTGTGTGTCCCGGGAGGTGGACTTGGGAGCGCGGCCCGGCTGCGTGCCATGGTCCGGCAAAAGGCTTCCGTGCTGCTTTGCACGCCCACCTACGCGCTGCATCTGGCGGACGTGGCACGCGCCGAGGGGATCGATACCGGGTGCGTTCGGAAGATTCTGGTCGCTGGCGAGCCCGGGGGCAGTCTTCCCGAGGTCCGTGCCCGGCTACATGCGGGCTGGAACGGGGCTCAGGTGCTGGATCATTACGGGATGACCGAAGTCGGGCCCGTGACATTCGAAGATCCGCAGGAGCCGGGTGTCCAGCGCGTGATCCCGGGCCGGTACTGGGTGGAGGTCCTGGAACCCGGCGGAAATACGCCTGTGCCGGAAGGCAATCTTGGGGAACTGGTGCTCACTCCGCTCGGACGCGAGGACACCCCGCTGCTCAGGTACCGGACAGGCGACCTGGTCCGTGCGCACTGGGATGCCAAGGGGTGCCGGCTGGACGGCGGCATTCTCGGGCGCGCAGATGACATGGTGGTGGTGCGCGGGGTCAACCTCTACCCGGGTGCGGTGGAGTCCGTGGTCCGGTCCGTGCCGGGTATTTTGGAGTACCGGGTACACCTTGGGTTCCGGGGGAATATGCGGGAGGTGGAGGTGGAGGTGGAGTCCTGTAGCACCGATGCCCTGCGTGCCCTTGAGCGTGCGTTGGAATCCGCATTTTCCCTCCGGATACCGGTCCGCGGCGTTCCGGAAGGAACGCTGCCAAGGTTTGAAATGAAGGCGCGCCGCTGGTTGAAATCAGAGGGGGCGAAATAGAAAGAAAACGATGCTGCTAGAAGTTGAAAAGGTGACCAAAGGTTTTCCGGCTGCGGAGGGGGATCGTGTCCGGGTTTTGGAAGGCGCGGATTTGTTGCTGGATGCGGGTGAGAGCGTGGCGATTCTTGGGCCTTCCGGTTCGGGAAAGAGCACGTTGTTAAATCTGGTGGGTGCGCTGGAGCGTCCTGACTCAGGTCGGATCCGGGTGTCCGGAACGGATTTGACAGCACTGGATCCGGATGCGCTGGCGGCCTATCGGAATGGTACGGTGGGTTTTGTGTTTCAGCTGCACCATCTTTTGCCGCAGTGCAGTGTTTGGGAGAACGTGCTTGTGCCTGCGCTTGCCGCGCCGGGCCGCGTGACGGATGAGGTGGAAAAACGGGCGGCACGTTTGCTGGAGGCCGTGGGGCTTGGGCACCGGCGTGCGCACCGGCCCGGCGCGCTGTCGGGTGGCGAACGCCAGAGGGCGGCTGTGGCCCGCGCGTTGATCAACCGGCCGCGTCTCCTTTTGGCCGATGAGCCCACCGGTGCTCTCGACCGCCGGACCGCGACTGGACTGGTGGACTTGCTTCTGGAACTGAACCGCACAGAGGGACTTGGGTTGGTTGTTGTCACGCATGCCCCGGAGGTGGCCCGCAGAATGCAGCGCGTGTTCGAGATCGTGGACGGGCGCCTTGTTGAAACTCGGATCCCGGGAGACGCATGAGCCCGTGGACCCTGGTTTTTCGCGGGCTCCGTCATTTTTGGCGGACCCATTTGGGCGTGCTGCTGGGAACGGCAGTGGCCTCGATGGTGCTTGCGGGATCGCTCCTGGTGGGCAGCTCGGTCCGGGCGACGCTCCGAAAACAGGCGCTGGAAAGAGTGGGGCGTTCAGATGCGGCGCTGGTGGGCGGTGAACAGTTTTTCCGGGAGGCACTCGCCTCGGAGGCCGGAGGCGAAACAGCGCCGGTGCTGGTCTTGAGAGCAAGCGCGGGTCGGGCTGACGGGCGCGGCAGGATCAACGGAGCGCAGCTCCTCGGGGTGGACGGCCGTTTCTGGGCGTTGAATGGCGGCTCCGCATCCAGACCGATGACTGGTGCCGATTCTGATGCGGATTCCGGCGTGGCGTTGAACGAACGCGCGGCCCAGCAGCTCGGCGTGGCGCCGGGCGACACCGTGATTCTCCGGGTCGAAAAACCCGCGGTGTTTTCCCGGGACGCCCCGTTGTCTGGGGAGGAGAGCCAGATTGTGGCGCTCCGGCTTTCTGTGAGCCGGGTGGTGCCGGATTCGGCGGGAGGCAGGTTCGGACTCCAGGCGGCGCAGGTGCCGCCGGCCAATTTCTTTGTGCCGTTGCGTGTGCTGCAGGAGAAGCTTGGCATGGCGGGTCGGATCAATCTGTTGCTGGCTGCCGGCCGGACGGTTGAGGAACTTGAGGCGGCGGTGAAACCCTGTTGGCAGCTGCAAGATTCTGGGCTGGAGTTGCGGGACCTCCCGGCTCCGGGCGGGCTGGAGGTTCGGACGCCCCGGGTCTTTCTCCGGGAACCCGACCAGAAACGGATGCCGCGTGGCGTGGACGCGTTGACCTATCTGGTGAACGAGATCTCCGCGGGTGCGCGGTCGACTCCTTACAGCCTTGTGACTGCCGTGGATGCGGCGGGCAGCGGCTTTCTGCCAGCAGAACTTGCTGATGACGAGATTGCGGTGAACGGCTGGCTGGCCGAGGATCTCGGGGTGAAGTCGGGCGACACGGTGTCGCTGAGGTACTTTGTGATGGGTGAACGCCGGCGGCTTGAGGAAAAGACTCGGGAGTTTAAGGTGCTCGCCGTGGTGCCCATGGACGACCCGAATCTGAACGGGTCCTGGATGGCTGATTTTCCGGGGTTGTCAGACCAGAAAAACTGCCGCGACTGGAAGCCTGGGTTCGACATGGATGTCACCCGGTTCCGGGACAAGGATGAGGCGTACTGGGCCGAAAAACGGGGCACCCCGAAGGCGTTTGTGAACATCATGGTGGGCCAGGCGATGTGGGGAAACCGCTGGGGCAATCTGACTGCGGTTCGGTATCCTCCGGGCACGGACCGGAGTGCGTTGGAGGACAGGATTCGTTCTGGGATTGCGCCCGAGACCGCCGGAGCCCGTTTTGTGGGGTTGCGCGAGCAGGCGCTGGCGGCTACGCGTGCGCCGGTGGATTTTGGAGAGTTGTTTGTGAGTTTCTCCTTCTTCCTGATTCTTGCGGCAGCGGTGCTGACGGGTCTGCTGTTTGCATTCTCGGTGGAACAACGGCAGGCGGAGGCCGGTGTTCTTCTGGCGCTGGGGTGGAAACCCGCGGCGGTCCGGCGTTTGTTTCTGACGGAGGGCAGTACCGTGGCGCTTCTGGGCGCGCTCGCGGGCGGTTGCGCTGCAGTGGGCTACACCCGCGGCGTGTTGCGCGCCTTGGAAACCGTTTGGAGGGGTGCCGTGGGGACTGTCCGGTTCGTTTTTGAATGGGATTGGATTGCGCTGGGCGGCGGTATCGCGGCCTCGCTGGCTGTGGCCGTCTGTGCCATGCTCTGGGCCGGCCGCCGCCTGTTCAGGCAGCAGGCGCTGGCGCTGCTTTCCGGGTCCGCTTCGGGAGACGCAAAGGTGGTTCAGCGGCCCCAGCCAAAGTCCTGGGTGGCAGTTGGAGTGTTCGGGATCGCGGCGATTCTGGTGGCGGTGGCTGCACCCGGTCCGGCCGGGTTTTTTGGCGCCGGTGCACTTCTGCTCGCGGCCAGTCTGATGGTCTGCCGGATCTGGCTTCGGCGGGATGGCGGTGGGGACGGGAGCAGGGCCGGAGGGCTGCGGACCCTGGCCGGCATGGCGCGGCGGAACACGGGGCGCCGGTCTGGGCGGAGCTTGGCGGCCGTGACGGTGCTTGCCTCCGGGATTTTCATGGTGGTTGCGGTGGACAGTTTCCGGCAGCGCCCGGTGGAGGCGGGCCGGCGGAGGGACACCGGGACGGGCGGGTTTGCGCTGGTGGGCGAGGCATCGGCCCCAGTTTACGAGGATTTGAATACGGAGCGCGGGCGCGAGGCCTTGGGGTTGGACGGGGCATTGCCGGAGGGCACCTCGGTGGTCCCCATGCGGGTCCGGGACGGAGACGATGCGAGTTGTTTGAATCTGAACCGGGCACTGGAGCCTCGGATTCTGGGGGTGCGTCCTTCGGATCTGGCGGGGCGCGGGGCGTTTGTGGTGCGCGCGGAGGGCGGTTGGGGGGTGTTGGAGGGGCGTGAACCGGACGGCGCGGTCCGTGCGCTGGTGGACGAGGCGACATTGAAATGGGCGTTGCAGAAGGCGGTGGGGGACCTGATCCGGTTGGGTGATGGGACCTCGGTGCGCGTGGTTGGGACGGTGAAAGGCTCGCTTTTGCAGGGAAGCCTCGTGGTTTCTGAGCAGGCGTTTGTGGAGCGGTTTCCAGAGAATGGCGGGTACCGGTATTTTCTGGTGGATTGTCCAGAAGGCCAGGAGGACCGGGTGCGCGGCGAGTTGTCACGCGCGCTGGAGGACCGGGGGCTGGAGGTGCTCGGGGCGGCGAGGCGGTTGGCGGAATTTCAGGCGGTGGAAAATACCTACCTCCAGATATTTCAGGTGCTGGGCGGGTTGGGGATGATTTTGGCCAGCGTGGGCCTTGCGGTCGTGGTGGCACGGAACCTTTTGGAAAGGCGCGCCGAGTTTTCCCTGTTGTGGGCAATCGGGTTCCGGCCCCGGGTTCTGAGGCGGTTGGCGCTGTTGGAGCATGTGTGTCTGCTCGGGATGGGGGTGGGGGCAGGTGCGGGCAGCGCGCTTCTGGCGGTCTGGCCGTCGTTCTGGGAGCGGGGGACGGGAGTTCCTGGGGTGGGTTTGGCGGTTCTGGTTCTGGGGATGTGTCTGGCCGGGGGCGGCTGGGTCTGGGGGGCGGTTTGGGCGGGGTTGCGGGGGGTGGACGGGAGGGGGTTGCGCGGGGAATGAGGCGCGGAACCGCAAAGAAATTTTGACTTAAAGCGGGCCGCGTGGCGTCTATGGGGTGTGGGAAAGCCCCGTGTGGGTTGGCCCCGAAACCTAGAACCCATCACCAGAATGAAAAAACTGTTTACGTTCCTCGCAATCCTCGCCCTTGGGGTGCAAGTGGCTTCCGCCGAAGACACCCCCCTCGGGAAAGCCATGTCCGGCATGAACAAATCCATGCGGACCCTGAAGAAGCAGGTCGCGGATCCCGCCAAGAAGGCAGAGAACCTCGAACTGATCGGCAAGATCAAGGCTTCCATCGAGGACTGCAAAAAGCTCGAGCCGTCCTACACCCCGAAGGTGCCTGCGGCTGAAAAACCCGCTTTCCTCGCCAAGTACAAGGAGCAGATGGACAGCGTTGCCCAGTCGTTCGCAACCATCGAAACCGCGTTGAAGGCGGACAAGTTCGACGACGCGAAGGCCGTTTTCGAGAAGCTCTCCGAGCAGAAAGAAAAGGGCCACAAGGATTTCCACGCCGACGACGACAAGTGAGCCAGAGAACGGGTCTGTCCTGTTTCTGACTTGAACACTTTGAGGCGGCCCGGCGCGGATGCGCCGGGCCGCTTTTTCCAGATGCAGCTCAACCGGCTTCGGGCCGGTGGTTCTCCCCAAAACACAGTCCCATGACAAAGCAGCAGGTGTTGGACCTCTATTTTATGGACGCCCGGTCCAAGCTTATCGACATCGCGGCGTTCCTTGACCGGTTGGACAGGGCGGAGGGACAGCCGGATTTCAGGGCGGGTGAGTTCCGCAAAGCCTTGGAGTGGATGCAGTCCGCAGACCAGGAACGGGCAAAGGGCGTTCTCCTTTCCCTCAGTGACCCGACCACGGAACCGATTGCCAAGGCGCCGGGCAAGGGGGCGTGCGGCGCATGGCCGGGCCCGGGTACGGAGGAAGGCCGGTAGCCGGACCGGCTTCCGGAAGCGCAACAGCGATTTTTTTTGGCACTATGCGATATATCGAGCCGCACGGCCACATGGTGAGCCGGACCACCGACGACTACGAGGCCATGGTCTATGCCGGATGCGCCGCCGTGTGCGAACCGGCGTTCTGGGCCGGATTCGACCGTGGCAGCGTGGAGGGGTTCCGGGATTATTTCTGTCAGCTGACCGACTACGAGCCGCGGCGTGCGGCGCGGTTTGGGCTGCCGCATTACAGTTGGCTCTGCATCAACCCCAAGGAGAGCGAAGACATGGTGCTGGCGGAGGAGGTGCTTTCGATCATCCCGGATTTTTTGGGGTGCCCGAACGTGCTGGGGATCGGGGAGATCGGGTTGAACAAGAACACCCGAAACGAGCTTCGGATTTTGGAGAGACACATCGACGTGGCCGCGCAGCACGGACAGCTGGTTCTGGTGCATACGCCCCACCTCGAGGACAAACTCAAGGGGACGCGCCTGATTCTGGATGCGATCCGTGCGGACGGCCGGCTTGTGGCGGACCGCGTGATCATTGACCACTGCGAGGAGCACACCTTGGGGTTGGTCTTGGACCGGGGGCATTGGGCGGGAATCACGCTCTATCCGGAATCCAAAACAACGCCGGCGCGTGCCATTGACATGTACGAACAGTACAGCCGCCAGAACCTCTGGTTGAACAGCGCCTGCGACTGGGGCCGGAGCGATCCACTCTCCATCCCGAAAACCGTCCTCGAAATGCGCCGGCGCGGACACCGGGAGTCGGCCATTGAGGGGCTGGTGTACGGAAATCCGGTCCGTTTCCTCTCCCAGAATCCGCGGTTCCAGCTTCGGCTGGAATAGGTCCTGTCCTGCTGGTCCTTTCTTCACTGCCGCGCCGGGGCTTGTTTGGGGACGGGATTTTGCCTAACCTCCGCCTCCCCACCGGGATTCGAACTTGTAGACGCATGAAAACCACTTCTCTGATTCTTTTTCTCGGATGGCTTTGCATGGTGTGCCCAGGCCGGTCCATGGGGGCCGGAGGCACCGTGAGTGTGGTGGACAGGCAGGGGGCGAAACCGGCCAAGGCAACCCCGACTCCGAAGCCCACTCCAAAGGCATCGCAGAAGGAGGCGGCGAAGGAGCCGCCGAAGCCGGTGGAGACGGGGCCGGCCCCGGTTTTGAAGCTGATGAAGGCGCAGGTGGGGTCGCCGCTCTATATTCAGGGGGAGGCCGGGTTCAATGTGCTGGCGAACGTGGCGATCACGGCGACGGCAACGCCGACATCGGCCGGGTCCCCGGTGCAGCTCTCGTTTTCGCCCAGCATGGGTCAGCCGGGCGTGGCGGTCCTCAACGCCGTGAAACAGATTCTGACCGACATTCGTGGCCGCTGGCCTGCAGGACACCGCGTGGAGATCACGGCGCAGCCGATGATCGCGCCGGATGACGTGGGGGCCGCCGCGCTGGCAACGGCGGTTCTTTTGGATTCCATGATCGAAGGCTGGGAGGCCGACCCCTCCTGCTCGGTGGTGGGCGGGTTGCAGACTTCCGGCAAGATCCAAGGCGCAACCAGCGCACTGATGCGCCTGACCACGGCCTCCCGGAGCAACGCGTCCCGAATCTTGATGCCGGAAAAGAATGTGACGGAAGGTGCGGACTGTCTGGTGAACGAGGGTCTTGCTGGGGCTGGCCGGGTCCAGATGCTGGCGTTCAAAAATTTCGAGGAGATCCTCTCGATGGCTTCCGTGAAGATGGACGAGGGGGTGGTCAAGGGGCTGGAGGTCTTCTCCAAGACTCAAAAGGTTCTCGGAGAAGCAGGCGACAAGGCGGAGGAAATTTTGAAGGGGGACAGCGATTTGCGGGAGGATCTCAGGACGGTGCTTGAAAACTGCCCCAACCACATGACTGCCCGCCTGCTTCTCGGGCGCGCCGTGGGACGCTACACCCATTTCAGCCTCCGCAGTTCCGTGGACACGCTGGACCGGATCTCTCCCACCATCCGGCAGGGATTGAATTTCCAGACCCAGACCCTCGTGACCAAGCTGGAACCCGACAAGTTGAAGACGGAACTTGAAACGCTGGAACGGGCCGAGTCCCGGGTGGATCCCCGGCTCAAGTTTTACGTCGAAATCCTCCGGGGATACGGCGAGGCCGCACACAAGCTCCTGACGGCTCCTTCCTCAGATCCAAATGCGAACCGGGCCGTGCTGGTCACGTTGGCCAATTTTTCCGGCAAGGCATTCGAGGCGCGTTCGACAATCGCTGATTACCTGACCAAGGAACCCCTCTAAGACGGAGCCGGATTTTTCACGCACAGCACACAGATATGGAACTCACACGCACAGCCTACGGCACATGGAGCGGCGGGCGCTTCATGCACTTTGGAGAACCCCTCCCGGACGAACGCTTTCTCGGCGCAATCCGGCTCGCCTACGAGTCCGGGATCCGAACTTTTGTGACCTCAGACGTCTACGGAAACGGGGCGGCTGACGAAATGCTGGGGCGCGCCTTGGAGGGCGTTCCCCGGGATTCCTACTGTCTGGTCGGGATCCTCGGACACGACTTCTACACGGGTACCCGTGATGGTTCCAAGGGGTACCCGCGGTTCACCGACCCGCGGCTTCGAAAGCCCTCCGAATACGGCGGCTATCTGAAGATGGCCACGGAAAAGATGCTCGAGCGGACCCGCACGGACCATTTTGACTGCCTGATGCTGCACAACCCGGATTCCACCGGGTTTACCAGCGACGCCGTCTGGAACGGCCTTGAACAGTTGCGCTCCGAGAAAATGACCCAGCTGCTCGGAGTCGCCCCTGGACCGGCCAACGGCTTCAGTCTGGACATGATCCTCAACTTTGAACGGTTTGGCGCGCTGATCGACTGGGCGATGATCATCCTCAGTCCCATGGAGCCGTGGCCCGGTTCCCTCGTCCTTCCGGCGGCACAAAAGCACGGCGTCAAAATCCTGACGCGCGTGGTCGATCACGGCGGGATTTTCCATGACGACGTGAAGCCCGGCCACGAGTTTCCCAAGTACGATCACCGGACCTTCCGTCCAAAAGGCTGGGTGGAGGCGGGCAACCAGAAGATGGAGAAAATGCGGGCTGCAGTCCAAGGCCGCGCCCTTACCCCGCTGCAACTGGCGTGCATCTGGAACCTCTCGCATCCCAACGTTTTGAGCGTGGCGCCCACCATGATCCAGGAGGCCTGTCCCGGCGCAAAACCGATCGAGGACAAGATCCGGGAACTGGCCCAGCTGCCTGAAATCCGGTTTACCGAAGAGGAACTCCTGCAGATCGAGCAGATCGGGAACAACAAGGGGTGCATGGAGTTGAAAGGGGGGAACCCGGGGCATGCTGGCGAACCGATGCCAGACCGGTGGGGGTTGACCCCCGACCTTGAGGGGGCTGCCGCCCGCTGGAACATCGTCCCCAGCCGGGACTTGGTCTGCAACCACACCGCGTGAGGCAGAGCTCACCTTCGCTGTTCCGTTTTTCCGCCGGCCTTGCGGCTGTTGGCGGGATCATTCTGGCCATTCTGGCGGGAGCCGCGCCTGCGCTCCACGCGGATTTGGTGCTGGTGCAAAAAATGTCCGGCGACATGCAGAACGGCACGGTAACCCTGAAGTTCAAGGGCAACAGTGTCCGGACCGACTTTGCCGGGCAGGTGAGCTCGATTGCCGATGCCGGTTCCGGCGAAGTGCTGACCCTGCTCCATGCCCGCCGCGTCTTTGTCCGCGGACGTCTGGACTCCGACAGGCTCCGAAGCAACCTGCCTGCCGCAGAACCCGCTTCGGGTGGGGATTTGAAACCCGTGGTCACGGGGACGAAGGAGACCCTCGGCGAGCATGAATGCGAGATCTACACGGCTTCGCATGGTAAAATTTCGGCGAAGTACTGGGTGGCTACCCGGCATCCCATGGCGGACAAGGTGCGCGGCGCGCTGGAGCCAGTCTCGGCTGCGGGTGCGCTGCTCGCGGGCGGGGTGGGGCTGCCCTCGCCCAAGGATTTTCCGGGATTGGTTCTGAAGACGGAACTCCAGTTCGAAAAGATCAAGGCCGTGCTCGAGTTTGTTTCAGCCAGCGAGGAGCCGATCCCAGCCCAGCTTTTCCAAGTGCCGAAAGAGTACCGGGAAGAGGCTGCAGTTCCAAATCCGTGAACAGGCCCGTCCTCATCCTGGCTTCAAGCTCGCCCAGACGCCGCGATCTGCTTTCGGAGTGGCGTTTCGATTTCGAAGCGGTTCCAGCCGAGGTGGAGGAGGTGGCGCCGCGTGGCATGGATCCCGCCGAGATTGTGCTGCTCAATGCGCGCCTCAAATCCCGGGCCGTGTCCGCGCAGCGCCCGGATGCCGTGGTGTTGGGCGTCGACACGCTGGTGGCCTTTGATGGCCATGTCCTGGGCAAGCCCTGCGACATGCCGGAGGCAGAGCGGATGTTGGAACGGCTCAACGGACGGTCTCACCAGGTTTTTTCCGGCGTCGTCCTCCGCTCGGAAACCGCCGGCTGGGAGGACTCCTTTGCCTCCGTTTCAACCGTCACCTTCCATTCCCTCGATGCCGGGGCCCGGCGCCGCTACCTCGACCGGATCCAGCCGCTCGACAAGGCCGGCGCCTATGCAGCGCAGGAGGAGTCCACAGAACTCATTGCCGCCATCTCCGGGCTGAGAACCAATGTCATCGGCATGCCCATGGAGGATCTGGTGCCCAGACTCGCTTCCCGCGGCGTTTTTCCTAACCCATGAAAAGTTTCCGTTCCCTTCTCTTCACCGTCGGCCTTGCCGCATCCGGGTTGGCTGCTTTTTCCGGATGCGCCCTGTACAACTCGGAGTATCCGGCGGCCAGCACGGTCCTGCCGGCAGCCACGCCAGAGGAGGTCACTGACGCTGCCCGAACCGCCTTCACCGCCGCCGGGTTCGGCTGGGTCGGTCAAAACGCGGATTCCATCACCTTTCAGCGCCGGTCCAGGCCGGTCGACGAGGTCATGTACGGCAACTGGAACGAAAGCCCCTCCCAGGAGCGGGTTTTGGTCATGTTCCGGCCCGTGGGCGAAAAAAAATACCGGGTGGACATTCTGCCGTTCTCGGTCCGGGGCGAGGACTCCTCCCAGGATGTTTCCCGGCGGGTGGGCGTGTTCAACCGGGAATACCGGCGGCTTTTGAAAGCGATGCGTGAGAGTGCCGAGCGTTCCGGGCCGCCGGTGGCCGGTCCCGCTTCCAGCCCGGCGGCCCAACGCTGAGTCCAGTCCTGAAACGGAATCGCCCGCCGCTTTTCACCCCTTATGAAAAGGTTTGTTTTCCTTTGTTTCGTTCTCCTCCCTGCGCTTGTCCTGACAGCCGCAGAACCTGAAAAACTCCTGCTCTGGTCCGGAAAAGCCCCGGTCGGCAGCGGAAAATTCGAGGAGGCAGATGCCATCTTGACCGTGCACCGGCCTCAAACTCCGAACGGAACGGCCGTGGTGATCTGTCCCGGCGGCGGCTACGGAGGACTGGTTCGCGAGGCGGAGGGGCACGGGATTGCCAAGTGGTTGAACGGGCACGGAATCACCGGTGCGGTGCTCGAGTACCGGCTGCCCGCCGGACGTTGCGAGGTGCCCCTTCTGGATGCCCGGCGGGCTCTGCGCACCGTGCGCGCCCATGCCGCCGTCTGGAGCCTCAAGGCAGACCGGATCGGGATCATGGGGTTTTCCGCAGGGGGTCACCTCGCATCCACCGCCGGTGTCCAGTGGGAGCCCGGTGATCCAGCCGCGCCAGATCCAGTGGAGCGCGCAAGTTCCCGGCCGGATTTCCAAGTCCTGATCTATCCGGTCGTCAGCATGGAGTCCGAGGCGCATTCCGGGTCCCGCCAGCGGCTGCTGGGCGAAGCGCCCTCGGCCGAAATCAGGGCGCGTTTTTCCGCTGAAAAACAGATCAACGCCCAGACGCCGCCCGCCTTTCTCGCGCATGCGGTGGATGACCGCGTGGTGACGGTTGCCAATAGCCGGAACCTGTACACGGCTTTGAAGGCTGTCGGCGTGGAAGCCCAGCTGTTGGAGCTGCCTTCGGGCGGGCATGGATTAAACGGGTACAAAGGGCCCATGTGGGATGCTTGGCAGACGGGTTTCATCCAGTGGCTGACGAGCACTGGCATGGTCCCGGCGCCGTGACCCGGGTGGGCTGGCTCCCGGCGGATGAACGCCGACTCCAATCAGGCGCGCGGAACGCGGTTCGGTTTTCCTGATTGATGGATTTATAAGAATCGATCTAGTGTTGGGGCTCGGCACGGAAAACGCTGCTCCATGACTGCAGTGCGGTATTCCGCGGATTCCCCCCCCTTCCATCATGACCGCCTCCCGGTTTGTCCGCCCGTTGCTCGTCGTCTCCGCCGCCCTCGGCGTCGGCTGGCTCGCCACGTTTGTGTTCGATGACCGGTCCCCGGCAGACAGGACGCAGGAGGATGGGCGCCCGCCTGCGGCCATGCAACCGAAGGCCCAAGCCCTGCCGCTTCAGGTCGAGGCGCCTCCGGCGCCATCACGCACTCCCAATCTTTCCACCAAATCCGTGGCGGTGCGCGGCCCGTTTTCGGCCGGTCAGGCCGCGGCCATCCGGCAGGCCGGGGTAGTTCAGGACGCGCCGAGTGCCGCCTTTTACCAGTGGGCGGCGGAATACCTTGCGGCGCCTCCGGAAAAGCGGAAGCCGCTTGAGGCCCGGGGCGTGGCCCTCGCTCAGGCCCGTCTGCCGGCGTTCCGTTCGGTGATCATCAGTGACCCGAAACGGGCTCTTGAGGAAGCGGTGCCGATGGTGGTCCGCCAAGCGTTGCCGGAGTCGGTCACGGAGGTCTTGGAGAAGCGCGTGAACAATGTGGGAACGATTCGCGTTTACCAGGGTGTTCCGGAGCAGGGCCAGAAATCGGACGGGCTCCCCATTCGGAAGGTCCAGTTTCAGGACGGCAAGACCTACACGGCGCGTGTGTACGGCCGGCGTGCCCAGGAACTGCGGTGGGTGCCGGGCGCCTCTTTGAACGGCGTGGCGGTCGGAAGCGACATGGCGGTGAACGAGCGGCCATCCCGGACGCTGGAGGTGGGGGAAGTGCCAGCCGCGGACAAACCCGTGGTATCTGTTTGCCCGATCTCTGGCGAAATAGCGCCGGCGGCGGAACTTTCACAGGGCGCGGCGGTGACCGAGCAGACGCCGATGGTGGAGACGGCCACGGAACTGGTCCAGCTCTGCGGCCAGATGCACATTGACCCGTACAACCAGACCCTGCTGATGGGCGAGGGGGTGACCGGGGGCGCTACGGGCTTCACCGGACTGCTTCCCTCCGCTCCGACGCCGGCCTTGGGAACCATCCGGGTCCTGGCCATTCCAACAACTTACGCGGACCAGAACGGCGTCCCGTCCACGGAGGCCGCCCTGTACAATGTCCTGCGGGATGTGGCGGATTTTTACGCGAAATCCTCGTTTGGCCGGCTCACACTGGTGGGTGCGGTATCGCCCCCCATCAAACTTCCGCACAACGAGGCCTGGTACATCAATCGGGACACCTCGAACGGGGGTGACATCGATGGCGAAGGTCTTGAGCACAGCCATGCCCGTGAGGAGGCCCGGAAGCTCGGGTTCGACTCGAACGACTACGACTGCATTGTGGTCCGGCACAACGGCGGCCCGGGCTCCTATGGCGGGCTGGGCGGCGGCAGCAGCGTCTGGATGCGCAGCGACAACTCCGGCGTGTGGGCCCATGAAATCGGACATTGCTTCGGACTCGGCCATTCCAACTTCTGGGACACAGCCGGAACGAGCGCAATCGGAGCCGGCACCAATTCGGAGTACGGAGATCCCTACGACAACATGGGAAACTCCGGCTCGTTCCCGGCCGGCCACTACAACTCCCAAGCCAAGTCTCAGATCAAATGGCTGACCCCCGCTTTTGTCCAATCCATCTCCCAGTCCGGCCAGTACCGGCTCCACGCGTTTGACCAGGCCACCCTGGTGCCCGGACAGCGCTACGCGTTCACCATCGTAAAGGACGCCCAGCGCACCTACTGGGGGGAAGTCCGCTCCCTTTTCGACACGAATCCCTGGGTCAAAAACGGGGTCCTGCTCGGATGGCGGTTCCCCAACGGTTCCGGCGGAAACCTCCAGCGGATTGACTGCACCCCGGGCTCCCCCTTCCTCAAGGAGGACGCACCCATCGCCCTCGGCAACACCTTCTCCGACCGGGAAGCCGGAATCCACATCACGACCGTTGCCGTCAACGAAAACCCGCGGTACGCCGATCTGGTGGTGCAGTTCGGTCAGTTTCCCGGGAACCAGCCGCCCTCCCTTTCCTTGGCTGCCTCGTCCGAGGTGGTTCCCGTAGGCACCACGGTCACTCTCACCGCCGCCGCCTCCGATCCGGACGGGGATCCCCTCGCGTACTACTGGCAGCACTTTGGAGATTCCGCGGTCAAACTGGTTTCCGGCAATTCCCCGGTGATCACCCGCACGTTTTCCGCCGCGGGAATTTACGCGGTGAGCTGCACCGCGAGCGACATGCGCGGGGGCACCACCACGCGGACCCGCCTGATCACCGTGGGCAACGGAAACGGCCGGTTTACCATCTCGGGCCGGGTCACGCTTCAGGGCCGGGGCCTCCAGGATGTGGTGGTCACCGCCAACGGCGCCAACGGAGTGGTTACCGACGCGGATGGAGATTTCACCATCCCCAACCTATCGGCCAACACCTACACGCTGACCCCGCTCCTTTACGGCTATTCCTTCAGCGAACTGTTCAACAACTCCATTCCCGTTGGTCCCAGTGCAGCCGGAGCCAACTTCGAGGCCGCCCCGACTCCCGTTGTCGAAATCACCCCCACAGGCCCGTCCGCAGGCGAACTTGCTCCGGTCACTCCCGGGAAATTCACCCTCACCCGTTCCGGAGACAACTCCCAGCCGCTCACGGTCAATGTCAATGCCCCGCTGGGTACCGCCACCAAAACGACGGATTACACGCTCGTCCCAGATACCGTCACCGCCAGCCAGGGCTTCAACTCCTTCACCATCCCAGCCGGCGCCAGCGCTCTGGAGGTTCTGGTCACTCCGGTCGTGGACACTGCACAGGAGGGGCCAGAAACGGTGATCCTCCAACTCGGCCCGGGCAACGGCTACCTCGTCGGCCCGCAGTCTGCCGCCACCGTGGTTATTCAAGATGACGATTCCGCGCTCCCGAAAGTCTCCCTCGCCCTCGCTCGCGAAACCACAGTCGAAAACTCCGGTTCACCGGCACAGATCACGTTTTCACGAACTGGCCCGACCAGTGCCGCCCTCTCCGTCACCTATTCGGTCTCTGGCACCGCCACCGCCGGAACGGACTATGAACCTTTGTCCGGCACACTGCTCATTCCCGCGGGCACATCTTCGGCCATTCTCCCGATCCAGCCCGTAAACGACCAAACTTCGGAGCCACTGGAAACAGTCAAGATCTCGATCGCGACCGGAGCCAGCTTTCTGGCTGAACCCGCTGCGAGCTCGGTTTCTGCCAGCCTGATCGATGACGATCTGCAGGTGGTTTCTGTTGTGGCCTCTGACCCTGCGGCCACGGAAGTGGATCTCTCCGCGCCAGGCGCCGTGGCGGACACCGGCACCTTTGTGGTGACGCGTACCGGGGACATCACCCTTCCGCTCACGGTGTTTTATGCAGTCTACGGCCCGCCCAGCCCAGGGATCGCTGCGCTGCATGGCACCGATTACGAAGCGCTGCCGGGCTCCGTCGTGATCCCTGCGGGCGCAACACAGGCCAGCATCACCATCCTGCCCCGGTACGACACTCTGGGCGAAGGACCGGAATCGGTGGTGCTCTCCCTCGGCTCCGGAAGCACCAACTACATTCTCGGTTCTTCCATTTCCGCCACGGTGACGATCGCCGATGCCCCGGGAACACTCCCCTCGGTGGACGTGATCCCGCTCTCCAGTGGTTCCGAACCTGCCACCAATGGCACGTTTCGCATCACGGTCCGGGGCGGCACAGGGACGGGATCGCTGCCGGTCGCATTCACGCTCGGCGGCACTGCGCTGTTGACGACGGATTACACGGTCACCGGCACTGGCAACTCGGCGACCGGCACGACGGTGACTCTCAACAACGGAGCCACGGTCACCAAGGATATCGTGATCACTCCCGTGAACGACACGGAGGCCGAGGAACTCGAATCGGTCACCCTGACCCTCACCCCCAGCGCCGCCTACACGAGCTTTGCACCGACCACGTTTGCCTCCCTCTGGCTGCGGGACGATGAGCGTCCCACCGTGTACGTCGATGCACAGGTTGGGACCTCCGGCAGTTCAACTGCCACCGAGGGAACCGCCGCCTCGCCGCTCAAGTTTTACGTCGCCCGCACAGGCAGCACCGCCAGCGCGCTCACGGTCCAATACACCACCAGTGGCACCGCCACTGCCGGAACCGACTACACCGCACTCTCGGGCTCGGTCACAATCCCCGCAGGGTCGCCGGGAGCCGACATCCCAGTCGCGATCACCAACGACACGCTGGTCGAAGGCACCGAAACCATTTCCCTCGACCTCGCTCCAGGCGCTTACTCCCGCGGCCCCAGCGCGGTGCTCCTGATTGCGGACGACGAATCCAACCCTCAGACCGTCGGATTCCTCGCATCCGGCGATTCAGGACCGGAGTCCGTGGGCACCCTCAGCATCCCGGTTTCCCTGGCCACGCCGGCCACAACACCCGTCACCGTGGATTATTTCGTGGATTCGGGCACACGCGCCGCCACCTCCACCAGCGGCGCTTTGTTGCCGTACTGGCTGCGGATCAACCGCGTTTCGAACTCCTTTACTGTGCAGCATTCCGCGGACGGCGTGACATGGACCACCCTCGGTTCCGCACAGACCGTCGCAATGTCCAGCACCAGCTACCTCGCGGGCATCGCGGTTTCCTCCAAAATCGCCGGCTCCCTTTCCACTGCAACGTTCGACAACGTCGCGGTCACCGGGCTTTCCGCGGGCGGCACGACGGGCGCATCCACCTCCGCCGATATCGGCACCCCGGGCGCCGCAGGTTCCAGCTCGGTCACTTCGGGTGTTTACACGGTCACCGGAGCCGGTGCGGACATTGGCGGAACCGCAGATGCCTTCCACTACCTCTGGTTCCCCATCACCAACTCCGCCAACTGCACACTGACCGCCCGGATACTGACCCATGACAACTCCAATTCCGGGGCCCGGGCTGCCGTGATGTTTCGTGAAACATCCGCAGCGAATGCCCGGCACGTCACGGCGGCTGTCACCCCGGCCAACTCCGCCCAGCTTCTGGTGCGGTCCACAGCAGGAAGCAACGGAACCAATCCCACCAACCTCACCCTCACCTCTCGGCCCGCCTGGCTCCGGATCCAGCGCACGGGCAATCTCTTTACCGCGGATGTCTCCCGGGACGGGCTTTCCTGGGCTCCCATCGGAAAACCCCAGTCTCTTCCATTCCCTCCCAACCTGCTCGCAGGACTCGCCGTCTCCGCACAGTCCGACGGCCTGATTGCCACCGCAGCATTCGAACAGCTTTCTATCAGCTCGCAGCCGAATCCGACTCTCGAGGGACGGACCATCGGCTTTGTGAACGAGGAAGGAAGCGTCTCCTTCACAGCCCCCACCTACACTGTCACCGGTTCCGGTGCGGGGATCAATTCCTCCTCCCAAGACGAATGCCATTTCGCGGCCACCCCGGTTTCCGGCGATTTCCAGATCGTGGCGAAACTCACCTCGCTCTCCGGTGGTGCATCGGGCGCACGGGCGGGCCTCATGCTCCGGGAGGACAGCGGGTACCGGGGCCGGATGCTGTATGTCGGCGTCACCGCCAACAGCGGCCCTGAATTGATTGTCCGCGACAGCTCGAACTCCACGGCTCAGGGGTCTGGCATCGATTTCCTGCTTCCAGCCGGCACGCTCACCTTTCAACCGGGCGAACAAACCCAACCCATCACCCTCCAGATCCTGAACGACAACGCTCTGGAACCACTCGACAACCTCGTTGTCGTTCTCCGCAATCCTTCCGGAGCTGCCCTTGGGACCTTCAAACAGTTCACCTACTCCATCGTGGACGACGATTCGGCGGCTTCCACCGCCTTTGTTTCCTTTGCCAGCACTGGCAGCACCTTCCAGGAAACCGATCCCGCAGCCTCCGTGCTCGTCACCCTGTCCCGCCCGATGTCCTCCACGGTGACCGTAGATTTTGCCACGGCCGATGGCTCGGCCACCGCTGGCGCAGATTACACCGCCGTTTCTGGATCCCTTTCATTTGCCCCTGGTGAAACCGTCAAAGCAATCCAGATCCCGGTGCTTCAGGATCTTCTGACGGAATCCACAGAGACCGTCGCGGTCTCGCTGTCGAACCCTGTCGGCGTTCAACTGGGTACCCTCAACGCTCATTCGCTGCAGATCAAAGACGACGAGTTCCCCACCCTTACGGTCACCGCCACCGACCCGGATGCCAGCGAGTCCGGAGACCCGGGCGCCTTCACCCTGGTGCGCACGGGATCGATAGCTCAGGCGCTTACCGTGAGCTTTGCGCTGTCCGGCACCGCCTCGTTCTCCACGGACTACTCGTCCATCCCGCCTTTGGTCACGATTCCCGCCGGCGAACCTTCCGTGACGGTGACACTCAGCCCGATCCAAGACTCAAACAACGAAGGCACAGAGAGCGTCACCCTCACAGTCACAGCCAACGCCGCCTACCAGATTGGCTCACCCAACAGCGCCACGGTCCGGATTGCTGATGACGACCGCAGCACAGTCCAGATCAGCGCCCCGGTGGCTACCGCTTCTGAAACCCCGGGCCAGACGGGGCAGTTCCTTGTCACCCGTTCTGAACCGACCACCGCCTCCCTCACGGTCTCCTTGGCGGTTTCAGGGACGGCAACCTCCGGCACAGACTACACCAGTTCCCCCGCCACGTTCACCTCCCTTACGTTCGCCGCGGGCGAATCGGCCAAGACCGTCTCCATCCAGCCCGTGGACGATCTGCTGACCGAACCGACTGAGTTCGTCCTGGCTTCGCTCAACACAGGCGCTTACGACATCGGCGCCAACGCATTTGCCAGCATCCAGATCATCGACAACGACCTGCCGCCCACGCTTTTCATCACCAGCCCCGCCGCGGCAGGGTTCCGGTTGCCGGAGGGACAGGGTGCAATTCTCCGGGCATCGGTCACCGACGATGGCCTGCCGCAGCCCCTGTCGTTCACATGGAGTCAGGTGGCTGGCCCCGGCACCGCGCAGATCGAGTCCCCCAGCCAGACCGAAACGGCCGTCACGTTCTCCGCTCCGGGCACCTACATCCTCCAGCTCAGCGCCACGGACGGCCAGTTCACCGTGAGCGATCAGGTCTCCCTCGTGTACGGTTCCGCCATCGCCCCGGCCGACTGGATTACTCAAGACCTTGGCCCCTCTTCCTCCAGACGCGGCCAGACGCTCCAACTCGGCTCCACCTTCACCCTGGCGGGCACGGGCGCCGGTTACACCGCTAGTGCCGATGCCGCTCATGTCGACCTCCGGTCCGTGGACGGCGATTCTTCCGTCACCGCGCGCCTCACCAGCGCGCCCGCCACCGCTTCATTCGCCGGGCTCACACTCCGGGATGCGCTTCCCCGTGGCGCCCGCCGCGCCGTGCTCGGATTTGTCCCGGGGACCGGCCTCCAGTTCAGGACCCGTGCCACGGTCTCAACGGTGGATACCGTCACCACCCAGGCGGGAGTGACGCTCCCGCTCTGGCTCAAGCTCGAGCGGAACGCCACCACCCAGACGGTGACTGCGTCCTACGCCTCGGATGTCGCAGGCGTGCCCGGCCCTTGGCAAACGCTTGGAACGCCCGCCGCGACTTCCATGGACAACCGGGCTCTCGGCGGCCTGACCGTGACCAGCAACTCCGCCTCTTCCACGGCTACCGCCGTCTTTGACTCCGTGACCGTCTCGCCGGATACGCTCAGCCCCACCTTCGTTTCGGAGGACGCCAACACCACGCCCTCCCTCGCCGGGTCCGCCTCGCTCAGCAACGGTGTCTATACCGTGGCCGGAGGACCCAACGGGTATTTTCATGGCTGGCAGTATTCCGGCGATCTCATGGTCACCGCCAAGCACGCATCCGCCACCTCCGGCGCCGGTTCCGCCATCTCTGGCATTCGGATCTCGGAAAACATCGAGACCGGCGCATACGCGCAGATGGGCCGGATCCCCACGGGCTCCTATTCGGGTTTCCTTTGGCGTTCGATTGCGGGTGGGAACGGTGGAGGCGTTCCAACCTTTACCGGAGCTGTCCGCTGGATCCGCATTATCCGGCGGGGCAACTCCATCACCGCCTTCCACGCGCCGGACGTCTCAGGTGCGCCCGGAGTCTGGGCGCAGGTCGGACAACCGCAGACGGTGATCATGACCACGCCGGTTCTGGTCGGCTTCTATGTCGACAACGCCACGGGCGTCGGACTCAACACGGTCACGTTTTCCAACCTCTCTATTGTTCCGCTGAACACTGCGCCGGTGATTTCCTTCACCACCCCAGTGCCGAACGCGCTTTCCCCAGTTGCGCTTCAGGCCTCCGTTGTTGACGACAGCTTGCCTGTTCCTGCCCGCGTCACCACGGCGTGGAACCTCGTTTCCGGCCCTGGGCCCGCCTTCTTCTCCGCTCCCATCGCACTCCATTCGTCTTTCCGCGTGGGCGCCGCAGGCTCCTACACACTCCGTCTCAGCGCCGATGACGGCGGCCTTCCGACATTCCGGACCCTCGACGTTAGCGCAACACTCTCCCCCTACGACGCATGGGCGGCCGCCTACTGGCCACTGTCCGGATTCGCCTCATCCTCGTTTTCTGATCCGCTCGCAGATCCTGACGGGGACGGTTTTTCGAACCTTGCCGAATTCGCTTTGAACTCGCAGCCCAACTCTGGCAACGGCGATCCAGTATCCTTTGAAGAGGTGGAGGTGGACGGCCTCGGTTACCTCAGAATCTCCATCCCTCGAAATCCCGCCGCTACCGGTCTTTCGTTCCAGCTTGAAGCCAAGGACCAGATCGACTCCGCCTCGGGATGGACTCCCGTCAGCGCCGTTGTCGAACACGATTCCCCAAGCCTGCTCCAGCTCCGCGACACCGTGCCTGTCGATTACAGGAATTCCCGGTTCCTCAGGGTCCGGATCTCGAACCCTTGACCCGTCGTTTTCCCGAGCCGGATGCGGAACGCGGCATCAGGGGGCCGGCGCGTCGCGGATCGTATGTCTCGGCCATGATGGGGGCCGAGCCGAGGTCCCCGGGGGAGTGCAGGGAGAGATGTGGACCACCGGGGATCGGCGCGGGATCCCGGGGGGAGTGCAGGGAGAGATGTGGGCCACGGGGATCGGCGCGGGATCCCGGGGGAGTGCAGGGAGAGATGTGGGCCACTGGGGGATCGGCGCGGGATCCCAGGGGAGTGCAGGGAGAGATGTGGGCCACTGGGGGATCGGCGCGGGATCCCAGGGTTGCAACAACCCCGGGTTTAAATCCGCATGGCCGTTGGCCAAGGTCAGAGAGCCGGCGGAGCCGGGAGCGTGGATCGTTTGCGTTCTGCCCAGCTCTCTTCACTCGGGCGCATCGAACTCTCGCCGCCTTTACCCGGAGGTTGCCTATTTTTGGGGCGGAACCTGGGCGGCGGGCTGGACGGACGCGGGTCTGAAGATGCTCATGGTGGCACTCAATTCGCGGCACATGACGGCCAGACGCTCGCCTGCGGAATCCCAGAACAGGCGGTCTGGGACGGATTCAAACACGGCAAACTCTTCGAGTTGTTGCCCGGTGTGAACATTCCATAGCCGGACACTGTGGTCGTCCGACGCAGTTGCCAGAATCGGGAGGCGGGGGTGCCATGCGGTGGCGGTGACTGCCCCATCATGGACGCGAAATTCTCTGGCCGGATTCAAGGACGTGCCGTCCCGGATTCGGACCCGCTTGTCTACACCGCCCTCGGCGAACTCGGCGCCATCGGGTGCGGCAGCCGATTTTCCAATCCGCTGGTCTCCATCAGCCGCTGTCGGTATACACGGGGCGGATGTTTTCGATCGTCACTCCCAGTTACAGGCAGCTGGGCTGGTTGAACCTCTGTGCCGCCTCGGTTGCGGACCAGAAAGGCGTGCAACTCGAGCATCTGGTTCAGGATGGCGGAAGCGGGTCTGAAGCCGAGCGTTGGGCGGAGGCCCGGAGCGTCACTTGGCCCGGACTGAAGTTTGCCACCGGAAACGACGCTGGGATGTACGACGCGATCAATCGAGGCTTGGCCCGGGCCGGGGGCGAATTCTGCGCGTATTTGAACTGCGACGAGCAGTACTTGCCGGGCGCGCTTCGCCGGGTCCACGCCTGTTTTGAGGTGCTGCCAGAAGTCGACGTCCTTTTTGCGGACGCGCATGTTGTGGATGCGGGCGGCCAATACATTTGCACCCGACGGGCGCTTCTGCCCCAGCGCATCCACACCCTGGTTTCCAACAACCTTGCAATCCTTTCCTGCGCCATGTTTTTTCGCAGGACAATTCTGGAGCGAGACGGTCTCCGGTTTGATCCCGGATCGCGGGCCGCAGGGGATGCGCTCTGGATTCTCTCCCTTCTGGAGCACGGGGTTCGGATGGGGCTCTGCGGATTTGCGACCTCCGTTTTCACGGACACCGGCGAAAACCTGGGCTCCAGTGCCGCGGCATTGGCCGAAAACAGGCGGCTCTTTGATTCCGCTCCTGGCTGGGCCCGGGTGGCGGCACCGCTGGTGGTGGCTCATTTCCGTTTGAGGCGGCTCGTCCATGGGCACTACGTCCGGACACCTTTGGAGTACGAGATTTATACGCTGGATTCGCCCGGGAAACGGGTTCGGTTTAAAGTCGAACGCAGCACCGGTGTTTGGAAGCTTCGCCGGTGAGTTGTGGATGCGGAATGCCAGGTCCGGCCGTTATTCCGGCGTGCCTGCACGGTTCAGTCGCTGGGTCATCTGGTCATGAATCCACGCGTACATTTTCTCCATGCCGTCACGGAGCCGGGTGGAAGGTTCCCAGCCCAGAATCTGTCGGATTTTGGTGTTGTCGCTGCAGCGGCCCCGGACGCCCATGGGCGCCCCGGGTTTGTAGACTCTCCGAACACGGATACCGGCGATCTCCTCGACGATCTCCACCAGTTGGTTGATGGAAACCAGTTCGGCGCTTCCGATGTTTACCGGGTCTGTCACGCCGCTTTTGAGGAGTTCCTGCGTTCCTTTGAGGCAGTCGTCGATGTCAGTGAAACTCCGGGTTTGTTCGCCGTCCCCCCAGATCTCGATCTCATGCCGGCCGGACAGTTTGGCCGCCACGATTTTTCTGCAGATGGCTGCCGGCGCCTTTTCGCGGCCACCCTTAAACGCGCCGTGTGGACCGTAGACGTTGTGGTATCTGGCCACATAGGTTTGGAGTCCGAAATCCTCGGTGAAATTGCGGCACATCCGTTCCCCGAAAAGTTTTTCCCAGCCGTAACCGTCCTCCGGCTGTGCCGGATAGGCATCGGACTCTTTCAGCCCGTTGTTTTCGGGGCTGTCCTGTTTGTTGGCTGCATACACGCAGGCCGAGGACGCAAAGAAATACCGGTTCACACCGGCTTCTTTTGCCGCGAGCAGGAGATGCGTGTTGATCAGGACGTTCAGCATGCAGAGCGCCCGGTTGCTCTCGATAAACCCCATCCCGCCCATGTCGGCTGCGAGGTTGTAAACCACGGCGGCACCCCGGACTGCTGCCGCGCAGGATTCCTTGTCCCGAAGGTCCAGCACAAGGTTCTCGGCTTCGGAAAAGGTTTGGTGCCAGTTTTCGACAGGTTTGAGGTCCACGCTCCGGACCGAATGCCCCTGTGCCAGAAGGTCGCGCACGAGGTGGCCGCCGATGAATCCGCCGCCACCGCATACCACCACAACTGGATCTGGCCCGTGCATTTCTGTGGCGTATCCTGACGCCATTCCGGTTCGAGTTCCCGAAAAAAATGGGGGGGCGGCTTAGGGAACCAGCCTGAGAATCCGGTCGTTGTAGGTATCCGTGATGTAGAGCAGGCCATCCGGGCCCACCGTCACCCCGTGTGGGCGCCGCAAATCGGTTTCGAGCGGTTCGCGTCCGGCAGCTCCGTTTCCGGCCTTGCCCGTGCCTGCCACCGCAGTCACCCGGCCGCTTTTGGGATCAAACCGGCGGATCACATGGTTCTCGGCATCGGCCACGATCACGCTTCCATCGCGGTCCATGCACAGATGCTTGGGACCCCGGAACGTCGCCTCCAGGCCCGGCCCGCCGTCGCCGCTCCAGCCTTCCCGGCCCGTCCCTGCCACCGTGCGGATCCGGCCATCCGCGTCCACATGACGCAACGCATGGCCACCCCGTTCAAGGACGTAAAAACCGCCCTGCCCGTCGAACACTGCCGCCCGCGGGTCTACCAGCGGTGCGTCCGCGGCCATGGCGCCGTCTGCCGGGACACCCCGGGTCCCGTTGCCTGCCACGGTTTCAAAGGTACCCGCTTCAAGGTTGATTCTGCACACTCTGCGGTTGCCGATGTCAGCGGCGAGCAGGTGCCGCCCGTCCGGATGCAGCGCGATCTGGATCAGGGTGCTGAACTTGGCTTCAGACAGCGGGCCGGATCTCGCTCCGCTTCCTGTGGGCCCGGGGCCGCCGGCCAACGTCCGCACGGTGCCGGAGTCGATCTTCCGGAGCGCATGGTTGAAGCTGTCCGCCAGGAGGAGGCTCCCGGACGGCAGAACGGCCAAATTGTGGATCCCGTTGAATGTGGCTTCTGCCGCCGGACCGTTGTCCCCGGAGAACCCCTTGGCGCCGGTTCCGGCCAAGTGAGTCAGCCAGCCCTTTTTGTCGACCTGCAGCACCCGGTTGCCGCTTGTCATTTCGACAATCACCATTTCGCCTCCGGGCAGGAACTCGACTCCGAACGGTTCCTTCAGCCGGCACTCTACGGCGGGCCCATCCTTTTCCCGGGTGCCGCCTCCGGCGACCAGTTCGAGGTGGGCTGCGGCGGCGGTGGAAGCGAGGAGGAGCAGCGCGAGCCAGACGGGGCGGGTTTTCATGGGGGGGAGGGGTGCCCCCTGATTAAACCACCGGTGTCCAGAGTGTGCGTCCGGGGCCGTTACTTGAGGAGGTCGGCGATCTGGAGTTGGACCTCGGCAATCTGGTCCAGACGGAGTTCCGGGTCGCGGATCACAAACACCTCGCCGGTTTTGCTGTGCTCGTACACCCGGGCAAGGGAACCGTCCTCGGCCCGTTTGGCCTCCACCTCCTTGAGTTGCCGTTTTCGTTCGAGCATGACTGCCAGGATGTACCGGACCCCTTCCCGGTTGGGCTCGTTTTCAGCGATCAGACGGCGGAGGAGGTCTTCTGCCGTCTGTTTGCCGATGGGTTCCGGCGCCGCTGGTGGCGGCGGTTCGTACTTGGTGCGCCAGAAGGAGAAGGGGAGCGGTTCCACGGTCCGGCGCTCTTCCCATGCCGCCTCGCACAGGTCTTCCCGGCGGAACCCATTCTTTTCGTCGTACAAGACCGTGTAGAAAAACTCGCCCTCGGCAAAGGGCGTCCCGGTCTGCGCGCAGCGGTCGCCTCGGCTTTGGATGCTCCAGTCGTTGATCATAAATGTGCGCCCAGGGTTACCGCCCGAAGACCAGGAACTTCGGCAACTCCCGGTTTTTGGCCCGGTAATAGAGCATGACTGTGCCGAGTCCGGCAAAGAACAGGTTGGGGAGGGCCGCAGCGACGATCGGAGGGATTCTGGATCCGCTGCCGAGTGCGAGGCAGAGGTTGTTGAGGAAAACCATCCCGAAAAAGATGAAGATCGAGGCCGCAACCCCGGCCAGCACGGCGCGCCGCGAGTACACAATCCCAAGCGGTGCGGCGATCAGCACGACCACGAGGGCAGACCATGGCTGGATCCAGCGGTGCCAGTAGTACGTCCGGAACGGCGCCAGTGACACGGCCGGAAAATCGCTGTTCACCCGAAGGTAATCCTGGAGTTCCGGCACCGAGAGGTTCTGCGCCTGAAGGTGCGAACTGCTGATCCGCCACGGCGTCTCGCTCCAATCCGTGATCACCCGGTCTCCACCCACAAAGTTCTCCAGACGGGCGACGTCCCCGGTTTCGGTGAATTCGATGGCAACCCCACGCTGCAGCCGCCACCGGTGGCCCATTCCCTCGTACACCGCCCGCGCGGCAATCCATTTTTTCAAGATCCGGCCCTCGGCATCCTGCTGTGTAATATGCACCCCGGTCAGTTCCGGATGGTTGGGACGCATCCGCCGCACGTACCACGTCCGCTGGTTCATCCGGTCCCGGAACAGGTAGCCATCCACCATTCCGCGCTCCTTCTTTTTCCGGCCATTTTTCTGGTTGCCCTTCACGATCTCTTCAAGGGCGGCTTTCTTCCCCGACTCAGCCTTCGGGCCGAGCTCGTAGTTGAGCGCCATGCAGGCTGCACTGGCAAGGAACCCGATGCCGAGCAGGGGGACCAGGATCCGGAAAACGCTTCGGCCGGATCCGAGGATGGCGATGATTTCGTTGAACCGGGACATCCGGCTGAGCATGAAAAGGAGGGCCAGCAGGAGTCCGACTGGGAGCGAAACCAGGACGGTCTGCGGCAGCTGGGACAGGTAAAATTTGGCCACCTGTTTCAGGGAGGCGTGGGCCTCAATAAAATCCGGCCCGTTGTCGCTCAGGTCCACGATGAGCCAGATCGAGACAAACCCCAAAAAGCAGAGCAGGAATGGCTCGAGAAAATTCCTCAGGATGTAACGGTCTAAAATACTCAATTCGGCAAAACAGAGGGGCGGGTTGACTTGACGTTTGCGGTTTACAGGGAACCGGGTTTGACCGACACCCCCTCACCGACGAGAATGAAATTGCCCTTGTTTGCCCCAGATTGGAAATGATTTCCCTCACCGAAAACCATGGATCCGAAGACCCCTTCGTCGAGGAGGTGCGCCAGATCTTTTCCCCAAACGGGCTCCTGGCTCGCGCCAAAAACTTCGAGTTCCGTCAGGAACAACAGGACATGGCCGCAGCCGTGGCCCGTGCGTTGGCGGAAAACCGGCATTTGATCGTTGAGGCCGGCACGGGGGTGGGGAAATCCCTGGCTTACCTGGTCCCCTCCATCCTCTGGGCCTTGGGCAAAAAGAAAAAGGCCGTGGTGTCTACCTACACCATCAACCTCCAGGAGCAGCTGGTCTACAAAGACATCCCGATCCTCCAGAAAGTCCTGCCCGTGGAGTTCGAGGTCATGCTGTGGAAGGGGCGCAACAACTACCTCTGCCCGCTCCGTCTTGAGCGGGCGCTCCACAATTCGGGCGAGCTTTTCACTTCCCCGGAACAGCAGGAGCTCAAACGGATCTGGGAATGGGCCCAGACCACCCAGGACGGCACCCGGTCGGATTTCGCCGTGGAACCCGACCCGAACGTCTGGGCCCAGGTCTGCAGCGAACAGCACATCTGCACCGCCAAATCCTGCGGCCACAATCCCAAGTGCGGGTACCAGGCGGCGCGCAAACGCCTCCTGACTGCCGACGTGGTGGTGATGAACCACACCCTCTTTTTCCTCAACATCAACGGGGTCCCATCCCCGGACGACGAGGACGAAGGCTACCTATTTGCCAACGATTTCCTCATTTTTGACGAGGCGCACACCCTCGAACAGGTGGCTGCGCGCCATTCAGGCCTCGAAGTTTCCCAGACCGGCCTCCGGTACACCCTGCACCGGTTGTACAACCCCAAAACCCACAAGGGCCTCTTTCAGGCGCTTCGCAGACCCGATGCCGTCCGCGAAACCGCCGCGCTCCTCGACCTTTCCGACCAGTTCTTTGAGCGCGTTGGAAAGACTGCCAATTTCAAAAAAAGCCGCGAATACAGGGTCCGCACCCCGGACTTCACCGAGGATTCACTCACGCTCCCTCTCGCCGGCCTCCAGAAACTCATCGTCGAAACGGTCCGCTCTCTTGAAGACGAAACCGCAAAGGCCGAGCTCCAGGATCTTGGCCGGAGAATCCGGGACGCCCGGGAAGCGCTTGCCGCATTTCTCAAGCAGGAAAGCGATTATTACGTCTACTGGGTGGAGCAGGGCGGCAAACAGCAGAACTTCCATTCTCTCAATGCCGCACCGGTGGACGTCTCCTCCCACCTCCAGCGACTCCTTTTCCGCGACAACCATGTCTGCGTCATGACCAGCGCCACCCTTTCCGTGGGAGGCGAAGACCTGGCCTATTTCAGAAACCGCGTCGGCGCCCATGACGTCGAGGCGCTTCAGGTCGGCAGCCCGTTTGATTACCCAAAACAGATGCGGCTTTTCATCACGGGCAAAATGCCGGACCCGAGGGATGCCGCGTACGAAAATGCGCTTGCGGAAAAGATCGAGTACTTCATCCAGCAAACGCAGGGCCGGGCGTTTGTGCTGTTTACCAGTTACAAAACCCTGCAGGCGGTTGCGGCCACCATGCGGGAGCGGCTGGACGACCTCGATTACAAACTCCTGGTTCAGGGCGAGGGCCTCCCACGGCACCGGCTCATCGCCGAGTTCAAAAAAAACGAGCGCCATGTGCTCTTTGGCACCGAGAGTTTCTGGAGCGGCGTGGATGTCCCCGGAGAAGCCCTCTCCAACGTCATCATCACCCGGCTCCCGTTTGCGGTCCCCGACCATCCGCTGATCGAGGCCCGGCTGGAACGGATCGAGGAAGACGGCGGCGATCCTTTTTCTCAATACTCGCTCCCTGAGGCCATTCTCAAACTCCGCCAGGGCGTTGGCCGCCTCATCCGGACCCGCCAGGACTGCGGAATCGTAGCCATCCTGGATCCCAGGATCCTCACCAAGGCCTACGGCAAAGCGTTCCTCAAGGCTCTTCCCCCGTGCCCTGTGGAGATCCTCTGAACGCAACCGCGGCCCGTGCGTCCGCGGGTTACGCCAGTTTCTCCCGGAACGCCTTTGCCACCGCGCCGGACCGGTTGTGCACCTCGAGTTTGGAATAAATCCGGCGCAAATAAGTGTCCACGGTGTGGATGCTGAGATCCAGTTCTGCCGCGAGCTCCTTGTTGGTCCGGCCTGCCACAATGAGCCGGAGGATCTCACGCTCCCGGTCGCTCAGGCCGTAGTCCGCCTGTTTCGGGGCAAACTGGGTGAACAAGGTCAGCACGCGGTTGGCGATCCTGGGCGTCATTGGCGCGCCGCCCGAGAGTGCCTCGCGCACGGAATTCACAATCTCCTCCGCCGCGGATCCTTTGAGCAGGTAGCCCGAGGCGCCTGCGCAGATTGCCCGGAAAATTTTGTCGTCATCCTCGTACACGGTCAGCACCACGATCCGGGTGGCGGGAGCCAGGGCGCGGACCCGGGGTATCACGTCCAGGCCGCTTGCATCGGGCAGGCCGATGTCGACCAGAAGGATGTCCGGGGGCGGTGTGCCGCCTTCCAGCGCGCCGAGGAGCGCCCCGGCGTTCCCGAAGGCCCCGTTGCATGTGATCTCCGGATCCTTTGAAAAGACGAGCCGGAGTGTTTCCCGGAGCGGGGTGTGGTCTTCAAGCAGCCAGAGGGTTTTCATGAGAGGGGTGCAGTGAGCCGGATGGAGGAACCGGTGCCTGATTCGATCGAAAGTGTTGCGCGCAGCGCGGACGCCCGCTGCCGCATGTTTGCAAGGCCGCTGCCGTGGTGCAGCGCGCCCGGGTCAAACCCGATTCCGTTGTCCTCAATCCCAAGCTCCAGCTGGCCCGGACGCCATGCGAGCCGGATTTCGATCCGGGAGGCCTTTGAATGCCGGAGCGCGTTGTGGAGCGCTTCTTTGAAGAAAAGAAAGAGGTTCCGGTAAAAATCCAGGGGCTGGGATCCCGCCGGGGGGGTGCCTGTGGAGCTGAACCCATGCGGGATGCTACGCAGGGTCTGCGCGCAGTAGGTTTCCAGAGTCTTCTCGAGTTGGTCCAGCGGCGGTGGCGTGCCGTCCCGGATCATCCAGACGATCCCCCGCATCGAGTTGGCCGCATCTGAAGCCAGTGCGCGGATTCGGGCCAGCGCCTCCATGTCTCCCTCCCGCTCGCCCAACTCGCTCATCAGCGAAATGGTCCCGAGGCTGGAGCCGATTTCGTCATGCAAATCCCGGGCAATCTGTTGCCGCAGATTCTGGAGCTCGCGTTTCCGCCGTTCAATGGCCCGCCGCACGGCGAGGCCCGATGCCGCGATCCCCAGCGCCAGCAGAGTTCCAGAGAGGACTAGCCAGAACCGGCGTTCCGACTGATCCAGTGCGGCGATTTGTGCGTCTAGGGCGCTGATCTGTGCCTCGAGTTCCGCCCGGCGTGCAACGTCCCCGAGCCAGCCTTCGAGATCCAGCAACCGGCCCGAGCCGGACCGCCCGTCCACCAGGTACGCCGGCTGGAAACTCGGATGCGGCGTGGGATCCGGCGCCTGCACCGAACACCCGCGCGCCACGTTTTTGCCCCCGGAAAACACCTGCAGTTCGGCCAGCGCAAACGCGTAGTCGGCATCCCGGCACTGCATTTTGGTCGAAGTGAACCGCACAAACCGTCCCCTGCGTCCGCCTACCGACCAGCACACCAGCTGGTTTCCCGGGTTTGCCTGGTCCCGCTGTGTGGCGTCCACCACCAGCACGGGCACTTGGAAATCCGCCGTGGCTGACAGCTCAATCCGGTACCGTTCCGGAAAGCCGAACCCGGGCCGGTTGGTGAACGTGAGCGGACTTGCGGGCACCGCGCGGATTTCGTCAATGGGCCATTCCTGGCCAAGGTCGATCTGCACCCACTTGGGGGTTTCCGGGTTGAGTGAAGTGCCGCTGTGCCACCCGCTGTTCAGGGATTCCGAGGGTTGCAGGTCTTTTTCCACCGGCAACCCCAGGGCACTCGCGCCGTCCACGAGGTTTTCCGGAGACCAATCGGGAAACGCCCGTGTGAACTGGCTCGACGGTGTTCCCACCGTGCAGTTCAGCGCCACGTTCCTGCCGTTCGAGAACGCGTAAATCTCGCCGAGGCAGAACATGAACCCCTCAGACCAGTTGGGTTGCCGGAACAACCGGGTTGCAGTGAACCGGATGTACCGGGCCCGCCTCCCCTGGGCCGGGATCGCGAGAGGCCCTTGCGGCAGCGGATGATCCCTGTCCGTTCGATCCAACAGCACCACCGGCTCCGCAGACGGCAGAAGCGTTTCCACCTTGAACCGGGACGGAAAACCGTACCCCCAGATGGCCGCAGGTGCCGCGGGCACCACCACCACCGAGTCCAGGGGGAACGCCTGGCCAAGGTCCAGCGTGATTTCTAGCGGGGTGGATTCCGTGCGTGCCCACCGGCTGTGGTATCCGACCCGCGGGCTGGGTTCCACCACTGGCCGTTCCGGAAGACTTTCCAGTTCTTGGACCAGGCCGGCCCGTTCATTCTCCAACGGCTGGCGCGAGAAAAGGAGTCCGAGAAAAACGAGGGCAGCCAACATGGGGGAACCGCTTTTTAGCCCGCTCCGGGCGGCCTCCGCAACCCTTGAACCCTCGCGGGCCCGTCCGGGACGTGAAGTTTGAACCGGTGTCTGCAGGTTGGGGGCAAGGTTTCCTCCAAGGAACCGCTGGATTGTGACGGTTCCCCGGGGCATGGTGCTGCGGGCGGCCCCGATTCGCCCCCGCCTTCCTCCTGCGCACCTTTCACGGACCGAATGCACCGACTCTTCCTCCACGCGGACGACTGTGATCCGAACACGGACAAAGCGTTGTCCAGACGGTTGAACCTGGTGTTGCATCAGATGGCGGCACACGGGCGGCCTTCGGTGGCGAAGGCTTGCAGCGATGCGCTCAACCGGGGCTGGCGCAGAACCCCCATGGGCGGAAACAACGGCAGCCACTATTACCTCTGGTGGGCCCCGCAGGGGACCGTTCAGGTTCAGGACGACGGGTTTCCCGCAGGCAGCCTGGTGGTGCGCGCCATCCGCCACCATGACGATCATCGCCCGTTGCTGGCGGGTGGTGCCGGGGACTATTACGAGTTCAAAACCGGGCCTGAGCTCGCAGACGCCAAGTTGCTGGAGAGCCCCTGGACGGAGGAACAGCGCTGGTTCGCACAGTCGCCGGACCACGTCCGGATCATCCTCGGGCCCCCAGGGTCGGGAAAGACGAGCGCCCTCTGGAACGCCGCACTGGTGGACTGTCCCGGCCGCGTCCTTTACCTGACCTGGTCAGAGGAGTTGGCCCGTCGCGCCCGCGAGTATTTCGCGGCCTTCGCCCCGGGAGATCACGTGGTGGTGCGGGATTACCCCGCGTTTCTGAGCGAACTCTGTGGCCGGGACGTGCCCCGGCCCCCCGCGGACGCGCGGCTGCGGTTTCTGCAACGGGTGCGGCGCCTGGACCGGGCGGTGCGCGGTCCGTGGACAGAGTTCGAGGAAGGGCTTTTTGCCGAGGTGCGCGGGGTGCTGCTTGGGGGGATCCATCCGGGGAGCGCACCGGTCGAGGGTGGGGGAATGATGCGGATGAGCGATGGCGATTACCGCCGGAAGCGGGGTGCAGGTGGACGTCTGGACGCCCAAGCCATCGCGTCTCTCCTGCACAGTGTGCAGGCGTTCGAAAAGCGCGTGGCGGAGGCGGATCCGGAGTACCCGGCGTTTCCGTACTTTTTTCCTGAATTATCCGCTGCGTGGGAAGCGGCTCGGGGGCTCAAGGAACGCGGAATCCCTCCAGTTTTCGGCGCCGGGTTTGAGAGAGTGGTGGTCGACGAGGTCCAGGATCTCAGCGTGCTTGAGGTATCGGTGATCCTCGAGTTTTGCCGGGCCAACGAAACCCTGCCCAAACTGCTGGTGGCCGGTGACGAGGGGCAGACGGTCCGGCCCTCCTGTTTTGAGTGGGCGGCATTCAAGGGGCTGCTGACTCACGCGGGGTTTCAACGGCCCCGGGAGTTGGTTTTGCGCGAAAACCTGCGGTCGCCGGCCCGGATTGCGCGGGTGCTGGAACAGGTGAGCGCATTCTACGACGAACTCGCCCGGAGCCACCGGCCCCGGTGGCAGTGCGCCGCCGAAAAGCAATGTATGGAGGCCCGTCTTTTCCATGTGCCCTGTTCCCGGTCAGAAGCCGTGCGTGCGCTGCGCGGGCTGTCGGAAGGGGGCGGCGTGGTTACGGTGACCCCGGGCGAAACCCTCCCGGGTTGGATTCCCGACGATCTGGCGGTGTCGGTGCTCACGCCGGCACAGGCCAAGGGCCTCGAGTATCAGACCGTCTGTGTCCTCGATCCGGGCCCGGCTCTGGTGGAACTGCAGGCCGTGCTCGGCCGGCGCGCCGCCCCCGGGGCGGATCTGACCGCGCACGATGCGCGTGGGCGGATTGATCAACTGCGCGTGGCACTGAGCCGGGCCGTCGAAGCCCTGGTCTTTCTCGATACCGTTTCCGACCCGGCTGCTCTGGGCCTGAGCACCAAGATTCTGGGAGACGCCGCTCCGTTCACGGTGGATGACCTTCTGGAGGAACTCGCCGCCGCAGAACGCGACCCGGAGACGGATGTGGATGCGCGTTCCGAGAACGCACTCCGGTTGATGGACGAAAAACCCGGCCGGTCCTGGCAACTGGTCCGGCAGGCGGTGCACAAACTGGGAGACCCTACTCTGCCTCTTGCGGTGGCCGATCCCGCCACGCGCCGGCGTGCTTATTCGGCGTGGCTTGCGGTGGCCGCCCGTTTGCTCCTGCTGCCCAGTAGCCTGGTTCCTCGGGACGAAATCTTGGAGGAGGCGGTAGAAGTCCTGGCCCGAATCGGGGGCGAGTCGCCGGGGGCCGGAACGGAGCCGGGAGATGGCAGGGTTTTCGAGGCGCTCGTGGCCTGGGCGGGAGACCGGACCCAGTCTCCCTGCGCCCTGTTGGAGCTTGCGGCCTCTCCCGGTGCGCACCGGGACTGGGTGCCTGGGGTGCTCTCGGGTGTTGGCCAGGAACTTCGACAAGGGTTGGAGAGGGCCGCCCAGGATCCGCGCTGCGCTGCGACGTTCGGCGGCAATGTGGAGGGCTGGCTCGAGTTGACCGGTTTCATCCCGGGGTCCGAAGCCCTCCATGCGGAGGTCGACCGGTTGCGGACCTTGGCAGTGGAGACTCTGCTGGAGGACCGCCGTTGCGACGAGGCGGAGGAGATCCTGACCCGGTTCGCCGATGAACAGCCCCGGTTTGCAGCCCGGTTGAGCGAACTGCGCGGACTCCACCCAGAGGCCGCAGCCGCTTACGCCGGGCTCGGTCTCCGGGCGGATGCCTTGAGGAACTGGCGCGCTGCCGGTTGCTGGGAGGAGGCGCGGGAACTCGCTTCCGGTCCGGAGGCAGAATTTCTGGAATGGCTGCGGGCAGTCTCGGAGGTTTTGGCGACGCGGCCGGGTGGGGTGATGTTGACCGTAGGGGAACGGGAACGGCTGGAGCAGGAGTGGCAGCGGGCCGTATCGGGAGCCGAGGAATAGAAAGCCTTCCCCGGGGAGCCGCGAGGGCAAAGGAATCTGCCATCCCTCCAGGAGGGCAATGCCAATGCCTGCGGAGTGGTACCGCCGAGGCCTCACGCGTTGCGCGACTCCGGGAGTCCGCGCCTGATGTACGGCCGGGTCATATCCCTGAAACCGGGCCCCAAACACTCAATGCATTGCCGGAGTTCTCTTTTTAAGACACGCTGCCCGTCCAAATGCTCCGATTTCTTATTCCCGGTACCGCGCTGCTCCTTTTTTCTCTCACCCCGCGCGCGGATGCGGAGTTCGAGTTTGATCTCGAATCCGGTGCCGTGTGGAACACCAAGGCCAACGTCCAGATCCCGCAGGAGGGTGGCACGTTCTTCTCCCTTGCCAAGGATCTGGATGCAGACAATCCCCAAGCTTTTTTCCGGGGCAGATTCACCTGGCATCTGGGGGAGCGCCATGACCTTTCGGTGCTTTACGCCCCTTTGGAAATGGATTTCAGCGGCCGTTTCGACCGGACCGTCCGGTTTGCCGGCACCGATTTTCGCGCGGACGCAAACACCACGGGTTTCTACCGGTTCGACTCTTACCGGTTCACGTACCGGTACAACCTGATCCACAACGAGCAGGTCGAGTTCGGGGTCGGGATCACCGCCAAAATCCGTGACGCCGAGGTGAACCTCCGGCAAGGCGGACGGTCCGCAGACGATTCCAACACCGGGTTTGTTCCTCTCCTGAATTACCGGCTCCAGTGGCGGTTCTCGCAGCCGTTCAGCCTCCTGACTGAAGGAGACGCCCTCGGCGCTCCCCAGGGACACGCCATCGATGCCTCGGCCGCGCTCCAGTGGCATGCCACCGACAACCTCACGTTCCGGGTGGGCTACCGGATTCTCGATGGCGGAGCCGACAACGACAGCGTGTACACGTTCAGCCGGTTTCATTACTCGCTGGTCGGCGTGAGTTTCCGGTTTTAATCCCTGTTGCCCCGGCCGCAGGACCCTCCCGGCAGGCAGCCGGCTTCCGTGAAACGAGAAAACTTGTCCTGCCCGGGTGGCGGGGCAAAAATCCCGGGACATGGACGCCGAACTTGAAGAACTCTACCAGCAGATCCTCCTCGACCACTCCAAGCGGCCCAGAAACTTCGGGGAGATCGCAGGGGAAGCTGTCCGGGTCCATGGCGATAATCCGTCCTGCGGGGACGAGATCCATCTTCAGGTGCGGTTTGGGGCGGGTGGGGGTGTGGAAGAGGTCAAGTTCACGGGGCAGGGATGCGCAATCAGCCAGGCATCGGCCTCGTTGATGACCACCAAACTCAAGGGCAAATCCCGCGAGGAAGCCCTCGCCATGCTGGCGGCGTTCCAGGATCTCGTGACCAAGGAAGTGCCTGATCCACCGCGGTTTCTGGGGGATCTCCGCCTCATGCAGGGCGTGCGCAAGTTCCCGCAGCGGGTCAAGTGCGCAACTCTCGCCTGGCGGGCCTTCGAACAGGCCGTCCAAACCGCTGACGCCGCCGGCGCCGCCCCCGGGGAAGCCGGGGTCTCCACGGAATAAACCCAAAGAAATTCGCCCTGCCACGGGTTGATTCGGAAGAGAGATTGCGAATCTGTCTCAACTTCGGACTTGCGACAGAGTCTCAGTTTCGGCATGATCCCCCCATAGCCCCATGAACACCCCGTTTCCTGCAGATTGTCTGACGCTCTCCCGGGCCCGGTGCGGACAGAAGCTCCGGGTGGTGTCGCTGTGTCCGGACCGGCCAGAGTGTGCTCGGCTGAGGGAATTGGGTTTTTGTGAGTCGGCGGAGGTGTGCAAGGTGGCGGAGGGTGGGGCGACGATTTGTTCGTTGTTGGGGATGCGCGTGGCGATTGGCCGCGAGCTTGCGGCAATGGTGCAGGTGGAACCGTTGTGTGCATGACGGCCGAGGCGTTGCTGAGCGGATACGCAGTGGGGCAACGCGGCAAGGTATCGGGGTTCGATCTTCCTCCAGCCCGACGGCAGCGGTTGCAGGAGATGGGTTTGACGGTGGGGTGTCCGTTTGAAGTCGTGCGGTTTGCGCCGATGGGGGATCCGATGGAATTGAAGGTCCGGGGCTATCATCTTTCGTTGCGGAAGGAAGACGCGGCTGGAATCCGGGTGGTGCCGGCGTAAGGTTCGGGATGAGCGTTTCTGACCCAGTCCGGCGGGTGGCAATTGCGGGCAACCCGAATTGCGGGAAAAGCACGCTTTTCAATGCCCTGACTGGGTTGCGGCAGAAGGTGGGGAATTATCCCGGGGTGACGGTGGAACGGAAGGAAGGCAGTTTCCACGGAAGCCACGGCGAACCGATGACGCTGGTGGACCTCCCGGGCAGCTACAGCCTCCAGGTGCGGTCCCCGGACGAGGCGGTGGCCCGGGACGTTTTGCTGGGGCGGTTGCCGGGCGAGCCAAGGCCGGACATCGTGGTGGCCGTGGTGGACGCCTGCAACCTGGAGCGGAACCTGTATCTGGTGGCCCAGATGTTGGAACTCGGGCTCCCCGTGGTCGTGGTCCTCAACATGGTGGACATGGCTGAAAAAGCCGGGATCCGGATTGACCCGGCGGTTTTGGAGGCGCGTCTTGGGGTGCCCGTGTTGCCGATGGTGGCCGTTGCAGGCAAAGGCCTTGTGGAACTGCGCCAGGCGGTGTCGCGAAATCCCCTGAGTGTTCCCCGCGCGCAGGCGCCCCTTCCCGAGGCCCTCCGGCGCGAGGTGGCGCAACTCGCTGCGCGGTTGGATTCGAGGGCAGCGGAGGCGGAGGCGCTGCTCCTGCTGGCGTTGCACGGGGAAAACGGCGACGAACCGGGCCGGTACAATCCGAAGATCTTGGGCGCGGTCCGTGAGGCGCAGGAAAGGCTGCGTTTGCAGGGACTGGATCCGGTTTCCGCTCCGGTGGATGCCAGGTACGCGTGGATCCAGGAGATCTGCGATGCGGCGGTGAAACGGCCTGAACAGCCAGACGCCGGCTGGTCTGACCGGCTCGACAGTTTTTTGACGCACCCGCTCTGGGGCTGGCTGGCGTTCCTGGGAACGTTGGGCCTCATGTTCTTCTGCATCTTCTGGGTGGCTCAGAAGCCGATGGACTGGATCGATGCCGGGTTTGGTGCTCTGGGGGATTGGCTTTCCGGGCGGGTGCCGGAAGGCGATTTCCGGAGTCTGCTCGTGGACGGCGTGGTGGCGGGCGTGGGCGGGGTGGTGATTTTCCTGCCGCAGATCCTGATTCTCTACTTTTTCCTCGGGTTATTGGAGGACAGCGGGTACATGGCGCGCGCGGCGTTTTTGATGGACCGGCTCATGTCCCGGGTGGGCCTGCACGGCAAGTCGTTCATCCCGCTGCTGAGTTCGTTTGCGTGCGCGATTCCCGGGATCATGGCGACCCGGACCATCGAATCGCGCAAAGACCGTCTGGTAACCATGCTGGTGGCGCCGTTGATGAGTTGCTCGGCCCGGTTGCCGGTTTATTCACTGATGATCGCGGTCCTGCTTCCGGCAGCTGCCGTCTGGCAGAAAGTGGGGCTGATGGTGTCCATGTACGTTCTCGGCGTTCTGGCGGCATTCACGATGGCTTGGCTGTTCAAGAAGACCCTGCTCCGGAGCGAGACGCCCATGCTCCTTCTGGAAATGCCGCCGTACCGCTGGCCCGCCCCTCGGTCCATCGCACTCCGGATGCTCGAACGGGCCGGGATTTTTCTGCGCCGGGCCGGGACGGTGATCTTGGCGCTCTCGGTGCTGCTCTGGGCGCTTGCGACCTATCCGAAGCCCAAGAACCCGGAGGCAACACCGGCAGAGGCAATTGCGCAGAGTTTTGCCGGAAGGATGGGCCATGCAATGGAACCGCTGATCCGGCCGCTCGGGTACGACTGGAAAATCGGGATTGGCCTCGTGGGCTCGTTTGCAGCGCGGGAGGTTTTTGTGGGCACGATGAAGATCGTGTATAATCTGGAGGAGGAGGACGACGATGCGCCGTTGCGGGACACGATGCGGGAGGAAAAGCGGGAGGACGGCAGTCTGGTTTACACGCCGCTGGTGTGTATCGGACTCATGGTGTTCTACGTGCTGGCCATGCAGTGCGTCAGCACTCTGGCGATTGTGTACCGGGAGAGCAACGGCTGGCGGTGGCCTCTGTTCCAGCTCGCTTACATGACTGCCCTCGCCTACACCGCCGCGCTGGTCGTCTATCAGGGAGGCCGCCTCCTCGGATTCCAATGAACCCCATGCTCGATCAGTTCCTGGTCTGCCTCGGCATCGGTCTCGCCTGCGGATTTTTCGTCTGGAGCGCTCTCCGGAAGGGCTCTGGAAAGGCGTGTGGCAGTTGCTGCGGGAAAAAGAATTCCCTGTCAGCCAGCCAAAAACGGGCCTGAGCCGGCTTACATTTTGCCGGGATCGGCCTCCGGTGCCCGTGCCGCATCTGGCACGGAGGTGGGCGGCACCTATTGCGAGGCATTTGTTTTTTCGGCCGGGCTGCGGGAAACGGTTGGAGAGCGGATTGGGGCCAGAGGAGAGAGGGAAACTGTAAAGATTTGCACCCTGACCCCCAATGTCTGACCTCTGACCCAAACGCCGGACACGTTCTAGCCGGTCCGTTCAATGCAGGCTTCCAGGGCGGCTTCGGTGGTTTGCGAGGGCATGAGTTAACGCTCGGGATGCTTGAATATCGTAACCTTGAAGAAACCCGTGCCATGTTCGAACACTGCCGGCGGATTGCCGTTGTGCTTCAGCAGGGCTTGGGCACGAGCAATACCACGACCAAACCGATTGGCGTAGCGCATGACCATCAGCACTTCCGCCAGTACGGGGTTTCGGTAATCGTTCACCAGGGGGAAGTTCTCCGGGCTGGCTTCCCCGTAAAGCCCTCCTGCGTTCTGAATCTCGATGCGATCCGGGAAGACGTAGAACCTTGTGGGCGAGTTGGACTGATAATCGCGGTGCAGCACAGCATTCACCAGCAGCTCGCGCATGGCGTCCTCCGGGTAATCCCAAAGAATGCGCTCCTTCAACCCGCCCTCATACACGGGCTTTTCCGTGAAGCAGCTTTCGATGAACCGGTTCAACGTCCACATCATCTCCAGCAGATTGCCTTTGAACTGCTTCGACTCCACGACCTGCGATGCCATGTCCGTTTCGGAGAACTTCACATACTGCACGTATGCGCCGGGGTATCGAAGCAAAGGGTCTTTGCCAAAGACGATGCATCCAGCGTTCGTCGGGCAGTCCCGGTTCAGGTTGTAGAAATGGAGCGCTGCAAGCTGCAGCACCAGTTCTCTGCCATTTTCTTTGATCACCTCAGGATCAATGGCTTTTCGCCGGTAACTGTTCATGAACAGGTCCAGATCGAGGTCTTCCAAAGTCGCATCAGCGCACGGCGTGATGTCAAAGGTGCGGAATTTCGCGCTCCGCCGCTCCAGCAACCTGCGCTCATCGGATTCGCTGGCCGTGGCTTTGCGGGGTCCCACACGGATGTGGATGCGGCCCCGGTGGCGGACGGGGGGCAGGTCGCTGGGCTGCACTTCCACCACGAGGAACTCGCCGCCGCTGGGATGCGGCTGTTTGTAAACGGAGAGCATCGGCTGCGGCAGGATCTGCCCGTCATCCCGGTAGCTGGCGAACTGCTTCTGAATCTCGTCGGTGGCCACGAAGCCCGGCGACAACGAGCCGTCGTCCTCCAGCCCGATGAGCAGGTAGCCCGGCTTGCCGTGTCCCGGCATGTCATTGGAAAAGGAGCAGATTGCTTCCCGAAACTTGTCCGTGTCCTTCGTCGAGCGCGTCCGTTCGATCCGGTCGGCTTCGGTCGATGTCAGGACTTCTTGAACTTGTTCTGGGGTCAGCATCGAAAAGGGTAGTATAAGAGAGTGTTCACCCGTCGCAATGCCTGCGTGCTCACCAGGAACTGCCACAGCATCGTCTCATCCACCGCGAACTCCGCGTTGAAGTTGCCCGGCTTCCCGCGCTTCCAGCCGTTGCTGCCATAGTCCGGCGTCGGCTCTTGAAGCGCCGCGTCTTTCGCCGCCACCGTGACGCCGCCCGTTAGGGCGCGTTCAATGCAGGCCTCCATGGCAGCTTCGGTAGTTTGTGGCTGTTTCTGGGGAGCAGGGTGCAAAATTGGACACACTTACTCTTGAGCGCTCCTGATCCCGACCAGAAAGCTTCGGATCTTTTCCGGAACCTTGCCCATTGCTTTTGCTCGATCCCGCCTTCGCAACGGCTGGCTCATGCTTGCCGGGCTGAATCGCGGCGGAAGACGACATTGAGCAGGCTGCGTGGCCGGGCAGCCGTTATCCCGCCAGAATCCCGGCGATGCAGGCGGACAGAAAGTTGGCTAGTGTCCCGGCGAGCATTGCGCGCAGACCGAGCCGCGCAAGGTCGGCGCGGCGTTCCGGGATCAGCGCGCCGATGCCGCCAATCTGGATCGCGATGGAGCCGAAATTGGCGAAGCCGCACAGGGCGAACGTGGCGATTGTGCGTGCGCGGTCGGTGATCGCCTCCGGTGCAATCCGGCCGAGGTCGTTGAACGCGACGAATTCGTTGAGCACCATCCGTTTGCCAAGAAGACTGCCAATCGTCCCCGCATCGGCCTGCGGGACGCCCATCAGAATCGCCACGGGTTTGAATATCACCGCAAGGATCGATTCAAGGCTGAGCCCGGGGGCGGCCATGCCGAGGACGCCGTTCACCAGGGCAACCAACGCCACGAACGCCACGAGCACCGCGGCCACATGGAACGCCAACTGTCCGCCCTCCACCGCGCCCCGTGCGGCGGCGTCCAAAAGGTTTGCGCTCTGGCGTTCAAGACGGGCCTCCACGTGGGAACCGGTGGCCGGCATTTCGGTCTCGGGTTCCAGCAGTTTGGCCATCACCACGGCGCCTGGGGCGGTCATGAGCACGGCGGTGAGCAGATGAATGATGTCCACGTGCGCCATCTGGACATAGGCCACCATGATGCTGCCCGAGACATGGGCCATGCCGGCAGTCATGATCACCATCAGCTCGCTCCGGGTCAGTGCGGAGAGGAATGGCCGGATCGTCAGCGGGGCCTCGGTCTGCCCCATGAGGATACTCGCGGCCACGCTCACGCTCTCGGCACCTGACACTTTGAGAAACCGGCCCATCACGGCCGAGGCGGCTTTCACCACGCCCTGCATCAGGCCCAGATGGTAAAGGACCGAAAACAGGCTCGCCACAAAGATGATGACCGGCAGCACCGAGAACGCAAAGACGCCTTCCACCGGGCTGCTCAGTTTGCCGAATACAAAAGCCGATCCTGCGGCGGCGTGTTGCATGAGGCCGTCAACCACGAGCCGGAGTTGGTCGAAGGCGGCTCCCACGAGGTTGCCCCGCAGCAGGCCGAGGAACGCGAGGGCGAGGAGGACCCGGTTCAGGAGCTTGTTCCGGAGCTGGAGGAAGCGGCCCAGCAGAGCCGGAGCGCAGAGCAAGGCTCCCACGCCCCATGCCGAGCCGTGTGGGAAGGGCAAGAAAGAGAGGGAATCCGAAAGCCACGGCCCCTTCAGCACGATGACGGCGAGGATCCACTGGAGGGAGATGCCCCAGCCGACCGTGGGCCAGTGGATCTGGCGACGGTCTCGGGACAGGAGGAAGGCAACCAAGAGAAAAACCGCGATGCCGACGAGGCCGATGAATTGCATAGGATGTCTCTGTGCAATCTGCCATGCGGTGGCCCGTCTGACGAGGGTTCGGTTTTGGACTCTTCCGCGTGAGTGGGCGTCGCCTCTTCCACTCGGCTGGAACCCGGTTCGGTTGACAAAGCGGTGTCAGGGGGATTGTCTGGACGCCATGCGCTGCCTCCCCCGGGTTCTGTCGTTGTGCCTTGTGGCCTTACTGGCCGTTCTCCCAAAATGGTCTGCCGGGAAGGAGTCGTCGGGTTCGGTGAAGAAAAAGGGGATAGGGCTCTCCGAGAAATTCGGTTTTGGTGCCGAGCACATCAGCGCACTCAATGTTGGATGGTTTTACAACTGGGGGCCGCAGACGAAGCTCACCCTGTCCATCCCCTTTGTGCCGATGATCTGGTCGCTCAAGACCCTTGATGCGAACATTCGTGACGAGTACGTCCTCGGGTTTAATGAGCCTGACCACAAGGATCAGGCCAACATTCCTGTGAAGGACGCTCTGGCTCGCTGGCCCGCCATCAAGTCCAAGGGCCGGCAGATCGGGAGTCCTGCCATGGCGGGGAACCCGGTGACTGGCGACTGGTTGCCCGCATTCATGCGCAACAAGCATCAGGCCGATTTCATCTGTGTCCACTGGTACAAGGGCGCCGACGCCCGCAAGTTCATCAGCGACATGGAGCAGGTCCATCAGAAGTATAACAAACCCATCTGGGTTACCGAGTTTGCGCCTCAGACGGATGACGAGACGCGGCAGAGCCCCGGCAAGTTTACCCAGAAGGAGGTCGAACAGTTCATCCGGGAAACCACGCGCTGGATGGAATCCACCCCGTACATCCATCGCTACGCATGGCACCATCCGCGTGCGGGCGTGACAGGCACTTCCTCCCTTTTTGATCAGTCCGGTGCATTGACGCCAACGGGGCGGGCCTACGCGGAGGCCGGTCGCTGAACCCAGCGCCATCCCACCCGAGCCAGAATCGCAAGCCGCAAACGTACCGCGCCGCCAGAACTAGAGGTTCTGCTTCTTGAGTTCTTCGACGGCAAAATCGACCGCCCGCGCGGTGAGCGCCATGTAGGTGAGGGAGGGATTCACACAGGAGGCGGACGTCATGCAGGCGCCGTCGGTGACAAACACGTTCTTGGCGGCATGCACTTGGTTGTGTCCGTTGAGCACGGAGGTCTTTGGGTCGCGGCCCATGCGCGCCGTGCCCATCTCATGAATGGCCATGCCCGGGAACGAACCGTTGTCGTGGGTTTTGACGTCTTTGAGCCCGGCGGCCTCCAGCATTTCGCGGGCGTCCTCGGCCATTTCCTTGCGCATTTTGAGCTCGTTCTCTTTGAGTTCTGCGTTGAACACCACGAGCGGCATCCCCCACTTGTCGCGGGTATTCGGGTCGAGGAACATCCGGTTCTCGCGGTACGGCAGCATTTCGCCGAATCCGGCCAGGCCCATGGTCCAGTCGCCGGGTTGGGTCAGCGTTTCTTTGAGTTCGGCACCGAACGCGAGTTCGGCCACGCCGCGCTGCCAGTTGCCGCGTCCGCCGCCGCCCTGGTAGCCGAAGCCGCGGAGGTAGTCGCGTTTTTCGGAACCCAGGTTGCGGTACCGGGGCATGTAAATGCCGTTGGCGCGGCGACCATAGAAATAGATGTCCTTGTCGCCTTCCCACCGGCCGCTGGCACCGACCCGGAAATGGTGGTCCATGAGGTTGCGTCCGAGTTCGCCGGAATCGTTGCCGAACCCGTTCGGGAAACGGCTGGAGGTGGAGTTGAGCAGGAGCGCGGTGGAACTGACGGCGCTGGCACAGACAAAGACGAGTTTTGCGTAATATTCGCGGTCCTCCATCGTCTGGGAATCGCGGACCCGGACACCGGTGGCGCGCTGGATGGAATCGTCGAAGAGGATCTGTGTGACGATGGAGTCGGGGCGCAGGGTGAGTCGGCCGGTCTTGGAGGCGGCGGGGAGTGTGCCGGACTGGGAGCTGAAGTAGCCGCCGAACGGGCAGCCGAGGTTGCATTTGTTGCGGTACTGGCACGGGGCGCGGCCGACCTCGATCTGGGGCGCGGTGATCCCGGAAAGGTTGGCCACGCGGCCGATGGTCAGGACCCTGCCCGGGTAAGTTTTTTCGATCCGTTTGCGGACCTCTTTTTCGACATGGTACATGTCCATGGGCGGAAGGAACTCGCTGTCGGGCAGCTGGGGGAGCCCGAGCTTCTCACCGGAGATGCCGACAAACTTCTCCACGTAGGAATACCATGGGGCGATGTCGGCGTACCGGATGGGCCAGTCGACGGCAATTCCGTCCCTGAGGTTTGCTTCGAAATCGAGGTCGCTCAACCGGTAGCACTGGCGGCCCCACATGATGGACTTGCCGCCGACGATGTTGGGGCGGAACCAGTCGAACCGTTTTTCCTCGCGGTACAGGGCGTCGGAGTCGCGCATCCAGTACTTGTCGGTCATCTCGTTGTAAGGATAGTCGCGGGCGAGCTTGGGGTGGGACTCGATTTGTTCCACGGTGAGCCGGCCGCCGTACTGGCCTTCCCAAGGGGCTTTGAGCGCGTTCTCGTACCCTGCAATGTGTTCGAGGGGACGGCCCCGCTCCAGCATGAGGACGCGGAGTCCTTTTTCCGTGAGTTCCTTTGCGGCCCAGCCGCCGGAAATGCCGGAGCCGATGACGATGGCGTCGTACGTGAGGTCTTTGGTTGCGGAAACGTTGAGGCGTGCCATGGGAAGAAAGGGGAGAGAGATGGGAGTGGATGGGGGCTGCGTCTGGCTCGAAACGGCCGGGTTAAAGGGCCCAGGCTTTCTGGCCGGGCTGCATCGGCACAGCTCCCTCGAACCTGCCGGGAATCGGGAGGTATTCGAGGGCCTGCGTGGCGCCGATCTCCGACGAAAAATAGCCGGCGATGGTCAGTGCGCGCATCCGCTGGAAAAAACCTTTCAGGTTCTTCGCGGCGTGCAGCACGATCTCGCGTTTCTGTTCCGGGTCCAGCTCGGCAAACGGTTTGGAAAAGCGTTTCTGGCACTCGGCCTTGAGTTGGTCGAGTTCCCGGTAGAACTCGGCCTGTTCATGGTAGGGGTGGCAGTCCCGGATCACCCGAACCACAAACTCCTCGGCTTTGGCGGCTTTGGCGCCCGGGGTTTGCGTGGTGGGGATGATCACCTCGGCAATCTCGGCCAGCAGCGCCTTGGTTTCCGGGGTGACGGCCACGCGCTGGCCAATGTGAAGAATTTCACCGAGCAGTCCGGCGCTGATTTCGGCGGTGAACGCGGCGCCAAGGATCCAGGCAACGCGTTGCAGGGCTTCCCTGCGGGGAATGGTGGAGGCGCTCATGGGAAAGTGGGATGAACGCTGAGAATGGCAGAACCATCGACCCGCTCACAGCCTGAATTGGGCTCGTCCGGCCAGCCGCTGGTGCAGCTCTGGCGGATGGTTACTGCGGCTCGGACGCCGGCAGGGGTTCGGGCGCCGCGATGTCCAGGCGCACGGATTCCCGGACAGCTTCCAGTTCCGCAGGGGGTTTGTCCCCGGCAGAGGCGGCGAGGGCTGCCGTGTCGCGCACCACCGGGAGCAGCCGGCTGTTGTAGGAGCCCACAGCCGCAGAGAACGCTTTGCCAGCCTGATCCAAGCTCAGGCCGACTTTTTGGAAATGTTCCGCGAATTTCCGGACACGCTCGAGGAGTTCCGTGGCGTTTTGGCCGATCCGGCGCGCGTTCTCGTTAACAGACGCCTGTTGCCACTGGAGGGCGCATACCCGGAGCAGGGCCAGCAGGGTGGAGGGCGTCGTAATCACGATGCCTTGGTCCAGCGCGTCCTTGAAAAGCGTGCCGTCGAATTCGAGGGCGGCCACCAGCGCGCTTTCCACCGGGACAAACATCACGGTCAGTTCCGTGCCACCGCCCAGATTGGCCGCGTAGGCCCTGGAACCCAGCGTCCGGACATGGTTGCGAAGCGTGGTGGCATGGGCTGCCCGGCGGGTGGCGCGTTCCGAATCCGGGGTTTGGGTGTCCAGCGAATCGAGATAGGCGTTCATCGGCGCCTTGGCGTCGATGGGCACCGAGCGGCCGCCGGGCAGTCGGACGACCATGTCAGGACGGAGCCGGCCTTCGGGGCCGGCAATGCTGGATTGTTCAACGAAGTCTACATGAGCGGCGAGCCCGGCCAGTTCCACCACGTTGCGGAGGCTGACTTCGCCCCACTGGCCCCGTTGCCGGGTGTCCCGCATGGCGCTGGAAAGGGAGTGGGCAGCCTGAGAGGCTTGGAGCTGGAGATCGGCAATCTGTTTCAACTGCTCAGCCAGCGCCTTGGAGTCGCCCTCGCGTTTCTCGCCGAGGGCGAGCACGAGTTTTTCCTGTTTCACGAGTTGTTCCTTGAGCGGGGCCACGAGTGCCTCCACGGCATTCTGGCGGGCCTCGAGTTCCTGACGGGACAGCTTGGAATGCCCCTCGAACTGTTCCCGCGCCTGCTGGAGCAGGGACTCGGCCGTCGATTTCAGGACGTCCGCGCCGGCGGCCTTGAATGTCTGGGTCAACTGTTCCTTGGACTGCTCCACCATGCGTTGGAGCTCCACCAGCGCTTTTTCGCGTTCCTCCAATTGAGTTTCGAGCCGGCCCAGTTTCGTCTGGACCTCCGAGTAAAGGCGGGCCGCCGTTTCAGCGCGTTCCCGTTCCGTGCCCACCTCGGACTGCAGCTGTCCGACTCTGGTTTCGTGCGCGCAGGCAAGGGCTCTGGCCCCGGCCTCGGCGGCGGTGAGTTCGGCGCTTCTGGTCCGGAGTGTTTCCCGTTCGGAATCGGCCTTGGCAAGTTCGAGGCGGAGTCCATCCATCTGGGCGTACAGCGCCGCAGACCTGCTGCGGAAAACGAGCGCGGCGAGGAGCGCGCCCGTTGCTGCACCGATGCCAAGCCCTGGCAAGAGGGAAGAGGGATCCATGGGCAGCATCCTAGAATGGGGGTGCGCCTGGGCAAGAGGGGATCTGAAAAAGGGCGGGACCCGGACACGTTCAGAGTGTGCAACTCTTCTGGGTGGACGGTGTTCAGAGTGGAAAATGTGGCTTCTGGGGAACCGACCTTGAGGCTCAGAACGTGTTAAACCCATGAAAGCATCTCCTCTGATTTCAGCCTCTCTCCTGCTCCTCGGCATGGTCACCGTGGAACTCCCCGCCGCGGATCCCGGCGTGCCTGCGCGTCCCAACGTGGTGTTCATTGCGGTGGACGACTTGAACCACTGGGTGGGGTACACGGGCCGGAACCCGCAGACCAAAACGCCGAATTTGGACCGGCTCGCAGCCATGGGCACGAGCTTCACGAACGCCCACTGCGCCGCCCCGGTGTGCAACCCGTCCAGGACGGCGCTGCTGAGCGGGCGGCGTCCGGGTCAGACGGGGGTGTACGACAACGGAATCCCGTACCAGTCTGGGGCAGGTGTCACTGCGGGAGGCGCATTGGTGACGCAGTTCAAGAATGCCGGATACGAAACCGTTGGGATGGGCAAGATCTGGCATGGCGGGCTCGGATTTTCCGAGCAATGGGAACGTCAAAAAGAGGAGCCGCGGCTCCATCCCAAAGTCAAAGACCGGAGCATCGAGGGAATCCGGTTCGGGATTGTGGAAGGGGGCGATGAGGACGTCGAGGACACCGCGACAGCTGCGTTTGCGGTGGCCGAACTCGAGAAAGCGCATGAACGGCCCTTCTTTCTTGGGCTGGGTTTTCACAAGCCGCACATGCCCTGGAACGTGCCGGAAAAATATTACGCGATGCATCCTCTGGAGAGCATCGAGTTGCCGCCCCTGCGCGAGGGGGATCTGGACGACATTCCGGAGGCGGGCCGGAAAATGGCGCACATGAACGCCGACCACCAGAATGTCCTGAAAACGGGCCGTTGGAAGGAGGCGATTCAGGCGTACTTGGCTGCGGTGAGTTATCTGGACGGTCAGGTGGGCCGGGTTTTGGACGCCCTTGAGCGGTCCCGCTACCGGGAGAACACCGTGATCTGTCTCTGGGGCGACCACGGCTGGCATCTGGGCGAGAAGGAACACTGGCGCAAATTCGCGCTCTGGGAGGAGGCAACCCGGGCGCCGCTGATGTGGGTGGTGCCGGGACTGACCAAGCCTGGGACGCTCTGTGGACGGCCCGTGGATTTCATGAGCATCTACCCGACGCTCTGTGACGTTGCCGGAATTGCGAAGCCCGAATGGCTCGCGGGCTCGAGCATCCGGCCGCTCCTTGCGGACGCCGCTGCAGCCTGGAAGACGCCCGCGGTGACCACACACGGCCGGAACAACCATGCGGTCCGGAGCGAACGCTGGAGGTATATCCGGTACGCGGACGGTTCGGAGGAGCTCTATGATCACGACGCAGATCCTTACGAGTGGAAAAATCTGGCGGCGGATCCGGGCCTTGCAGCAGTGAAAGCGGAGCTGGGGCAGTGGCTGCCCAAGGAGAACTGCCCCGAAGCGGGGACCGGTGGGAAAGGAAAAAAGAAAGGTGCCAAGGCAGGGAAAAAATCCGGAGCCGAAGCGGAGTGAGTCTCGCTGCGAGGCCATGGCGGCGTGGAGACGGTGGCTGAATGGGGTTAAGGGAAAGAGCGCTCGCAGCTCTGTCTGAAGAACACCCGATCCGTCCCTGCCAAAAGAAGACCATCCAGTCTGGAAAACCAACGCCCGAGGCGTGGTTTAGTTTGAAGCGAGCAGTGACAGATCCCTCCGAATGGAGGAGGGCTCCGGAATGACTTCGGGCTGGCCGTCCGTCCCCGGAATTCATTGGCCATGGCCCAAAGAAGCATTGAATCTACGCGGGCTCCATCGCGGGGATTAGGGGCTGCTAAGCATACGCTTTTTAGGCCGGGTCGCAGGAAACGGTTGGAGAGCGAATTGGGGCGAGAGGAGAGAGGGCGCGGGACGAACGAGCGGTTTGGCGAGGTGTTTGGTTTGAGCTCCCAGAAGGACCTTGCATGTATACGAAAGATTCGTATGGTTTTGGGGTGGTTCCAATATGGGCTTCAGACCCTCATCCAAATCGAGCGGCCTTCTGCCAACTTTTGTCGAGTTGCCTCCGTTTCAGCGTTGGCGTCAGGACTATTTGACCGATGAAGACTATCGGGTTTTGCAAAATCTTCTCCTGGAAAATTCTGAAGCAGGCGATCTGATTCAGGGATCTGGGGGACTCAGGAAGGTTCGGTTCGAAGACAAACAACGCGGCAAGGGGAAGCGCGGAGGGCTACGCATCATCTATTACCATTGGGACGAAGGGCAGGAATTCTGGATGTTCACCCTCTACAGCAAAGGAGAGATTGCTGACCTGTCTGCCGCGGAACGAAAAGCGTTCAAGGCGTTGTTGGTAAATGAATTGTTGAACCGTTCTCAGCCGATTAAACCGCAAATCAAAAGCCGAAGCCAACGTGGGAATAGATGATATGAAAAAGCGCGACCTGCTCAGTGAATTGAAGGAAGGCATCACGTCATTAACTGCTGAACGGGAGGGGAAATTGACTCTAAAGCGTGTCCATATGGCAGAGCAGGAGGCTCCCGTCGTAGCTCCTGAGGACCTGCGCAAACTTCGCGAAAATCTTCATCTTTCGCGCGCCCTCTTTGCCCGAACAATCCGTACCAACCCACGAACCGTGGAGAGCTGGGAGCAGGGCCGAAGCAAACCCAACGCGCACGCGGCACTTCTCATCAAGTTGGTTGAGAAGTTCCCAGAAACACTGGACCACCTCCGCGCAGTGTAAGGCATTTATTGAACCAGGCGCAGCGTAGAGCGCTTGCGAACCCTATATTCCTAGCATTTCGCTTTTTAGGCCGGGTCACAGAAAACGGTTGGACAGCGGATTGGGGCGAGAGGAGAGACGCAGAACTGAAAGTACACCTGCGCTCCGCCGCGCGAAGCATTCTGCCGGTCCAACGGGGTGTGGCGGGTTGACTGCCAGCAGTCCCGGGTCGTCGTGCTGCCCAAAAGGAATCATTTTCCAGGAGGCGTTCCGGACTCCGTGGAAGCCGTGATCTGAATCTGGAAAGGAGCTTCACCCTCCTTGGGAGTGATCTTGAAATTCAGCATCCTAGCCCATGCGGCAGTTGCCTGGATTGTTTCAAGAACGGTGCCGCTTTTTCCACGGACCTCGATGCGGTACTCGCCTTTGGGATAGATCGGAGCCGTACGGATGGTGATGGGAATCTGCGAGTCGAGAGTCATGCCCCTTGGCGAGAGGTCCGAAATCGCGGTCCACCGGGGCTCCGTGCCCTGCCGTTCGGGAAGGAAAACGTACTGCCGAAACCGGATTTCGGCGCCCTGATCAAACCGGATCCGGGCGTTTTCTTGTGACAGTGGTGGCACGCCGAGCGCCTCCACGATCGCCTTGGCCATGGCCTGTGCTCCGGCATTGTTGGGATGAATCGAGTCTGCGTAGAAAGATTTTTGATGATCCAGCGCGTGATGCGTGTCCGCCAGATGGCAGCGGTGCCGCATCGCGATTTCCTGAATGGCGACACCGGCCTGGCTGATCCAGACATCCTGGTTTTCAGGCCAGCGGAAGTCCGCGATTGGGGTGGTGAGAACGATGGGCATCTCGGGCTTTGCTGCGCGCAGGGCTGAGACCAGTTTTTCGTAGTGCGAGACAAACTCGGAGACAGAGTAGCCCCAGTATTGATCATTCACTCCCCACTGGATGACCACGGCATCCGGGTTTTTTGAGAGGACCTCCGCTTGGGCATAGTCCAGTTTTTGCGCTGAAAGGGCTTGGCCGCTCCGGCCCAGATTGATCTCCCTGAGGTTCGGGAAACGTTCCTGAAGCAGGCGCGTCGCGACGGTGGAGTAGCGGTCCGCAGGAGATTTCACGCCGACTCCGGCGGTGATGCTGTTCCCAAGGAAGGCAATGCGGCTCAGGGCGGGAAGCGAGGAAGGAATTTCTGCTGCAAAGACAGCGAGCGGGAAGGAGAGAATCGCACCAATGCGGAGGATCAGAGAATTCATCGGAACACGAATGGGGGGCACTCAGTGAAATCCGCAGCGCATTTTGCACCAAGCCCAAAGTGTGGGAGTGCCGCCGTGAAAACGTTTTCTTGGGGCTGGTTGTTCGCAGGGCGGTCAGGGGTGTTTCCCGCCTTTGTGGGGTTTGGCGTCCGGTGTGACGGGGAGGGGAACAAAATCGCGTTCCAAGATCATCCATTCCTGGAGCGCTGCCTTGAGTTGCTTCTCAATTGCGGCGCTCCCGGGTTGGCCAGCAAGGTTTTTCAGCTCTGAGGGATCGGATTGAAGATCAAACAATTCGAACATCGGCCGATGGGGTGCGAAGTAGAGAGGGGCCAGATCGGAAGCGAGTTTCTTTTCTTCATGCATCCGCACGATTTCCTTCCAAAACGGTTCCCCTCCGAAGTCCACCGGCGCGTAGGGGAGTTCGCCCAGCGCGTTGTAAATTAGTTTGTGCGTTTTTCCAACGACCACCCGGGCCAGGTCGAATCCGGCACTGGTTCCCGGCAGCGACGACCCGTGCGCGCCCCTTTCTGCGAACACAAACATCCGGCCTTCAAACGACTCGCCCCGGAGCAGTTTCAGGAAACTTTTTCCGGTCATCTCCCGGGGCACTGGAAGCCCTGCGGCCTCGAGAAATGTGGGAGCCAGATCTTCACCGCTCACCAGTGCAGAGTTGGAGGCTCCCGGCTTCACCGTGCCGGGCCACCGGACGATCAGCGGAACATGGATCCCAAACTCGTACAGGGTTCCCTTTCCGCGGAACTGGGAACAGCCATTGTCGCCCATGAATGCCACCAGCGTGTTTTCCGAAAGGCCGCGGCGGTCCAGTTCTGCCATCACTTCCCCAAAGAACCCGTCAAAGTGGGCAATCTCGTCGTAGTAGGCGGCGAAATCTTTCCGCACAAGCGGCGTGTCGGGATAGTGAGCTGGCAGCTTCAGCTTCGCAGGGTCGTGCCTCTCAGGCCCCTGGGTGGTCAGCGGCCGGTGCGGATCGGTGGAGCACAGCTGCAGAAAGAAGGGTTTTCCTCCCGGATTTGCATTCAGGAACTCGTTGAACTGCCTGAGAGACTGCGGGTTGTCTCCAGCAGTTTTTACGGAGTCCAAGCGGTCAGGAAATGTGGCGAGTTGATGTTTTGCGAGGATTTCCCGGGATTCCGGGGAGGTGCCGGCGCCGTCCATGTGATAAGTCCTCCCCGCGACCCCGGTGTACCATCCGGCTGCCCGGAGGATCTCAGGGTAGGTCTTCACCTCGCGCGGAAGGGGCGCTGAAAAACGAGCCATTCCGATCGCCACGGGCGAACGCCCGGTGAAGAGCGTGGCCCGGGAAGGCACGCATTGTGGGGCCGAGACATACATCCGATCGAAGCGCATCCCCTGGGCTGCGAACCGGTCTAGATTGGGCGTTTTAATGTCGGGATTTCCGTAACAGCCCACGTGGGGAGAGCTGTGGTCGTCGGAGAGGATCAGAAGAATGTTCGGTTTGCTTTCTGCGGCATGTGTCTCGGCAACAAATGCGCACAGGAGAAGGGCAAGGAATGATTTTTTCACGGGAGAAAGCGAGAAAGGTTCGGACATCGGGCTGGATCGGATGAACCCCAGAAAAATCAGTTTGTTGCGCGGAATGAGCGGATTGTCTGATGCAGCCCTGCGGTCGAGGAGGCAGAAGGGGAGGCGGTTTCGCGGGGCTCGCATGGGGCCTGGCGCGGGCCCGGGATAGGATCAATCCCGGAGTCAAATCCGCATGGCCGTTGGCCAATGCCAGAGGGCCGACGCAGCCGGGCAGGGGCCACATTTTAGGCCTCGACCCGGGGAGGACGTTAAAGAAGAACTGAAGGCATGCAAACGCCGACACCGGTCTGGATGCGACGCACCCTTTTTGCGGCAGGCATTTACAACATCCTCTGGGGCGCGTGGGCGGTGTTGTTTCCAAACGCCCAGTTCGAATGGCTTGGAATGCCGGTCCCGAACTATCCACAATTCTGGCAGTGCATTGGAATGATCGTGGGTGTCTACGGGCTCGGATACGCGATTGCCGGCACCGATCCTGTGCGACACTGGCCGGTGGTGCTGGTGGGGTTTTTGGGAAAAATATTCGGTCCGCTGGGAATGGTTCAGGCTCTGTGGACGGGGGCCTTGCCATGGGGATTCGCGGTGAACTGCGTGTTCAACGATCTGGTCTGGTGGATCCCGTTTGCACTGATCCTCCGGCACGCATGGCACCAGTATCTGGCCGATGCCGGTCCCCCGCTGCCCTCCGAAACCGAGGCTCTTGCCCGAGCCCAGACCCAGACCGGACGCTCCCTGTCTGAACTGTCCTTTGAAAAGCCGGTGCTTCTCGTTTTCCTGCGGCATGCCGGATGCACATTCTGCCGGGAAGCACTCTCGGATCTGGCGCGTGACCGGGCCCGGATCGAAGCCGCGGGCAGCCAGATCGCGCTCATCCACATGGGCGACCCGGATGCGTTTGCTGCGTTTGCAGCAGGTTACGGACTGGATGCGCTGCCAGCGGTGTCGGATCCCGACCGGGTTCTTTACCGGGCCCTTGGGCTCCGGCGAGGTTCCCTCAGGCAGATTTTCGGATGGCACGTGTGGGTCCGGGGCGCGCAGGCATTTTTCAGCGGACACGGCATTGGCGCGTTGCAGGGGGACGGCACGCAGATGCCGGGCGCGTTTCTGATCCGGAACGGGAAAGTGGCGGCGCGGTATCTGCACCGGAGCGCTGCGGACCGTCCGGATTATCCGGAGTTGTGTGAAATCCCGTCCGCGCCGTGACCGCGCTTTTTCTGACGCACCTTGGGGCGACCTGGGGGTTGGTGGGGTTGATCTGGACGATCCAAGTGGTGCATTACCCGCTGTTTGCGCAGGTCGGCCGGGAGGCGTTTCCGGCGTATCACCGGAGGCATACGCGGAGCATCACGTGGATCGTGGCGCCGTTGATGGCGGTAGAACTGATCTCCGGGCTCGTTCTTGCGCTGGAGAACAGCTCTGCGCTTCTGCGCTGGAGCCTGGTGTTGCTCGGATTCAACTGGCTGTCGACGGCCTGCATCCAGATTCCGCTCCATAACCGGCTGGAGAAGGGGTTTGAGCCGCGGGCCCATGCGAGGCTGGTTCTTTCCAACTGGGGCCGGACACTGGCGTGGTCAGGCCGGGGGATCCTGCTGGTTCTGGTGGCGCTGCGGTGAGCCGCACAGCGTGGATGCCGAAATCCAACGCGGGATGGTTGAGGGAACGAGATTGTTGCGGCTCCCGGGGTCTGAAATCGCGCCGGGTTTCGGGATGTCCAAATAAAACGGCAGCAGCGCGGGTTTCATTCATGACACTTATGGGGCGCCTTTTTTTGCTGACTCTTTTTTTGACCGGTTCGGTGGCAATGGCTGCGCCCCGAACCAACGTGCTGCTGATTGTGGTGGACGACCTCAACACGCACCTCGGATGTTATGGGAATCCAACGGTCCAATCGCCGAATCTGGACCGGCTTGCGGCCAGAGGTGTCCGCTTTGACCGGGCGTACTGTCAGTACGCCCTGTGCAATCCCAGCCGGGTCTCGCTTCTGAGTGGCCGGCGGCCTGAGGCCGGCGGGGTTTACGATCTCAAGGTCAAGCCTCGGGAAGCGTTTCCCGCCGCCGTCCTGCTACCCCAGGTGTTCCATCAGAACGGATTTTTCTGTGCTGGGGCGGGCAAGGTGCACCATGCGAGGAGCCATCAGGACGCCCTTTCCTGGGACGTTTACAGCGACGGTGACGGCGAGGACGATGGGGAGAACGCCGCGCTCAAGGACCGGTACAAAGGCGGGAACGGCACTCCCAAGCCATGGGTGCTCGATTCCGATGGAAGCCGGACCCGGGATGGTCTGAACGTTCGCACAATCGCCAGGCACATTGGGGAGTGCGCGGACCGGGGGACGCCCTTTTTTCTGGCAGCAGGCCTGCACAAACCCCATCTGCCCTGGACGGCGCCCCGCCGGTTTTACGACCTGTATCCGGCGTCCAGCATTCCTGCTTTTGAAGAGCCGGCGATGGAGAAGGTGCCTCCGATTGCGCTTCAGACCGAGTTGTCTGGATTTGCGGCCCCGGATTCCCGGGCATCGGCAGTGAGCGGGTATTACGCCTGCATTTCGTTCACAGACGAGAATGTGGGCCTGCTTCTGGAGGTGCTGGACCAGCGCAATCTCTGGGCCACGACCTTGGTCGTGCTGGTCAGCGACAACGGATTTCATCTCGGTGACCACCAGGGACTCTGGTCCAAGCTGACCACCTTTGAGAACGGGACCCGGGTTCCGCTGCTGATGGCCGGCGCGGGGATTCCGAAGGGGCGGGTTGTGCGTCAACCGGTGGAGTTGCTCGATGTGTATCCGACGATTGTGGAGCTCGCGGGATTGCCTGTGCCAGAAGGACTGGAGGGCAAAAGCCTGGTGCCCGCGATTTTGGGCCGGGAAGAAAATCGCGAGGCCCGAGCCTTCAGCATGATCTACCACTACAATCCGGCGGCGGATGCGGACGTGTTGGGGCGTTCCGTTCGGACTGAAGGTTTTCGCTACACCGAATGGTCAGACACGAGTCGGGAGCTGTATGTGGCAACGGAAGGCGAATACTCTAACCGAGCGGGTGAACCGTCTGTGTCGGGTTTGGAAGAGGAGGGCGCAAGACATCTCAGGGCGCACATTCAGCCGAAGCCGGGGAATCCGAACCGGCCGCGTGCTCTGGAGCGTGGTGGACGGCCGGGCAAGGAGTAAGGGCGGGGCTGAGAGGCTCAGGGAGTCGGAAGCACGACCACGTCATCGATCTCGATGCCCTTTTCGCCCCCGTTCTGCATCCAGAGGAGCTTGCGCTTTGTGGCATCGAAGTTGGGCCGTTTGAGTTGCCGGGTCCAGATCCCTTCCACCGCCATGTCCACGGTGTCGCCCTTGAACCGGAGTTGGGCGGTGCGCCATGCGCTGGAGGAAAGATCCACCTTTTCCGCGGGAAAAAACTCGTTGGTACGGTAGACCTTGCTGACCGGATCGGCGGGCCGGGTGTTTTGACGGAGCGGATGCGCGGGGTCTGGGGAATGGGCATCCACGGGACGCCGTCGCGGACGCTGAAAACTCAGCAAGGGTTCATATCTTGAAAAGCAGCGAACCGGGCTTTGGTTCGGAGTGTCAAATATCAAGGTATGACGTCTTTTTTTGGGCACGGGATGGGACCCATGGCGGAGTGTGAGGAAAAATGGGAGGCAAGGCAGACCCTCAATGAACAAAAAGACCGCCGGCCCCGTGGGTTCACGGGACCGGCGGTGAGCTTTCAAAAACGGAGCCGCGTGGGTTTAGTTTGATTTAGGCGCGAGCTGGATCGCGCCGGCTTTGATGCTCTTGGAAGCGCCCCGTGTGATGAAGTGCCCCACGGCGCCTCCGCTCTGAGCATTCGCCATTGCCCGGAACTGTACGGTCTGGGGAGCCTGCGCACCCGCCGTTTTGACTCGCATGGTTCCGGTGACGATGCCGGTTTTCCTGTCGAGCTTGAGTTGCACTGCGGAGACTTCCGGTGTGGCGCTGGCTGCAATCGAGTTGTTGCCGACCGTCACGGGCACCTCGAGGTCCTCGTCCAAGCCGGCTCCTTCGAGCTCGAGTTCCGCGTTCTGAATGCCTTCCTCCAATCCGAGCAGATTCAGATTGTCCGGTTGCTGGATGTAGCGCGAACCAATGACGCCAGTGTAGTTCACCATGCTGATTCCGTCCGGGAAGGAGCCCCTGTTGCTGGCGGGTTGGAAGAAGCTTCCCAATCCTGCAGAGTCGCCGTTTGCGTTGAGGAAAAGGGAGGCACTCAGGGAGCCCTTTCCGCTGTCGTTCTGGGTCACCAGATAGAGCGGAAACTGGCCGCCGGATTCTGTGTGGCTGATCCGGGTTGCCACCGAGACCGGGGCGCTTCCATCAGCCCCCCAGTAGGTTCCGGTCACAACCCCGGTCGGCGCGACTCTGTAACTGAGAAACCCAGTGCCAGCTGGTTGCCCTTCACCGCTCCATGGATTCCGGACAAAAATGAGGTTTACCCGGTTCGGGCTGGCATAGGGGCTCGGGTCGGCGGCGGTCTTGGTGACGGCGCGCCGGCCGGATACTGCCGCGATGGAGGTGTCCTCAGTGCTCGATTCTTTGATCAACCCTGCAAATGCGTAGCTCGGGATTCTAACTCCATTTTCGAGGTAAGACTCGGCTTCGCCGGAGTCCTCGATGGAGCCCTCGATCACGAGGCCGGAGTTCGGAGGGGTGATTCGCAGGTTGCCTCCAGTGAAACTCGCGTTTCTTGCATTGAAGGGATATCTCTGGAACTTGTGAATCAGGGTTCCGGTGACCCTGCCTGCACGGGTCAGGGTGAGCAGGAGACGGCCTCCGGTGTCATTATTCAACGGGCTGCGGTCGACGAGGGAGTCGAAGGTGCCTGCGGCCTGCTCTGCTGAAATGGGCTCCTGAACCTCAAGGCCGAAGGTGGATTTTGCAAGCTCGCTGCCCTCTGAGTCCTTGGCGTACACCGTGATGCTGAAGGTTCCGGACTGTTGAGGAGTCCCTCGCAGCTGCCTGTCTTGGTAGGACAGGCCTTCTGGGAGTCCCTCAATTTCGAACGCGACCGCCTGGTTGTTGACGGAATCCACGTACTCTCCGCCCCCATTCCACAGCCAGAAAAACGGTTGGGTGGGATTGGCGTTGCCTCGCCGGAGCGGGGGGCCGAAGTAGGCGGTGATGGAGTAGACCTTGGCGGCATCCGCAGGCAGGATCTCAAGAGTGCCGGTCACCTCCCCAAAAGGTTGGCCGTCAGCCCCTTTGAATCGGAGCACATAAGGGTAAGTTCCCTCCTTGGCTGTTCCCACCACGTAGAATGAGCAACTCGGATCTTCGGCCGAGGCCGGGTCAACCTTGATGCCTTCAGGAAGGCCCTCCGTCTCCACCGTGAGGAGGCTGCCCAAATTCGCGAACGTGTAGGAAGCGGATGACTGGAAGCCAACAGCGCCAAGAATGCCGGAAATCCCCTCGGGTTTGGGAGCGCAGGGCCATAGCGTGGGTTTCAGATCCGAATTGCGGGGGTCTGCGATGGTGAAAGTCAGAGCGGTTGTGGAGGTGGTAAATCCATCCTCCATGATCCCGCGGAGTTGGACGGTGAAAGTACCGGCCTCGGTGGGCGTGCCTTCAATCCGGGCCAGATCCCCGTTGCCCGTGTTTTGAACCAGACTCAATCCGGGTGGCAGCGCGCCCGTGATTTCGACGGTGTAGGGAAGCCTGTACCAGTAATTGTCACCCGGGCTTGGGCGGTTGATGACCAGCAAGCCCATGTAGGTTTGGATTTTGGTTCCTGTGAAGAGCGAGGAGGGTCCGTTGTAGCCCAGCTCATAGGAGGCCTGTGCCAGTGCAACTGAAGGACTGGTTCCAGAGGTGTTCCGGGGCGAATCCCCAAAAGCAAGCCCCTCAAAACCAAGGGTGGCTCCAAGCAGCAGGCACGCGGCGAATGCGCCGCAGGTTTTCAGATTGGATGGATGGGTTTTCATGATGCGGAGGATGTGCGATGTGTTCCGGGAAGAATCTGTTCACTTAAGCCCACGAATGGGAATGCCTCTTTTTTCTCCTGAAATGGAAAAAAGTTTGTGGGGGTAGAAAACTTCTCCGCGTGCTCATTGCAGGAAGACTACCCCAGCAAGGAATTTCGTCCCTCCATGGGTTGGGCGCAGAAGGTCAGGTTTTTGGTCGCGTTGAAAGCGCTGCCGGCGGCTCTCTGATGGAGGCCATTTCAAAAGCCATTCCTGTTTTAGTCCAAACCCACGAGCCAGTCTCCGGCTCCTCTTCTTTGTCGGACCGCCGGTGCACCCTGACGTCCACCACGCCATCTCGGCTCTCTCATTTCAAACCGGGTCGCCAACAGATTCGCCGGCATCCTCAACCGAGGAGGTTCGATACTCGATGGAACGGAACGCCCTGCCTGGGATCCGTGAGATCCACGGCCGGGGCGGTTGTTGGAGAGTGCGTTTCCATGTACGCGCTGACGACTGGGTCAGCCGCAGATGCGCCGCGGGGATCAACAGGCGGGCCGCAATCGAGGCTGGAGCGGCGCGTCGAGGTCAGGGCGTTGGTGTCACCACCACGTCATCGATCTCGATGCCTTTTTCGCCCCCGTTCTGCATCCAGAGGAGTTTGCGCTTTGTGGCATCGAAGTTGGGCCGTTTGAGTTGCCGGGTCCAGAGCCCTTCCACTGCCATGTCCACGGTGTCGCCCTTGAACCGGAGTTGGACGGTGCGCCAGGTGCTGGAGGAAAGGTCCACCTTTTCCGCGGGAAAAAACTCGTTGGTACGGTAGACCTTGCTGACCGGATCGGCGGGCCGGGTGTTTTGACGGAGCGGATGTGCGGGGTCTGGGGAATGGGCGTCGATCTGCAAGACCACCGAGTCCCGGTTGAGGCGGACCCGGAGCATGTGGTCAACGGAGCCGTGGCCGTCGTCGCCATCCACAAAGAGCCAGAGCATGCCGCCCGGTTCCAAATGCCGGTATCGGAAGGAGAGAGTCAGGTCTTTGCCGTCGAGGGCGAGGTAGACCATGGGCGGGTATTTGCCGCCGCTGGAGCCGTGCGTCCACAGGACGCCGTCGCGGACGGACGTGTTTTTGTTGGGGATGGTCGTCAGGAACTTTTTGGAGTCGAACCCGGGTCCGAAATCCTCGCGGACGCTGAAGGTGTCGGCCTCAGCGCCATGCGCAAGTGGGGCGAGGAGTGGCAGGAGGAGGCAGAGGGCGAGTTTCATTGGGGTTTATCGAGCAGGGTCTCGGCGTATCGGCGTCCAATTTCAAGGGTGCCGGCGGCTGTGAAATGGGTGTGGGTTGGAGCCAGGGTCTCGGCTCCGGTGGTGTCCACGTAGCGGGTGTGCGGAAGCGTGGCGGCAACTTTCTTCTGGGCTTCCAGGATGACGGGCATGAACGGGTTTTTTCCGTTGCCGAACCGCGTGTTGACGCCAAGGAGGAGAACCATGTCCGGTGCGGCAAGGTCGGTCCGGAGGCGGACGAGCATTTGACTCAGATTTTCAGCGTAGGCGGGTGCGTCTTTGGGGTTGGCGTCGCTTTCGCCCTGGACCCAGACAAACGCGCGGGGCCGGAGAAGAATGTCCCGGCTCTTTGCGGCGTCGAGTGCAGCTCTGGTTTCCTCAATGAGTGCGCGGTAGCACGCGTCGGCACCGGCAAGATGGACATTCCAGTCGCCTGCAACGGAGGTGCCGCTGAATGCGGTCTTGATCACTGCCAGGGGCCGGTTTTCGCGGGCGGCAAGTGTGCGGACCAGGCCGATCTCCGGGCCGAAGCCGCCCTTGGAACCGGCGCTGAAGTTGCCGTACTGGCGCGGGATTTTCTGCCCGTTTTCACTGGGTTTTGCCGGGGTACGTGGCTGGAACTGGAGGTGGGTCCACTGGCGGGCGCTGGTGCCGTCGAATTCGTCGGGAGGCGGGTCGCCGACGCGCCACCAGAAAAGGGTTTGTTCGTCCTTGGGATCGGCGGGGAGATCCTCGGCGCGGGCGTCAAAACCGACGGCGTTGGATTGGCCGGCAACCAGGATCAGGTCGCGGGTCTCGGCGGCAGCCGAGATGCCTTGGAGGAGGAAGAGCAGAGCCAGGAAGCGCATGGGGGGCGGGGTAATGGACGGGATGGACGGGATGGACGGGATGGACGGGATGGACGGGATGGACGGGGATGGACGGGGATGGACGGGGATGGACGCCGGGGCGGCTGGGCGGCTGGGCGGCTGGGCGGCTGGGCGGGGAGTCAGTGCTCTGCAAGAAGATGGAGCAGGTGTGCGGTGAATACAAACAGGTTGAGAAAAAGACAGGCAAGCGCTTGGAGAAAGCCCGTGGCAGGATCCTTGATTTTTAGCCGGACCCAGAGCGCCACGAGCATCATGAAGCTCAGCCCGAGTGCCGAAATCAGGGCGCACACGGGTTGGCGGTAGCCCAGAAAAAGACCTGCGGCGGCCAGAATTTGCAGGGTGCCCGTCAGGACGCGCATCTTGGGCAAGCCGTAGCGTTCGAATTCCTTGCGCATATGTGGGGTGATGAGGCAGGCGAAGCCGTATCCGAGAAAACCGAGCGCGGAAATGGCTTGGGCGGTTTCCAGGAGGCGTGTCATTGAGGGGCAGAGTGGGGGATCCCCGGGAAAAGGAAAGCCGTCAGTCTGACCGGACGGGTTTGGTTTTTCTGGTTTGTTCCGAGTGTGGAAAGGCAACGGCCGCGGGGAGGTTTTTGCCGAAAACGGAGTGTTGGTAGTGCCGCCGAGAACTTTCCAAAGGGGCCTCTGGGGGCGTGTCCTTGTCATGGAGCTTCGGACGGATGAGGATGTGGAAGAGATCCATGAAAATCCCCCCTATTTTCGCCGTGATGATTGGCTTTGGAATGCTGTGGTGTGTTCTGCAACGCGTTGAGGCCGAACCGGTGCGTTCCGCCCCAGCTTTGCCGCCGCCGACCTTTGCTGACGTGGCCTACGGAAAACATCCCAAACAGGTGCTCCATTTCTGGAAGGCGGAGACGGAGGCTCCGGCGCCGTTGATCGTGTACATTCACGGCGGGGCATGGACCGGAGGCGACCGGTTGATGTATTTGAACATGGTGCTCCCCGCGGCATTGAAAAACGGGGTTTCTGTGGCCTCGGTGGAATACCGGTTCATTCTGGAAGCGACCGCGGATGGTGAGGTGCCGCCAGTGCGCGGGCCGATGCTCGACTGTGCGCGCGCGATCCAGTTTTTGAGGCATAAGGCAGCGGAATGGAACGTCGACAAGACCCGGGTGGCTGCCTGTGGTGGTTCGGCGGGGGGCTGTACCAGTCTTTGGATTGCTTACCATGATGACCTTGCAGATCCTGCCAGCAGCGACCCTGTGGCGCGGGAATCCACCCGGCTTCTTTGCGTGGGGGCGCACCGGGGACAGACGTCTCTGGATCCCCGTCAGATCCGGGAGTGGATGCCCACCAACGTGCATGGCTACAACGGATTCGGCATCCGGGGAGATCGGGAACGGAACCTGATGCCGCACGAGGTTTTTTTGGCGGACCGGGACCGGTTGCTGCCATGGATCGAGGAGTACTCGCCCTACCATCTCTTGACCCCGGACGATCCCCCGACGGGGCTCTACTACCAGACGCCGCCCGCGCTCGGGCAGCCGGAGAGGGACCCGGTTCATTCAGCCAATTTTGGGGTTAAGCTCAAGGAGCGGTGTGACGCGCTGCAGGTGCCCTGCGAGTTGGTTTTTCCCGGATCAGAGACGCCGAAGTACCCTGCCATGGCCGATTTCCTGATCGCGCGTTTGAAGGGGCTCCAGTAGTCGGGGATCGGTTCGGAGCGGGCCGGGTCTCTTTTTTTGCGTCGGACTTAGGCGAGGAGTTCGTGGATGACGCGGGTTTCCTCCACACCGGTAAGGCGCTGGTCGAGGCCTTGGTAGCGGAAGGTGAGCTTCTGGTGCTCGATGCCCAGCAGATGGAGCAGGGTGGCGTGCAGGTCCCGGACATGGACCGGATTTTCTGCGACGTGATACCCCAGATCGTCCGTGGCGCCGTACTGCAGGCCGGGATGGGTGCCGCCCCCGGCCATCCAGACCGTGAACGCGTCCTTGTGGTGGTCGCGGCCGCAGGCGTCGGGAGATTCGTTGCCCTGCAGCATGGGGGTCCGGCCGAACTCGCCGGCACACACCACCAGGGTTTCGGAAAGCAGGCCCCGCGTTTTGAGGTCGCGCAGCAGCGCCGCGATTGGCTGGTCCACGGCTTTGCAGAGTCTGCCCAGGGCGCGGTGCATGCCGCCATGGGTGTCCCAGTCCCGGTGGAAGATCTCGACAAAGCGGACTCCCGCTTCCAGAAGCCGCCGTGCATGAAGGCATTGCAGGGCGAAATCTCCTGTGCCGTATGCGCCACGGACCGATGCGGGTTCCTTGGAGAGATCCATGACTTCCGGGACGCTGGACTGCATCCGGAACGCCATCTCGTATTGTTTGATCCGGGCGAGGACGTCTGGGTCGTGCGACTCGGCGTGGTGCAGGGAGTTCATCTGGCTGATCCCGTCGAGGACGCGGCGCCGGCGTGCGGAGTCAACGCCCTGCGGGCTGTTGAGGAAAAGGACCGGTTCGCCGGAGCTGCGGAATTCTGTCCCCTGATGTTCGGAGGGCAGGAACCCGTTGCCCCAGAGGTTTGCGCCTGCGCCCGGGAGTCCGCCGGAGACAAAGACGACGTAGCTGGGGAGGTTTTGGTTGAGGCTGCCGAGTCCGTAGTCGATCCAGGAGCCAAGGGACGGCTGGCCCTGCCGGTTCCGGCCGGTGTGGAAGAAGAGTTGGGCCGGGGCGTGGTTGAACTCGGTGGTGTGCATGGAGCGGACGAACGTGAGGTCGTCTGCCACGGAGCCGAGGTGGGGCAACAGTTCGCTCAACTGTGCGCCGGATTGTCCGTGCTGTTGGAACTGGTAGCGTGTGCCCAGCAGTTTGGGATGGCCGGTGAGAAACGCGAACCGTTTGCCCTCAAAGAACTCTTTGGGTGCAAGTTTGCGGTCGTATTTCTGAAGAGCCGGTTTGTAGTCGTAGAGATCCAGCTGGGATGGTGCGCCCACCAGATGGATGAACAGAACGTTTTTGGCTTTGGGCGCTTTGGCTTCCAGTCTCGACCGGGACCGCGGGGCGGCTCCGGTCGGGGAGAGGAGTTCGTGCAGGGCGAGGGAGGCGAGGGCGGAGGTCTGCAGGAAGGATCTGCGGGGAACGGGGGAATGCATACAATCAGCCGCGGTGGATGGTTTCGTGGAGGTTCAGCAGGAGCGTGGCGACATCAAACCAGACGTTCTCCGGATCGGCCCCGGCCCGGATCGCATCCTGGTAAAGCTGGTGCAGGGTTTGGAGTTCCGTCGCCGAAGGCTGCCGTGCCAGCACGGTGCGGAACGCGTGCCGGAGACGTTCCGGAGGATCGCCGGTGAACTCCGCGGCGCACCTGCGTGCGAGGGCATGGGCGGCTTCGACAAAGGCCTCGTCATTGAGCAGGACCAGGGCCTGGAGGGGGGTGTTGCTCCGGCCCCGTTGCAGGACGCAGGCCCCGCGGTCGGGCGCATCGAACACGGTAAAGGCCGGGTAGGGGGATTTGCGTTTCCAGACGGTGTAAATGCCGCGTCGGTAGCGGTCTTCGCCGGTGGACGGCTCGTACCGGGAGGGCCCGGCGCCGGAACCCTGGCGCCAGACCCCGTCAGGCTGGGGCGGGTAACACGGTGGGCCGCCCATTTTGCGGGAGAGCAGGCCGCTGACGGCGAGGGCCGCGTCCCGGATGGTTTCGGCGTCAAGCCGGTGGCCGGGATGACGTCCAAGGAGCACGTTGGCGGGATCGGCTTCCTGTCCCTGTGGAGAAAGCGTGGCGCTGCGGCGGTAGGTGCTGGAGAGCACAATCCGGCGCAGGGTTTTCTTGAGAGACCATTGGTCTTCCTTCGCGAAGGTCACGGCCAGCCAGTCCAGGAGTTCCGGGTGTGAGGGCGGTTCGCCCTGTTTGCCGAACTCCTCTAGAGTTGGGACAATGCCGGTCCCGAAAAGTTCGGCCCAGATCCGGTTCACTGTGACGCGGGCAGTGAGCGGATTGGTGGGGTTTACCAGCCATCGCGCGAGGTCGAGCCGGTTCCAGGTTCCAGAGGAGGCAGGAGGAAGCGGGGTGCCCAAAAACTCCGGGACGCCTGCCTGAACGGGATCGCCTGGTGCGAGAAAATCGCCGCGTTTGGCGATGGCGGTGGGCCTTGGCGAATCCATCTCCACCATGACCCGGGTTTTGATTGCGGCGAGCGGTTCGAGTTTTTTCTGGAGTGCGAGTGCCGCTTTCAGGAACTGGGCGGCCTTGGGGTCATCCTTGAGCACCGGTTTGAGGAGGGCTTGGTAGTCCGCGAGGGATTTTTTGGAGTCCGGGATGTCGAGCAGTTCGAGCGTTTCCATGCTGAACAGCGAGGCGCGGTCGGGGTTGTCGGCGGCGGCCTTGAGCGGGGCGCGGCAGTGGTCTTTGAGTTTGGCTAGTGCGGCGGCCTGCTGTTTTTCGAGTGCGTCAGCTTTTTGGTTGGAAACCGGATCCCGCGCGAGGCTCAAATCCGGGCCTGTGTAGGCCATGGCGGCGCCTTTGCCGGACCGCGCGCTTTCGAACGGCGTCTGGTTAAAGAAGGCGAACAGGCGGTAATAGTCGCCGATGGTGAGCGGATCGTATTTGTGGTTGTGACACTGGGCGCATCCGACGGTGGAGCCGAGCCAGACCGAGCCCACGGTGTTCAAGCGATCGACCACCTGTTTGTAATGGTCCTCGGCGGGATCGGTGCCGGCTTCGAGGTTGAGCGGTGTGTTGCGCTGGAAGCCGGTGGCGATTTTCTGGTCTTGGGTGGCGTTGGGAAGCAGGTCGCCGGCCAGTTGTTCGATGGTGAACTGGTCAAAAGGCAGGTCCGCGTTCAGCGCCCGGATCACCCAGTCGCGCCATGGCCAGACCGAGCGGAGTTCGTCGCGCTGATAGCCTTCGGAATCGGCGTAGCGGGCCGCGTCCAGCCAGTGGCGGGCCCAGCGTTCCCCGAAAGCCGGGCTGGCCAGGAGCCGGTCCACCTGGGCGGCATAGGCGGCCTCGGACGGGTCGGCGAGAAACGCGTCGACTTCTTCCACCGTGGG
>CAIURC010000157.1 GCA_903901425.1 uncultured Spartobacteria bacterium | reverse complement strand
CGGGCCGGAAGCCCGGATCGAGGCAGTTCCGCGGCTCAAGTCCGACGTGTCTCTCGGCAATGATCGGACCTGGAGAGCCGGGGCTGTTCGAAAGAATGCTCGGGCGAGAGAACATGCTCAAGGCCCTCAGGGCCGTGGAGACCAATCGCGGTGCCGGCGGTATCGACGGCATGGAGGTTGGTCAACTCCGTGGATACCTGAAGGAGCATTGGGCAGGCATCAAAGAGCGACTTCTGACTGGAGGATATGAACCCCGGCCTGTGCGGCGGGTGGACATTCCGAAGCCGGGTGGAGGAACACGCATGCTGGGGATCCCGACGGTCTTGGACCGACTGATCCAGCAGGCGATCCATCAAATACTCAGCCCGATCTGGGAGGGCGAGTTCTCGGAGCACAGCTACGGGTTCCGGCCCGGACGCAGTGCTGCCCAAGCGGTCAAGGCGGCCCAAGGCCATGTCAACGCCGGCAAGCGCTGGGTAGTGGACCTGGATTTGGAGAAGTTCTTCGACCGCGTGAACCACGATGTGCTGATGGCCCGGTTGGCCCGACGGGTAAACGACCGGCGGATGCTGGCGTTGATCCGAGGCTACCTGAAGAGCGGGATCCTCGCCGGAGGAGTGGTCGAAGCGCGGAACGAGGGAACGCCGCAAGGTGGGCCTTTGTCGCCGTTGCTATCGAACATTCTTCTGGACGATCTGGATCGGGAACTGGAACGGCGAGGCCATCGGTTCTGCCGGTATGCTGACGATTGCAACGTGTACGTGAGCAGTCGGGCTGCTGGGGAACGGGTGATGGGCACGCTGACCCGGTTTCTGAAGGAGCGCCTGCGCTTGAGCGTGAACCTGGCGAAGAGTGCGGTGGATCGGCCGTGGAATCGAAAATTCCTGGGCTTTTCCTTCACCTCCCAGCGGGTGAGTCGGATCAAGGCGGCGCCACAGTCGGTGGAGCGGTTTCGGGACAAGCTCCGGCAACGTTTCCGCGAGGGACGTGGACGGAACCTGAGGCGATTCCTAGAAGAGCTCCAACCCCAACTGCGCGGTTGGGCTGGTTATTTCAGCATCGCGGAAACGAGAACGGTATTTGAGGACCTCGACCAATGGATTCGGAGGAAACTCCGCTGCATGGAATGGAGGAAGTGGAAGCGCCCGCGACGACGGATGCAACGGTTGGCCGCCCTGGGACTGGATCGGGAAAGAGCCCGATGCAGTGCCTTCAATGGCCGGGGACCGTGGTGGAATGCCGGTGCATCGCACCTGAACGCAGCGCTACCCACAGCCTACTTCCGAAAACTGGGACTTATCTCACTGATGGAGGAGGTCCATTGGCTCACTCTGAAGCGCTCGCTTCGGTCTTCATGAACCGCCGGATACGGAACCGTACGTCCGGTGGTGTGGGAGGACGGCGGGGATGGAAACATCCTCGCCTCCTACCCGATTCCAGACGCACCCCCCAAGAGACAGGCTCCAACAATGGACAGGCTCCAACAAGGGACAGGCTACCGGTTCGGGGCACGTTTGAGGGACAGGCACGTTTGAGGGACAGGCTCCCTTGCAGGCTTGAACCGGTGGCGGCGGACCGGGAGATTGGGGGCATGCAATGGAGTGCCCGCGATCTGGCCCGTCACATCGACCATACCCTTCTCAAGCCTGAGGCTCGGGCTTCAGATATCGCACGCCTTTGCGCCGAGGCGTTGGAACACCAATTCTGGAGCGTGTGTGTCCACGGAAGTCGGGTGGCTCAGGCGGCCGCCTTGCTCGAGGGTTCGGAAGTGAAGGTGGCGGCGGTGGTCGGGTTCCCGTTGGGAGGCATGGATGGGGAT
>CAIURC010000156.1 GCA_903901425.1 uncultured Spartobacteria bacterium | reverse complement strand
GGAATTCCCCCCTGAGCTATGCCCTGAAAATTCTTAACGCCCAATCATGCAACGCCTCCCGCCGCCCCTCTTGGATTCGAGCTCAAATCCACTTTCGTACGGTGCTGTGGGATGGCTGTGAAACAAAACCTTGCGGCATAGTGCGTGGTCCCGTTTGACAGACTCCCTCTCTCCTCTGTTCCCAATCCGCCCTCCAACCGTTTCCTGTAACCCGGCCGAAAGGCCAATTCCTCGCCATAATATGAGAAATCTTCCCGCCCTCGTTGTCGCCGCTAGCATCATAAGCCTGTTCGGCCTGTGCCTTCCTCTTGTTTCGCGTGCATCCGATTCGGTCTCCCGTGCAACGGCGCCGGATCTTTTTAGTAAAGAAAACATCGCGGCGTTGTGGATCGTGCCCTACGACGCGAAAAAGCGAGGCCCCGAGGACCGAGCGCAGATGTTGCGTGAGCTGGGCTTGACGAAGCTCGCCTACGATTGGCGCAACGAACATATTCCGACTTTCGATGCCGAAATTGAGGCGATGCAGAAGCACGGTGTCGAAATCACTGCGTGGTGGTATCCGGGCCGCAACACAACAATCCTCGACGCCATCAAGCGCCACGGTATCCATCCGCAGCTTTGGGTTTGCGGTTCACGCCCCATCAAAGGGACAACCGATGCAGAGCGAATCGAAGCCGAGGTGGCGCGCATCCGGGTGATCGCAGAGGATGCGGTGGCGCTAGGTTGTAAGGTAGGGCTCTACAATCATCGCGAGCCATGGTTTGAGGAGCAGGATCATCAAATCGCCATCATCGAGCGCCTGCGCCGCGACGGGCTGACGAATGTAGGCATCGTCTTCAACTTCCATCACTGGCGCGGTTCGCTGGCAGAGTTCCCCGCGCTATTCAAGCGCATCCAGCTCTATCTGCTCGCCGTAAATCTCAACGGCATGAGGGCTGTACCACCCAGTATTCCAGCGTACGCTTCATCGGCTCCGACGAGTCGGAACTGGCGATGATACGAGTCGTTGAAGCCAGCGGTTGGCGCGGCCCGATCGGCATCATCCACGAGCGAGGGAACATGGACGCCGCCGAGGGGATCAAGCGCAACCTAGAAGGCCTCGAGTGGATTCAAAAGGAGCTGCGTCAACCCGGATCAGGCGGTCCAAAGCCGCAGGAACACGTTCCGGGTGCCAAAGTGCAGCCCAAGCCCGCGTCCTCCGTGAATCCTCCGAAAGGATAACCCCCCACCGCTGCGGAGGCTGCCACACAGGAAACAACTGCAAGGAAGGCCAAAACCGGTGCGGAGGCCGATGCGAAATATCAGGCTCTCTTCACCGCTCTGAATGCGGGCCAGCAGGATTGGAAGCGGACGTCAAACTCCCTCTCTCTCCTCCGGCTCCAATCCGCTCTCCCACCGTTTCCTGAGCCCCGGCCGAAAAAGCGAATGCCGGGCAAGTGCGTCGAACGCGGATTTCGCGCTGGCGCTGTACCTGCAGTTCCAGCCGGCCGTGACGCTGCTGGACATTCACATGCCACAGGGGATGGGATCATCTGTTTGCGGAGGCTCAGAGCCCAGTATCAGGGTGCGCGTGTGTTGATAAGGCCCCCCTCGGAGGCGGAAGAGGATACGGTGCAGGCGGTGGCGAGGGCATTCGAGCGGGGGGCTTCTTGGATCCGTAGGCGGCGCGCGCGCAGGCGGCCTCCAAGAAAAAGGGGGGGCGCGGGATTGTATGGGCATACTCATGAGCGTTTTGAAATCCCCCCTGAACTTCCCCCGATCGGTTGTGGCCTGGAGTTTGCCGTTGTTGCTGATTTCCATACAGCCGCTTCTGGCTCAGACTCCTGCGCCTGCCCAAACGGTGGTTCCCTCCGCGGCCTCCTCTGAAAAGGCGGCATACCGGATCGTGCTGAAGAGCCCCGTGGAGCATCAGGTTTTTCAGAGACTGGATCCGAAGGAGGGAGAAGTGATCGTGGAGGGGAGTCTCGCTTATGCGAACCCGAAGGATCCGAAGCCCACCTCGGTCGAGGCGCGTATCGTGGCCGAGGGCGTGTCCCCGGCGTGGCAACCGGTTTATTTTGATCCGAGTGTGGCTGCATTTCGGACGGCGCTCAAGGCTCCGGCCGGGGGATGGTACCGGGTGGAGGTGCGGGCCAAGGAGGGGGCACGCGTGGGGGCGGAGCAGAGTGTGGAGCGGGTGGGCGTGGGCGAGGTGTTTCTCGTGGTCGGACAATCCAACTCGGCTAATTACGGGGAAGAAAAAATGCGCCCGGCCTCGGGAAAAGTTTCGGCTCGGACTGCAGAGGGTGGTTGGCAGGTATGCGAAGATCCACAGCCTGGTGCCGGGGGGAAAGGGGGAAGCTTTGTGCCACCCTTGGGAGACGCTCTGGTTGCGGAGTTTGGGGTGCCGGTGGGGTTTGTGAGTCTGGGGGTGGGGGCCACCAGTGTGCGCGAGTGGTTGCCGAGGGGGACTCCTTTCTCCGCGATGCCCACGCTGACCGGACGGGTGTTGACCGTGGGCAGGGGCCAATGGGAGTCCAACGGCAGCCTCTTTGATTCGCTCGCCGAGCCACTGCGGGCTTTGGGGAAGAAGGGGTTCCGCGCGGTGCTCTGGCACCAGGGCGAATCGGATGCCAACCAGGCCGACCCCACCCGGACCTTTCCGGGCCCGGGGTATCGGAGCGCTCTGGAAAAAGTGATCGCCGAATCGCGTGTGGTTGCCGGCTGGGAGGTCCCTTGGTTTGTGGCGCAGGCGAGTTACCACGTTCCGGGGGATGAATTCTCGCCCGAGATTCGCCTGGCGCAGCGTCAGGTGTGGGAGAGTGGAATGGCGCAGGAGGGGCCCGATACGGACGCGCTGACCGGAGAGTTCCGGGAGCGGGGAGGGAAGGGGGTGCATTTCAGCGCGGCCGGCCAGAGGGAACATGCGTCGCGCTGGGCGCAGCGGATCAGCCCTTGGGTCCATGCGCAGCTGGCGGCGCCGGCCGGGCCTCGGAAAGCGGCTGTGGCCCGCCTGGCACCGAACGGGTTGTTCTCAGACCGGATGGTGTTGCAGCAGGGGCGTGCCGTGCCCGTATGGGGCGTGGCGCCTCTGGACACGGAGGTGGTGGTGGAATTTGCCGGGCAGCGCAAAACGGCGCGGGCGGACCGGAGCGGAAACTGGCGGGTGAATCTGGATCCGTTGCAGGCGAGCGAGGAGCCCCGCACGATGGGGATTTCGGGTGGCGGGGTGCGTCTCGATTTGAGGGAAGTGCTGGTGGGCGAGGTATGGATCGCTTCCGGTCAGTCGAATATGCACTGGAGCTTCACCCATCGAATTCTCAATTCGGAGGAGGAGCTCAACCAAGCCCAGGACGATGCTGTCCGTCAGTTCACGGTGCGCAAGGGCGGACCTGGAGCGGAGCCTGTGGTGGTGCAGGGGGGATGGCATCGAGCGAACCGTAATGAGTTGCTGAGCGGCGGGATGAACGGAGATTCCGCGCTGGGGTATTTTTTCGCGCGGGAATTGCGGCGCCAGCTGGGGGTGCCGGTGGGGATCCTGAATGCGTCGGTGGGCGGGACGCCGATCGAATCGTGGTCAGAGGGGGGGGCGCTGTACAAGGGGATGGTGTATCCGCTGGCGCCATATGCGATTGCGGGCGCGATTTGGTATCAGGGAGAGAGCAACTGTCTGAAGTTGGCGGGGGCGGGGTATACGGGGATGATGGAGGCAATGGTAAAGACGTGGCGCGGGGCGTGGAAGCAGGGGGATTTTCCCTTTGGGTATGTGCAGATTGCGCCGTTTCACTACTCGGGCCGGTCCACGAGGGAGGTGCCACTGACTCGGGAGACATTGCCGGAGTTTTGGATGGCGCAGACCGGCTTTCTCAAGCACTCGAACACGGTAATGGCCGTCATTGGTGACACAGTCACGAACGTGACGGACATTCATCCCACCAACAAACAGGAGGTGGCAAAGCGCCTGGGGGCGATGGCTTTGAAGAAGTTTTACCAGCGGGATCTCGGGGTGGTGGATAGCCCGCTCTTTGATGGGGTCACAGTGGACGGAGCCCGGCTGCGGGTGCGTTTTCAACACGCGCAGAACGGCCTGGCCACCCGGGACGGGAGTGCGCCCACCCATCTGGAACTGGCGGGGGAAGACGGGGTCTTTCATCCTGCCTCGGGTGCCATCGAAGGAACGGACTTGTGGGTGACCTCTCAGGAGGTGTCCGCGCCCAGGCAGGTGCGTTTTGCATGGGATGAGGAAGCGGTGCCGAATTTGATGAACCGCGAGGGGTATCCTGTGGCGCCTTTCCACTCTGGAAAGTGGCCGCTTCCGCTGAGCAGCGCCGGGCGCTGAGGCCGTGCTTTCAGGGGTCAGGGGAAAAGAAAGATAAGGAGGATGGGATTCGCGGGATTTTGGAGCGACACGAAGCATCCGGGTCGAGTTTCCCAGTGCCTTTCACCACGGGATGGCCAAGGGGCATCGGGCGGGAGCCTTCAGGACGGGGACGGATTCCCGGAAGCTGGTTTTGGCAGAGTGGCTTTGGAAACGGACGACGGTTTCTCAGGAATTGCTCGCGGAAAGGCGATCAATGCGAAGCCCGGCGAGCGTGAGCCAGCAATTGCGAAGGTGGGATCGAGCAAAAGCACTGGGTAAGGTGCCGGAAAAGATCCGGAGATTTCTGGGCGGAATCAGAACCGCTCAAGAATAAAT
>CAIURC010000155.1 GCA_903901425.1 uncultured Spartobacteria bacterium | reverse complement strand
TCTCCTGCTGTTGCTGCTGTTTGAGGGCCTGTGAACGCATGGCGTCTTCCTGCTGTCTGCGGAGGGACTCTGTGCGGGCAGTCTCCTGCTGCTGTTTGAGGGTCTGGGAGCGCATGGCGTCTTCCTGCTGTTTGCGGAGGGATTCGGGGCCGGGTTCGGCAGCCTTTCTGGTTTCACCGGGGGCAGTGATCGCCGGCAGGGGTTTCAGAAAGGAAGGCTTCGGTGTGGTGGGCTTCCCCCCGGAGATTGCGTTTTTCTCCTGAGGCTCAGCAACCGGCCTGGCAACTGGTTCCCTGGGAAGGACCTGCGGCAGACCGGGTGTTGCTGGGGTGCCGGTTGCTTCTCTGGACGGAGAGGGAGTGGCGCCTGTGGTGGTGACGGGGGCCGATTTGGGGAGCACTTTTTGAGCGGGAACGCCTGGAACGGTTTTCTCCTGAGGAACCCCGGCGGTGGATCCCGGGCGCGCCTGATCGCTGCTTTTTGGAAGCGGAATGGCAGGGCGCCTTTCGGACGGAGGAAGCGTGGGGCGGGTGAGTGTGGGCAGGGTGGGATCGGCCTTTACCGGGACGGGTTGGAGTTGGGCCGGTTTGACTGGCACTGCAGGGGCCTTGATCGGAGTCAGCCCTTCGGTCTGCTTCGCCAAGGTGGCCCGCAGATCCTGTTTTTGCTTCAGGTCGGGCAAGATGCCCCAACCGCCGGTCGGTTTGGCAGCGGGCAGTACCTTGGCGATGTGGCTGGGTTTGAGCACCTCGATCTTTTTCGGGGGCGCAACCACCGGTGCAAACACTTGGAGCGTGTTGCCCCGGGGCACGGCGTTGAGGCAGTCCAGGCGCCGGCGTTCTGTGCGGTCGAAGTAGATGTTAATATTGACGTTTTGGACAATTTTGAGTGCCGGGATGGGGCGGCGGCAGCGGGTGGAGATGAACGTGAAGTCCGGCCCGCCGCAGAACACGGAGGAGGTATGGTAGCAGATGTTGGTAATATTGTAGGTGTTCCTCACGATGATCACGTTGCGGTGTCGCGGAACCAGCACCTCCCGGACCACAGGGGCGCCAAAATCCTCCACGGCGCAGAAGCGGTAGGCGCCCGGGCCAATGTCATAGGTGGTGTCGGTCCAGACGCTGAAACCGACGTCCCGCCGGAACCTGGCCTCCGGGGGCAGGGGGGCCCAGCCGATGTATTCGGGGTTGTTCCGCCATGAAACCCAGGCCGGCCCCCATTCGTAGTCGGGCACCCAGCACCAGCCCTCGCCCTCCAGATCCGTCCAACGCCCGTAATGGTAGCAGATGCCGCCCCAGTCCTCATAGCTCACCCAAGTCCAGCCGGCATCCGTGTAACTCCAGTACCCGTCCACGTACGGGCTCCAGTCCGGGTCCACCTCGGTTGGCCGCCAGCAGTAGCCGTACTCGGGGGTGTTGATCCACTCTCCGTAGGGCTCCAGAGAGTCGTAGAAAAAGCTGAAGTTGACCTCGCTGCTGGCCCGGCACGGGCTGCAGAGGAGGCAGAGCGCGGCCAGAAAGGGAAGGGATCGGAGCCAGAGCGGTATTTTCATGGGTTCAAAATGCGGTTTGGATAAGGAGCACGGCAGATCGGGAAACGGTGGCGGTGGCGGGGGGATGGGATTTCTGACTGGTCATTCGGACGCTGCTTTCCGGGCTTTTATTCAAATCCAAGCCCAGTATCCGGCCCAGTATCCGGCCCAGTATCCGGCCCAGTATCCGGTCGGATTTGGACGGGGTTTGGACGGGGTTTAGCCAGGTGCCGCCAGGTGCCGCCAGGTGCCGAAACCGCATTCCGGGACTGACACAGGGCGCGGGAGCCGCTAGACCGCAGTCCTACCCTCGCACATCCATGGAATTTTTCACAGAAAACAGATCAGGTCTGGCCCCGAAATGGAGCCGGCTCCTCGGGCTTCTCCTCCTCTGGGCGATTCCGGCGGCCGCAGACCCGCTCCGGGTGGGGATGGAACTGGCTTTTGCTCCGTTCGAAATGCGGGATTCCGCGGGCAACCCGACGGGGGTCAGCGTGGATTTGGCAGAGGCCCTCGCCCAGAGCCTGGGCCGGCCCTTGGAGATCCGGAACCTGCCGTTTGACGGGCTCATCCCGGCCCTGAAGACGGGACGGATCGATCTGGTGATCTCCTCGATGACCGCCACGGAGGAAAGGGCGCGGTCGATTGATTTTTCGGACCCCTACGCGCGCACGGGGCTCTGTCTGTTGGTCCGTGCGGCCGATCCGGCAGCCTGTCTGTCCGATCTGGACCGCCCGGGCCGGGTGCTGGCGGTCAAGAAGGGAAGCACGGGCCACCTGGTGGCGGTGCAGACGCTGCGCGCGGCGCGGCCTCTGGTTCTGGATCAGGAGGCGGCCTGTGTGCTGGAGGTGGTCCAGGGAAAGGCAGACGGATTCATCTACGACCAGTTGTCGACCTATCGCAACTGGAGGCGGCATCCGGCCGAGACCCGTGCACTGCTGGCGCCCTTCCGCGAGGAGGCGTGGGCGGTTGGGGTGAGGAAGGGGGACGAGGGGATGCGGCGGGCGGTGAACGGTTTTCTGGCCCGGTTCCGTGCGGATGGCGGTTTTGAGCGGCTGGGGAACCGGTGGCTGGGGGAGGAAAAGGCGGAGTTCGCGCGGCTCGGGTTCCCCTTCCTGTTCTGATGCCCTCTCCGGGGGCCGCCCCGGGCGTCCGCTTTCCGCCCCGGTTCCGTAGGAAAGGGTGTGGGCAACCGGGTATTGATTCTATCGGCGAGCGCGGGCACGGGGCACCTGAGGTGTGGGGAGGCTCTGGAGGAGGCCTTCGCGGCGGATCCGCGGGTGGGGCGTGTTGTGCACCGGGATGCGCTCCGGCTGGGGGCCCGCTGGCTTCGGGGGGTGTATTCCGGGCTGTACGCGCGGATGGCGCGTTCGGCGCCGGAACTGCTCGGGCTGGCCTACCGGGCCAGTGACGCGCCATGGCGGGCAGGGCGGCTCCGGCCGGGCTTGGAGCGGATGGGGGCCGGGCCCCTGATGCGGTGGATCCGCGCGGAGGCGCCCGACCTGGTGGTGTGCACGCATTTCCTGCCGGCAGGCGTTGTGGACTGGATGCTGGGTGCCGGGCGGCTGCGGACCCATCTGGCCGTGGTGGTGACTGATCTGGACTGCCATGCCCTCTGGCTCGCCCGTCGGGTCCGGCACTACTGCGTGGCTCTGGAGGAGACGCGTGCCCATCTGGAGGCGGTGGGCGTGGACGGGGACCGGATTCACGTGACCGGGATCCCGGTGGCAGCCCGGTTTCGGGACCCGGTGGACCGGGAGGCGGTGTGCGCCCGGGCGGGTCTGGATCCTGCCCGGCCCATCCTGCTGGTCTCCGCTGGAGCGCTGGGCATGGGGCCCACGGAGGAGTTGGTCCGGCGGCTCCTCCGGGTCCGGCTGGGCGCGCAGATGGTGGTGGTGTGCGGGCGCTGCCCCGAACTTCGCGGCCGCGTCGAGAGCCTCGTGGGCGGGAGTCCCGGCGTCTGCGTGCGGGGTTACACCCGGCGGATGCACGAGTGGATGCGGATCAGCGCCCTGTTTGTGGGCAAGCCCGGGGGATTGACCACGGCGGAGGCACTGGTTTGCGGACTGCCCATGGCGGTTGTGGCGCCGATTCCCGGCCAGGAGGAGCGCAACAGCGACCATCTTCTGGAGGAGGGGGTGGCCATCCGGTGCAACGAACTGACCACGGCTGGGTTCAAGATTGCCCGGCTCTTGGCGGATCCGGGCCGGCTCGAGGCCATGGCGCTCCGGGCAATGCGCCTTGCGATGCCGGCGGCTGCGGAAACGGTCGCAGGCCGGCTCCTGGACGCGGTGGGCGGAGGGCATCCCGGCCTGGAGCGTGCCAGCCGGGGGGCCAGCCGGAGGGGCGGAGACGGGTTCGGCGAAGCGTTGGACCGCAGCCCTCTCAAACCGCGCCCGGAGGGGGCGTGGAGGGCGGGGCATGAGGGGGGTGGGGCATGAGGGGTGCGCCGTTTTACTGGGGGGCGGGTACCTCCCCGTACCAGTGCGAAGGGGGGTACAACGGGCCTGGCCAGCCCCAGAACAACTGGAGCCGGCTGGAGTCCGGGGGGCGTGTGGAGCTTTCCGGGCGCGCAGCGGATTTCTGGCACCGGTATGCCGAGGATTTCCGTCGGTGCCGCCGGATTGGGCTGAATGCGGTCCGGATGGGTGTCGAATGGGCCCGGGTCCAGCCGGTCCGGCAGCCCTGGGCGCGGTTTCACCCCGGGGGCGAGGTGGATGAAAGGGGGAAGCGGCCGGGGGTGGACAGCGTGGCCGGTGCGGAGCCCGCATGGGACAGCACGGCTCTGGACCATTATGCCGGGATGCTGCGGACCGCGCGAGAGGAAGGGCTGGAGCCGTTTGTGACGCTCCATCATTTCACGCATCCTGCGTGGATTGGGGCCGACCCTTGGTTGGAGCCGGGCACGCCGGCCCTGTTTGCCCGCTATGCGCGGCGGGTGGTGGAGGAACTCAACAACCGGTTGGGGCGGCCTCTGGAGTGGCTGCTGACGTTGAACGAGCCGAACATGCTGGTCCTGAACACGTACTTGTTCCGGCAGTTTCCCTCGGGGGCGGGCCGCGGTCTGGGGCGGGCGCTGGAGGGTTGGATGCAGATTCTGCGGGCCCATGTTCTGGCCTACAACGCCCTCCATGACCTGTACCAGGAGCGGGGCTGGCCGCGGCCCAGAGTCGGGATCAACACCTACTGCAGCGACCTGTACTGGGGGGACCGTCTTCAGTTCGACCTGCTCACGGCGCGGGAGTCCGGGATCCTCGGGCCGGGGCTTGGGGAACATCTGCGCCTGAGGGCGAGCCAGTTTGAGCGGGATCTGGGCGGCCTGGCGGTGCACCGGGATCTGGCGGGTCTGGTCGGGGAGTTTGTCAGGCGGCGGCTGCACAGGGCAGCGGACCGGTGGATGGGGCCGGGGGTGTTTGAGCCCCTGCTGGAGGAGTTGCGGTGTGCGCCGCGGTCTGGGTGCTTGGACTACGTGGGACTGGATTACTACGATCCCTTTTTCGCCCATGCGTTCCGCTGGCCTGCATGGGGAGAAAGCGAGGTCCGGCACCTTCCGTTCCGGGACCGGCTTCTGGCCACCGTGACCCGGCGCTGGTGGGACTGGAGGGTGCTCCCCCGGGGATTGTCTTTTTTCTGCCGCCAGATGGCGGGGTACGGGCATCCGGTATGGATTGCGGAAAACGGGATGGCGCTTCGGAGGCCCCAGCTCGGGGGCCGTCCGGCACCCCGGCGGGACCGGCTGAGCCGGAGCCAGTTTCTGGAGCTGCACCTTGGCGAGGTTCGTGCGCTGCGGGCGGGCGGGGTGCCTCTGGCCGGGTACATCCACTGGGCGTTGTTTGACAACTACGAGTGGGGAACCTACTCGCCCCGGTTTGGCCTCTTCTCGGTGAACTTCAATGCCGGTGGGATCCGGGAGGAGGAAGAGCCCGGTGGGGACCGTCCTGCCGAGGCGTACGGGCGCTGTATCCGGGAGGTGGAGGAGGATCTGGAGGGCGGGCTGTGAGCGGGGAACCGGTTCAGGGCGGGGGGAGGAGGAGTTCAAGGATCCGATCGGTCTGCCCGAGGTCCGGGAGGAGAAGGTCGGGCTGTGCGGCCGCGAGCGCGCTGGAACTAAAGACGCCCGTTGCAACGGCAGCGGCCCGGGCGCCACCGGCGCGCGCGCACTCAACATCGTAGGGGGTGTCCCCGATCACCCAGGTGCGGGCAGGCGGGATGTCAGTCCCGGCGAGTGCCGCGGCCCTGCGGAGTGCAAACGGCACGAGAGCATTCCTGTCGTGATGGTCGTCTGCGTAGGCGCCGAGCTGGAACCGGTCGTGGAGTCCGTAGTGGGCGAGTTTGAGGCGTGCGCCCTGCTCGAGGTTTCCGGTGAGGAGGCCCAGGATGCAGTCGGAGCGTTGGCGGAGTGCGTTCAGGAGGGGGAGCACGCCGTGAAGCACGCGGCCTGAATGGAGCGGGAGGAGCGTGGGGAGAGCCTCGAGGTATCCGTCGAGGAGGCGGCGGATGTTTTCCGGGGCGGGAGGAATCTGGTGGCGCTCCAGGATGCGCCGCGCGATTCCGGAGTCTGTTCTGCCCGCGATCTCGATTCCTTGGAGGTCGTCTTGGATGCCAAAGCGGGAGAGGAGTCCGGTGCGGAGCGCTTTTTCTCCGGCCCCGCCGCTGGTGAGAAGGGTGCCGTCGATATCGAAGAGGAGCAGGACGGGAGGCATGGAAGGTGTGGAAAGCAAAAACCCACCCGAGAAGCGGGTGGGTTTTTGAGTCAAGAGCAGATGGATGAGGTCACTTTTTGTCGGCCGGCTTGGCGGGCTCCTTTTCCGGGGATTTGGAAGCCTTGTCCTCAGAATTGCCGGCGGCCGGGGTCTGGCGCTGGATGCCAAATTTTTCGACGATTTTCTTGGCGTCCCCATCGGTCTGGGAGAGGTCCAGGATTTCGTTGAGCAGGTTGGTGTACTGGAGTTGGATCTGGCTGGACTGTTTGACCTGCTCCTCGCGTTTTGAGATCAGTTCAGCGAACTGGGATTTTGCTTCCTGCAGGCTTTTGATCTGTTTTTCGAGGTTTTCAAGTTGCCAGCGCATGGTTTCCCCGTTGCGGACGGCCATGGCGATTTGGGAGGCGAAAAACACGACGGCGGTGAGGGCGAGCAGGAACAAGGCTGGGGCAGACTTGTCTGATTCGGATGTGGAACCTTGGGAGGTCATAAAAAGGGGTGGAAAGGCTAAATATCAGGGTTTGGACGGCTGTTTTGCAGGCTCAGCCGGGCGTTCTGAGGCCGGCTTGGGGGGCTCGGTCTTGGCGGCATCGGAGCCCTCTTGGATGGTGATACCGTATTTTCCGAGGAGTTTCTTCAGGGAATCGTTCTTGTTCTGAACGGCGAGGCCCGCGACATCCTTGAGCACTGCAGGTCCGACTTCCTGCGCGAGACGGATCCCGGTGGCGATCTGCTCCTGCTGAGCTTGGAGCTTTTGGTTCTCGATCTGGACCGCCTGCTGTTCACCCTGAAGGGTGTCCTGTTTCTTCCGGAGTTCTTCCTGGAGGCCGGAGTTGGTGCTGTTTGAAATGAAGAGCCAGATGCTGAGCAGCAGGCCAAGGGCAGAGGCTGCCGCCGGGAGGAACTGAGGAATGTTCATTGGATAAATTGTTGTGTTCTAGGTTGGTGCGCGTCAAGGACAAGCGGTTAAGAGCCGATCCGGGGATCCGCATCTGGAGTCTGTTCCCAGACGTGGACATAGACCTCTTTCCCCGACTCATGCAGGCAACCGGAGTTCACGGCGGTAGCGACCCATCGGAGAGCATCTGTGACCATTTTTTCAACAGGCGCCCTTAGGATGGAAACGCCGTGCACCCTCTCCTGATTGGAGGACTGCCCGTCCAAACTGATCACGGGGACATGAGTTGCGGGGTTGCGGAGGGAGGCTGCGAGGTGGAACCCCACGGCTGCCCGGTCATTGAGAAAAACGGCGGCGGAGGGAGCGGCCTGGGAGGTCGCAAAAGTTTCGTAGGCCAGCAGTCCCGCTTCGAGCGTGGAAGCGCAGGGGAGAACCTCGGAAAAACCTGGGAATTGCCGGAGGGTTTCTTGCAGCATCCGGTTGTGGGCAATGGTTGAAACAAACGACGATGCGGGGCTTGATTCCAATTCTGAGAAAAGGAGAACCCGGTCATGGCCTGAGGCCTGAAGTTTCTGCAGGGCCTGCCGGCAGGCCGCCGGGAGGTCAGAGAGAAAACAGCGGACCCCCTCCATGGGCAGGTCCCCGCCGAGCCACGCGACCGGTAGGCCTTTCTGGATAATGGCTTTGGCCAAAACAGGGTTGGCTGGCCCCGCAAAAATGAACTTGGAAGCCACCCCGGCGGTGATGGCGGTTGGCAACTGTTGGGGGTCGTTGTAGTCGGTGGACCGGCGGTATGGGCAGACGGTTACTGAGTACGGCGCTGCCTCCCGAAGCACGGTTTCCATGAGCCGCGTCACACCTGGGTTGCCGATGCCTCCGGCAAAATCTTCCTCCGCAATCAGGACGCAAAAATCCCCCACTTCCGGGTACATCCGCACCACGGCGCGCAAATCGTTTGGGATGTAACCCATCTCCCGGCATACCCTGAATACCCGTTCCCGAGTCTTGTCGCTGACCCGGATTCCGTAGTCGCGGTCGTTGAGCAGCGAGGAAATGGCACCCTGCGATACGCCGGCGGCCTTGGCGATCTGCGCCATCGTGATGGTCTTCTGCAAATCAGACAGACGGCGCGGAGTGGCCGGAGGTGCAGCCTCCGGGGCGGGTTCCGCATTTATTGGGTTGGCAAAGGAACCGTTCATCTCCCACCAGAAGTACCCGGCATGAGGGAATGCACAAGACTTTCCAATGCTGCGGATCAGCGGATCAGGCCCCAGTGGCGGGTGAATGGCCAGTAAACAAGAATCCCTCGGCCCACGAGGTTCTTTTCCGGAACGGGCCCCCAGTCGCGGCTGTCGGAGCTCAGGAAACTGTTGTCGCCGAGGGCAAAGTAATTGTTTTCTGCCGCGCCCTCGGTTTTGGAGTCGAGGTGGAAGGTTTCCTTGGGGGCGCCCAGCAGGTTCATGCGGTATCTGGGCGCCCGGCCCTGCGCGTCTGGCTGGCCCTCGCTTTCGTTGGAGTAACCCCGGTACCCGTTCTGGGCCGACATGACCTTTGCGAATTCCGGCCCCTCGGCGGTCTGGCCGTTGACCAGAAGTCGAGGCGGCATAATCTGAAGGGTGTCTCCTGGGATTCCGGCAAGGCGTTTGATGAAAAACTGGGAGGGGCCTTGCATCAACGAATTGCGGTTGTCCCGGGTGGGGATGTCCTTGGTGTTGAAGACAAAAACCTCGCCCCGGCTGGGTTTGCGGAAGTGGTAGCTGGCCATGTCGACGAACACATGGTCGCCAGTCTCGAAGTAACCGCGCGCGATGACGTCGCCCGCCTTGAACTCGCGGAGGGGGGGCATGAGGTAGCGGAAGAGGGTCTCCTGCGGGCACATTACCCGATAGGTCTGGTTTCGGCCCACCAAGAGCGTGGATGAAAAAATACCCAGCGTTTTCGACTCGCGGACTTCGGTGATCACATCGTCAGACTCCGCGACCACATTGATCCAGGTGCGGCCCCACGCCAGTTTTTGAAAAAGGCGCACCGCCACGTTTGGGGGCGGCTCGGAGGTCTTGTAGCCGATGATCCCGTTCAACGTGGGCTGCATGGAGCCTGTGGGGATGGTGAACGGTTGAAGAAAGTAAGTGCGGACCCCAAGCGCGACGGCAATCGCCACCAGAATGACCTCGCAGTGTTCCTTCATGGCCGAATGCCCGCCGGCTCCGGCATGTTTCCCCGCCAGGCGGTCCAGTTCGAGCGCCGCAGATTCAATAGCGTCCTTTGAACCGGTCCGGTTTGCCGCCTCCAGTTTCCGGATGCCCTCCTCAAACTGTGCAACGTCTTCTGCAGGCCAGATGTCGCGTTTGTACGCCAGCATTTTGCGGGCGTCCTTGGCCATCTCGCGGCCTTGCTTCACGTGTCGGGGGCGGAGGAACAGCATCCGCCTCCCTTATCGCCGCACAGGGTCCTTGGCAAGGCGCCAACCCCGACTTTTCAAAAAGACCCCGGCGCCGGCTCCGGTTCAGCGCGGATGGACGGTTCTCCGCGTCCCTGCAAGGGATGGGGCATGAAAAAACGGGACGACCCGGTGCCGGTTCCGCGGCCGCAGCGCGAGCGAAAGGCAGGTGCATTTTTAAAGATGAGCCGTCGGGAGGTCACTTGGATTGGGTGGGGACTCGGGATCCTGATTGCCTTGGGAATCCGGAGGATCCGCTGAGGAAGCGCGCCCGGAACTGACCGCTCAAGGGAGGGGTGGCGATTTTTCTTTCGCTTTTCCCGGAGCCCGTCTAATGTCTGGCTTCGTAAAGCAAATAGCTTGGGGAAGGTTCGGAGTAGGGAAGCCTGTCAGTGAGTTAGAAAACTTCAGTGACGACTTGAGATCCGATGACCGGGAACCGTCACCGAAGACCTAACTGAGCGAAGCAAACTGACAAGAAAATGGGTACTAAACTGTATGTGGGCAACCTGCCCTTCAACGCCACCGAACCAGACCTGCAGGATTTTTTCGCTGCAGCCGGCACCGTGAACGAAGTTCTGCTGGTGCAGGACAAGTTCACCGGCAAATCGCGCGGATTCGCTTTCGTGACGATGGGTTCTGATGCTGATGCCCAAGCGGCAATCGAGCAGTTCAACGGCAAGCCCTTCGGCGGCCGTCCGTTGACCGTCAACGAAGCGCGTCCCCGTGAGGAGCGCGCTCCCGGTGGCGGCGGATTCGGCGGTGGACGTGGCGGCGGCGGCGGACGCGGCGATCGCGGCGACCGTTGGGAGCGTGGCGGCCGTCGTGACGGCGGCTACCGCGACTAAGACTCGCGCGGCCCACCCGCATCGTCCTCATCTTCGATAGGACAAATCTTGGTCCTTTGGGACCCCAAGTGCGGCTTCCGGAAACGGGAGCCGCACTTTTTTTGTGGAGTGCCTTGGAGCCGGGTCCGCTGTGTAGGCCCGATGGATTGAAATCGCAGAGTCCCACGGTCCGTGCTCGGCCCGCTAGAAGGGGTGGGGCGGTGAGTGGGGGGAGCCTCCTCTCCTCGAGTTGCGTCCACAGGACGCCGGTTCAGGGGAGTGCCGGCGTAGGACGTGTCAGATGTCCGGAAAACAGAAGAAGCCCAAAAGCGACGGCGTGGAATGTGAGCAGGGTGTCAAAGATGCGCCAGCGGGGGCCATCCGGCCAGACTTTGTGCTCTTTGTTCCAGCGTGCGAACCAGTCAAACGCGGAAAGCAGAACGGCGTGGTAAAAGCCGTAGAGGATGTAGTGGAGGTGGGGGCCGTGCCAGATGCCCATGAGGCCGAAGGTCAGGAAAAGACCGAGCACGGAGGAGGTATGCTTGCCCTTGAACCACTTGCCCTTGGCTGCTGCGAGGAGGAAGCGCATGTAGACGTGGTCCCTGAACCAGAATGAAAGGCTGATGTGCCACCGGTTCCAGAAGTCCCGGATATTGTGGGCCAGAAAAGGGCGGTTGAAGTTTTCCGGAACACGGATTCCGAACAGGTGGGAGATGCTGACGGCAAACGCGCTGTACCCAGCAAAATCGAAGAAGAGGTAAAAGGTGTAGGCGTACATGTAGGACAGCATGGGTAGCCATCCTTGGGCGAGTTCCGCGCGGTCCATCCAGTAGGTCCGGATGAGGGCGGCGATTAGGAATTTGTAGAGGAAACCTCGGAAAAGCCGGTCGACGGCGAGGTCCAAGTCTCGCAGAAAGTCTTGCCGGGATCGTGCCCGGTTCCAGTCCTGCAAAAATCGGCGGAACCTGTCGATCGGACCGGAAGAAATCGTGGGAAAGAAGAAGAGGTAGGCGAAATATTCGCGGAAGGTGAACGCCTTGAGCGCGCCGTCGTGAATGCTAAAGAGGATGTCCAGCGCGCGGAACGTGACGTAGGAAATTCCGAGGAAGCCCGCCGCGCTGTCGGTGAGAAAGAGGGGAAGAAACTTGGCCAGTGCCAGGGGAGCCACGGAGAGCGGCAGGGCGATGTAGAAAGCGGCCCGGGATTTGAACCGGAGAAAAACCCCGGCGAGCGCGGCTTCAAACCCGAGGAAACCGAGCGCAAAAAAAATCTCCGTGACGGCCTTGGTTTTGGAGACCGGAACATCCGCTCCAAAGTGGAGTGGAAGGGTCAGGAGTGAGCAGAAGAGGAGCCAGTTCCGGTTGGCTTTTCCCAGAAGCCCGAGAACGAGGGTGGGGAGAAGGAGGTAGAGGAAAACCCCGAAATACAGGAAATCGGAGTACGGGGTCATGGGGAACTTTCCAGCAGTTCCGCAAGCTTGCGCCGGTCCGCCTTGCCGTTGGGGGTCATGGGAAATGCGTCCAGAAACCGGAACTTCCGCGGGACCATGTATACCGGGATGCGTTGTCCCAATGCTGTTTTAAGTTTGCTGGAGAATTCAAACTCGGACCCCTGCACTGGCGCAGCAGGCACCACGAATGCCGTCAAGGCGTCCACTTTGCCCTGCTTGAGGACGGGCAGAACCAGCGCATCGGCCACTTCCGGCAGGGCGCGCAGATTCGCCTCCAAATCCCCCAGTTCGATCCGGTAGCCGTGCAGCTTGATCTGTCCATCCATCCGGCCTTCGAAAAAGATGAGGCTGTTGCGGCAGCGTCCCCAGTCTCCGGTCCGGTAGGCCGGTGTGCCCGCCCGGAAGTAGAAGGCTTTGCCGGTCAAGTCTGGCCGCGCAAGGTAACCGGGGCTGACATTCGGGCCCACGATGTGGATCTCGCCGCGTTCCCCCTCGGGCACGGGGTTGCCGTCCTCACTGATGATGAGCAGCTCGGTGCCGGGCATCGCCCGGCCGACCGGGAGCGGCGAAAACTCTGCCAGAACCGGGCGGTCGACCAGAATGGAGGTCGTCGCCACCGTGGCCTCAGTGGGGCCGTAGGTGTTCCAAACCACCGCATTGGGGAACCGGTCCAGCAGTTGTGAGGCTGTCTCCGGGGCGAGAGTTTCGCCACAGAAAAGAAACCGCCGAAGATTGGGCAGCATGGCCTGGTTGAACCCGCGTTCGATGAGGCACATCTGCGCAAAGGAGGGCGTCGACACCCAGGTGCTCACCTCGGACCGGCCCAGCGCCAGGTACAGGTTTTTGAGGCTGGCAACGTCGTCCTTTGTGACGCTGAAAAGTGTGCCCCCGGTGGACAGGCTCAGGTAGAGGTCCATGACCGAAAGGTCGAACGAAAAGGGAGCTTGGTTGAGAAAAACCTCCCCCATGGCTGGGAACTTCTGCTCGGCGCACATCCAGTCGAGGAACGCCTCGAGGTTGGCAAGGGTGATCACCACCCCCTTGGGTTCCCCGGTGCTGCCCGAGGTAAAAAGGATGTAAAATGGGTCCCCGGCTTCCACCCGTTTTTCGGGAGCAGGTGCCGGCGCGAGATTGAGTGCGGCAATCGTCTCCGGTTTGAGCACCAGAACAGCCCCGGAGGAGGCCAGAATCTTCTCAGCGCGCTGGGCGGGAACCGAAATGTCAATCGGGATGTAGGGTCTCCCGGCTTTCACCGCAGCCAAAAACGCGACCAGCATCTCAGGCTCCTTGTGTCCCACAACAGCCACAGGGCCGGGTTTGCCCGCCGTCTGGCTGTGAATGTGGGCCGCCAGCGCGTCGGACTGCGCTTTGAGTTGCGCAAACGTCAAGACGCTGTTTCCGCTGACATGGGCGGGATGTTCAGGAGACACAGAGGCCCAATGGTCAATCCGATCGATCAGGTGCATGGTTCAGAATCCCTGGTACACAAAGGCGGGTGTTGAGAAATCGCCCCGTCCGTACAGAGCGAAAAGGCCTAGCAGAATGGCAAGGTAGTAAAGGGTCCGGAGGAGGGTCTGGAGCCCGGGCTTTTCTTCAATGCGCTGTCGGAGTGCGTTCCACATGGTGGCACAAGGAGGGGGCTGCGGCGACGGGTCAAACCGCCCGACGTCGGCAGGACTGCCGCTCGAATCAGGAGGCGCGCCGCTGGATGTCCGCCACGAGCAGGGCAGGTGTCGCCCATGCCTCCCGCTCAAACTCTGCGGGCGATATTTCCACGCCCGTTTCGGAGGAAAGCGCCACGATCAATTCCACGGTTTTCATCGAGTCCAGAACCTGAAGGTCGTACAAGGCAAGGTCAGGATTCGAGAAAACCTCTTGGGTTTCAGCGACTTGCGCCAGGATTTCCAGGATGCGTTGCGAGCTGGGAACAGTGGGAGCGGACATGGATTCGGGTTTTGGGTTTGAGGGGGGGCGCCCCGCAGTTGGAGCGGTCTTCATCGCACAAATTCCGCGGGACGGCAAAGGAATCCCTCAGGCGTTCCATGGAGGCGAGAATGGCCGGAAGGACGGGGCCCGGGTGCCCTCATTTTTCAAGAGAGCCCCGGGCCTGTTCCATCCAGAACCCGCGGTTGCCAAGTCCTGCCGGGAGTTGCGACGGTTGCCGAAGGGACAGCCGCGAATCCCGGAAAGGCTTTGGTCTGGGCGTTCTCTGCTTAGTACCGGTAGTGTTCGGGTTTGAACGGGCCTTCCACCGGAACCCCAAGGTAGTCGGCTTGGCGCGTGGTGAGCACCGTGAGCTTCACCCCGATCTTCTCGAGGTGCAGTCGGGCCACTTCCTCGTCGAGTTTCTTGGGCAGGACGTAGACGCCGGGCTTGTAGAGGTCCCGGTTTTTCCAGAGATCGAGCTGGGCAAGCGTCTGGTTGGAGAAGCTGTTGCTCATCACAAAGGAGGGATGGCCAGTGGCGCAGCCGAGGTTCACCAACCGGCCTTCGGCCAGCAGGTAAAGCTCGCGTCCATCCGGGAAGGTGTACTTGTCGACCTGCGGCTTGATGTTGGTGCGACGCACGCCGGCTGCCTGGTTGAGGCGGTCCACCTGAATCTCGTTGTCGAAATGCCCAATGTTGGCGACGACGGCTTGGTCCTTCATCTGGGAGAGGTGTTCCAGAGTGATGACGTCCACGTTGCCAGTGGTCGTGATGTAAATGTCGCCGCGGCCGAGGGTGTCCTCGATCGTGGTGACTTCGTAGCCTTCCATGGCCGCCTGAAGCGCGTTGATCGGGTCGATTTCCGTGACGATCACCCGGGCGCCTTGGCCGCGGAGGGACTGGGCGCAGCCCTTGCCCACGTCGCCGTAGCCCATGACCACGGCCACTTTGCCGGAGATCATCACGTCCAGCGCCCGGTTGAGGCCGTCCACCAGCGAGTGTCGGCAGCCGTACAGGTTGTCGAACTTGGACTTGGTCACCGAGTCGTTCACGTTGAAGGAAGGGACGAGGAGCCGCCCGGCTTCATGGAGACGGTAAAGGCGGTGAACCCCCGTTGTGGTTTCCTCCGAAACGCCCCGCCAGTCCTTGACCAGTTCATGGAAAATGAAGGGGTTCTCCGCGTGGATTTTTTTGAGGAGGTTTTTGATCACCTGCTCCTCCGTGCTGCCGCTGGGCGTGTTCACCCAGTCGTCGCCTTCCTCCAGTTCATACCCCTTGTGCAGGAGCAGCGTCACATCGCCCCCGTCGTCCACGACCAGCTGCGGGCCCTTCCCTTCTGCATCCACGATGGCCGACCAGGTGCAGTCCCAGTACTCCTCCAGGGTCTCACCTTTCCATGCGAACACCGGGACCCCAGAAGCCGCGATGGCAGCCGCGGCATGGTCCTGGGTGGAAAAAATGTTGCAGCTGGCCCAGCGGACCGTTGCGCCCAAAGCCACCAGCGTCTCAATCAGAACCGCCGTCTGGATGGTCATGTGCAGCGATCCCGTGATCCGCACTCCAGCCAGAGGCCGGCTCGGGGCGTACTTGGCGCGGATGGCCATCAGGCCTGGCATTTCGTGTTCCGCGATGGCGATTTCCTTGCGGCCGAACTCGGCCAGAGTGATGTCGGCGACTTTGTAGTCGTTGCGGGCGATGGTCTGGGTGCTCATGATTTTGGGTCTGCGGGTTGCGTGCGGTTTGAGGATCCTGACTCTGCGGGTTAAACTGCGGATTTGAGGGCCTCGGCCTTGTCGGTGCGTTCCCAAGTGATCTCGGGGTCGTTCTTGCCGAAATGGCCGTAGTTGGTGGTCTTGGAGTAAATCGGTCGGAGCAGGTCCAGCTGCGTGACGATGTCGGCCGGCTTGAAACTGAACACGGCGCGCACAGCCTGTTCGATCTTCTCCTCGGGGACCGAATGGGTGCCAAACGTGTCAATGTGGACGCTGACCGGCAGCGGATGGCCAATCGCGTAGGCAAACTGGACCTCGCACCGGGTGGCAAGCCCCGCCGCCACCACATTCTTGGCCACGTACCGGCCCATGTAAGCCGCACTGCGGTCCACCTTCGACGGGTCCTTTCCGGAAAATGCCCCCCCGCCATGCCGCCCCATGCCACCGTAGGTGTCCACGATGATCTTCCTCCCCGTCAGCCCGGTGTCTCCCTGCGGCCCACCCACCACAAACCGGCCCGTCGGGTTGATCAAAAACTCCGTCTCACCCGTCAGCAACTCCCGCGGAAGCTCCTTGTGAATCACCTCCGAAATCAGGAAGTCACGGATCTCGGAGTGTTTGACCTCCTCCGAGTGCTGGGTCGAGATCACCACGTTGGAAATCCCCACCACCTTTTGGCCCTCGTAAATCACCGAAACCTGGCTCTTCGCATCCGGCCGCAGCCAGCCCACCTGGCCGCTTTTGCGGATCTGCGTCAGCCGGCGTCCCAGCCGGTGCGCAAACATCACCGGCGCCGGCATCAGCTCGGGCGTCTCGGTGCAGGCGAAACCAAACATCAATCCTTGGTCCCCGGCCCCCTGTTCCGCCGTTTCCTTCCCGTCAGCTGCAGCCTCGTCCACCCCCTGCGCAATGTCCGGAGACTGCGCCGTCAGGATGTTGGTCACAAAAATCCGGTCTGCATGAAAGACATCGTCGTCGTTCACGTAGCCGATCTCGCGGACGGCATCCCGGACGATCTGAACGTAGTCGGGACGTGCCTGGGTGGTGATTTCGCCGCCCACAATCACGATGTTGCTCTTGGCGTACGTCTCGCAGGCCACCCGGCTCTTGGGATCTACCTTCAGACAGGCGTCCAAAACGGCATCGGAAATCGTGTCGCAGACTTTGTCCGGATGACCTTCACCGACGGACTCAGAGGAAAAAATGAAACGGCGTGGCATGGGGTTGAGGATCTGTTTTTTCGGGCCGAGCAGTGATGCATTGACCCATCATGATGCAATGATGTATGGCTTGGACGCGCCCATGGAGTCAATCGTTAATTCCCTCAAACTCCTCGCCGATGAAACCCGGCTCCGGCTCCTGCTCCTGCTCGGACGCGAGGAACTCTCCGTCCTTGAGATCCAAGAAATCCTCGGGATGGGCCAGTCCCGGATTTCTTCGCACTTGGGGCAACTGCGGCGGGGCGGTCTTTTGACGGACCGGCGCGCGGGCAAGAACGTGTATTACGCGTTGTCGCCAGCGCTGCGTGCGCCGGAGTGGGCGGGCATTCTGGAGGCAGGGGGGCGGACGCTGGGGGAAGCGGGACGCGACGCCCGTGCGTTGGATCTGGTTCTGGCGAAGCGCCGGGACCGTGCGCGAGAGTACTTTGACCAGCTGGCGGGCCGGTTTGGTCGGACGTACTGTCCTGGGCGGAGCTGGGAAGGGCTGGGGCATCTGCTTCTGGCGCTGGTGCCGGCGCAGGTGATTGTGGACATGGGGGCCGGCGAAGGGACGGTGGCGCAGTTGCTGGCGCGGCGCGCGCGGAAGGTGATTGCGGTGGATAATTCTGAAAAGATGGTCGAATTCGGCGGCGAGTTGGCCCGGCGGCACGGGTTTGAAAATCTGGAGTACCGGCTGGGGGACATGGAAGAGCCGCCCGTGGCGGAAGGGAGTGCGGATCTGGTGGTATTCAGCCAGGCGTTGCACCATGCGGCGAGTCCGGCGCGCGCGGTGGCGGCGGCGTGGCGGATTTTGCGCCCCGGTGGCCGGATTGCGGTTCTGGACCTTCTTCAGCACCAGTTTGAGCAGGCGCGGGAGTTGTATGCAGACACATGGCTGGGTTTTTCCGAGCTGGATCTGCACGGGTTCCTTCAAGGAGCCGGGTTTGGTTCGGTGGAGGTGGGGGTGGTGGCGAGGGACGAGCAGAACCCGCAGTTTCAGACCGTTTTTGCGACGGCCCTGAAGTCCGGTGGTGATGCAGGGGGGGCTCCATGAGCGAGCGGACCTGGTTCCATCGGCTTCGGGTGGTGTGTCTGGTTGGCTGGATTTTGAGGGGCGGGACGGTGTTCGCCGGGTGGCAGGTGACGCAGACGGAACCGCTGGCGGCGCCGGAGGGACTCGAGTTCGTCCGGCACACGGTGGTGAACGGCTCGAAGCGGGTGGAGTTGCATGTGGTCCGGTTTGACTCCAAACGGTGCACCCTGGCCGTGATGGACAATCCGGAGGGCGCGTTGACTCTGGGGTCGGCCGCGCTGAAGCGGGGCGCTTTGGCGGCGGTGAACGGCGGTTACTTTCACCCGGACGGCACGCCTCTGGGGCTGGTGGTTTGGCAGGGGCGGGAACTCCATCCCATGGAGCGCGCCCGGCTTTTGAGTGGCTTGGTTGTGGTGCGCGGGGGACGCGTTTTGTTGCAGCGGGTGGCGGAGTTCAAGCCCGACCCTGCGACTTCTGCCGCCCTCCAAGCCGGGCCGTTTCTGGTGGACGCAGGCCAACCCGTGAAGGGACTTGAAGGCGCCCGGCTCGCTGCGCGGACCGTGGTTTTTTCAGATGCGGCCGGTGAGGCCGGCCTGGTTGCATGCCGGAACGCCACTCTTGCCGAGACCGCCGAGATTCTTTCGGATCCCGCAGTCATTGGGAGTGTCGGGAAGGGGACGCGCGTCGTCCGGGCCCTCAATCTGGACGGAGGAACCTCCAGCGGTCTCTGGGTGGCCGGCAAGCCGCCCTTTTACCACCGGGAAATCAAGGGGGTCCGGAACTATCTGGCGGTGGTTTACACCCCGCGCAGGACCAGCGGAACCAGCCGGTGAAGAACCCTCGGCGCAGGGCGGGTTTCCGGGCTTGTCTCAGTGCGGCGTTTTGGCTAAGAATGCGGGAG
>CAIURC010000154.1 GCA_903901425.1 uncultured Spartobacteria bacterium | reverse complement strand
GATCAAGGATTTGAAGGCGCGCGGGTTGTTGGAGGACACCTTGATTGTTTGGGGCGGGGAATTTGGGCGGACGATTTATTCGCAGGGGCAACTGACCGAGTCGAACTACGGCCGGGACCATCATCCGCGCTGTTTCAGCGTTCTGATGGCGGGTGCTGGGGTGAAGACGGGCATCACCTACGGGGCTACGGATGACTACTGCTACAACATCGTCGAAAACCCGGTGCACGTGCACGATCTGAACGCCACGGTCCTGCATCTCATGGGGGTGGACCACACCCGGCTCACCTTCCGCTACCAAGGGCGCGACTTCCGTCTGACGGATATCCACGGTGAAGTCGTGAAAGGAATTCTGGCTTAAACCCCGAAAGCGCACCGAGAAGAATTGATTCAATGATCAGGCTCGGTGTTTCTCGGCGCGTCCCCGGGGGTGAACGTGCTGGCGCTTAAGCGCGGCGTTCCCTGACGCAGAGTTGGCCGCCCAGCGTTTCCCCAAACAAATCAGGGAGCCGCCGGGCGCAGGGTCCGGATTTTTTCGGCCAACTGGGTGTTGGCGGAATCGAGCTCGAGGGCTCGTTCCCAGGATGCGAGTGCTTCCCGGCGTTTTCCTTGGGCGTGGAAAACATCGCCCAAGTGTTCCAAGACCACGGGATCCTCGGGTTTGATTTTTTCCGAGGCGCGCAGGAGTTCGCGGAGGGCGCGGTCGTGGTCTCCGAGTTTGAAGAGGCACCATCCCAGGCTGTCGAGGTACGCGCCGTTCTCGGAATCGGATTCCACCGCTTTTTCGAGGTGCTTGAGGGCTTCTTGGAGCCGGAGCCCGCGATCTGCCCACATATAGCCGAGATAGTTTCTGGCTTGGGCGGCGTTGGCGGGATCGAGTTCGATGCTGTGTTCGAGAAGTTGCGCGGCCTTTTCAAGATCTCCGGCTTGTTCAGCAGCGGCACCGTACTGAAAGAAAAACTGGGGTGTGAGCAGGGTTTCGTTTCTGGTTTTGCCGTTTTCAAAGGCCTCGGCAAAAATTGCGAGTGACTCGGAGTGTTGCTTGGCTTGGGAGAGTGTGATGGCGAGGCTGAGCAGGATGTCCGAACGTTCGGGGAAGCGGGAGCGGGCTTCCTGCATGGTAGCCACGGCCTTGGCTGGTTTTTTTGCCCGGAGCGCAGCCTCGCAGAGGCGAAGGTGGTTGCGCGGCTGGGAGGGGTCGATGAGCAGCAGTTGTTCGTAGCAGCGCAGGGCTTTTTCCGGGTGGCCAGATTGTTCGTAGAGTTCGCCGAGGAGTTCCTGAGTTTCCATCCGCATGGGGCTGTCCAGGGCGAGGGTTTCCAAAATGGAGACGGCTCGATCCAAGTTGCCCAGCACCAGCAATGTGCGCGCAAACTTTTCCCGGAGGTTCAGGCTGTCCTGCTCTACGGAGGCAGGTTTGGCCAACAACGCCTTCTCGTAGAGTGCAGCCGCCTCCTTGTGTTGTTTGGACAGGACAAAATGATCGGCGACTTTCCCGAGCACGTCGGGGTCTGAAGGGGCAGATTCCGCGGCCTTGCGGTACGAGGCCTCCATTTTGGAGCGTGCATCGGCGCCGATGGGGGAGTCGTCCCGGATCCAGAGCCGTGCTTGGAGTTCTCCCAGTTGAAGCCAGAACTGTGGGGACCGGCTCCGGGAGGCGGCGAGGCGGTCGAGAAGTTTTTCTGCCTTCTGGGTCTGGCCGTTTTCAGCGTAGACCTCGAAACAGGCCGCCATGGCGGGAGGATGGTTCGGGTCGAGGGCTAGCGCCTGTTCCGCGAATTTCGAGGCCAGATCAAACTTGCGGAGGTGTTTGTCGTAGATCTGGGAGAGAAAGACGAGAGGAGCCGGATTCTTCGGGGCAGCCTTGGCGGCATCTTTCAGGACTTGGACCGCAGCGGGAGCGTCATTGCGCTGCAGGAGTTCGAAAGCGACCTTGAGGGCGAGTTCCGTGTAGGTGGGGTCCGCGTCCAAGGCGCGCCGGTAACCTGCAAGCGCTTTCTCGGTTTCCGCGTTGTCCTCGGCGAGGAGTGCTTTCGCGAATTCCTCAAGCGCAAGCGCCCGGCGTTCCGCCTGCGGTGAAAGCAGAAGATCCTCGGGTGTGGCCGACTTGCGGGCTGCGGAAGCCGGCGTATTTGGACTCGGATTGGACCCGGATCTCTGGGGAGTGGTCTTGGACGAATCCGGAGAGGACTGCCGGGAAGGCGAGGCCTCGGGTGCCTTGGCGGCGTGAAGCGTGCAGGCGGCAAGGAATAAGATTGCCGCGTGTGCGGCAACTTGAACCCCTGAGAGCACGGGCAACGCCATGGGCTGTGGCCTGAACGACCGCATCAGCCCAGCTTAAGCGGCTAGGACTTGTAGCGCAAACGCTTCTTGTGGCGGTTTTCTTTCATCCGCTTGCGGCGCTTGTGCTTGGCGATTTTGGCCTTCCGGCGTTTTTTCAGGGAGCCCATGAGGTATCTCGGTTTCTACTTTTGAATGTCTCTGGAACAGAGGGGTGGGGAGGAAAACACAAAGTGCGTGGCGTGGGCAATCGCAAATTGCAGGGAAAAAATGGGAAACGGGCTGGGGATCAGTAAACCACCTTGTTGAGGGGGTACTCGATGATGCCTTCAGCCCCGAGTTGTTTGAGTTGCGGGATGATTTCCCGGACGATTTTTTCGTCGATGATGGTTTCGACGGCTACCCAGTCGGACTGGGCCAGATGAGCAACGGTGGGGTTGCGGAGCGCGGGAAGTGCAGCCAGCAACGCGGCGAGCCGGCTTTCGGGGAGATTCATTTTCAAGCCCACCTTGTCCCGGGCCGCATAAGCGCCCTTGAGAAGGAGCACCAGACGCTCGATCTTCTCGCGTTTCCACGCATCCGCCATGGCCGAATGGTTCGCGATGAACTGGGGCGAGGACTGCAGGATGGTTTCCAGAATCCGGAGTTTGTTGGCGCGCAGCGAGGACCCGGTTTCGGTCACGTCCACGATGGCATCCACCAGATCCGGCACCTTGACCTCCGTTGCGCCCCAGGAAAACTCGAGGGTGGCGGTGACGCCATGGCTTTCCAGAAATCTCCGGGTCATCTCCACGGCCTCGGTGGCAATGACTTTGCCCTGAAGATCTTGGACCGACTGGATCGGCGAATTCTCCGGGACCGCGATGACCCAGCGCGTGGGCTGGCTGCTGGCCTTGGAAAAGGTCATTTCGCACAGGCGGGCCACGTCGGACCCGTTGTTTTCAATCCAGTCTTTTCCAGTCAGTCCGCAGTCCAGAAAACCGTGCTCAACGTAGCGGGAGATTTCCTGGGCCCGCAACAGGCGGATGGAGAGTTCCGGGTCGTCGACACTGGGCTTGTAGCTGCGTGACGCGCCGGAGATGGCGAAACCCGCTTTGGCAAACAGTGCAAAAGTGGGTTCCTGGAGACTGCCCGAAGGCAGGCCGACCCGCAGGATTTTGGTGGCGGATTCCATAAGCAAGGGGCGCGGTTTTAGAGCGCGCCGGAGGCTGGGGCGAGGAAAAACTACGGAACCCGGGCCAGTTCGTAGAGGCGGGGTTTAGGCTGGTTGGCTTGGTAGATTTGAGCTTCGTACCCGCGCGCCTTGGTTTCGAGGTCTGCGATGAGCGCAGGCATTTCGGTTTCAAACTGCGCGAGCGCCTGTTTTTTGGATTCGACCTGAGCGGGATCTGCCCCTGGGGCCAGCGTGGCGCGCTGGAGCCCCTTGAGTTTTCCCCAGAGCCCGCGCAGCGGATGGACCGCCTCGCTGTTGCGCTGGGCGTTGAGTTGGGCAATCTGGAGCGCCTGCTGGTACTGGGGCGTTTTTTCGTTGGCTTCGAGTTCAATCCCGAAAGCGAGCTGTCCGTCGCTCCAGCGGCCCACCGGTGTGCCGTCGATCTTGAGTTCGTACATGCCCGGTTTGAGGTTTCGGACACTGAGTTTTTCGTTGCTGAACTTGTGTCCGGCGTGGGTGAGTTTGTACCCCTCGGCGGCATCGGCGGGCACCACCCAGGGAAGGGCATTTGCAAGGAGGCTGAACCGAATCGAGTCGCCGCCCTGCAGATCGCTGACCTTCGCGTTTCCAGCGGTTGCAGTCCATTTGCCGTCCTTTTCAGAAAGGACGACCTGAGAGACGGTGGAGCGCGGGAAGAGCTCGGAAACCACGGTTGCAGCCATGACGAACTGGCCGGCGGGCCCTGGGTGGACGGCGTCCTTGATCATGGTCCAGTTGGGGTCGGTCCGGCGTTGTTCGAGGGTGAGGGCGCAGAGGGGGGCATGGAGATTGGCAAAGCCCATGCCGCGGACCTGCGCCTGTTCCTGGAGCCACATCCCCATAAAGGCCAGAACGCTGTTGTAGTAGGTGTCCCGGGGTTCCTTGGCTTTGCCCGCGAGCCGGGCGGCCCTGGCGTCATGCATGGTGGGCGTGAGCAGGATGGCCTGTGCGCCGGTCGCGGTGATCCGGTCGAGCAGCGTGGACATGTCGGTCTGGTAGGTGTCGAACACCTCCTGCTTGAACGCGTCATAGCTGCCGTCGTTCATGCCGAGCAGGACCGTGACGTATTTGGGTTTGTAGGCGGCCACATCCTTCTCAAACCGGTTCAGGGCGTTCTGGGCGCGGTCGCCACCCACGCCGGCATTGTGGAAATGCACCCGCTTGGAGGGGTGGCGCGTGAAAAAGTAGTCCTCCACGTACTGGGTGTAGAGACACTGATGGGTGATGGAGTCACCGAGAAAAACAAAGTGGTCTCCGTCCTCAATCTGGATGCGGTCCGTGATCTTTTTGAACTCCGGTGCAGGAGCCTGCGCGGGTTGCTGCGCGGAAGCGGTCTGAAACACGGTCGAACACGCGAGGAGCAGGGGCAGGAGGGAATGCTTCATAGGGTGAACAACCATGGATGAGGCGCTTTTGTTGCGGAAAAAGGAGGTGGCCTCGGAGCCGATTTCCAAGGAGAGGCGGTGCTGGCAACTCCTGCTGCGGGATGGTTCAATGACGGGCATCATGCAATTCCTCCTTGAAAACCCGGTGTTCGCGATGGCAGCCAAGCAGTTTGACCTCGCAGCGGATGTGCTGGAGTTGCCTCAGGATCTCAGGGAGCGCACCAAATGGCCCAAACGGATGATCGTAGTGTCAGTGCCGGTGAAGATGGACAGCGGCGAGGTGCGGATTTTTCCCGGGTACAGGGTCCAGCACCATCTCACTCTGGGGCCTGGGAAGGGCGGGTTGCGGTACGCGCCGAGTGTGGATCTTGGGGAGGTGGCGGCTTTGGCCATGTGGATGAGTTGGAAGTGTGCGTTGATGGATTTGCCCTATGGGGGCGCGAAGGGTGGTGTGGCGTGCGACCCAAGAACAATGAGCCAGCGGGAACTCGAGTCGTTGACCCGGCGGTTCACGGCGGAACTGCTCCCGTTCATCGGCCCCAAGACTGATGTGCCCGCGCCTGACATGGGCACCACTGAACAGATGATGGCGTGGATCATGGACACGTATTCCTCCCACGAGGGACACGCTGTCCCGAGCGTGGTCACGGGAAAACCCGTGAATGTTGGGGGCTCACTCGGGCGCCGCGAGGCCACCGGTCGGGGCGTGGCTTTTCTGGCCAACCGTGCGGCGGATCTTTTGAAGCTGCCGCCGGAATCGCGGGTGATCGTACAGGGGTTCGGGAACGTGGGCAGCTATGCCGCGTATGCCATGGCCCGGTTTGGCTCCCGGATCGTGGGTGTGGGCGACATCTCAGGCGGATTGTACAATCCGGCCGGGCTTCCCCTGGGCGAGGTCAGTGAGTATCTGGCAAAAAACCGGACCCTGGAGGGATGCCCGCACGGGCAATGGATGACCAACGAGGAGTTGCTGGTGCAACCGTGCGAGATTCTCATTCCCGCCGCCACCGAACGCGTGATCACCGCTGAGATCGCGGCAAAACTGCAGTGCCGGATTCTGGCGGAAGGCGCGAACGGACCAACGACGCCTGACGCGGACCAAATTCTGGAGGCGCGCGGGGACGTCTTTGTGATCCCGGACATCCTGTGCAACTCGGGCGGGGTTACCGTGAGTTATTTTGAGTGGGTCCAGGGGCTCCAGAGTTTTTTCTGGTCCGAGTCGGAGGTCTACGACCGTCTGTACCGGTTGATGGAACCAACGCTGGCCCGGGTGCTCAAGTTTGCAAAGGATCGCGGCGTGTCACACCGGATTGCGGCGCTGGCGATTGGGATCCAGAAAGTTGCGGAAGCGCGCCGCGTCCGGGGGCTTTATCCGTAGGATTGGTCAGGGCATCTCGCGCTGTTCTTTCTCCGGGCCGCCGAAGTTCCCAGATGCTCGAGGGTATTGTTGCTCGGAATGATGACGAGGTCTCTCTCTTTGGTTGCTGCCCGGGGACATTAACTCATGGCAGACGAGTGGGAGCTGGGGGGAGAGTTTTTGGAAGTGAACCGGTCACGCAGTGATCGCGAACCTCCAGAGTGGGGAAGAAGACCTCATTCAGAAGCACTAGATCCCACTCTGCGGGGCTGCGGGGCGATCCTGATTTCACGGGTGGACGCACTCGCAGCCTGAAAGTTTCTTTTGGCTGCAGGAATTATTCCGTGGAGGCGGAGTCAAGGGAACGGAAATGGTTCTGGGAGAGTGAAATCCGTGCGGCGGCGAGGTTTTCCTCGAGATGGATCCGGGAGGTGGTGCCTGGGATGGGGAGGATGTTCGGGGCCCGGCGGAGCAGCCATGCGAGGGCCACCTGCGAGGGGGGTGCGCCGAGTTGTGCGGCAACGGTCTGCAGGGTGCCAGGCCCCGAAGCGATGGGGGCGCCGGGTTCAAACGGTTTTGCAGCCAGAGGTCCCCATGGGAGGTAAGCGATGCCGTGGGCGGTGCAGTAGTCCAAAACCGGCTCGTCTCCGCGTTCGAGAAGGTTGTAGCGGTTTTGGACGCTGGCGATTGGAACGATTGCACGGGCGGCTTGGATCTGCTCGAGACTGACGTTGGACAGGCCGATGTGCCGGATCTTTCCTTCCAACTGGAGTTGTGCGAGTGCACCCACGCTTTCCTCCAGAGGCACGTTTGGGTCCGGCTTGTGCAACTGGTAGAGGTCAATCCGTTCCAAGCGCAGCCTTCGGAGACTGGCTTCGCAGAATTTCCTGAGGCTTTCCGGTTTTCCATCCGGAAAAACACGGTCCGGAGCGGTTTTCTCCACGCCGCCCTTGGTCGTGATCACGATGGAATCGGCATAGGGCGACAGCGCGTCGGCAATCAGTTCCTCGTTGAACCCGGGGCCGTAGGGGTGGGCGGTGTCGAAGAGCTGTACCCCGAGTTCTGCGGCATGCCGGAGGAGTCCCATCCCTGCCTGCCAGTCGGGGTAGGGGCCAAAGTTTCCGGGTTGGCCGCAGAGCCGCATGGCACCAAAGCCCAGCCTGTGCACGGGGAGATCGCCGCCAATGAGAAAGGAGAGGGACATTTTAAGGAGCGTAAATGAGGGCGGGATCCGGCAGGTCCAAACTTTTCCAGAGCCTGCGGTATTCGGTTGCCGGGAGCAGGCAGTAGGCCGGGTTTGCAGGGGCTTGGAGCCAGCGGAGGAGACGGACGAGATCTGGTTCCGCCATCACGGTGCATCCGAAACTGGGCCGATCCGGGCCGCGTTGGAGATGGATGAAGATGGCGCTCCCGGCGCCGGGAAGGGGAGGGTCGGAATTGTGCCGGACTTCGATGAGCCAGCGGTAGGCGGGATCGCCCAGGCGCATCCGTTGTTTTTCGAACCAACCCGGCGGCGTGGTGCCGGGTTGAAGACGGACATGGCGGTTGTATTCCGGGAGTGCCGGGTCGTCCACCCACGCATCGCGTTCGGTGACGGTGTGGAACGGGTAGTTGCATCCCGGGGGAAGCGCGGGATCGGTGGTGAATATAGTCCCCAGAAGAAAGATGCCGGCGGGAGCACAACGGTCCTTCTCGATTTTTTTTGGGCCGTTTTCTTGGGAGCCGAACAAGCCGCGGCCCCATGCGAGTCCATTTCTGCCAAAGAGAACGCGGATGGAAGAGCCTGCGGGTTTCCATCCGTCCAAGGAGCGTTCGAAGCACTGGAGGCTGCCGCGGGTGCTGGTCCAGTCGGAGGCGATTCCCACAAGGAGTTGCCGGGATTGGGCGAGTGGCGGGGTGTTGGATGGGAGTTCTGCAGCTGCGCTGCAGGCCAGAAGGATCAGGAGAAGAGCGGCGGGCCTTGCGGGCATGGAAATACAGTGGCGGGCGACTGTTTGGGCTTAGCTGGCAGATGCTGGGGGAGCCGAGGCGAGAAACAGGGAGAGTTTGAGTGCCAGCAGTTCGCGTCTGAGAGGTTTGGTGAGAAAATCATCCATCCCGGCAGCGCGGCACGCGCGTTCGTCTTCGGAGAGGGCGTTTGCGGTGAGGGCAAGGATCGGAGTCCGGGCCAAACCATTCTGTTTCTCGAATTCGCGCCAGCGTGTGGTGGCGGCAAAGCCGTCCATGAGCGGCATCTGGCAGTCCATGAGAACGGCCACAAATCGCTCCAAGCGGAGTTTGTCGAGGGCTTCCTGGCCGTTTGCAGCCAGGGCAACGGAGAAGCCCAGACGCTCAAGCTGGCCGCGTGCGACCTGCTGGGAAACCACGTTGTCTTCGGCCACCAGCACGCGGCCCTTGAAGTGAGGGAGATCCGCCGAGGGCCTCGGTCCTGCGGGAGCATGGGTGCCGCGCCCGGCCGGGTTGGGCAGTGGAATGTCGGGAGCCGGAGCGAGGGGGATCTGGAAGAAAAAGCTGGAACCGGCTCCTTCCCGGCTTTCGACATGGATTTCGCCGCCCATCATGGAGACGAGGCGCCGTGCGATGGAGAGTCCGAGGCCTGAACCTCCAAAGCGGCGGTAGGTAGAGAGGTTGGCCTGGCCGAAGGGAGAGAACAGGTTTTCGAGATTTTCCGGTGAGATGCCAATGCCCGTGTCTTGGATCCGGAACTCGAATCCATCCCGGATTTGGGAAACGGAGACGCGGACATGGCCGCGCGGCGTGAATTTGAGGGCGTTACTGACGAGGTTGAGCAGGACTTGGCGGAGCCGGCTTGGATCGCCGAGCACTCTGGGGAGTTCAGCCGAATCGAGTTGGAGATCGATGCTGCGGGTGCGCGCGCTGGCTTCGAAAAGGCCGACAACATCGCGGACGGTTTGGGAGAGATCGAAGGGAACCTGTTCGAGTTGAAGCCTGCCCGCCTCGATTCTGGAGATGTCGAGGATGTCGCCGAGGATGGCGAGAAGCGAGGATGCCGCGCGTTCGGCGCTGCGGAGGTATTCGGCCTGTTGCGGAGAAGGGTTCAGGTCCAGCAGGAGTTGGAGCATTCCCAGCACCCCGTTCATGGGGGTGCGGATTTCGTGGCTCATGTTGGCCAGAAAATCGCTCTTGGCCTGACTGGCAGACTCGGCCAGTTGGCGGGCTTCGCGCTCTTTTTCCTGCGCATTCTGAAGGGCGTGCATCTGGCGGTGGATGAGCGCGCGGCCCTGGAAGTTTTCAAGCAATGTGCGGACCAGTTGCCCGAGCACATTGAACGCGGTGAGTTGCTCGGTGGAGACCGAGTCGTAGAACGAAGCGTGTTTTTCGGTGGTAGCGCCGAGCAGGATCCCGGTGATCCTGCCCTCTGCAGTGCGGGAGCAGCAGAAGATCACCTGACGCAGGCCCAGCGGCTCAAACACGGACGGAAGATGTGCAGGGTCAAGAAGCTGGGGCTGTCCTGAACCGCCCTGCTGCAGGAGATGGCGTCGGAGCGAATCCATCAATTCCCCGGACAGCGGGACGGTGGAGGCGGATTCCGGCGGGATCAGGCCTGGATCTCCCATGGACCAGAAGGCGCCGAATTCGACTTCAAAAATGTCCACGATGGCTTCGGCGACGAGCGTGGCAAAGGCGCCGTGATCCTCGATCCGCATGGCCCGCCGGTTGAAGTCTTGGATCCGGGCAAAGCGTTGGAGCTCCTGATCGAGATGGATCCGCGCACGGATCAATTCCTGTTCGACCGAGTTGAGTCGGCGCAGGGTTTTCTGGAGTTCCTCGCCGCATTTTTCCTGCGGATCGGTGGCGTGTGGATCTTGGGGCAGACCATCCATGGCGGTCAGCGGCGGTAAAGGACGTAGAGGGCGGTGGTGTAGTTGTGGAAAGTGTTCGCCCCGCCGAGTCGGGCAAATTCGCCGAATCCGTACATGCCGAGCCACGGGGGGGGCACGCCATCGGTGGAGAGCGGGTGCTGCATCCAGCTGACCAACTCCTCTTTCATGACCCGGTTGAACAGGAACTTTCCGCGTGCGAGGCAGTCGGCATGGAAAACCGCCACGGGTTTGCGGCCGTTCGCCCGTGCCAGCAGCATCTTCATCATCCTGTCCAAGTCATCAAAGATGCGCAATTCGTCCCGGACCGTCAGTTTGAGCACCGTCCCCTCGGGACACTGAGTGGCATAGTACATGGTGCCGTCCTCGTCCCGCTTGGTGACCACCCGCAGGAGATGGGGGTTCCCGTACTCTGCGGCCAGCGGTCCGGAGAGTTCCTCCGCCAGCGCTCCAATGGGGATGGTATCGCCCGGTGTGGCCGAGGGCGGCAGTCCAAGGCGGTGGGTGAATTCCGTCCAAGCCGGTTTTCCGTTGAGTTCAAGAATCCTGTGGCCTTCAGATTTGGTGACCACCAAAGGTTCGCCAATGGCCACAAAGCCGTGGGTGGCTTGGGTGTCCACTTCGAGGGTGGGGTCGGAGAAGCCCACGGCGAATGCCGCGTGTTCAAAAACCTGTCCATCCACAGCCTGATAACTCACCACGCCGCGCATGTCGTCCGAGGAGGTTGCACCAAAGATGGTGACGCCGGGCCCGAGGACGGACTCCAGTCCCGCAATGCAGCGGTCGTTGGCGATGTCGATTCCTGATGCCAGAAAGTACACCATCCGGATTCCCGGTTGCTGGCGGAGCAGTTCCTTGGCGAGTTCGGCGCATTTCTCAAAGGAGTTGTCCCCGGAGATCCCATCGACATTCGCCACTGCAAATTCCGGGCCAGTCACGGTCATGACGGCGACGTCCTTCTTCGATTCGCTGACCCCCTCGCGGCCAACGATTCCGCAGCAGGAAGCTGCCAGGATCCGGGCGCCGGGCAGAAGGCGTCGAGCCTCGTCGGTGAGTTGGTGAAAATCGTGTCCCGTGGAGGCGTGGATGAGGACCAGATCGCAGGGCTTTCCTTCCAAGGCGACCTCAATGCATTCCGCGATTGCCCGCCGGGAATTCACCATCCGGACGCTGGCAGAAGAAAACTCTAGCATCCTTTGAACATGGCAGAAGTCGACGGGAGGACAAATCCGAATTTGCCCACCTTTCCGGGGCGCTCAACGGTTGTCTTCGACAGACTTCAACGTGGTCTGGATCCGGGAATGGGTAGGGACAACGAGTTTTCCTCCCGGCAGCGCCGGGTTTTGCATCGTCAGTTCCAGATCCTGATCAATCACGGCCTCGCGGACCGATCCGAGTGCGGGGTCGAACCAGAGAGTTCCCGCCATTTTTCCAGAAGAGATCTTCATGCCCATGGCTTTTTGGAGGTCTGCCTCGGGGCTGGAGGAAGCGGCGGCGGGTGAGTTGCTGAGGGTGCCTTCCATCGAAATCTCGGCGCAGGGAACTCCATTTTTCTGGGTCATCGCCTTGAACACATAATTCCCGGAGGCGCTCAGGGTGCCGGCCATGGGCACCTGCTGCGTGAACGCCCATTTCCAAGAACCGCCTGGACTGACGGGCCCGCTTGGCGGGGTGCGGAGGCTGCTCTGGCGGAGGGTGTCCAGAATGCTGTTGGGATTGAACAACTCGGATGCTGGGTTCTCCGTGGGAGCATCGGTGTCGCCGAGCGAAATGGTGCTCAGGAGTTTTTCGGGTTCGTCCTTGGCGTTGAGTTGAATTTGGATGGGGGCGGAGGAAAGCTTTTCAAAAAACTTGGCCAGACCGAGTGGATCCTGGCCGGGTTGAGCGGAGTCGAAGTTCAGATTTTGGCCGGCCATTTCGATTTTCAGCGTCATGCGTCCCTGCCGGACAGACAGGATTTTTCCGGAGCCCACTGGGAGCACCGAGGTGCTGGTTTCTGAGGTGATCCGCATTTCCTGGTCCATGGTCTGCACACCGAGTGGCACTGCGCTTCTTTGCTGGATGTCCACGGACTGGACATAGGTTTTTCCAGTGATCCACACCTGTTTGAATTCCAAGGGTTCAGCCCGTGCTGTGGGAGGCGTCAGGAGGGCAACGAGTCCAGTTGCGGCGAGAAGAAGCGCCCGGGGGCGAAGAGGTTTTTTCATGGTGTGGATGGCCAACAAGGCGAAGCCCGGCAGTGTTTCTGTTCTGCGGATTTCGGTTTTGAACCTAGCCCGGGTACCCGGGGGAGTCAGTTACAAAACCCTCCCAAACTTGTAGAATGCTGCGGGAAGCAGGTTGCAGAATTTCCGCGCGTCTGGGAGGATCCTTGCGGTGCCGGGCGAAGTCGATTTGGGCTTCCGGGCGGCACACACTCGGCCCTTGTTTTTGGAGGGCCGGAAAATTGCGGCCGGAAAGCGGGTGACTTGAATGGAACTTGAAAGGAAACTCGAGATTCTTGCGGATGCGGCGAAGTACGATGCCTCCTGCGCGAGCAGCGGCGGGGCAAGGAAGGACTCGCGCGGAGGGAAAGGGGTGGGGTCCACGGGAGGAGCGGGGATCTGTCACTCCTATGCCCCGGACGGTCGATGCATATCGCTTTTGAAGGTGCTGCTGACCAACGCCTGTCTTTACGACTGCCATTACTGCATCAACCGGCGTTCCAGCAACGTGCAGCGGGCGCGGTTCACGGTCGAGGAGGTGGTGGGGCTGACCCTGGAGTTTTACAAGCGCAACTATATTGAAGGTCTTTTTCTGAGCAGCGGCATCATCCAGAGTGCAGACCACACTATGGAGTTGGTGGTTTCGGTGGCCCGGCAACTGCGCGAAGTGCATGATTTCCGGGGTTACATCCACCTCAAAACGATCCCTGAGGCATCGCCGGCTCTGATCGAACTGGCTGGGAAATACGCGGACCGCATCAGCATCAACATCGAGCTTCCCACCCAGAAGGGACTCAACGCACTCGCTCCGGAGAAGAATCTCGAACGGACGCAGGATGCGATGGGATGGATCCGGGAGAAGATCGACGAAGGACGTGAGAGGCGGCGGTCACAGTCTGGCCGGGGCGGATCCCTGGAGGGCACCTTGGCGCCCGGGTTGGAGCGCAAAAAGCTCGGAAAAGCCGTCCCGTTTGCCACCGGACAGAGCACCCAGATGCTGGTGGGGGCCGACAGTTCGCCGGATGCCGTTTTGCTGGAGCGGGCAGATCTGCTGTACCGGGATTACAGGCTGCGGCGCGTGTATTACTCGGGCTTCAGCCCAATTCCCGAACCGTCCGTGCGGTTGCCTGTCAAGCCGCCGCCGCTGGTCCGGGAACACCGCCTGTACCAGGCGGACTGGCTCCTGAGGTTTTACGGATTTGATGTGCGCGAACTGACCTCGCCTGAACAGCCCGACTTGGACCTCCAGCTTGATCCGAAACTGGCGTGGGCTCTGAAAAACCGGGCATGGTTCCCGGCGGATGTGAACCGGGCACCGCGCGAGGTTTTGTTGCGGGTTCCAGGACTCGGAGTCCGCAATGTGGAGCGGATCCTGTCTGCTCGAAGAACGACCCGGTTGCGTCTGGCCGATCTGGTACGGTTGCGGGTTCCCATGCGCAAGGTGCTTCCGTTCATTGTGGCCGCTGATCATCATCCGGCCAAGCAGGGGTTGGATTCCGAGAGCTTGAGGGCGCGGTTTTTGCCGCCTCCCAAGCAGTTGGAGCTGGTGTTTGAAAGGGGACCAGAGCTTTGGCTGCCTGAACCGGCGGAACTGGAAACGGCCCGGAGCGGGGAGATTTGACAATGCGCGTGGTTCGTATGGAGGGGCTGGGGTTCGACGAGTGGCGGAACATGGCCCGTGAATTGCTGGCCGAGGCAGTGCCTCCGGACGGCGTGCTCTGGATGGAGGAGCCGGGATTGTTTGGGCAAAACGGCGTTGAGGTCGCAGACCAGGCTCGGGAGCCGAATGGGAAGGTCCGAGTGCCAGCCACTTTTTTTGATCAGGCAAAAACCGCTGCGGCGCACCGGTCGCCGGAGCGCTGGGGACTGCTCTACAGGATTGTCTGGCGGCTGAGTCGTTCCGAAGAAAGAGGGCTGCTCGGCTGCGCCACAGATCCCGACATCCGGGCGCTGGACCATCTGGTTCGGGCGGTCAGACGCGACATCCATAAGATGCATGCCTTTGTCCGGTTTCGTCGGGTGGGAATGCGCGAGGACCGGGAGCAGTACGTGTCATGGTTCGAGCCGGAACACCGGATTGTGCGACTGGCTGCCGGCTTTTTCCAAAAACGGTTCACGGGAATGGATTGGTCGATTCTGACCCCGGACGAATGTGTGCATTGGGACGGAACCCGGCTGCAGTTCACGCCCGGCGTGGAGCGGAGCGCGGCGCCGGAGCCCGATGAATTGGAGGAACTCTGGAGGGCTTACTACCGCAGCATATTCAATCCGGCCCGGTTGAAGGTGAAGGCGATGCAGTCTGAGATGCCAAAGAAATACTGGGCCAACCTGCCCGAGGCGGAATTGATCGGGGAACTCATTGCTCAGAGCCGGGGGCGGGTGGAAGACATGCTGGCCGCGGAAGAGCGACCGGTGAAACCCGAGCCGAGGAATGCCTACCTCAAGTCGCTCCGGGAAAGGACCGAGGGTGGGGAGGCTACGGACCCGGGCGACGTTTCATGACGGGGGGCATTTGGTGCAACCCGCGGCCGGCTCCGGTGTTTTCGGGTATATGCGATTTATTTGCCTGCTCGGGCTCATTGTCTTTGCGCTGCATCCTTCGGCAGACGCATCGGCACCGAATGTGATCTTGATTCTCGCGGATGATTTGGGGGCCAAGGAACTGGGGTGTTACGGGAACACGAAGCACCGGACGCCGAACTTGGACCGGATGGCCGCGGAGGGGATGCGGTTTGAGACCTTTTATGCGAACCCGTTGTGCACGCCGACCCGGATGGCGCTCATGACAGGGCAGTACGGTTTTCACAACGGGTACCTTGGCATGAGTAACCCGGCTTTTGTGCCCGACAAGAGCCGCCCGGAAAGTCAGATTGGAAACCAGTTCACGCATGCCGACCTGCTCAAGACAAAGGGCTACGCAACGGGGATGGCGGGGAAATGGCAATTGTCAGGCACACTGCCCACCCTCGTCCGGGATGCCGGCTTTGATGAGTATCGGATGTGGGCCTATAATCATAACCTGCCGGAGGGGGTAAAACATCCCGCGCACGAAAATGGGGGGAACGCCTCCCGCTACTGGCATCCTTCAATCGTGGAGAACGGAAAATACCTTTCCACCCGGCCAGAAGACTACGGTCCCGACCTTTTCAACGACTGGGTGCTGGATTTCGCAAAACGCCACCGCTCCGAACCGTTCTTTGTCTACTACACCTCTGTCCTCACCCATTCTCCTCATCTGGAGACCCCCGACCCCGAATCCCCTGGGGCCCGGAAACCTGCCACGTTCCAATCCAACCTGGAGTACCTCGACCATCTCATGGGCAAACTTTTGGAGGGACTCGCCCGTGAAAAACTCGACCAGAACACGCTCGTGATTTTCATCGGCGACAACGGTACCGGCGGCGCAGGCAAGGGCACAGTGACCGAACTGGGGGCACGAACTCCGTGCATTGTGCGGGGGCCAGGAGTGAAGGCTGGGGTGGTCTCCAGAGCGGTGGCCGATTTGACGGACATTCTGCCCACGCTCGCCGAGGTGAGCGGAGCCCAACTTCCCAAGGACCGTCCCTTTGACGGACACAGCCTCTGGCCCGTTCTCAGCGGGAAACAAACGAAGCACAGGGACTGGATTTACAGTCATCTGGATGACGGTCGGCTTGTGCGGGATGAACGCTGGCTTCTGCAGATCGCGCCCGGGAACAAGGGGCAAACATTTTTTGACTGCGGACAAAGCCGGGATGGCACCGGGTACCGGGATGTCACCGCGTCTTCTGAACCTGAGGTGGTCGCTGCCAGAGAACGGTTTGCACAGATTCTCTCAAAGCTTCCTGAACCTGTTCCGCGCGAGGGCGTTGGCACCGGCAGAAAGTCGGCCAAAAAGAAAAAGCGCGAGTAGGATCCCGGAAGCCTCACAGGGGTTTGGCTGCGAGGAATTCCGAATGGTTCTCTGATTCGTCGGATGGTCAGCATGGCTGTTGCCCCGGGTTCATCCGGGTGGGGTGTTTGTCATCGGAAATGACAGGCATTGGCTTTGGCTTGGCGAAACCGGATGGATTTGCCATTCTCAGCATCAAATCCGAGGTGGGCGCACTTGGGAAACCGCCTCCGAGGTTTCCCCCATGTTTGTCAAAACCCCAGTCCTGTCTGGTTTTCTGGCAGTGTGGTTGGCTGCAGGTTCCTTGCTGGCCCGGGAAGAAGACGGCCTCGAGTTTTTTGAGAAACACGTTCGGCCGGTCCTTGTGGAGCGTTGTTACGAATGCCACAGCGCCTCCAAGAAGACCAAGGGTGGCCTTGCGCTAGACACCCGCGATGCAACACTTCAGGGGGGCGACTCCGGACCGGCACTCATTGCGGGTGACCCGGAAAAAAGTCTGCTCATCGATGCGGTCCGCTACAAAAATCACGACCTGCAGATGCCCCCAAAACAGCGGTTGCCCGAGGCCGAGATCCAGATCCTCGAGGCATGGATCACAAAGGGGGCGCCAGACCCGCGCTTGGCTCCTGTGGCACCGGCCCGCGCAGCGCGGTCCATCAACGTGGAGGCCGGGCGCGAGTTCTGGAGTTTCAAACCGCTGGCCCGTGTCGAACCGCCTGTTTCGGGCCCCGGGACAACCGCCATTGACGCATTTATTCAGGAAAAGCTTCGGTCCAAAGGGTTGGCGCCCGCGCCGCTGGCGGACCGGCGGACGTTGATCCGCCGTGCGACCTACGATTTGACCGGTCTGCCACCGGCGCCGGAGGAGGTGGACGCGTTTGTGGCGGACACGGAACCGGGTGCATTTGAGCGGGTGGTGGAACGGCTCTTGGCTTCGCCACGGTACGGGGAGCGCTGGGGGCGGCACTGGCTGGACGTGGCCCGGTACGCCGACTCGAACGGGATGGATGAGAACTTGGCGTACGGCAACGCCTGGCGGTATCGGGACTACGTGGTGAACGCCTTCAACACCGACAAGCCGTTCGACCAGTTTCTGGTGGAGCAGGTTGCAGGGGACCTGCTGCCGCGGAGCGAGGAGGCGATCACCGGCACGGGTTTTCTGTTGCTGGGAGCAAAGGTGCTCGCGGAGCCCGACCTGCAGAAGCTCGAGATGGACATCATCGATGAACAACTGGACACCCTCGGCAAGGCGTTCATGGGCATGACCCTTGGCTGTGTCCGCTGCCATGACCACAAGTTCGATCCGCTGACCCAGGAAGATTACTACGGGCTCGCCGCGATTTTCCGAGGCACCCGGAGTCTGTCCACGGAGAAAAAGGGGGCGATCAAGTTCTGGAACGAGCACTCCCTGGCCACAGCCCGGCAGATCGAGGAAAAGAAGGCGCACGAGGTCGGGACCAAGGCGAAAAAGGCGGAGGTCGCTGCGTTTGTCTCCAAGGCGCGCGCAGCGGTGCGCGCGGAGGCTCAGCGGCGTGCCGCGGATTACCTCGCGGCTGCGGTTCTGCTTTCTCCTTCAGCCGAGTTGGCCGATGCCAAGCCTGCGGCAGACGGACGCTCCTTGAACGCCGGAATTCTGCTGGCGTGCCGGCGGTATCTTGACCGAAAGCCAGTTCCGGCGGTGTTTTCAGACTGGGAGATGTTTGCGGCGGACGAGGACGCGGAGGCGGTCTGGGCGCATTACCGGCCGCTGTTCGCCTCGGCACTGGAATCGAAGAAGGGTGCGGCCTATGAGGCGCTCACGGATGCAAAAGGTTTTCTGGCGTTGCTGGCCCGGGACGCCGATGTGCTCGACGCCGATACGCTGGCGCGGTTGTCGGCGATGAACAAGGATGTGGAGGCGCTGGAGGCGAAGCAGCCTGAATTGCCGGCGATCATGGGGGTCGCCGATGGCACCGTGACCCGGACCCTTCCGGTGCACATCCGGGGGAGTCATCTGACGCTTGGGAAACCAGTGGAACGGGGTTTTCCGGAGGTGATGCGCACCAGTCGGGTGCATCCAATCCTGCCCGTGAAACAGAGCGGCCGACTTGAGTTTGCCCGGTGGCTGGCCAGCGGAGAACACCCGCTCACGGCGCGCGTTTTTGTGAACCGGCTGTGGCGCTGGCATTTTGGCCAGGGGCTGGTATCGACTCCGGACAACTTTGGGGAAAAGGGAGACCGTCCATCGCATCCCGAGCTGTTGGACTGGCTGGCCCGCACTTTTGTGGAAAGTGGTTGGTCAGTGAAGGACATGCACCGTCTGATCCTGAAGACCGCGGTGTACCAGCAGTCCACGCGCCCGGCGTCGAGCACCCCGGGTGCGGCCGATCCGGCTTTGGTGGATCCGGACAACCGGTTTTTGTGGCGGGCCAACATCCAGCGCCTTGAAGCGGAACAGATCCGGGACGCCATGGTTTTTGTGAGTGGTGCGCTAGACACCGCCATGGGCGGAAAGACGATTGCGCTGCGGGACAAGGAGTTTGTGTTCAACCACACCAGCCGGGATGCAACGACGTACGAGAGCACCCGACGCGCCCTTTATCTCCCGATCATCCGGAACAATCTCCACGACGTCTTCGAGCAGTTTGATTACCCGGACCCCTCCACGCCCACGGGCAGCCGGAACAGCACCGTGGTCGCCCCGCAGGCCCTCATTCTCCTCAATGCCCCCGTTGTCCTCCAATCCAGCGAACGGCTCGCTGCGCGCCTCGCGATGCTCTCCAACGATACCGAGCGGGTTACGCGCGCCTATCAACTCCTTTACGCGCGCAGCCCGGACGACCGCGAGCAGCGCCGCGCACTCGTACTTCTGGAGAAATTTCGCGCCGGCGAAAACCCGGGACGCGCCTGGGCCCAGCTCTGCCAGACTCTGTTTGCGGCCAACGAGTTTATTTACCTCCGATGAATCCCATTTTGAGAGAACCGGTCAGCCGGCGGACCCTTCTCCGCCAGAGCGCTGTGGGATTTGGTTATCTCGCCCTGCAGTCGCTTCTTTCGGCGGACACCGCGGCGTCGAATCCTCTGACGGCAAGGGTGCCGCATTTTCCGGCGCGCGCGAAGCGGATGGTATTTCTGTTCATGAAAGGCGGGCCGAGCCATGTAGACACGTTTGACCCCAAACCGCTTCTGCAGCGGGACGACGGGAAGCCGTATCCGTTCAAGCAGCCCCGGGTGAAGTTTGCCGAGACGGGCAAGCTGTTGAAGTCGCCATGGACCTTCCGGCCGTACGGTCAGAGTGGCCTCCCGGTGAGCGAGCTTTTCCCGCACGTTGCCCGGCACGTGGACGACCTCTGCATCCTGCGGTCGGTGCACGGCACCAACCCGGCGCATGGGGGGGCCTGTCTCAAGCTGCACACTGGCAGCGACACGCAGGTGCGCCCGAGCCTTGGCTCCTGGCTGATGTACGGTCTCGGCAGCGAAAACGAAAACCTGCCCGGGTTCGTCACGATCTGCCCCACGTTCGCGCATGGAGGCGTCAACAACTGGGGGGCCGCGTTTCTGCCCGCCTACTGCCAGGGGACGCCGATTGGCAATGCCAGCGTGCCGTCCGAAACGGCTGCTGTGCGGCATATCCGCAACCCGGTTCATGGCCCAGCGGTTCAGCGTCAGCAACTGGATTTCCTTGCCGAGGCCAACCGCGAATACTTGGCTCAGGCGGGTGCTGATGCCGCGCTGGAGGGCCGGATCCAGTCGTTTGAACTGGCCTACAGGATGCAGGCCACAATGCCCGAGGCTCAGGATCTTTCAGGTGAGACGGACGCCACCCGTGCGTTGTATGGAATGGATAACCCGGTTACGGCCAACTTCGGTCGGCAGTGCCTCATGGCCCGCAGGTTTCTGGAGCGCGGAGTCCGGTTTGTGCAGGTCACGCACAGCGACGGCGAGGTGCAGTGGGACCAGCACGGAAGCCTGTTCAAAGGCCACACCAAGAACGCCCTCGAGGTGGACCGTCCGATCGCCGGGTTCCTCCAGGACCTCAAGGCCCGTGGTCTCCTCAACGATACCCTTGTTCTCTGGGGCGGCGAATTCGGACGGACTCCCACCGCCCAAGGCGGCGACGGGCGCGACCACAACCCGCACGGGTTCACCATTTGGCTGGCGGGAGGGGGCGTCCGGGGCGGCCTCGCCTATGGTGCCACCGACGAGTACGGCTATTTCGCCCAGGAAAACAAAATCCATGTGCACGACCTCCACGCCACCCTCCTTCACCTGCTCGGGATCGACCACGAAAAGCTCACCTACCGGTATGCGGGCCGCGATTTCCGGCTCACCGACGTGGAGGGGCGCGTTGTCCGGGAGATCTTTGCATGAACCAGTCCCGTGCCGTGGGATGTTTGGCGGAGTACGGGGTTTGGATTGATGCGGTGTCCTAACTCGGAGTTGAACGGCGATCTACGGAATTGCAGGAGCGCTTGAAATTTTCAGACGGCGCGCGGCTGCTGGGTGGCTGTGCGGTGACGTTTTTTGTCACGGCGCTGATGCTGGTGCTGGTCCCCGCGGGGATTCGGATTTTTGCAAATAACTGGGTTTTTTGGGCGATATGGGGCTCCTTGTTTTTGCTGTTTGCGGTCATGACGGTCCCCCTGATCCGGAGGTTCATTCGGGGGGGATGGTTTTGGCGTGAAAGGACGTGGCGCGAGGCGTTTTTGGGTTTGGGCGGTGTTTTTTGCGTGGGGGGTGTGTTGATCCTGGTGATAGACGCTTATCCCGGCCGGTTGCGCTCGGTGCCTGCGCCCAGGATGAATGGGCTCTACCACCTCGGGCCCGGCCTCGTTTTGATGGGGATCAGCGAGTGCACGCGCTGGAGGGTTGCCAGGAAACGGGCTGTCTCGGGCCCGGAAACTCAAAAAGAAGGGCCTGTCCAGAGACCGTGAGGTTCCGAACAGGCCCTTGTGGAAGGTGCGGCGGGATTAGAAGGAGAATTTCACCCCGCAGAGGACGCCGCGCCCGCCCATCGGGGCGATGTCCTTGAGTAGGGAGGTATGGAGCCGCGCCTCTTGGTTGGCCAGGTTCACGCCTTTGACGAAGAAATCCGCCTGGGTGTTTGCGCCCAGCGGAATCCGGTAGCTCATGTGCGCATTGACCAGGAAGAAACTGTCGGTGGGCAGTTCCTCCTCGGTCGTGCGGTTCTGGCGGGCTGAATACTGTCCCTCCACGCCGATCCGGAATCCTTTATTCTGGTAGACCAGCCCGGCTGAGGAGCGGAAAGGCGGGATCCTCGGAAGGGGCCGGCTGTCGTCAGCATCCGTGGCGTGCACGTAGTCGGCTTTGAGTTCAAGATCAAGGATTTGAGCGGGTTGATCCGGGGAATCCGTGACGGGTTGGAGCAGGTGGATGGTGGCTTCGGCTTCGCCGCCGACAAAACGGGCGTCGGTGGAACGGAACTGGTAGACCGGCAGCGGTTCCTCCTCGTCGTCAGAGAATGCGCCTGTGGGGAACATTCCCACAAAGTCTTTGAAGTAGTTCATGAAACCGCCAACGGAACCGGTGACCCAGCCCGTTTTTTTGCGGAGTGAAAGGTCAAAGCTCAGGCATTTTTCGGGATCCAAGAGCGGGTCGCCGACTTCAAACGAGCCAGTGGCGATGTGCGGGCCGTTTGCGAAGAGTTCCTGATAGGTGGGGGCGCGCTGGGTGAGAGCCGTGTTGAGTGCCAGCACATAGCCCTGAACGGGCGTGAAGAGTGCGCCTAGGGAGCCTGAAAGGTTGTCGAAGTCGCGCGCACTGCCTGGCCCGAAGGTTGGGCTGGAGTCAGACTCCACCTCGGCATGGTCGTACCGGAGTCCGAACTGGAACCGGAAGGGTTCAAGGGGGAGTTCCTCGAACACAAACGCGGACTGGACCCGGGTTTCAACGGCAGGCAGGAACGCTTCGTCGCCGATTGCAGAGAGATTGCTTCTTTCGGACTGGAACCCGAAGGTGCCCTCGAGGCGGCCGATGGGTTCATGGGTGATTTCCAAGCGGGCATCGTACCCCTCGTTTTCAAACACGGTTCCCACGAGCGTCTGTTCGAACTCGGTGTGCTGATAATCGGAGATGCCGACCGTGTACTTGATCTTGTGGATGCCGGGGATCGGATCGAGGAATGCGCCGCGAAAATCCCACCGGCGTTGCTCAAGGTCGATGGTGACATCCTTCTCTGCGACGGCTCCGTAGTTGGAATGGAATCCCGAGTAAGCAAGGCCGAAGTAGCCTTCGTCCCAGGTGTAGGAGGCGCCTCCCAGAAGGCCTTCGGTGCGGAGATTGCTGTTGGGAAGGACGTCGCGGGCTTCGGATTCACCGGCTTCAAGTGGGGCGCGTGCCCGGAGACGGGCGGAGCGGGCAAACCCGGGAATGTGAAGATCATCAGTGGCGCGTTTGTATCCCTCGAGATGCCAGTTGAAACCGGAGGCGCCTCCTTCGAGGATGAAGTTTCCGCCCTGCTCGGAGTTGATGGAGCCGTACCGGCCGCTGAGGCTGCCCCGGATGGGAGTCAGGATCGGGTCCTCCGGGATTCGGTTGTCCAGAACGTTCACCACGCCGCCAATGGCGTTCGGACCATAGAGAAGAGTGGCCGGACCGCGCACCACCTCAATCGACTGCGCCGAGACCGGGTCGTAGCTCACCGCATGGTCCGGGCTGGTGGAAGATGCATCAATCGTGTTGCTGCCGTTTTGGAGAATCCGGACCCGGTCCGCGTCCAGACCGCGGATGACGGGCCGGCTTGCCGCCGGTCCGAAGGAAGAGGAACTCACCCCCGGAATGCCCGAAAGCGTGTCACCCAGCGTGGGCTGGAGCAGGAGTGGGAGTTTTTCCCCGGTAATCACAGACACCGGCTGGACCTGTTCAAACAGGGTACGGCCCAAGGGGGTGCTGGACACCACGGTGTCCGGCAGGGTTTGGGTGGTGGAGGCTTCGGATGGTGCGGAGCCGGGAGTAGGAGCCGGCTGCGCGGAGAATGCGAGTGAAGGAATCAATACGGCAATGGAGGCAGAAAGAATGGGTTTCATGGGTGCAGATGGTCTTGAGTTTGGGCGGCTCGATGAGGCCGGCCCTCTGGGAGGAACGTTTTCGGGATCCGAAAACAAACGAAGTGCGCCCTGCACGGGGCAGGGGCGCGGCGGTGCGGTCAACTCAGGACTGCGGGAGGTGCGTTCTCCCAAGTCCCATGGTGCGTCAAAAGCCGGTACGCATTCTGGTTCGGTGGAAGAACTTCGATCTGTCCGAGATGCTCTGGCGACTGGACTATGGGAGGGGTGGGGCCTGTTTCCGCAGAGACGCACCCCGAGGCGAGCGAATCAATGAAACAGCCGTCTTCGGAGTGCTCAGCTTCCTCCCCGTGAAGCCAGTGGTGGAAATCAGGGGAAACAGATGCGGCAGCGTTCCCGAGGAACAGGAGAACGAAAAGAGAGAGGAAAAGCCGGCGCACGCCCCTTATTTGCAAATGAGTGGCGTTAAGTCAAGGGGTGGGCGGGGTGCGGAACTGAAATTTCCGTTCCGCTTCGAGGCGTGCCTTGGCGGGAGCGGAGCTATTCTGTATGCTCTTCTTGATGACTGCCCACAGGGAGATGGCCAGGACGAGGGAGGCGATTTTTGCCAGCCAGTGCTGAAGCAGGAGGCGTTGGAGCAGGTTCATTTTTTTGGAGGAGTTCGCTCAGGCGTTTTTTGAGGCGTTCGGGATCGAAGTGGCGTTCGATCAGTCCGCGGTGGCAGACGGAGACGATGCCGGTTTCTTCACTGACCACGATGACCACGGCATCGGATTCCTCGGTGAGTCCGAGTGCTGCGCGATGGCGGGTTCCGAGGGTGCGATCGATGTCGACGCGTTGGCTGATGGGAAAAACACAGGCGGCAGCGAGGATTCTGGTGTCGCGGAGAATCAGGCCTCCATCGTGGAGCGGGGTTTTGGGAAAGAAGATGCTGACAGCCAGTTCGGGGGAGAGAGCGCAGTCGATGGGGACGCCGGATTCGGCGAAAGACTCGAGGCTGGCATCGCGTTCGATGGCGAGGAGTGCGCCGAGTTGGCGGTTGGCGAGTTCGAACGCGGTTTCTGAGAGGATCTCGATGGCTTCGCGGCTTTGCGGGCCGGCGGAGAACAGCCGGTTGCTGCCGAGGGCGGCCAGTGCGCGGCGCAACTCGGGTTGGAAGATGACGACCAGAGCGAAGGCGAGGAACGTGATCAGGTTCCGGAAAAGCCAGCTGATTTCGGGGAGATCGAAGATTTCCGAGAACAGGGCGATGAGGAGGAGGACGACGGAGAGGCCTGTGAGCACCTTGGCGCCTGGGGTGCCCCGGAAAAAGAGCCAGGCGTTGTAGATGGCGAACCAGAGGATGAGGATTTCCAGAAGGTCGCGCCAGTGGTTGAGGAGAAGCGAAGAGAGGTTCATGGCGGCGCGGAAAGGAAGGCTTCTGCCATGCGGGCGGCATGGAGATTGGGGAGTGGGTCATGAACCCGGAAGATCCTGGCGCCGCGGAGGCGGGCGTAAGCGGAGAGTGCGACGGTGGGCCAGAGGCGGTGTTCGAGCGATTCGGAGCGGACCAGTTTGCCGAGGAATGATTTTTTGGAGACGCCGAGGACGAGCGGTCTGCCTTCCGGGGGAAGCGATGGGAGTGCGGAAAGAATGCGGAGGTTATGGTCGAGGTTTTTGCCGAAACCGATGCCGGGATCAAAGGCGAGCGCCTGTGGGGGGATGGATTCCTCCGCGCAGCGGGCGGCGATGGCATGGAAGAAGGAGCGGATCTCGGAAACCACGCAGGGGTAGGAGGGGTTTTGCTGCATGGTCGCAGGGGACCCTTGCATGTGCATGACGATGGCTGCGGCGCGGGATTCGCGGAGGACTTTGCGCATTTCCGGGTCTCGGAGACCGTGCACATCGTTGAGGATGGAGGCACCGGCTTCAAGGGCGGCCCTGGCCACGCCGGGTTTGCGGGTATCGATCGAGACGGTGAGGCCTTCGTGGTGGACCAGCTGGTGGATGATGGGGAGCACGCGCTGGAGTTCGACCGGTTCGGGAACGGGTTCTGCGCCTGGGCGGGTGGACTCGCCGCCTACGTCGATGATTTGGGCGCCCTGCGCCGAAAGGAGCCTCGCCTGGCGGACGGCATCCTCGTGAGAGTGGAACTGGCCGCCATCGGAAAAGGAGTCCGGAGTGACATTCAGGACACCGAGCAGGATCGACTCGGATCTGAGGTCAAACGAATGGGAGGCGGACGTCCAGAGCATGGGTGGCCGCCATTTTTGCATCGGGCGCGAGCAAAGCAAGGGTGGGGGTGGCTGAAAGAGATTGAAAAGGGGTCTTGGCGTGCGGGATCTGGCGGGACAGGATCGGGATTGGTCCATGAGGACCGGGCACTGGAAGCGAGCCAAAGTGCCAAGACACCCTAAAAAAGACTATGAACGTGACGCTTGAACAACCTGTGGAAAAGAGCCGGACATTTCCTCCCTTCGATCTGGGACGACTTCTGGCTACGGTTTTTGCCCCGAAAGGCGGGGAGCGTGTCTGCATCCTGATTGACCTTGAGAATCCCCGGGACGTGGCGGGGATGGGTTTCCTTCAGGACCCGGCACTGACCATCCAGCGCAAGGCGCATGACGTGTTTTACCAAGGGTTGAAGGCGGGCGTGATGGCGCAGCTGGGACTCAAGGGGGGCGAGATTTACGCGTACGAACTGACGGGGGGGAGCAATTTGGATCTGCCCGAGTTGGCCTACAGCCCCGATGGCCGCGAGTTGCGGCTCAAGGAGGATGTGCTCGCCCACTACGACCTTGTGCTTTGCATCTCGACGTATTCTGCAACGGCACCACTGACCGCATTTGCCAAGGAACTCGGATTCCGCGGAGCGACGTTGCACGGGGTTAACGATGTGATTTTGGCGTCGGGTTTGTCCGTGGATTACAACGAGGTGAGTCGGCAGGCGGAAAAACTGCGGGCTGGACTGACCCGCGCTGATGCGGTGGAGATTGATTTTGAGGTGGCGGACCGGTCATGCACGCTGCGACTGGAACTGGGGGGGCAGGAGGCCCAGAAGAGCCACGGGCTTTGCCGGGGCGGCCCGGATGTGGCCAACCTCCCGGCGGGCGAGGTCTATTTTGTCCCGCATGGCGCTGAGGGTGCGTTTCCGATGAAGTACAAAGACGGGACTCTCGGGCTGATGCATGTCACCGGGGGCCGGATCGTCCGTGCGGAATGGATCTCCGGGTCGAGGGAAACCGTTTCGGCGCACAACGCGAAACTGGCGTCTGATCCGGTGACGGGCGAGATTGGGGAGCTCGGGTTTGGGACGCAGGAGTTGCCGGTTTCGGGACGGGACATCCAGGATGAGAAGATGTTGGGGACGCTGCATGTGGCGACTGGGCGGAGCGATCATTTGGGAGGGAGTCTGACTCCAGACCGGTTTGCGAGCCGCCTGAACGCGACGCATGACGACATTTTGTTTTCGCGGAGCAAGACCCCGGAGATCCTGGTGACGGAAGCGCGGATGGAGCGCGGGGGGCAGAGAGAGTTGATCGTGGAGCGGTACGAACCCTCGGCGTATCTGCGGGACCTTTTGGCTGAGTGAGGCTGAACGGGGATGAACATTTACGAAACGGACCGCAGCCTCTCCGAGTACCTGCTTTTTCATTACGGGAAGGCGGAGGACATCCTGCCGTACCGGTTCGGGCCGGTGGATGCGCTGGATTACGCGGTGCGCTGTGTCACGGCGTGCGTGGATCCGGCATGGGTGCCCTCTGGAGGGCGCGCCTTGGACCTTGGGTGCGCGGTGGGACGCTCCACCTTTGAACTGGCGAAGTTTTGTGGATTGAGTATCGGGATCGATGCTTCGCGCAGGTTCATCCGGGCTGCGGAACATCTGAGGACCGAAGGCTGGGTGGAAGTACCCTGCCGGGAAGAAGGTGAGTTGGATACGCAGGTACTGCTTCGGGCTCCGGCAGGTGTGGACCGGGGACGAGTCCGGTTTGAACACGGGGATGCGATGGCGGTCCGTGGCGATCTGGCCGAGTTCGACGTGGTGCTGATGGCGAACCTGATTGACCGGCTCTCGGATCCTGAAAAATGCCTGAGGCAGTTGGACCGGTTGGTTGCAAAAGGGGGCCAGTTGGTGATCACCTCCCCGTACACGTGGATGGTGGAGTATACCCCGCGCGACAAATGGCTCGGGGGGAGGGAGGTGGAGGGCAAGGGCCGTCGGACGCTGGACGGATTGCGGGAAGTTTTGGAGCCGGCATTTTCTCTGCAGTCGGTGAAGGACCTGCCGTTTCTGATCCGGGAGCATGCCCGGAAGTTCCAGTGGAGCGTGGCGCAGGCCACGATCTGGAGGCGGATGTGAACCGGTTTCCCACGGCGGCAGATGGTGGGACGGACTGGGAGGCGTGTTACCAACGGGGTGAAACCCCGTGGGACAAGGGTGCTGCCAGTCCGGGGCTTGTGGAGGCCTTGGGCTGGTTGGATGTCGTGGGCCGGGTTCTGGTGCCAGGGTGCGGACTCGGGCACGATGTCAGGGCGTTGGGTGCGCGGGCGGAAGCTGTGGGGTTGGACATCTCGCCCTCAGCGGTTGAGAGGGCAGCCGCGATGCCGGGGGGAGGCCGGTATGTGTGCGGGGATTTGTTCCGGTTGCCATTCGAATGGACAGGGAGTTTCGACTGGGTTTGGGAGCACACCTGTTTCTGCGCCATTCAGCCGGAGCTCCGTCCAGCCTACGTGGATGCGGTGGCGAATGTTCTCCGGCCCGGTGGCAGATTCCTTGGGGTGTTTTACTTGGATCCAGGGCACGGCCCCGGAGAATCCGGGCCACCGTTTGGAGTGAGTCCGGCGGAACTTGACTGGTTGTTCGGGAGCCGTTTCCGGCTGGTGGAGGAATGGGACCCTTCCCGAGCGTATCCCGGGCGCGAGGGACGCGAAAGGATGCGGGTGCTGGAGAAGCGGGTCTGCCGTTAAAGCGCGGCGAGGGTCAGGTGGTTTTCCAAGGTCAGTCCCAGGCGCAGTACTGCTGGAACATGGCTTGGCCCGTTTCGATCAAGCGGAGCTGGACGCGGTCGAGGTACTGGTGGAGCCCCTGCTGGAAGATGTCGCTGATGGTGGTGTAGTTGAGGTCGGAAAGCATCCTGCCGGAGAGACGTTCCGCGGGGTTCGAAAACTGGGTGCGGTCGGTGCCACTGATCCGGTGGAGGGCGGCGTCGAGGTGGTCGACACAGAACCGGATGGAGCGGGGAAAAGCGGGGTGCAGGACGAGGAATTCAGCCACCGAGGCGGGGGTGACGCGTGCGGTGTGCAGTTTTTGGAACGCCTCAAGGCCGCTGCAGGATTTGAGGACGGCCTGCCACTGTACGGTGTCGACGGTGCCGCCCACGGTCTCACCTTGGGGGAGGAGGATGTGGTATTTGAGGTCAAGGATTCGGGAGACAGAGTCAGCACGATCGAGGAATTTTCCGACCTGCATGAAGTTCCAACCGTCGGCTTGGGTTAGTGTGGCGTCGGTGGTGCCTGCGAATTGGTGGGAATGATCCACGATTTGCCGGTAGAGGCTGATGGCGGCTTCTTGGTAGAGGTCTCTGGCCGACTGGGAGCGAATCCAGAGGTAAAGGCCATTGATGCGTTCCCACATTTCACTCGAGATGTATTCCCGGACCGTCCGCGCATTTTCGCGGGCTTTGGAAATGCAGGAGAGGATGGAGTTGGGGTTGAGTTCGGAGAATGTGACAAACTCGCAGACGCTGGCGGCGTTGATCACGGGATGAGATTCCCGGAACGCCTTGAGGTCTTCGAATGTGGCCAGGATCGGGGTCCAGTCGGCGGCTTCTTCTTCCGGGCCGGCGTGGTCGGAGTCGAGGGTGAGTTGGAGGTTGACGTCCAGGATGCGGGCATTGTTTTCAGCCCGCTCGATGTAACGGCTCAGCCAGTAGAGAGAATCAGCAACGCGTGAGAGCATGGGATAGAAGAAGGTTTAATCGACCACCCAGGTGTCTTTGCTGCCGCCTCCCTGGGAACTGTTGACGACGAGGGAACCTTTGCGGAGGGCGACCCGGGTCAGGCCCCCGGGCACGATGGTGATTTTTTCGCCGTAAAGAATGTACGGTCGGAGATCAATATGCCGGCCCTCGATGGCGTTTCCGCAGTAGCTGGGGCTGCGGGAAAGGGAAACCACGGGTTGCGCCACGTAGTTTCTGGGATCGGCCAAGATGGCGCCGCGGAACTTCTCGATCTCAGCCTGGGAGGCATGGGGTCCGATGAGCATCCCGTATCCGCCGCTTTCGTTGGCGCTTTTAATGACGAGGTTGGGGAGGTTTTCGAGGACGTACTTCCGGTCCTTCTCGAACATGGTGAGGTAGGTGGGCACGTTCTCAAGCAGGGGTTCCTGCTGGAGGTAGAAGCGGATCATGGCCGGAACAAAGTAGTACATGACCTTGTCATCGGCGGCGCCGGTGCCGATGGCGTTGGCGAGGTTGACGTTCCCCTTGCGGTAGGCGGAGACCAGACCCGGGACGCCGAGCACGGAATCCGGGCGGAAGGCGAGCGGGTCAAGGAAGTCGTCGTCGAGCCTCCGGTAGATGACATCGACGCGTTGGAGGCCCTTGGTCGTTTTCATGTAGACCACGTCGTCTTTGACGATGAGGTCCTGGCCCACGACGATTTCGATGCCCATGCTCCGGGCAAGGAAGGAGTGTTCAAAGTAGGCGGAATTGTAGATGCCCGGGGTGAGGAGGACCACGGTGGGGTCTTCCGGGTTCGGGCAATTGGCCGGCGCGACATGGCGCAGGAGATTGAAGAGTTCCTGGCAGTAATGGTCGACGGGCCGGACTTTGTGATCGGCAAAGAGGGAGGGAAACACCCGTTTCATCACCTCGCGGTTGGTGAGCACGTAGCTGACCCCGGAAGGGCAGCGTCCGTTGTCCTCCAGCACGAGGTAATTTCCGTCCCGGTCGCGGATGAGGTCCGAACCGCAGATGTGGATGTAGATGTCTTTTGGGACATCGACTCCGACAAATTCGGGCCGGAAATGCTTTGCGCTCTGGATGACCTCGGCAGGGATCACCCCCTCCTTGATGATACGTTGGTCATGGTAGAGGTCGTGGAGGAAAAGGTTGAGGGCGGTGATGCGCTGGACCAGACCGCGTTCCACCTTCTGCCACTCGTCCTCTGGGATGATCCGGGGGATGGCATCGAAGGGCATGATGCGTTCCGTGCCGCGGTCATCGCTGTACACGGTGAACGTGATGCCCTGGTTGAGGAAGGTCTGTGAGGCAGCGAGGTTTTTGCGTTCGAACTCGTCGTTGGAGAGTTCGCCGAAGCGCTGGAGCAGAGTCTGATAGTGCGGCCTCGGTCTTCCCTGGTCCCCGAACATTTCGTCGAAAAAGTCGCCGACTTCGTAGGAGAGGAAAGGGTTTTTCATGATTGGGCTAGGTGGTCGCGTTTTCGGGAAGGCCGAGGTCGTATTCGCATTCGGTGCTGGAGGATCCGAACTTGGGATACAGGAAACGTGCGGAAATGGAGTTCTCCCGCGCAATGCCGTGGGCGGAATTAAGGCCCGTGGCACGCAGATGGGAAAGGGACGCGTGGAGGAGAGCGGTGCCAATGCCCCGGTTGTGGTATTCGAGAAGAACGCAGGGGCCGGAGAGGAGATGGTTTTCCATGCCTGCAAACGCGCCGATGGCCGATGCCGCGATGACGCGGGGACCGTGGCTGACAACGAGTGCAGGCACATCCTGGCTTCGGAAAATCGCGTCCAAGTGGTTCTCTAGACGCGCACGGAAAGCGGGGAGCGTGTTGCCCCACGTGGAGTCCAAGGTGAGCGCGGAGAGGATGACTCGCTCGACCTGCTCCCGTTCCTCAGCGGCTGCGGGGCGGAGTTGGAGCAGGCCCTTGAGCGGTTCGTTCAGGGCCGGCAACTCCTTCAAATTCCATGTAAAGCGCCTCCAGCGCACCAATTTCATCGGGCCCCCATATAAGCGGGGAATCCGGCGAAATCAACGGGGAAGCGAACTGGAAACGGTCGGGTGCGAAAAATTTGACGTCAGGAGAGCCGGTTTCAGTCCTCCCAGTCTTCGGGCGGATGGGCGAGGAGGGGCCGGAACTTTTTGCGGTCGATGCATTTTTCGTAAGCTTCTTCGGGCGAGATTTTGCCCGCCCGGAGCAGGTCGGTGATGGCATCGTCGAGGGTTTGGTTTCCCTTTTTTTTGCCGACCTGCATCATGCCCGGGATCTGATGGGTTTTCGACTCCCGAATGAGGTTTGCGATGGGGGTGTCGACAACCAAAACTTCCAGAGCTCCGCAGCGGCCCGACCGGTCGATGCGGCGGAAGAGATTTTGGGCGATAATGCCCTTGAGGGATTCCGAGAGGCCGGCGCGGATCTGGTTTTGCTGGTTGGCAGGAAAGACGTCGATGATGCGGTCGATGGTTTTTGGGGCGTTCGGAGTATGAAGGGTGCCGAGCACGAGGTGCCCGGTTCCGGCGGCGGTCAGGGCCAGTTCAATCGTCTCCAGGTCGCGCATTTCGCCCACCAGAATGATGTCCGGGTCCTCGCGGAGTGCGCCCCGGAGGGCGGAGGCAAACGAGCGGGTGTGGAGCCCGACTTCGCGGTGGTTGACCAGACACTGCTGGGAGCGGTGGACAAATTCGATGGGGTCCTCCACGGTGATGATGTGGTCTTTGCGGTGCAGGTTGGCGTAATCGAGCATCGCAGCGAGGGTGGTGGATTTGCCCGAACCGGTGGGGCCGGTGACGAGGACCAGTCCTTTCCTGAGCATGGCAAACCGCTTGAGCACCGGTGGGAGGCTCAGTTCCTCCAAGGTCAGGATCTTGCTGGGGATGAGTCGGAAAACTGCGGCGATCCCGCTGCGCTGGTTGAAGAAGTTGGCGCGGTACCGCGCAACACCGGGGTACTCGTAGCCGAAATCGACGTCGCCGGTTTCCTCGAACACCTTGATTTTGTGTTCCGGGGCAATTTCATAAACGAGAGCCTTGAGATCCTCGTTGAGAAGGGGCGGTTGGTCGATCCGGACCATCTCGCCGTGGATGCGCAGGATGGGGGGATTTCCGGTGGAGAGATGGAGATCGGAAGCTTCCTGTTCACGCATGAACTGGAAGAAAGAGTCGATTCGGGCCATATCCTCCCATCGAAGCTAGAGTGGTGCCAAGGCGGGCACCCGAGTGTGAATCCGGGGCGGTACCCGCGGTTTTGTAGGAAACTCGAAGGAAAAGCGCGGGCGGGTTGGGGAGGAAACCGGTGGGCGCAGGGAAAGGGGCCTTGAAAGCCGCAGGTCCTGGCCGGGCTGTGAGTCTGAGGGCGGCGCGGTGCGGGCAGCGGGTGCAGCTCAGATACTCTCGTCCCTGCATGCCCACCAGATGCAACCGAACACAGCGGTGAGTGCGAAGGCGAGCATGCCAAAGTTCAACATAGGTGCGGGAGGGTGCGTATGAACCGATGCGCAGTCAATCCGTTTCGCTCCATTCTTTCTGCGCGTCCGGCGGGTTTGGGGACGCCGGGCCGAGTTCGATCCCGAAGAAGTCTCGGAAAACGGCCGTGTACACTGTGACGCGCATGGGGGGCAGCCACTGGACCTCAAATATCCGGGGATCGATCCAGCGGAAATCGCGGAACTCTGGATGTCGGGTGTGGACATTGACTGCGGAATCGGATCCGAGATGCTGGCAGAGAAAATAGTACTGTTCCTTTCCGTCGTAGCCTTTCTTGGGATGGGCGAAGCGGTAGGTGTAGGGGCCTTTGGAGTTTAGGATCCGGACTTGGTGTGGAGGGATTCCGATTTCCTCCTCCAGTTCGCGAAGGAGTCCTTCCTCGAGTGTTTCCATGCGATTGACTCCGCCCTGGGGGAACTGCCAGGAGCCGGGGTTTTTGAGGCGCTCACACACGAGGATTCGGCCTTCCACATTCCGAAGAATAGCCGCGACATTCAGGCGGAGAAACATGTCAGATGAAGGGATGGGAAACGCGTTGAAGTTGGGAAGTCTCGCAGCGGTGCTTGTCGCCGGGATTCTGGTCTGGCGTTGGGCGGTGAACCCGGAACGGCAAGTGCGCCGGCATCAGGCGCGTCTGCTGGAGGCCCTTGAAGATAAGGCGTGGTCGGCGGTGAATCGATCCTTTTCAGAGCAGTACCGGGACCGATGGGGGCATGACAAAGCGTTTCTGGAGGGATTTTCGAGGGAAGTGTTCCGGCAGTTTTTGGAGCTGGAGATTCGGACGGAAGAAGTCGGGTTGGAAATTGCTGCTGATGGAATGGATGCCACCGTGCGGGTGAAAATGGAGATGCGGGGGCGCGGTGGGCCTTTTGCGGAGGGGGCGGTGGCTGCGGTGCGCGCGCTGCGGGAGCCCATGGAGTTCCGGTGGAGCCGCCGCGGAAAATCGCCGTGGGCCTGGGAGTTGACGGGGTTTGAACAGGTCGAGCTTGAGATCCCGGAGTTGCCGGTGCTCTGAGTCCGGGGGCGGGATCGGGGCAAAAAAAACGGCTCGCGGGGTGCCGCGAGCCGTTGGAATGAAGGGGAAGGGCTTACTTGATGTGCCCGGAGACCAGCTTGGTCATTTCGAACATGCTGACCTGTTTCTTTCCGTTGAAAACAGCCTGAAGAGCGGCATCGGCGTTGATCAGGGTCTTCTGTTTGGCGTCCTGAAGTTTGTTCGCCTTGATGTAGTCCCAAAGCTTCTTGGTGAGCTCAGTCCTCGGCAGGGGCTGGGAACCGACAATGGCTCCGAGCACGGCATCGGGTTGGACGGGCTTCATCAGGGCGGAATTCGGTTTACGGGGAGTTTTTTCGGCTTTCGGCATGGCGGCGCTTCTAAACGCTGGGACGGATGCAAGGCAACAGAGAAAGGAAAATTTTCGGGGGTGGTTCCTGCTTGCAAGCGGAATGAAAAAGTTCTAGCGGCCGATTTTGAACAGGTGCTCCTCGGAGCGCAGATAGAGGGCGTGGTCGGCAGGCACGCAGGAGGCGAGAGTGCGTTCCCCAAGAGGGTTGCGGGCCAGGAGTTGGAAGGTGGTTCCGGCCTTTAAAACGGAGGTTTCACCGGATTCGGAGAGGAAATAGAGGCGGTCTCCGGCGGCGAAAGGGGAGGCAGAGAAATTGCCGCCCAAGCGTTCGGTCCAGTGGACCGTACCGGAGACTGCATCGGCGCAGGTGGCGATTCCGGAATCTGAGACCAGATAGATTTCGTTGCCCACGACGAGTGCGGATGGGGTGTGCGGGGCGCCTTTTTTCAGGGTCCAAGCCACATGGGATACGGTGGCATCGCCGGCGGCGCCCTGCGGTTTGACGGCGTAGAAGGAGGGCGCATCGTAGCCTGACCCGAGGAAAAGGAGGCCGTGGGCATGGACCGGCTTGGGAATGACGGAGTATCCCTCTCCATAGGTCACGCGCCAGAGTTCCCGGCCGTCCTCGGGCGCATAAGAGCCCACAAATCCGCTGGCTGGGCTGATGATCTGGAGAACGCCATCGGCCGTGATGACGGCGGGGGTGGAGAAAGAGAACTGTTTTTTGGCGGGTGAGTTCCGCGGGGTCTGCCAGAGCAGAGCCCCGGAACGGGCATCCAGAGCTGTCAGGACGGGTTTTTCCCTGCCGTCGGCACTGAAGATGAGGCGGTTCTCAACCAGGACAGGAGATCCTCCCGCACCATGGACCGGTTGGTATCCGAGGGTTTCCTGTTTCCACAGAATCCGTCCGGACAGGTCCAGAGCGGCAGTACCCATGTGGCCAAAGTGCGCAAAGAGGACGGAGTCAGTGACAATGGGGGTGGGGCTGGCGAGAGAGTTCTTCCGGTGAATGGCTGCGGCCGCAGCCGGGTCTGCCACGAACACCGGGGTGTTCCAAAGCAATGCGCCGGACTGGGCATCCAGACAGAGGGCATGGAGGTGCGTGCCCGTTTCGGAGGAGACAGCTGAAGTGAGGTAGAGCCTGCCTTTGGAAAGCACCGGGGAAGACCAGCCTTTGCCGGGGATCTGCACCCTCCATGCGATGTTTTTTTCGGAGCTCCATTCCAGTGGGAGGTCCGTGGCCAGAGAGGAGCCATCGCCGCGGGGGCCGCGGAATTGCGGCCATTCGGATTCTGCAGCATGGAGATGGAGTGAGGAAAGCAGTGCGGGGAGGAGGGCAGCGAGTTTGCGCATGGGGCGATGTTCAGGGGGTTGGGGTCCGGGAGGCGAAGAGAAAGGCGTGTTCCTGGTTTGTCCAGCGGGACCACGCGTCAGGATGGCTGAGAGCTTCGTGCAAGGCCGAGCCGAGTTCATAGATGGTGGGGTCGTAGCCTATTTCCTGCAGGGCGTTCTGGGTATCGGCCATGGCGCGGCTGAGCAGTTCGTAGCTTGGGCCATGGATGGATCCTGGGGCATCGAGGTCCCCGGGGTGCTCGAACACGTACTTGCAGGCCGAAACATCCGTTGCATGGAGGCGCCTGCAGCTCTGGGGGCGGACCGAGTAAACGCTGCACCGGCCATCCTCCAGAAGCGGGCAGGGGATGTTGGTGGTGGCGTGCTGGAGCACGGAGAGAGAGAGGACCCGCGAGGAGTGGGATTGAAGTCGGACGCGCAACTGTTCAATCCGGTCCTGAGGCCAGAACCTCAGGATGTGACGGACAATGGTGAAAACCTCTTGGGCCCATGCATCCACCCTCAGCGAGCAGCAGAGGGAACAACCGGCTTTGCATGCGATCGGGGCGTTGCGGGTCGCCTCAGAAGCCATCGCGGAGAAGCGTGCGAGCCATGTCTCCCAGCCGTCCAAAAGAGGGGCTGGGGAGGGCGGCGTATCCGGGACTGCGGGATGGCGCGTGGGAGATTCCATGGGGCAGAGGGTTGCGTTTGGGAGCAAATACCGCTTTCCGAAGAGACGAGTGCGTGGCAGTTTTCGGGGATTCCCATGAAAAATCCGGTTCCCCATATTTTGTCGACTTGTCTGATTGTGGCGCTGCAGTCAAGCGTCCTTGCTGCTCCTGAGCCAGGGAAGGCCGGGAAGGCAGGGAAGACGGCGTCCCCGGCGGGTAAGGCGGTGGCTGGTGCGGAGAAGCCGGCGGTGTCGGATCCGGTGGCGGTGGTGGACGGGGAGGAGATCCTTGTGGCGGAGGTGGACGACGCGCTTTCGCAGGTGCTGGCCCAGCAGGGGCAGAGCCTTGGAGCTGTGCCGGCTGAGCAGCGGGTGAATTTCTACCGGATGTTGATTGAAGACCTGATTGTGGAGCGGTTGGTGAAAAAGCGGGCCGTTGGGACCGAGGTGAGCAAGGAGCAGGTGGACGAGGTCTATCGCCGGGCCACCGAGGGGATTCCGCCGGACGAACTCAAGGCGCAGATGAAACAGGTGGGGCAAACCGAGGCGAAATTGCGTGCGCAGATTCAGAACAACCTGCAGCAGCGGGAGTGGATGGAAAAACAGGTGCAGGGCAAGGACGAGGTTGCGGACGCTGAGGCGGAGGCGTTCTACGCGGGCAACTTGGACAAGTTCAAAAAACCTGAATTGGTGAAAGCCAGCCACATTCTGGTCTCTGTTACGGCCGATGCCACGCCGGAGACCGTCTTGGAGAGCGAGAAAAAGGCGAAATCGCTTTTTGAGCGGGTGAAGAAGGGGGAGGATTTTGCTGCTTTGGCCAAGGAGTTTTCTGATGACCCGGGTTCCAAGGAGCGCGGCGGGGACCTCGACTTTTTTGCGAAGGACCAGATGGTGCCGGAGTTTGCGGAGGCGGCGTTTTCTTTGAAGAAGAACGAGGTGAGCCAGCCCGTGCGGAGTCAGTTTGGGTACCATGTGATCAAGGCAACCGACAGAAAGCCTGGGGGGACAGCGACGCTTGCGGAAGCCAAGCCCCAGTTGATGGCCTATCTGAAACGGCAGAAGAAACAGTCTGCAGTGGAGGAAGTGGTGCGGGGATTGCGTGCGGCGGCGAAGGTGCAGATCAATCTTCCAGAGCCCGCTCCGGGCGTCGAAGCGGGCCAGCCGGCTCCCCGCTGATCGGGGTTGGGATCCAAATCTGGGGAAAGGGAGATGGAAGCTTTGAATGTCGGCCTGTTGGGGCTCGGGATCATTGGGAGTCAGGTGGCCGGGCATTTGACCGGAGCCGGCTTCACTGTCCGGGTCTGGAACCGAACCCGGCCGGAAGCGGGGCTTCCATCTGGCTGGATGGACCGCGCATCCGAGGTGGTGGCCGCCTGCGAGATTGTGCAGCTTTTTGTGTCGGACGAGCGGGCGGTCATGGGGGTTTTGGAGGGGGTTGGGCAGTTTTTGACTCCTGCGCACGTGGTGGTTTGCTCGTCCACGATTGGCCGGGATGCGACCATGGAAGCCTGCCGGCAGGTGGAGGCGACTGGGGCCCGGTTCCTGGATGCGCCGTTCACGGGAAGCAAAGTGGCAGCCGGCCGGAAGCAACTCGTTTATTACGTGGGCGGGGATCCGGATGTTTTGAAACGTGCGCGGCCCGTGCTTGAGGCGAGTAGTCGCCGGATTTTGGAGGTGGGAGCCGTGGGTGATGCGGCGGTTTTCAAGGTGGTGACCAACTTGATTGCGGCCGTCAGCGTGCAAGCTCTGGGGGAGGCACTGGCTCTGGTGCAAAAAGCAGGGCTCGACCCGGAGCGCTTCGCGGAGGCACTGGGCGAGAATGCGTGCCGGTCGGGCACGATGGACCTCAAACTGCCCAAGATGCGGGCCGGCGACTATGAACCGCACTTTTCGCTCCGAAACATGCTCAAGGATGTGGATTACGCCCTTGGAATGGCCAAGGAGTGTGGGTTGCGTCTGGGGGCAACCGAAGCCGTGGGAGAGTTGATGCGGAGCCGGTTGGCGTGCGGGGAAGGGGGGCAGGATTTTGCGGTGATGTACCGGGGGATTGGAGGGCAGGCGTGACTCGGGGCGCGATTTCCGGTTCTCTGATCGGCGCGGAAGGAGTCGTGCGTTTGGGAGAGTTGTCTGGAAGGGGGCTGTGGGCGGTGGAGGGCAGTGACCGGGTGCGTTATTTGAACGGCCAAGTCACGAACAACGTGGCGAAACTGGGGGCTTGGGAGTCGCAGCCGGCCTGCTTGACCACGGCAAAAGGGAAACTTTGTGCGGAGTTGCGGGTGACGGCGGCCAAGGATGGATTTTGGTTGGATGCGGATGATGCTTTGGCCGAGGTGCTTCCCGCCCGGTTGGAGCGCTACATGGTGGCCGATGATGTGCGGATCTCGGTTCTGGAGGGGTGGCGTTTGTTTCACTGGCTTGGCCCGGGTGAACCTCCGGAAGATGCGGGTCAGCGTGTGCGTTCAGAACGGTTTGGCGCACCGGGTTGGGACGTTTGGGTCCGGACGGGCTGCGAAAAAGGGATCCAAGGCGTCTCTGGGGTGGAGTGGCTTTCAGCCGAGGACTGGGAACGGTTGCGGGTGGAGGTGGGTGTTCCCCGCTGGGGATTTGAATTGGACGAGGACGTATTACCGCCCGAGGCAGGTTTGGACAGAACCCATGTGGATTATCACAAGGGCTGTTACGTGGGGCAGGAGGTCATTTCACGGCTGAAAAGCGTAGGGCGGGTCAACCGGAGCCTGGTGGGGTTGGAAGCCGGGCCGGGGTTGGTCCGGGGTATGGAAATTTGGAGCCCAGAAGAGAAAAATCGTCCTGCGGGTGTGGTCACCAGTGCGGTGGCGAGTTTTGCCTTGGAGAAGAGCCTTGGGCTAGGGTACCTGAGACGCGGAGTTGAGGCCCGGAATCTGGTGGCGCGTCCCGCAGGGGCGACCGGAACGGAAGTGCCCGTCAAACTCCGAGCGTTGCACACGGCATCATGAAAAAGGTCATTGCAGGTTTGTTGGTTCTTATCTCAGGAGCGACCGGGGTGTGGGCCGAGGAGGTCGCGCTGCTTGAGTTCCGCGTGGGACAGGAGAGTGGCAAACGCCGCGTGGCGCTGGAGTTTCTGGAGGGCGACGCTCCGGGGCATGTGGAGAATTTTAAAAAGCTTGCCCGTCGCGGTTTTTACCGCGGGACAACCATTCACAGGTCTTTCCCTCATCAGTTGATGCAGATGGGCGATCCGTTGTCCCGGGATCCAAGCCGCGGCACGGTAGGGACCGGCGGGCCGACTTTCACTATCCCCCCGGAAATTCGTGCTCGTCATGAAAAAGGGGCGGTAGCTGCGGGGCGGCTTCCGGACAAGATCAACCCCACGCGGCGTTCCAACGGCAGCCAGTTTTTCATCTGTCTGGATGCGATGCCATCCTACGATGGGCAGTACACGGTTTTTGGCCGTGTCATCTACGGCATGGGAGTGCTCGATACGATGAGCCAGTTGCCGGTGGATTCGAACGACAACCCCGTTCAGAAAATCGAGATTTGTTCGGTTCGGATCTTGGACCGAGCCCGTCTGCCTGAAGAGCAAACGGACGCGGAGATTGAGGCGGGCAGAAAGCCGCTGCGGTGGTGGCAGCGTTTGGGTTCGATTTTGGATGGAATATTTTAAGAAAACCTTGATTGGGAGCGGGAGGAGAGGTAACCAACTTGGCCCCTCCCGATTTCGGGGGGGAAATTGAGAGAGGGTAGATACCGAAGTGGCCAAACGGGGCGGACTGTAAATCCGCTGGCTTACGCCTTCGCTGGTTCGAATCCAGCTCTGCCCACCACTCTCCAACTGAGCCCGTGGGAACAAGTGGGCCATGTGTAGGGGCCATGTGTAGGGGCCATGTGTAGGGGCCATGTGTAGGCGGGCGTGTGTAGGCGGGCGTGTGTAGGCGGGCGTGTGTAGGCGGGCGTGGGTAGGCGGGCGTGTGTAGGCGGGCGTGGGTAGGCGGGCGTGTGTAGGCGGGCGTGTGTAGGCGGGCGGCTCCAACGAACTGGAGCTAGCGGGGAAAAATGGAGTTCAGCCCGTACACGGAGTTCAGCCCGTGTGACCGTTTTTGGAATGGTTTTGGAGGGCGTTTCTCACTCGCAGGAACTGGGTGGCGTTTTCCGGGGTGAACAGTCCGAGCACCTCTCCGGACTCATCCAGTACTGGGAGTGCTGTCGAACCGGACTCACGCAGAAGGCCGAGGGCCTTTTCGACGGTCATGGAGGGTTCCACCGTCGGAACGGTGCGTCGCATCCACTGGGCCACTAACGGGTTTTGGCCGCCCTCGCCCAGTCCGCAGACGATCCCTTCGCGGGTCAGCAACCCCCGGAGATGGCCGCCGGCGTCCGTGACCGGGAAATCGTTCTGTGCAGAGTGAAGCAGAGATTCCACCGCATCCTGCAGGGTGCACTCGAGTGGAAGCCGGATGCAGGGGGCGAGCATGGCGGCAGACACGCGGGCATCCCGGGCGAGGTGCTGGAGGGTGGCAGCCCCCAGTTCGGCTCCCGCGCTCAGGAATAGGAAGGCCGCCAGGAACACGAGCAGGGGGCTGGAGAGCAGGCCCAGAAGGCCCAGGCCCAGTGCAAGGCCCTGCCCGATTCGTGCTGCCATCTGGGTGGCCCGGAGGTGGGGCAACCGGAGGGCCAGCAGGGCCCGCAGGACCCGGCCGCCGTCCATTGGGAATGCGGGAAGCAGGTTGAACAGGGCCAGCCAGAGGTTCAGGGAGAGGAGCCGGACCGGGAGGCTCAGCGGAAGGCCCAGCTCGATGGCGGCGGGATCCGGCATGCCGCCGGTGAAAATCAGGCCCGCCCACAGGGCTGCGCCGATGCCCAAGTTCACCGCGGGGCCGGCAAGGGCCACGGCGATTTCCTGGCCCGGCTTTTCCGGAAGCCGGTCCATCTGGGCAACGCCTCCAAAGGGGAGCAGGGTGATTTGCGGGGTCGGGATCCCGTACCGGCGGGCTGCAAGGACATGGCCCAGTTCGTGAAGAAGGACGCAGAAAAAAATCAGGCAGGTGAAAAACACGGCATGGAATGCCGCCAGTGCGCCCTGTTCTTTCCAGGAGGAAAATCCAGTCCACAGGAGCAGGAGAAGGAAGCTGAGGTGGAGCCGGAGCCGTGTCTGGCCGAGGATCCCGATTTGTATGGCCCAGTTCATGTGCGGGAAAGTGATGTGCTGCAAAGTGATGTGAGGGAAACAGGAGCAGAAGTGCGGCGGTGCGCGCGGGTTGGGAGCAAGGTTTGGTGGGTTTGGTGGGTTTGGTGGGTTTGGTGGGGGGGCGGAATTTTTGTGTGTGGCCTCCCCCCCAAAAGAGGAAACGGGGGAGGAAATCAAAACGGGGGTGTGCAAGGGGTTGCCAAGAGCCCCGGTTGCGGCATAAGGGCAGGGATGCAAATCCATGTCAGCCCCCGACACGTCACGCTCACTGCCTCCATCCACCAGCATGTGGCAGGGATGCTCTCCCAGTTGGAAGAAATCGCCCAGATCCTGGCCGCCCATGTGGTTCTGGTGCACGATGACGCTTCCAAACCCGAGGATCGGTTCACGGCCAAGGTGCATCTGGCCCTGAACGGCTCCGACATTGTCGGGGAGGGCCGGGCTGAGACCCTGCACGCGGCACTGGATTTGGTGAGCGCCAAACTCGGGCGTCAGTTGAGGAAGCGGAAAACCAACCGGATCGACAAGACGCGTCAGAAGGTGCAGCGCGCGGTGCAGCGGCGTCGCAGCGCCTGAGGAGGGGCATCCAATGGGGGAGAGATGGCAGAGAATTTGACTCAGGCGGTGGCAGTGGTCAGCGGGAGCGGTCTGACCGTCCGTTACGGGACGCAGTCGGTGCTTTCCGATGCGACGCTCTCCATCCACGAAGGGGAGCGGATCGGCTTGGTGGGACGGAACGGGTGTGGAAAATCGACGTTCCTGAGGATCGCAGCCGGGGTGTTGGAGCCGGACGGAGGGCGGATGAGCCGACGGCGGGATTTGGTGACGGGCTACCTGCCGCAGCTCTTTGAGTTGGATGAGGCTGGGACGGTGGAGGCGAATGTGCGTGCCGGGGCGGGCTGGATTTTGGAGTTGATCGAGCGGTACGAGCGGGTGCCTGCGGAGAGTGTGTTGAGCAGCCAACTGCTGGACCAGATTCAGCGGGTGGACGGGTGGGGATTGGAGCACCGGATCCGGAGTGTGTTGACGAACCTGCACGCGCCTGAGGCGGACCGGGTTGTGGGGACACTGTCTGGAGGTGAGAAGCGGCGGGTGGCGCTGTGCCGGGCGCTGGTGGGGCGTCCGGAGCTGCTGATTTTGGACGAACCGACCAACCATCTGGACACGGAATCGATCGAGTGGTTGGAGGAGTTTCTGGGGCGGTACGAGGGGACCTGTCTTTTTGTGACGCATGACCGGTATTTTCTGGACCGGATTGCGACGCGGATTGTGGAGCTCGCCCGGGGTCAGTTTCAGTCATTTGAGGGCAATTACAGCGAGTATCTGGTGGCGAAGGCCGAGCGAGAGGCGGTGGAGGAGCAGCAGGAGCACCGGCGGGAGCGTTTTTTGAAGCGGGAACTGGAGTGGGTGCGGAGGCGTCCGAGTGCGCGGCGGACCAAGTCGGTGGATCGTGTGGAGAGGTATTTTGAAATGGCGGCGCAGGAGGGGCCGGAGCCGGAGTTGGACGTGGAGTTGGTGATCCCGCCGGCGCCTCCGGCGGGAAACCGGGTATTGGAGTTGGTGGGGGTTTCTGGCGAGGTGGCCGGGCGCCGGCTGTTTTCGGGGGTGAACCTGGATCTGGCGGCTGGGGAGCGGCTCGGGGTGGTGGGGCGGAATGGTCTGGGGAAATCGACTCTGATCCGGATGATGGTCGGGGAGCAGCCGGTTTCAGGGGGCGAGGTCCGTCTGGGGCCGAGGACGGTTTTGAACTATGTGGACCAGGGGCGGCTTCGGTTGGAGGACGACCGGACGGTGTACGAGGAGGTGGGCGAAGGGCGGGACGATGTGCGCCTGGGGGAGGAAAGCATCACGGTGCGGAGTTATTTGCGGCGGTTTCTGTTCACTGAAGACCGGATCCAGACGCGGATTGGGTTGCTGAGTGGCGGGGAGCGGAGCCGGGTGTTGTTGGCCAAGATTTTGAAGCGGGGGGGCAACCTGCTGGTTTTGGACGAACCCACGAACGACCTGGACCTGTCCACGCTGCGGATGTTGGAGGAGGCGCTGTTGGCGTATGCGGGCACGGTGGTGGTGGTGAGTCATGACCGGTATTTTTTGAACCGGGTCTGCACCTCGATCCTCGCGTTTGAGGAGGGGGGGCGAGTGGCGCGGCATGTGGGCAACTACGACCGGTACCTGGAGTGGCGGCGCCGGGAGGAGGAGGCACGGGCGCGCTGGGAACCGGAGAAGGTGGTTCAGAAGGTGGGCGGTGCTGCGGAGGAGCGGGTCCGGAAGCTGAAGTGGAAGGAGGAGAGGGAGTTGGAGCAGATGGAATCGGTGATTTTGGAGGAGGAGTCGGAGGTGGCGCGGATTGAGGGGCTCTTTGAGGCGCCGGACTTCTATGTGAAACACGGGGCGCGCCTTGGGGAACTGGAGGCGGAACTGGCCCGCCGCCGGGATCGAGTGGCTGCCCTCTATGCGCGCTGGGAGGAGTTGGAAAAAATCAGGACAGGATTGCGTTAAATTCCTGCCCATAACGGAAAAAACAGTTTAAGATACATGGGTAAGCAGTGTCCAAGCCCGTGACGAATTAGAAAAAATCCGGTGCACTCCCCAGGAACCACAGCCGCGCAAGTTCCTCCCCCCCCGCCTCCGCCCCGTGGAGCGTCGAGGGTGGTTCCTTTGCCGCCGCCTCTTCCGCCGGGGGCATTCGCAGGGGCTGCGGAAGGTTTTCCCGTGGAACCGGCCGAGTACCGGATTGTGGGTCTGACACTGATGGGCCGGAAGGGCGGCAACTGTCGGGAGGAAAACCAGGACGCCATGGTGGAGCGGCTCCTTGAACTGGGGAAAACATGGGGGGCACTGAGGGAATACCACATTTTGGCGGTGGCGGACGGAGTGACTCGGTGTCCGAACGGGGGGGGGGTGGCGCGGTACTTGGTGGAGCGTCATCTGGCGAACGACCGGATTGAGGAAGTGGGGGGGGGAGTGGAGGAGAGCATCGTGGCGTATTTGCGCGGGGTAAATGACCAGTTTTACGAGGAGTTCGCGCACCAGCCGGCGATGCTTGAGAGCGCTTGTACGTTGAGCATGGGGGTGCTGGAGGGTTCCCGGGTGCACTGTTTCTGGGTGGGGGATTCTCCGGTGTACCATGCGCGGAGGGAGGGATCCGGGTACGTGTGCAGGCAGTTGACGCAGCCGGACGTCTACGGGCGGCTGCTGGTGGACGGGTTTGGAGCGCATGCGCCGTTTGAGGTGAAACATTCCAAGGCGGATGTGCGGGTGGGGGATCTGGTGGTGGTGGCGACGGACGGCGTTTCAGACAGTGTGGAGGAGTTTGACCGGATGTTGAAACAGCACGGGACTGTGAGCGGGCTGCTGGCGGGATTGGAGTCGGAAATCCGGTCCCGCGAATACTACGATGACGCGACCCTGTGGGTCGCGGAACGGATTGCCTGAGCCAGTCAGGAACGGTGCGGTGGGGTAAAACGGGATGAAACGGTGCTGGCGCCGGGGGGGCAAATGACCGAGGGTATGGGGCGATGAACAGCGAGCAGTCGACAGAGGCGAACCCAGTGGACTGGGAGGCGGTGCGCAAAGATTTTCCCATACTGGACCAGCGGGTGCAGGGGCATGAGTTGGTGTATCTGGACAGTGCCGCCAGTTCGCAGAAGCCGCGTCAGGTGGTGGATGCGCTGGTGCGGTACTACGAGCACGATCACGCCAATGTGCACCGGGGTCTGCACGAGTTGAGCAACCGGGCCACAGCGGCCTATGAGGGGGCTCGGGAAAAGGTGGCGCGCTACCTTGGGGCACGGACTGCGGAGGAAGTGGTGTTCACCCGGGGCACTACGGAGGGGGTAAATTTGGTGGCGAACGCCTGGGGCAGCAAGTTTTTGAAGCCCGGGGACAAGATTCTGCTGACCGAGATGGAGCACCACAGCAATCTTGTGCCGTGGCTTCTGTTGGCTGAGAGACAGGGGGTGCAGATCCGGTACGTGCCGGTGACTGACGGTGGTGAGTTGGACTTGAGTGGGATTGGGGATTTGATGGGTGGGGTGAAGTTTTTTGCATTCACGCACGTCTCGAATTCGCTCGGAACGGTGAATCCGGCGGCGGAGCTCTGCCGGATGGCGCGGGACCGGGGAATCACAACGCTCGTGGATGCGGCTCAGAGCGTGGGGCACATGCCGTTGAATGTGCAGGAGATGGGGTGCGATTTCCTGGTGTTTTCAGGCCACAAGATGTGTGCGCCGACTGGGATCGGGGCGCTGTATGGGAGGCGGGAGGTGCTGGAGTCCATGCCTCCATGGCATGGCGGCGGAGAGATGATCAACGCGGTGACCTACGAGAAGGCGTCCTTCAAACAGCCGCCGCACCGGTTTGAGGCGGGGACACCGAACATTGCGGATGCGGTGGGTTTGGGGGCGGCGGTGGACTATTTGGAAGGGTTGGGGCGTCCGGCGATTGAGGCCCATGACCGGGAGATGGTGGGATATGCTCTGGAGCGGCTCAGCGAAGTGTCGGGCCTTCGGGTGATTGGACCGCGCCGGGGCCGAGCGGCGCTGGTGAGTTTTGTGATGGAGACGGTGCATCCGCACGATCTGACCACCTATGCAGACCGGTACGGGGTGGCGTTGCGTGGGGGGCACCACTGCAACCAACCTTTGATGAAAAAGTACGGGTTGCCTGGCACCACGCGCGCGAGTTTTTATTTTTACAACACCCTGTCGGAGGTGGACCGCCTCGTGGAGGTGCTGCAGCAGGCAAACCGCTTCTTCGCCTAGCAGGGACTGGACTTGATGGACTTGATGGACTTGATGGACTTGATGGACTTGATGGACTTGATGGACTTGATGGACTTGATGGACTGAGGGCGAGGTGGGGCGTTAGCCGAGTGGCTTGTGCTTTGCCGTGACCAGTGCAAGCAGCTCGTCGCCAGACATCCGGTGCGCGGCATCGTGCGGGCAGGCGGAGACGCAGCGCGGTTCAGGCGTGGACTTTTCGCCTTCGGCATCGCATAGGTCACAGGCGGCGGCTCGGAGTTGGGGCACCTTGATAGAGTGGCCAGGCCGCGAGGGATCGGACACCTCAATTTTCCGGTGTTGGTTGGGCACCATGAAGATGCTGCCATAGGGGCAGTTGGTGGCGCAGAGTCCGCAGCCGATGCAGTGATCCTCGATGACGATCTGTTGGTGGCGTCCCCGGTGGATGGCGTCGACGGGGCAGCCGACCATGCAATGGGCATCGGTGCAGGATCGGCAGGAAGTTGCGACGAGAAACTTGTCGTAGCGTTTACCGTCCCGGAGGAGTCGGGTGATGGGGGTGCCGTGGGAATGAGTGCCGTGCTGTTCGACGCAGCCTTTGGTGCATTCGTCGCACCGCGTGCACAGGTCCAGGTCGAGGGTGAGGACGCTGCGGCCTTCATAGAGGCCCTGCGCAATGAACTCGGTGACAAACGGATCGCCAATGGCGGTGGCCTTCATGCGGCCGAGCGAAATCTGGACCAAGCTTTTGCGAAGCGCGGAAAAGCGGGCAAGCATTTCCAGGAAATCGCCACGGTTGAGGCGGGCCAGTTCAACCAGTCCGAGGGCAGTGCAGGTCGCGGAGCGGACGCCTGCGGGGAAAGATTCCGCGAGTTGGCTGCCTGCGGCCTGGAGCGCCTGCTGGAGTTCCTGATCCAAGGCATCGGCAGACTTGGCGAGGTCCTCGGAGGCGAACGCGAGCAGGCCGATTTCACCGAGAACAGCGCCCGGACCGCAGGAGATGACCTTGGATTCTTCGCCATGGAAACCGAGGCTGACCCGGACGTGTCCGAGTCGGACAAGGAACATGGCGTTTGCGGGATCGCCCTGTTCAAACAGGGTTTGGCCGGCTTTTACCCGGACGAAGCTGAGGCGTTCCCGGAGGAAATTGACAACCTCGGAGTATTCCTTCTGGGGAAGATCCCGGAATAGGGGGCTGGCTCGGAGGACAAGGTCAAGAGAGCGTTCCCTGTACTCGGCCTCGAAGCGCTGGCGCTGGTTGGGCAGGCGCATGAGCCGGTCAAGGACGTTCCGGCGGACTTCCCAGACTTCGCCGGTTTCAAGAGCCACCACGTCTGCGGCCCGTGGCTGGGCGCTCATGCAGGACATTTCTCCCACGATCATGTCTGCGGGAGTCAATTCCCCGCGGAAGACCGGGGTGCCACGGCCGCCGAGTCTGGAGGCCTTCTTAGGGTACACGGCAACCTCGTAGCGGCCGGATTTGATGAGGAACGCGGTGTTTCCGGCGTCGCCCTGGCGGCAGAGGACCTGGCCGGCCTTGACTTTTCTGCGGAGAACGAGTCCCTGCTGCCAGAGAAGAAATTTCGGGGGTACGCCGGCGAAGAGAGGGTCGGTCAGCAGTTCGGAGGCGGGGACGGCTTCTGCCGAGGAATGGGAGACCTTGATTTGGGCGACTGGTTTGAAGGTGATGGCGCCGGTGGGGCAGGAAACCATGCACTCGCCGCATTTGACGCAGCTCGATTCGCCCATGGGGTCGTTGAGGTCAAAAGCGATGCCCGCGGTTGCGCCCTTGCCGGTCCTGCCCAGTACATGGTTCTCCATGACCTCGTCGCAAGCGCGGACGCAGCGGTCGCAGAGGACGCAGGCGGAGTGGTCCACTGCGAAGACAGGCGAGGACGCGTCGGAGGTGCGCCGCGCGACCTTGGGGTCTGCCACCGGGCGTGCGGCCTTGAGGGTGGGTTTCTGGAACCGGCTGGATTCGCCGCCGCAGCGGTTGAGGAGCTGGCCGAGTTCGTTCACTTGGGCGAGTTCCCGACCGGATTTGGAATCGGGCGGGGGCGGCAGATGATCGGAGGCGAGCATCTCGGTGAGGACCTTGACAGTCTGTCGAACGCGGTCGCCGTCTTTGCCTGGGGCGTTCATGGTGAACACCTCCATGCCATCCTTGACCTGGTGCTGGCAGGCGGGGAGGAGCTTGCGTTCTGCAGCGCGTTTTCCGCGTTTCTGGCCGTAGATCTGGACGACGCAGAGCCGGCATACGGCCACCGGTTTCATGTGGGGCTGGTGGCAGAGAACCGGGATGGGGATTTTGGCCTCGTCGCCGATCTGCTGGGCATAGAGCTTGCGGGCGGCGTCGTAGATCGTGGTGTAGCGCGGGGTGGTGCGGCCTTCGAGATCCAGAACGATGTTGCCGTTGGCATCGGTGAGCGGTTCGGCAAGGAAAACGGTCACGGGTTGGCCGTCGATCTGAAGCGTGACCTTTTTGGAGTAGTCGGATTCGGTGGGGGCATCGAGCCGGACCAACTGGCCGTCGAAGTCCCGGCTAAACAGGCCTTCATCGTCGTCGCGGATGTAGAGGTCCTCGGTGGGCTCGGGCTGTGTCGGCATAGGAAGTGGTGCGGTTTGGGCGGGCCTGGTGGCGGGTCGCTTATTTCAGGTGTGCGGCGAGGTCTGCTCGGAAAAATGAACCCACGGTCTTCAGCGGGACGGGCACCGAACGGCCGAGGCCGCAGATGGAGGCCAGTTCAATGGCGCGCCCCATTTCCTCGGAAAGCGGTGCGAGCTCGGATTCCCACTGGGATTTGGTCACCTTGCCTTCAAGCAGGTTGTGGGCGAGGGCCGCCATCTTCTGGGAACCGATCCGACAGGGAACACATTTTCCGCAGGACTCGTTTTTGAAGAAATCGAGGGAGTTGGATGCCTGTTCAAGCATATCGCGGCCTTCCGAGTAAACGACAAGGCCGGCGCCCAGCGCCTGAGTCGGGCTCAGGGAACGGAACAGGTTGAGTTCAAGCTCCAAGTCGAGGATGTCCAGTTCCTGAGCGTTGGGGTCAAAGCCCCGCCGCTTGGACAGCTCGAGCCATGCGGCATTGGAGACGTGCTCGCGGGGAAGGCCGGCCCCGGGCCGGAGTTTGGCCGGGAGAAAGCCGCCGGAGGGCCCTGACGGAGCAAAGCCCTTGAGCGGGAGCCCGTCCTTCATCCCCTGACAGTACTGTTCGCCGTGGATGAGTTCGCGGAGGGTGATCCCCATGGGAACCTCGTACACTCCGGGGCGCGCCACGTCGCCCGAAATGGAAAAGATGCGGAGCCCTTTCCAGCCGTTGACGCCATGGTCCGCGTAGGTTTTTCCGCCCCGGACCTGAATAAAAGGGGCCCAGGCGTAGGTCTCGACGTTGCTGACCAGGGTGGGCATGTCGTCGAGTCCGTTGGTTTCGAGCTTGGGCGGCATGTTGCGCGGCTCGCCGCGCCGGTCGGACATCGCTTCAATGAGGGCGCTTTGTTCCCCGCAGATGTAGCCCCCCGGACTCACAAAAACTGAAACCGGGAAGGGTCGGCCCAGAAGAGAGGCGTGCGAGCCGCAGAAGCCGAGTTGTTCGGCCCGTTCGATTTCCCTGCGGCACGCGTCGATCTGTTCGCCGTATTCGTGCCGGATGTAGATGAACCCTTGGGTGGCTTCGGTGAGCAGGCCAGCCAGAATCACCCCCTCCACCACCAGATGCGGTGTTCTCAGCAGGAGTTCGCGGTCTTTGAATGTGCCGGGCTCGCTTTCGTCGCCGTTCACCACAATGAACGCCCGGTCGTCCTCGTCCCGGAGCCGGGCGCGGCGGACAGCGTCCCGCACGTCGCGCCATTTTTGGGAGGCCGGGATGCCCGCCCCCCCCATTCCGCGCAGGTCAGCGGCGTTCAACTCGGCCAGAGGGCCGTCTGCCCAACCGCCGAGGGTCGGGCCTTTGGCCCACGTGGATTCGGTCTGCCATGCCCGGACGGTTTCCCGAAGTTCATGGTCTTCGACAACGCCGCGGAGTTGTTGGATGGCGGCGAGCCTGAATTGAGCCACCCGTTCCGGGCTCCAGTCAAACTGCTGGGCGAGCACGGCGCCTGCGGCATCGAGGGAGGCGTTTCTGGAGGCCAAGACCTTGAGAACGGCGCCGTAGGGCTCCGCAGAGTGATCCGGGCTGGTGTAGGGGTTCACGAGGGCGCCAGCCAGGGGATCCGGCAGATCCGCATCATGGTCGGCATGCGGGGTTGCTCCCGCGAGAAATCCCTGAACCGCCTCGCGGACCTGCTCGGTGGAACGGCCCAGAAGCAGATGGTCGTGGGGGTGGCCCTGGACTGAGACGGCCACGGCCGGAGCCCGGTCGCATCGGCCGAGGCAGGAAACGCCCTCCACCGTCACGTTTTTTCCAAGTGCCGTTTGGAGTTCCGAGGACATGGCCTTGGAGCAGGCCAGATTGCAGGCCATATCCCGGCAAACGCGGACGGTCACCGGTTTGGGCGGTGAGAGTTTGAAATGGGGAAAGAAACTTGCCACGGACTGCAGCCTGTGGAGCGGGACATTGTTCCGTTCGGAGTAGGCTTCGAGCGCCTCGCGTTGGAGGTAGCCGTGTTCCTCCTGGATCTGAAGCAGGGCGGGCACAAGCACGGACTGGTAGGTGGCCGGGGCCAGGGAATCACTCATGGAGAAAAAGGGCGGCCCGGAAGGTTGGCCGTGCGGAAGTGTCGTGTGGGATCCTGATAGCCCCTCAGACGTGGGAGAAACCCCAGGTCAGGGAGGAAGTCAGGAAGCATGGGCTCAGTGCAATTCGGTAAGGACTGGCTAGTCCCGCAGCGTGGCAGTGTCAAACCGATTCGGGGGCGCCGCGGGGATTCCCGGAGTGCCGGGGGGCGAAAGTTCTGAGCCGGTGAGAGGCGGCTTGTCATCCGGGAACGGAGGGGAGAGAAGAGGAAACGCCAATCATGAAGCTTCTCGTTGCACCCGACAAATTCAAGGGATCCATCTCTGCCCCGGAAGCGGCGGCGGCGATTGCGCGCGGCTGGCGGCGGGTGAATCCGGAGGTGGTCATTGATCTGGCACCGATTGCAGACGGGGGGGAAGGGTTTGCTGAGTCGCTGGCGGCGGCAGCCGTGGGCGGGGGGCACTGGATGCGTTTGGAGGTTCGGGATCCCCTAGGTCGGCCCGTGGAGGGCCGTTACTTCCGGATGGCGGACGGCTGCGTGGTTTTGGACATGAGCGAGGCTTCGGGGCTCTGGCGGGTTCAACCTGCGGATCGTGCACCCCTGCGTTCCGGCACATTTGGAACCGGCCAGATTTTGCGGCACGCGGTGGAGAACGGGGCGACCAGAATTCTGATTGGTCTGGGAGGCAGCGCAACCAACGACGGCGGGGCTGGGATGGCTGCCGCGTTGGGGTACCGTTTCCTGGATGCGGCGGGGCAGGATCTGGAGGCGGTGCCGGAGAATTTCGGGAGGCTTTCTGCGATCCTCCGGCCTTCTGGGTTTGAGTTGCCGCCTATGGTGGCGGCCTGCGATGTGGGCAATCCGTTGCTGGGGGAGCGGGGCGCAACCCGGGTGTACGGCCCTCAGAAGGGCGCATCCGGAGAGGGGCTGGAGGTTTTGGAGTCTGGGTTGGAGCGGTTGGCTGAGGTGGCCAAGAAATCGCTCGGGGTGGATTTCCGGGACCGCCCGGGAGCAGGGGCTGCGGGCGGGCTCGGATTTGGGCTTTTGAGTTTCTGTGGGGCAGAATTGCGCTCAGGTTTTGATCTGGTTTCGGAGGCCTTGGACTTGGACGGGCGAGTTCTTGGGAGCGACCTTGTGGTAACCGGGGAGGGGCGGCTGGATGGGCAGACGCTGGAGGGCAAGGGGCCGGCGGGGGTGGCGCGGTTGGCGCGGGTGCATGGCAAGCCGGTTCTGGCGTTTGCAGGTTCGTTCGGGGAGGAGGCCGAGGGAGTTTTTGGCATGACCGTACCGGTGGTGGACCGGGTGCTGACCCTTGAGGAAGCGATGGGGCGCGGTGCGGAGTTGCTGGAGCGGGCGGCATGGAGGGCGGCCCGGTTGATTCATGGCGGGACGAATTTATGAAAACAAAGATTGCGTTGTTGTTTGCGGGGCAGGGGGCCCAGGTGGTGGGAATGGGACGGGATATTGCCGAGGCACACCCCTCGGCGGCGGCGCTGTTTGACCGGGCGGACGAAGTGCTTGGGATGCCGTTGAAACGGGTGACTTTTGAGGGGCCCAAAGAGGAATTGACCCAGACCCGGTACTGCCAGCCGGCGTTGTTTGTCCATGGTCTGGCCTGTCTGCAGGCGTTGCGGGATCGGGTCGGAGATTTTCCGGTGCATGCCGCGGCGGGGTTGTCGCTTGGGGAGTTCACCGCGCATGCCGCGGCCGGCACCTTTGACTTTGAGACGGGGTTGAGACTGGTGGGGAGACGGGGATTGTTCATGCAGGAGGCCTGCGAAAACACGGCTGGGGCGATGGCGGCGATGATTGGGGCGGACGAGAGCACTGTCCGCGCGCTGGCGGCGGAGACGGACGTGGATGTGGCCAACTTGAACAGCCCGGGCCAGATCGTGGTTTCCGGTGAAACCTCGAAGGTGGCGCTGGCGGTGTCCCTTGCCAAGGAGCACGGGATCCGGATGGCCAAAATGCTGGATGTGGCTGGGGCATACCATTCGCGCCTAATGAACTCGGCGTTTGTGAAGCTTGGGGAGGAACTCCAGAATACCCAGTTCGCCGAACCGCGGTTTCCAGTGATTTGCAACGTGGACGCCCGGGCGGTGCGCGAGCCGGAGGAGATCCGGGCCACACTTCAGGATCAGGTGACCGGTTCGGTGCGTTGGACGGAGTCGATGGAGTACTTGCTGGACCAGGAGAAATGCGAGGTGTTCCTAGAACTGGGGCCAGGGGGTGTGCTGGCTGGCTTGATGAATCGGATCCGGAAAGGCACCCGGTGTATTTCGGTTTCAGACGTGGCCAGTCTCGAGGCCGCGGTGGCGCAGTGGAAGGAATTGTAACAGACGGCGGCTAAGAATCGGTTTGCTGGATCTGGGGGGAAGCCCTAGGCTCCAGGCATGTTGCGCGCGTCTCGGATTTGTTGGGAGCCCTCGGAGCAAACCACGGCAACCAAGGGCTTGCCGTTCTGGGTCTGGTGTTTTTTCTTTTGGCTGGCAGGGGCGATGGCGCCGGTCTGTCTGGCTCAGGGGGGCGCCTTGGCTCCGGCGCCTGAGGCGCCGATTTCTTGGAGGGCGGCGTTTGCGGGCAACCCGGGTGTTCCTCCCTCGTTTCAGGATGGGCGCATTGAAGCGGACGGTTCGAGCTCGGCCCGGTTTAATGGGCCCACGGGAATGGTCGCGGGCCCCAATGGCGAGGTTTATGTGGCAGACACTGCGAACCACGTGATCCGGTGGATTCTGCCAGATGGGACTGTCGGGTTGTACGCCGGTACTGCAGGTTCTGCAGGGGATTCCGACAGTGTGATGGAGAGGCGCACAACCAGCGTTTCGGGAAGTGCTGGGTCCTCGACGTTGCAGCTAACTGGCGGGGTCACTGCTTCCAGTCTGGGGATTGTGCAGGGTACTTCGGTTTCCGGAGCCGGGATTGTGATGGGCGCCCGAGTGGCGAGTGTTGCAGCGGATGGGACAACTCTGACGCTTTCGCAACCCGTTCTGCAGACATTGAGCGGAGAATACGTGTTTGCGAGCAAGGCCCCGCCAAAGTTTCGGAGTCCGCGGGGGCTGGCGATCGACGGGAGCGGCAATTTGTTTGTGGCGGATACGGGCAACCATCTCATCCGGAAGATCTCGACGGGCCGGACGGTTACAACCGTGGCTGGGGTTCGGGGGGCAGGTGGCTTTGCGGATGGGCCGTTCGCGACCGCGCTGTTCAGCCAACCGCATGCGGTGGCCTTGATTCCGCCTCCGGCGGGTTCCACGGATTTCACGCTTGTGGTGGCCGACACCGGAAACCACCGGATCCGGAGCATTACACAGACGGGGGTGACGACGCTGGCCGGGGAGGGGACGCCTAGTTTTTTCGATGGATCCGGGTTGGTGGCGAAGTTCAGCTCTCCCAAGGGGCTCGCAGTGCTTTCGACCAACGGAGTTACAGAGATGTACGTCGCCGATTCAGGCAACCATGCGATTCGGAAGATTGTGAGAGACAACGTGCTGGGCATTCAGGTGTCCAGTGTGGCGGGGGTGACAGCGGCAGGGGCGTCGAATGGCGCGGGTCATATGGATGGGGCGGCGGTGATTTCGAAGTTTAATGGTCCACTGGGGATTGCCGCTGTGAATTCAACTCGTTTGCTGGTGACGGAGACGGACCAGCACACGGTGCGGTTGGTGGACCTGACGAATTCCATGGTGTCGACCGTGGGGGGGCAGTTTTCGCAGTCTCCCGGGGCCGTGGACGGGGTGGGGACCGCCTCGAAGTTCAACATACCCAGCGGGATTGCGGTGACAGGCGAGGGGAGAATTTACGTGTCAAACGCGGGGTCGCATGTGGTTTCGGTGGGCCAGATACCGGTGGGCTCCCAGGGCGGATATTCCTGGTCCATTTTTGCAGGAAGCTTGGGTGGTCCTGGAGTGGCCGATGGCGGGACAACTGTTTGCCGTTTTACAGCCCCCCAAGCAATGGCCCGGAATCCGGCGACCGGGGATGTTTTTGTAGTCGATGGCCAGACGATTCGGAAGGTGGCGCCGAGCGGTCAGACGACGCTTTTTGCTGGCGTTCCCGGACAGTCAGGGGGAGAGGATTCTGGTGGGTCGATTCTTGCGCGGTTTAACGATCCCGCCGCGCTTGCGGTGGGAAGCGGCGGAATCGTTTACGTAGCCGATGCGGGTAACAATAAAATCCGGAGCGTTGCCCCGTCGGGTATGGTGTCAACCCTGAGCCTGAGCACCACCCTCAATAGTCCCTCTGGAATTGTGGTGGGGACTGAAGCCGGGGGCGGCGAAGTGCTTTACGTTGCCGACAGCCTCAACCAGAGGATCTTGAAGCTGTCTTTGGCTGGAGCGGTGTTGATGAACTATAGCTTTTCCCAAGTGCCACAGGCTCTGGCCTTGCGTGGAAACGACCTCTTTTTCACGGCTCCCTCGAGGAATCTGATTTTGAAGCTCGATATTCGCAGTTCTGCGAATGTCCCAGTGGTTGTTGCCGGCACAGATGCGCTGGAAGACGGTTTTCTGGATTCGTCCTTACCTCTGTCAGCACAATTCAGAGATCCCACAGGGCTTCAGGTGGATGGCGATGGGAATCTTTATGTGGTGGATAGGGGAAACCACTGTATCCGTCGGGTGGGGACAAACCGGGTAACCACTTATGCGGGTATTCCGGAGCAAGATGGATTTCTTGACGGGGCAGGAACAGGGGCTCCTTCCGGGTTTGGTGTGGCCCAGTTTTTCAGGCCCGGCGGTCTAGTGTTGGTGCCGCCGAGTGCCACGTCGGTTGGAGAAATTTGGGTGGCGGATTCGGGGAACTTCTGTGTTCGAAAGGTGACGATGGATGCTGCTCGGAGGGTGAATCTTGTGGCTGGCACGCCGACGTTGCGGGGGTTTACGGACGGGCCTGCAATCGGGCCGCGGTTTGTTCAGCCGAAGGGAGTGGCCGTGGATTTGGAGGGCACGGTCTATGTGTCGGACCCTGAGAATCATGTGATTCGTCGGATCAAAGGGGGACAGGTGATCACCTTTGCAGGTGCGCCTAATGATTCTGGATTCAGGGACGGTTCAGTTGGGGTGTCAAGATTTTCAGAGCCGGAAGGACTTGCTGTGGACAGGTTGGGGAACTTGTACGTTGCCGACCGGGGCAACCATGCGATTCGGAGGGTGACCAAGGCGGGGGTGGTGACGACGCTGGTGGGCTTTGATCCGGAAGAAAATGTGTCGCTTTCGGGCGAGCATCTTCCGGTTTCAGGGGATCAGAACGGAAGTGCCGCGATGGCTCGCTTCAACGGCCCGCGGGGAGTCGCTGTGGATAACAGTTTCAACGTGTATGTGGCAGACTCCGGGAACTATACGATTCGTAAGATTAAAAAGGGGTTTGAGGCGTCTGAGGAGTATGTGGAAACGTTTGCAGGAATTTCCGGTATTTCTGGGGGCGACACCGGCCCGAGAGAGGAGGCGCAATTCTATAATCCGACCCTTGTGGCTGTGACACCTGACGGGACACGGGTGTATGTCGGAGATCAGGGATCGGCATCTGCTGCCTCGGTCCGCAGGATCGAGGATGGGGTGGTGTCAATCATGGGACAGACCGTTGCGACCGGGGAGGATCTGACTGCGGCCTATTTTCCGGATCTGGACGTTTTGAATCTTGGAGACAATTCTGAGCAGTTGGGTGGACTGGCGGTAGACGCATCCGGGACCGTTTTTGTTTCTTATCCGTTTCAGTGTGCGGTCTATCGGTTTCCGGCGGAAAGCGACACGATTCGTGTGCAGATCGGAGGGGCGCCTCTTGAAATGGGGGCAATGATGGCTGCCCCGGGGAACAGGGGAGGAGTGGGGACCGACTCAAGATTTTTCGGGCCGTTGGGAGTTGCAGTGGCGCCATCTGGAGACCTTTATGTGGCGAATTGGGGTGCGGCGAGCGTGCTGAAAGCCGTGCCGCCTTCCTCGGTTACGCCGGTTCTGAAGTCGCCCACTTCGGACACGTTGGTTTCTGGAAACCTCTCTGTGGAGTTTTCTTTGCCCGAACCAGCGATGCGAGGCAGTCTGAGGGTGCAGTTCAGGAACGCGTTGGTGAACCGGGTGCTTGTGCTGAGTGCGGATTTGGAAAGCGCGGGGGAAAAAACCCTCGCCATTCGCGCAGGCAGTCCAGAGAAGAGCCCGAGTATTGAAAGTGTGCAGCCTTTCGGTGGGAAGATTCCCTCTGGAGAATACTCCGTCCAAGTTTTTTACCGGAGTCTTGCCGGGATCGAGCGCCAGTCGGTTCGTGCTGAGCGGGTTTTTGTGGATGCGGAAACGCAGCCGCCCCTGCTGACGAGTCCCGCATCAAAAGCCGTGTTTGCATCTGCGGTCCGCCTAAATTTCTCACTCCCAGAGCCAGCTGCGGCGGGTTCCCTCGTTTTGAAGTTCAATGACGGACTGAACCCACGGGAACTGGTTCTGGCGGGGAGCCAGGAAACAAAGGGGGCGCACTCCTTTGATCTGAATCCTCAGGATCCGCTTGCCGGAGGTTTTGTGGTGAGTGGAGATCCTGTCCCGCCGGGGAGCTACACGGTGAGTCTGAGTTACCGTGACCAGCGGATGAACGACGCAGCCGTGGCGACGAGTAATGGCGTTTTGATCCGGGGCACGGCGCCTGTGTTGGTCCTGCCCGAACCGAACACCGCATCGCGGGCGCCGGTGACGGTGCAGTTTTCGCTGCCATCGCCTGCCAAGCGGGGCAGCCTCCGGTTACAGTTCACGAATGCCGAGAGCGAAGTGCGTCAACTGGTGCTTGGATCCGCTCTTGAGAAGATCGGGGGACGGTTTAATTTTGATCCGGCTTCTCCTGCTGGATCCAGTGCCGCGGTGGTTTCGGGGCCGTCTATCCCGGACGGTGTGTACTCGGTGCGGGTCAATTACCAGTCCGCAACGGGGGCACAGACAATGGGGCCGGTGACCGGTTTCCGGATCGACACGGTGACCGAGGAGCCGACGCTGTCCAGTTTTTCGGATTCTTCACCGGGCGCGGCTCAGATTTCATTTTCGCTTCCTGAGGCGGCGAAGCCGGGAAGTGTGATGCTGGCGTTCCGGCCTTCGGGCGGGAGCGGGACGGTGCCGAAGTTGATTTTGGCAACGCAGCATGAGTCGCAGGGTGGGCACACCGCGACGGTGGATTTGAGGAACCCTCCGGCGGACTCTGCGCAGGTGGCGTTTGGGGATGCGGTTCCGAACGGGATCTATGATCTTGTGCTGACGTATACCGATATTTTGGAGAACCATCGGGCGTTTGGGGTTTTGCGCGGGGTAACGGTTTCGAACGGGATTGAATTGATTCCGCTGCGGGTGGGTTATTCGCGGCATGGGAGCGGCACGCCGTTGATTTTCACGTTCACCCTGACGGCACCCGGGTCGCCCTCGCTGGCGAGATTTATATTCAGGGATGAGAAAACAGATGCGGAAAGCGAACTGGTCTTGGCCGGTAGTTTTCTGGACGGACAGGAAAACACGGTGGGGTTTGACCCGTTGAATACGGGGTTGGGTGGGCGGTTTTTGAGCGCACCTGCCAGCCTCGCGGTCGGGAGTTATGCGGTGACATTGAAATACACCAAAACCGGGGGTGCGGAGGCGCAGTCCAGAGAGTTGTCCGGGGTCAGGGTTCTGGATCCGGCTTCCTCGGATTTGTCTTCCAGAGGGGACAAGGTTTTGCAGGTTTCCTCTGGTGGCGGGGTGATGGCGGGCGGGAGTGCTCCAGCCGGACTGCAGGCTACGCTGGGAGGCGGGTTCAAGTTTCTGAGGTTCGGCGTTCCTTCGGCCACTGGGGACGGAGGAATGGCCTATCACGCGGTGTGTGCGAACGCCGTGCGAGAGAGGGTGCGTGGCGTCTTTGTATCCGACAGTGTGGATCCTGTCGCGATTCAGGGGCAGCAAGCTCCCGGGACGGCTTTGCCGTATCTTTTGTTTGGAACTCCAGTGGTGAACCGGTCTGGGGATCTCGCATTTTCGGCGTTGCTCGATGCCGAGGATCCGGAAACCGGTTTGTGGGTGAGGCGTGGCGGGGTTCTGGGGCTTGTCTTCCGCGCAAGTCAGGCGGTGGTTGCCGACGGGGGCGAGTCGGCATTTTTGGATGGCGTGACGAACATTGCGCTTGCGGACAATGGCGACCTCTTTTTCACGGCGCTCCGGTCCGAGCCGGTTCCCGAGGGGGCGGATCCTGAGGACGAGGACTCTGTTCCCCGGGTGTTTTCGTTGTGGCGGCAGAATTCGTTTGGGCAAATAGCGGAGTTACTCAGCACTGGATCGATGGTTGGGGTGGGAGGTGGACAGTCTCGGGAGGTGAAGACGATCCTCGCTTTTGCTGCGATGCCAGACACGCCTGGGCAGCGGCGGGGTTTCAACAAGAATGGGGTATTGGTGGCGCGCGTAGAGTTTACAGATCAGACGGCGGCGCTGGTGAAGTTTGATTCAGGAAGTGAGTCGCCTGTGGTACTCTTGAAGACTGGGAGCCAGAATCTGGATGGTGAATCGGTCAACATCGGGAGTCTTGGCTTGGTGTCGGTGGGTGACGATGGAGGCATGGTGGTGCGGATTGGTTTGGTGCAGGATGGAACTGGTGTGACGCCGGACAACGACCAGATGCTGGTGGCGATTTCAAGTACCTCTGTGGTGACCATTCTTGCTCAGGAGGGAGACCAGATCACCGCAGGTGGTAACGCGGTGGTGCTCAGATCGGTGGGAAACCCGGTGGGCGGCCAGGCAGGTGGGTACGCGTTTGTGGGAAGTATTTCTGCGGTGCCAACGGAGGGACAAACCACGGCGCCGATAGCGGATCCTGTGATCCTCAAGCGAAATGGCAGCGGGTTTGATGTTCTGGCGCGGAAAGGTGGCTCGGCGCCGGGTGTGGCTGGCGCTCAGTTCAATCAGATTCGATCGCTGGCATGGCCGGGGAACGAGGGGGTATACGGACCTGCCTTTGTGGCCAGCTTGAAGACGGGGGGCGGGGTGACTTCAGCGAATGACGTAGGCCTCTGGGCGCAGAATTCTTCGGGGAACTTGGTTTTGTTGCTTCGCGAAGGCGACTTCCTGAGCTTTGAAATGGGG
>CAIURC010000153.1 GCA_903901425.1 uncultured Spartobacteria bacterium | reverse complement strand
CACAACCAAGGGGCAAATGTTGCGCGGCGTGGCGGCCAGGGAGCCGGATTCAACCTGCATGAAACCCTCCGCCAGATCGAGGCGTACGCGAGCAACCTGCGCGTAGAATTAGCAAGCGCACAAAAGCAACTTCGATCCGCTGAAGAGATCCAAAAACGTTCCCGCCGCACCGAGAAACCGGTGCCCTTGACGGTTCCTGGTTCACCGTCTCTAGATGAGTTGAGCCGACTCAACCAACAACTCGAATTCCGGAACGCAGAACTGAAAGCGCGCATCGAAGAGCTCACTTTAGATAGCGAGCAGAGAGCGACGAGCCTCGGACTTGCTGAGGTCCAACCAAAGGAAATAGACCCCTGCCTGCAGCTGAAAACCCTCTTAGCCTTTAAGCTTCAGGAAGACTTTGAGGATTTTCACGCCCTCGAACAGCAGGCCAAAGACATCGTGGTCCAGCAGCATTACAAGACCGTACTCAAGCACGTATTCGAGGTCTTACAAAGCGAGGGCATCATCTCGGATCCTCCAACGCCCCCAGCACCTCAGCAAATTCCCTTGATCAATCCGAAGTAGCTCGGACCCGTACCCTCCAACGGCCCCGCTTACAACACCCTTTCTCAGTGAGACTTCTTCCTGTGGGAACGTAGGCCTGGAGGGATTCGAACCCCCAACCAAGGGATTATGAGTCCCCTGCTCTAACCATTGAGCTACAGGCCCGCAGGCCACCAAGAGACCGTATGTTGGGGAAAGACTCAAACGGAATCCTCTTCTTTGGTTGCAGACCCAAACCGGGCGTGGGAAACTAAACAACCTGCCCTATGTCATCCCAGGTCCCTGCCTGTCCGCCATCCTCCATCGCCTCCGACCGCCTTCACTCTGTTGAAGACGTGCGTGTGAGCGAGGTGAAACGTCTCGTCACGCCCGCGCAGGTCAAGGCGCACCTCCCCGCGAACGGGGCGCTGCTGGATGGGATCCGGCAGGCCCGCGCGACGGCACGGCGGATTCTGAGCGGGGAGGACCGCAGGTTGATGGTGGTCGTGGGGCCATGTTCGATCCACGACCCGGTGTCGGCCATGGATTACGCGCGGCGTCTGGCCGCCTTGGCCGAGGAACTCAAGGAGCGGGTGTTCATGGTGATGCGGGTGTATTTTGAGAAGCCCCGGACCACCGTGGGCTGGAAAGGCCTCATCAACGACCCACGGTTGGACGATTCCGGCGAGGTGGAGGAGGGGATCCATCTGGCGCGCAAGCTTCTGTTGGATATCGGGGAGCTCGGGCTCCCGGCGGGCACGGAGTTTCTGGATCCGATCATCCCGCAGTACATCGCCGACCTGATCAGCTGGGCGGCCATCGGCGCCCGGACCACCGAGTCGCAGACCCACCGGGAGATGGCCAGCGGACTCTCAATGCCCGTCGGGTTTAAGAACGGCACGGATGGAAGCATCCAGACGGCCATCGACGCCATGCGTTCGGCCTGTGCTGCGCACAGCTTTTTGGGAATTGACCAGGAGGGCATGACCAGCATCGTCAAGACCGCCGGCAACCCCGACAGCCATATCGTGCTGCGCGGTGGCCGTGACGGCGCCAACTACGGCCCCGAGCACACCGCGGCTGCAGCTGACAAACTGCGTAAGGCGGGACT
>CAIURC010000152.1 GCA_903901425.1 uncultured Spartobacteria bacterium | reverse complement strand
TCCTTTTTTCTCTCTTTCTTAGGAAACGCATCTCAAACGTGAGTTGCAGGAATTGTCGGAAAGAAAAAACGAAAAACTCGGGGTCGATACCCACCCGCTATCCTTCCATCACAATCGTAAATGGTCAAAATAAATCCAACCATCATACCTGTTGCCTCAAAAGTTTTGACACCGGGAAGGGTTGGCAGGGAGCGACTGGAAAAGGTCGTTGACTCAAAAAGGATGACACCGGCAACCGAAAGGGATGCCGATGAGTCGAAAGATAGCCGAAGAACTGCTGCCGCGCCTGCGTCAGCGCTACCTGGGGCGTGGTCGCGAGGGGCGTTCGCGCCTCATTGACGAGCTCTGCGAACAATGGGGCTACAGCCGCAAGCATGCCATCAAGCTGCTGGGAGCCAAAACCGGTTGGGGAGGCGATCCTGGTGTGCGCAAAGGTCGACCCCCAAAGTACGACAGCAAGGTGGAGGAGGTGTTGTGGCGGATTTGGAAAGTGGCCGAGCAACCCTGTGGCAAAAGACTTAAGGCGCTGTTGCCCCAATGGCTTCCTCATTACGAACGCGAACATGGGAGGCTTGGGAAGGATTTGCGAAGCCGTGTTCTCTCCATTAGCGCCGCACAGGCCGACCGGCTTCTGGCTGCACGCAAAACCCGTGTCGGCCACCGGGGCCGCTGTGGCACCAAGCCCGGAGGGCTCCTGAAAACACAGATCCCCATCCGTACGGATAACTGGGACATCACCCGTCCCGGTTTTTTAGAGGCTGATACGGTGGCTCACTGCGGAGGCAGTCTGGAGGGGGATTTCGTGTGGAGCGTCACTTATTGCGACATCTATAGCGGCTGGACGGCCAACCGGGCGGTATGGAACAAGGGGGCGGCCGGCGTGGTCGCTGCGACGCGCGAGGTGGAGGGGACTTTGCCCTTCGAGCTTCTGGGTTTTGACACCGACAACGGATCTGAGTTCCTCAACTGGCACCTGCTGCGCTACTTTCAAGAGCGCCCCAAGGCGGTTGGGTTCACCCGTTCGCGGCCTTACAAGAAAGACGACAACGGCCATGTGGAGCAGAAGAACTGGACGCATGTGAGGCAGTTGCTTGGATACGATCGGCTGGGGGACCCGCAACTGGTGGAGCCAATCAACGCGCTCTACCGGGAGTGTTGGGAGCCCTTGCACAACTACTTCCTGCCCTCTGCAAAACTGGAGAAAAAGAGTCGCGATGGGGCGAAGGTCAAACGCCGGCACGACAAGCCGCTGACGCCGTGTGAGCGACTGCTGGGCAGCCCGGATGTGGCGGCCGCGAGCAAGGCCAGGCTTCGAGCTCAAAGGGATGCGTTGAACCCTTTTGAACTAAATCGGCGCTTGGAGGAGGGGCTGCGCGCGATCCTGCATCGAGCGCTTCATTCCAGTCGTCCTACGGACTCCTTGCATTGCGCACTCGATGCAGGCAAAAACACCCCTCAGCTGGTGTCATGACTTCTGAGTCAACGACTCCACCGCTCCGGACGCTCTCCGGTGTCATTTACTTTTGAGTCAACGGGCCGATGCCAACGCCCCGCCCGGCACGCTCAGGACCGTGGAACGCACCCAGTGGATCTACGATGCGTTTGCTGAAGGGCAGCCCGTGGCATGGAACGGAGCGCTCCTGTGCACCAAGTTCTTCGGGACC
>CAIURC010000151.1 GCA_903901425.1 uncultured Spartobacteria bacterium | reverse complement strand
GGCGTATTTCCAAGTCCACGATTCGCCGGTATCGGAGAGCGTCCTGGAGACGAGGCGTCCGAGGACATCGTACTGGAGAAGTGTTTTTTTGTCTGGGATGGCGGGCAACCCGTCCTGAGCGGGGAGGCCAAGGAGGGTGATGGTGGTGGGCCGTCCGGCGGCGTCGTAATTTTCGTAGGTGGTGGTGCGCCCGTTCTGGTCTATTTCCCGGAGGAGCCGGCCTTGGGGATTGAATTCGGCCTGGTAGACGGTTCTGCCATTGCGGACCCGTTTTGAAACGCGGTTGAGGGCGTTGTAGAAGGTGTCCTCGGCGGCGATGAAGAGGGTATTACCCGTGCCGGCGACGTGATCTTCGGTCCGGACCAGACGGTCCTGGGCATCATAAAACTGGATCGAAACGGGGCTGAAATTCGGGACTGGCTGTAGGTTTTCCCCGTTGGGAGCGGCGTGGGAAGACACCACTTTGAGCGCGCGTCCTTGGGGGTCCGCTGCAAAACCGGTGTCCGTCCAGTGTCCGCGGATGTAGTCGTAGGAGGTGCGGACGCCGCGCTCGTCTGTGGAATGTTTGATTTTTCCAGTGAGCGGCCATGGGTGGGTGGAATCGTAGCTGACGGTGGTGGAGGTGGACACTGGAGTTTCCCGGTCTGTGGTGGCTCCGAGATACACTTTGCGAGCCTCAGTGGTAACACCACCGGACTCGGTTTTTGAGACCTCTTCCGTGGAAAGAGCCAGGGAGTTGCTGGTTTTGGTGAGGAGAGTCCGCGAGGATCCATCTGGGTTGGTCCAAATTTTTTCCTGGGTGGTGAGTGCCAATCGAGTTTGTTGGGCATCCTGATCCAGATAAGGCTCCACGACCGTTTTTTGCTGGACCGATTCAAACGGATACGAGGGCTCCCCGTCGGTCTGTTCGCTCTCCCGCCTTAGAGCCCTGTAATTGCTGGAGAGCGTGGTGGAGGATGCCGCGGGTTCGAATTCGGTGACTTCATCGTCGACGGTGACCTGAGTGACCCGGCCCTGTCTGTCTTTCTCGATGATTTTGATTCGGACAACCTCTCCGGCCGAGTCTTTCCAGGTGATTGTGGAACGGGAGGAGGTGGAATAAACCTCTCCCTTGATCTCGGTTTTGCCGGCGATTCCGGTTGTGCTGACCTCCCAAGCGGCGTTTTGGGGGTTGTATTGATAGAGGGTTGTGTAGGTGTTGTTGTCGCGGGACTCGGTAAATTCGACAGACTTTCCTGCGGCCCCCGAGCTGGTCTTCACGTCATAGAGAGCGATGGGCTGAGAGTTGTCTTTGGGCGTGTAGATCTCCCCTGAGCGCGATACATCCTCGAACCGGAATGCGCGGACTCTCAGCCGGTTGGATTGAAGCTCCATGATTTCCGTGACCCCCTCCTCGGAGACGATCTGGCGGACCGGTTTTGGGCTTCCGGCCTCGGAACGCAGGCCTTCCACGGCGCGGCTAGATTGACCCAACAAAACAAAGCTGTCCTTTTCGAGCGATTCGAAATTGGGATCTACGAGGTCCTTTGCAGTGAAGATCGCGTATCCGCGGTTGCGGGACTGGTTCCCGAGATCGACGGTAAACTGGGGGGTCCCTGCCCCGTGATTTGCGGATCCGAGGCCTGAAATGGTGGCACTGGATCCGCCCATGTTTCCGAGCGCCGAGCACCCTGCACCTGCACCTGCACCGGAGCCGCCCCCTCCCGCGCCGGAAAGAACCTCTTCAGCGCAGCGGAGGAATGTCACGGGAACACCCAAGGTGTTTAAATCTTTCCAGTCTTCGGCGCAGGGCCAGTTCCCTTTCATTTGGACCCAATTCACACCGCCAGGCGGATACGGTCGATCTGGTGGCCAAGGTCTCCCCATGGCTGCGGTATCGGGCTGAAAATTTCTCCGGTAAGATTCCACCGTTTTTTTAGCGAGGACGAAGCCATCCCCAGGGGTGGACTGCTTCTGGCCGGTTCTCAGGTTGACGTATTCGTCAGTCACCGTGGTAACGACCTCAAAATGCCCTGCCAAATAGTCGTCCGGACCAACAACCGGGTAGGTTATCCATCGTCCAGCGGGGAGGTCATCTACCGCTGGCAAATTCTCAAATACATAAATACCCATGACCTCACGGAGAATGTCTCGCGGATCTTCGATACTGACGTAATACCAATGTCCACTAGGCTGCGTGGGCTCCAACCACTCCTCATAATAACCCCCTCCCACTCGGCAATCGATGCGCCATGAGCGGCACTGGGAATTCGCCCCTGAAGCGCACGCACAATCGGCGGCAGTGGTGGGCGTGCTGTTGGGGGTGATTAAACCTGCCATGAGGACCAAGAGACGCAGGGTGGAAAGAAACCTGTTTTTCAAAACAGTGCCTGAAGGATTCATAAAAGATGGAGTGAACGTGTGTGAATGCGTGGCTACTCGAGCCGCGAAATGATCCTCAGATTCCACGGTCCCGCTTCTCGGACGGGAGCAAGGACCGGGTTCCGGCCGTTGAGAAACTCGAGTCCATCGGAGACTCCGTCTCCATCAGAGTCGGTGCGGAAAGGGTCCGCTCCGAGGGCCAATTCCCGACCGTCTTCGAGGAGGTCTCCGTCGGTGTCTTTGCTTCGGGTATTGAGGCCGAGGGAAAACTCTTGAAGGTTGGTGGCGCCATCGGTGTCGAAGTCGGAACTGGCCGCAGAGGCGAGAGAACCGTCCAAGAACCGGCGTTCCCAGGCGTCTGCAAGGCCGTCCCGGTCGGAATCGTACTGTTGGTAGAGCCAGAGTATTTCATCGGGGCGCTGTGCTGCGGCACAGATGCGGACATCGTCGATCTGGCCTGCGAAGAACCGGGTTTCTTCGGAGCCCGTGCCCTTGCCGACCCAGAGTGTGGCGGCGTTGGTGGAGCCGAGGATTGCGCCAGACATCCCCTGGCGCGAGCCGACCTCGCAGTCATCGATGTAAAGGCGTCCGATGCCAGCGGCATCTCGGGTGAACGCCACCAGATGGGGTCTTCCATCAAAAAGGAGCGGGGCGCAGTTGGTGCTCGGACGGATTTCCTGACCCGTGAGGCCCACCCCATTCTGCAGAATCCGGAACTCCAAGCCGTTGGCGGAGCCTCCCCGGATTTTGAAATCGAAACCTGGCCCGGTTTTTCCTGCCTTGTTGACGAGCGGAAACATTTGGGCATCGGAGAGGAAAGGCAGTCTCCAATCGAGTTTGACCCAGAGGAGGACGGAAAAAGCGGTGTTGGTAGCGAGGGTCTGTTTGATCGCGGCGGGACCAGAAACAAACTGGGTGGTGGCGCCGCCGGGGCGCTGGTTGAGTTTCACGGACCGGTCCGCATCGGCATAGGTTCCATCCACACCGAGGCCGGGTTCCAGAGTGGGCCAGTCGTTGACACCGGTACCGCTAAGCGTGCCGTTGAACCCGGTGGTCAGGGCCGAGTTGCGCACGGTGGTGGAAATGGGAAACAGGTCCGAGGCAAACGGGTCATTAAAGCGCCAGTGGACAAGGAGTTCGTAAGTGTTGAGGGTAAACGTCTGGGTGACCACCGGTCCGGTGCCTGGGATGGAGCTGACGGTGACCGTGGTGTTGACGCTATTCCTGTTGGGTTGCTTGAAAAAAACCTGCGCTTGGCCGGTCTGGCTGTCCGTGCGGACATCCAACTCGGCCACCAAGGGACCCGTGGGGGACTCTGCCAGCAGCGGGAGGGCGCCGGTCACCTTGAATTTCAGCGGCGCATTTTTAAGGGCCCGGGCGGTTGGCGTGGCATCGCTGAAAACCGACACCACCAAGGGGAGTGGAACAAAGGCGTTGGGACCGCTCAACTGGTTGTCTCCCGAGGTCTTTCGGAGGTCAGGCGCTTTGCCATCGTAGTAATCCTTTGGATCCGTGCCTGCGAGAAACTCGGCGAGGTTTTTTGCGCCGTCCCGGTCGAAATCGTCCTCGAATCCCGGCACGAGGGTGTTGCTCGGAGTCTTGGCACTCTGATCCGCCCAGTTCAGGCTGGAGAACATCCGGTACTCCCAGGCATCAGAGATGCCGTCCTCATCAGAGTCCTCACTGGGGGAATAAATTCTGACCCCTTGGATTGCCGCGCCTGTGGAGGCGAAAGTGGCATCGGCAAAAAGCGGGGGCGGAGCCGTAGGGCCTGTCACTTGGTGTACGAGCAGATCGTCCACAAGCCACTGGATGGCAAGATTGGTACGGACCACCTTGAATCGAGGAACGGGTTTTCCAGCTTCCACCTTGAAAGTTGTGGCTGCTTTGAGCCGGGTAGCGCCCTGCCGGACCTCGTAGGAGCTGTTGGCATTGGGAGCGGTGCTGATGTTCAGGAAAAATCCGTAGGTAATATCCGCCTCGGTGGAAGCGAGATTGTTGCTGGTCAAGCCCGCCATGAGTTTTCCGGTGGTTGGTGCCACGCTGAACTCCAGATATCCATCGCCCCGGAACGATTTCTGGCTGATTGCCGAAGAATCAAACACTGCAGTTGCGGCACTTTTGGAGAGGGTTTTTTCCGCGCCGTTGGCCGCATCGATCGCGCGCAATCCCGGAACCCCGGCCACCGAAGAAAAATCGCGCCAAGCTACTTCCTCGGCAATCCCAGCAATTTCGCAGTCTGTGAGGGTACAATCCGCCTTGGGGAGGTTTGCAACGGCAAACAGTGGACTTTGGTCGGTGGGACGAATTTGAAACACCAGCGAGCCGTTTTTCCTCCAGTTGACCCAGCCCACACTCCACTCCAGCTCAAAAACATCAGCGGGCGCTACGGAAACTGGATCCCCTACGATCCGGCCGGAAACTGCGGCGGAGATTTGTCCCCCCTGAGTCTCCTTGAACGCAAAGGGCAGGTCCATCCATCCCGTCCTTGCTGGATTGTTGGAAAGGCCAACGGCAATCTCCCGCCCGGTTGTTGCGATCCGGAAACGGACAGCCCCAGTGCGTTCCAGAGGGCGGCGACTGACGGCTGTGGCGCCTGTCTGCAGGGTTCCAGTCCGCAACTCGCTGCGCCCCCCAAGCCCGCTGTAGATCGGAGTCAAAGCGGAGTTCCAGTAGAGCTTTTGAAATTTGCTCACCCCCCAGTAACGGCAACCCGAGAGCGTTGCCTGATCCGAGTACACTCCAGCCGCCACGAGAATGGATCCCTCAGAAGAAACCTGCGATCGGTAAATTTCGGAGTCGTTCTTCAGGTAAACCACTGTGGTTCCGGTGCGCCGGACACTGAATACATCGGAGACGCCGAAGGTTCCGCGGATTCGTTCCGCTCCGGCCTCGACTACGGCAAAGTCGCTGCCCTGCCCGGTGGCGAGCAGCGCGTGGGTCAAACCAGAAAGGCCGTTGTCAGAATGAGCGACCCTAAAGCCCACGGCCATCCGTTTTCCGAGGGTGCCAAACTGAAATTTGACGCCTCCGTCCGCCGGGATTCGCCTCCCCCCGATGGCCCCTGGCTCTCTCCCTGCCGATACGGTTTCGCGGCGTAACCGGGAACCCCGGTCCGGCGTTGCCCCGTAATCGGCTGAAACAGATTCTGCCTCGTCCCAGACCACGTCCTCCTCGCTGGAATCCTCCATCCGGCACCGGGAAATGGACGCGCGCACTGCGCCCGCAGCAGCATCAAAGAATGAGGTGTCAAACGTCAGGGTCCCCAAGCTGATTTGTGTGGAGCGATGGATCACCACCCCGTTTTTCAAATACTCCACCCGGCACCCTGCCCTGCGGATGGCGAAAGTATCGGTTTCCACAAAACTTCCCGCCGGCAACGTCAGCACGTTGGTGCCGGCTTCCTGAATCAGCAAGCCGCCCCTGACGTATGCGAATGCGGCATTGACGTTTGCCACAATTCCAAAATTCAGGCTGGTTTGGGCCCGGTCCAGATTGGTGTAGGCAAAACCGGCAGCCACCCGTTTGTCCAACCGGTCAAAACGCCATTCGACATATCCATCGCCCCGGACCCGGTTCAACGCTTCGGCATCGGAGTTCCAACCGGCCGTGGTGCTGGTTTTGGCCAGAGTCGTTCCCTGGCCTGGAAGGGCGGGACTGGAGGCCACCGTGCCTCGCGCGTTGATCCACACGACATTCTCCACGGCCCAGAGATTGGGGACGCAGATCGCTCCAAGTAGGCACCAGAGAACCCAGCCTCCTTGGCATCCCCGGGCCGGCGCCGGGACCGGAACCCCTGGACTGGCATACCAATCCAACCATGCGCCACGCAGCTTTCGAGCAGACACCAAAAGAGTATTGCCCAGTTTGATCAGAAATTTGTGAAACATTGCGTCGGGTTTTGAGGATTCCGCGACGCAAACAACCGCGACCGCACCGGCCACTCAAGCAGTAAAACGCCAAAAACTGCCGTTTTTTCAGGTTAAAACTATTCTTATACGCTCGCATCACCCGTTTCAGCCAAAAGGAGGGGCTGATGGGCCCAAGCCGTAGACGCGGCAGACAACGTCGCTACTCGTCCAGCCTCCCCAGATCTCCAAACGCGTTCTGGTGCACGGTTTCGCCCCTGCCGGATGCGCTTGAAAGAGGGGGCGCGCCTGAGAGCGCCTGCCGGATGCGGTGGGCTTGGGAAACGGAATTTGGTCTCAGGCCAGAATCTCCCGAACGATCTTGCCGCCGACCGCTCCTGTGAGCCGGATCTCGCGGCCGCCCTGACGGACCGCCAGTTTCTGGTGATCGAGGCCCAGCAGATGGAGGAGAGTGGCATGGAGATCGCGGAAATGGACCTGTCCTTCCTCGGGCATGTCGCCGGTGTGGTTGGTCTTTCCGTGCACAAATCCCCCTTTCACGCCGCCGCCGGCCAGCCAGTAGGTGAAGGCCCGGTTGTTGTGTCCGGAACCGGTGCCCTCCTTGTGGCCGGGCACCATGCCCGGCCGACCGAATTCGCCGCCCCAGACGACGAGGGTGTCATCCAACAAACCGCCCTGCTCCAGATCATCGAGCAGCGCGGCAATCGGGGCATCGACCGTGGCACAATTGGCCGCCAGATCCCGCCGATGATTCTCGTGCTGATCCCAGTCCCGGTGGTCGAGTTCGATGAACCGCACACCGGCCTCCGCAAACCGCCTGGCCAGAAGACATTGCCGGCCAAAATCCGAAGGCTTGCTCCGCCCTGTCTCGTGGTTTTTTCCGACGCAATACCGGGCCAGTGTTTCCTTGGATTCCCCCCGGAGATCCAGAAGGCCCGGAGCCGCGCTCTGCATCCGAAATCCGAGTTCCATGGTTTGGATGACCCCCTCGAGACGCTCGTCATCGGGACGCGCGGTCTGGTGTTCCCGGTTCAGGGCTTGGATCATTGAAAACTGCCGTTGCTGCGATTTCCGACTCAGGGTCCGGTTCTCGATGTCGCGGATGGTAGCTTCGGACATGTCCTCGCCATTGAGGCCGATGGGTGTGCCTTCAAAAATTGCGGGCAGACACCCTGCCGAGTACACCGAGGGCATCCAGGGATTCAGGCAGATGAATCCGGGCAGATTCTGGTTTTCGGAGCCCAGCCCGTAGCCCACCCACGCGCCCATGCTCGGGCAGGGACGCAACCGGTCGCCGGTGTGAAGTTGGAGAAAGGACTGGGCGTGATTGCCGGTGTCCGATTGCATGGCATTGAGAACACAGAGTTTGTCGGCATGCCGCGCAAGGTTGGGCAGCAGTTCCGACATCCAAATCCCGCTCTGCCCCTGCCGATCAAACGCCACCATCGAACCCGGATGCGGCTTCTCCAAAACCTGGGGCCGGTAATTGAAAGTGTCCATCTGGGCGGGCCCACCGGACATGCAGAGAAAGATCACCCTCCGAACCCGGGCAGGCAGCACGGGCGCGCGGGGTTTGAGGTCCACCGGGCCGGTCTCGGCTGCCATGCCGGAGCCAGCCAGACCGGAGAGCGCCAGATAGCCGAAACCAAAACACGACTTCTGGAGCATGGCCCGGCGAGAGATTGGGTTCATAGAACGTGGGGGATGGGAGAACGTTTCAAACGGTCAGGTTTAGTCGATGTAGCGCATCTCGTTGCTGGCCAGCACCGCCTGGGCAAGCCTCGCATACGCCTCTGCCAGGGAAGTCTCCGTCCCGGGCTGGGCTGCCGCCAACTCCGACTCCATTCCGGAAAGAAACTCGACTGCCTGCCGGATCTCGGACGGTGTCGGGTTTCTGGACAGCGCGCTCCTAAAAATGAGGCGCGCCCCCTCTTCCGGCGAGCCTGCACGGGGCGCCACGCGTGCCGCCAGATGCTGGCTCTGCTCAATCACAAACGGGTTGTTCAGGAGAAACAACGCCTGGCCTGGAATGGTGGTCTCATCGCGTTTGCCCTTGGTCTTCAGACCGTCAGGCAGGTTGAACGCCAGCAGTTCCGGAGGCATGGCGTTCCGGAGCATGAGCTGGTAAACGCTCCGGTGCGGGTCCGGCCGGTGCAGGTTGTTCATCTCGTTCACCAACACGTTCTGATGTTGCAGCCGGGACCCCGAGGGCGGCTGAAGCTCCAGCCGGCCACTGGCTGCCAGCATCGCGTCCCGGAGCGATTCCGCATCCAGCCGGCGCCTCGGGTGAAAGCTCAGAAAGCGGTTCTCGGGATCCTTCTGCGCCGCTTCGCTGCCTTTGACGGAACTGAGCCGGTACGTCCGGCTTAAAACCATGGCTCGGATCAGCCCTTTGATATCCCAGCCGCTCCGGATAAAACGCGCGGCGAGATGGTCCAGCAATTCTGGGTTCACTGGCCGATCGCCAAACTCCCCAAAATCGTCTGGCGTCCGGACAAGGCCCTCTCCGAAAAGGTGCTGCCAAACCCGGTTGACAAAGACACGCGCCGTCAGGGGCTGGGCGTCGCGTACCAGCCAGTCTGCGAGTTCCTCCCGGCCGCTCCGGGGCGGACAGGCCAGTTGATCCGCAAAAGAGGTGGGTCCAAACCACCCCGGCACACCCCGCATGACCTCCTCTCCCAGGCGGGAGGCTTCGCCCCCCAGGTTGACCCGGATGTTGCCAGCAAACTCCGCGTCCCGCACCCCCATGGCGAGGGGCGCACCCTCAGGATACTTGAACCGGCCTTGGGTCGGCCTTTTCTTGAACTTCGGGCCGGGCTGCGGGAGCTGTTCGGCTGGAGGCACTAAATGGACCGGGACAGCCTCCAGGCGGTGCAAGGGGGTTTCCATCGCGGAAAGCGGTTCAAACCCGGCAGCGCCCCACAGGGTCTGGGTGCTCCTCAAAATCCCGGCCAGCGCCGTGTACTCCCGAATCGAGATCGGGTCGTGCTTGTGGTCATGGCAGCGGGCGCATCCCACGCTCAGCCCCAGAATCCCGCTTCCGATGACCCCGATCTGGTCCGCCACGACGTCCATCGGAAAATTGGCGTCGTTCATCGCTAGGGCGGGTTTTGCGCACAGAGCCAGAAAACCGGTTGCCACCCGGCCCCGGTCCCTGGCCTCTGGGGAACCGGAGGAGATCAGGTCGCCGGCGATCTGTTCCCGGACAAGCCGGTCGTAAGGCACGTTCCGGTTGAAACTTTCGATCACATAATCCCGGTACCGCCACGCGTGGGGGAAGTTCGGGTTGCGTCCCAGGCCATCGTCTCCGTTGCTCTCAGCGTAGCGGGCCACATCCATCCAGTGCCGCCCCCAGCGTTCGCCAAACCGGGGGGAGTCCAGCAATCGGGCCACCCACGTCCCCAACACCCCTGGACCTGAGGCCCGGTACTCAGATTCAAACGCCTCTGCCTGCTCAAAAGCGGGCGGCAGACCGTGCAGATCAAAAAACAGTCTCCGGAACAATACGCGGGGCTCGGCATCCGGGGCAGGCTTCAACCCGGAGGCTCCCATTTTCTGCGCCACAAAACGGTCCAAGGGATCCGAACTCCACCCTGCCCAGACATCGCTTGGCACCTCGGGATTCCGGATCGGTTTCAGCGACCAGAGATCCACTGTACGTTCGTCGGTACGGACCACCTTTTTTGAGGCGGACGGATCCTCGTCCCGCGGGTCCGGTGCCCCCATCTTCACCCAGCGCGCAAAATCCTCAATGACCGCATCGGGCAGCTTCTTTTTGGGGGGCATCTCGGCGCCGTCATAACGCAGCGCTTGGATCAGGAGGCTGGCATCCGGATCGCCCGGATGCATGGAAGGCCCGGATTCGCCTCCCTGCTGCATCTCTCGCTTGGAATCCAAGCGCAGCTTTCCGCCGATCTTTTTCGCGCCGTTGGCGTGACACTCGTAACACTCCCGAACGAGCACCGGACGGATTTTGGTTTCGAAAAACGCCCGTTGTTCCGGGGTCATGCTATCTGCAAAACCGGCATTTTCCGCGCAGAAGAGCGATCCGCACAGGGCCAGATAAAACAGGGCATGGTGCCTCTGACCGGCCGCCACGGAAGGCCCTTTGACGCCGGGGTCCGAGCCGACCGGGAAGCGCGTTCCCAAGTCTCTCGGCGCGGACGCCGCGTCCGCAGCCCGGAACAGACGCTGGACACCGCTCCACACACCGGATCTGAACGCGTGAAAACTCTGCCGCTGCATGCCCCTTCTTTTAGGCCGGAGGCCGCCGATTGGGAATCGACAGAGCTGCTGAACACCTTTCTATTCCTGCCATGCTGCGCGGTTCTTTCGCGGTAGCCTCCCCGCGCGCGAGGATGACAGTTCCCCGGCCTCGTTTCGGAACCATTTTTCTATGCGAGGCGTCTGACAATGGGTATCGGGAGAGCGGTGATTCTTTCAGCCGGCAAAAGCGAGCAACAGGCGGGCGTGGAGCTGGAGCGCAAACCTGGGTTCCCCCACTGGACCGCCGGCTTTTTTCTTTCGGGCCAGACCGAGATCGAGTGCGCGCACCGGACCTACCTGCTTGGCAAACAGCAGTGCCTGATTCTGCCCCCGAACACACCCTACCATTTGCGGGTTCAGAAGCGGGAGCGGGAGGTGTGGATGCTGTTTGATCCGAGACCGGACTGGGTCTCTTGGCTGCGCAATCCCGAGTGCCCTTCGGGCGTGAGTCTGGTGACCTTTCCGGGGCGCAGTTGGGCGTTGCCAAGGCGTTCTCTGGAGGAACTGCTGGAGTGGTGGTGTGCGAATCCACCGAATGTCGCTCTGGCGGAAAACGCAATGGAACGCGTGCTCCTTCTGGCCTGCCAGAGGCGGGATTCCTCCTCCGTGGAACAGCTCGACGAGCGGGTGCAGCGCGTGGTCCAGTACATCGACAATCATCTGGGGGAGGGTGTTTCCGTCGACACCCTCGCACAGGTGGCGGCGCTGTCTCCGTCTCGTTTGGCGCACCTGTTCAAGGAGCAGATGCGGCTGAGCGTCATGCAGCATCTGGAGGCGCGCCGGATGGAGCACGCCAAACAGTTACTCCTGAGCACGAACCTGTCGGTCAAGGAAATCGGGGCACGAGCCGGCTTTTGCAACCCGGAACATTTCTGCGTCCGCTTTACCCGCTGGGCCGGGCGTTCCCCCAAAGCGTTCCGGGCCAATCCGCCCAAACGATTTGCCGAACTCAATCCGGAAGCCGGCGCTCCGTGAGCGCCTGAGCCGCTAGCGCTTTTCGAGAAACCCCATGGTCTCCATCCAGTCCCCCAGCCGGTCCGTCCATTTGTTGATGGGGAGCCCCTGATCCCGGATGCCGAATCCGTGTCCGCCGTGGGTAAAGACGTGGAGCTCGGCGGGGCGCCACTTCCGTTTGTACTCCAAATACAGCAGAGCGGCATCCACGGAGAGATTCTTGTCGTCGTGGGCGACGGTCAGGAACAGGGGCGGTGCATCAGCCGGGACCGTAAACCCTTCCCGCAGCTGGTTCTGGCCATCCTTGTCGGCGAATCCGCCTCCGTAAATCATCGCCCCGAAATCGGGTCCCCGTTCGTCGTCGAGGTTGGGGTTGAAGGGATACCCCCGGGGGGCCCGGTCACAGCAGAGGTAGCCGACCACTTTGGCGCCGGAGGAGAATCCGAGCACACCGACCCGGTTGGGGTCGACTCCCCACTCCTGCGCGGCGTGCCGGACCATTCCCATGGCGCGCCGTGCGTCTGCCAGAGGCTTTTCGTGCGGAAGATCCTCGTCCCGGGTCGGGGTGCGGTACTTCAGAAGCACCCCGGTTACTCCACGGGTGTTGAGCCAGCGGCAGACCCGGGATCCCTCGTGCTCGGTGGAGAGGAATCCAAACCCGCCTCCGGGGAGGACGATGACACAGGCGCCGTTGGGTTTTTTGGCGGGAAAAACCTCCATCTCGGGCTGGAGGATGTAGCTCTCAAACCCCTGCTTGGAGGAACGTTCGTCGATGAAAGCGCGGGTTTTGTCAGAGGCCTCGACCATCACCCCCGGCGCTCCATCTGGCCACAGCTTGAATTTCAGCGGGTCCGCCGCGGCAGCATGGAATCCGGCCAGAAGACAGAGGGAAAACCAGATCTTCATCCCCTTTTCTACCCCAGAAAACCGATTTCCATAGCGGTTTTTAGGCGGACCCGGCGGATTTACTGGGGAAGACAGTCGTCCATGGCGGCCAGCAAAGCGGTCATGGATTCCTGGGTCTCATCGCCCATGTTGGAAACGCGGAAGGTAAGCCCCTTGAGCTTCCCGTAGCCGCCGTCCAACACGATTCCATGGCGGTCCTTGAGGTTTTTCACAAAAGCCGCCACGTCAATTCCTCGGTTGTTGGCCACGCAGGTCAGGGACCGGGACCGGAACCCTTCCGGGGCAAAAAACTCGAACCCGTTCCGCTTCACCCACTCTCCGACCAGATCGTTGAGTTGGGCATGTCGCTGGTGGCGGTTGGAAACGCCCTCCGTGAAAATGTCCTCCAACTTGGACTCGAGCGCGTAGATGTGCGAGATGGACGGCGTGCTGGGGGTCATGTCCTCCAGCTGGTTCTTGCGGAACTCGAGGAAATCGAAGTAGTAGCCGCGGCCCTTGACCTTTTCCGCGCGTTCGAACGCCTTGGCGCTGGCGCTGAACAGGGCAAGGCCGGGCGGCATCGCGAGCGCCTTCTGGGATCCCGTCAGAAGGACGTCAATTCCCCAAGCGTCCATCGGAATCGGCACCACAGAAAACGAGGAAACCGTGTCGACAATGAGCAGGACATCCGGGAACTCGCGCATCACCTCGCAGATTTCCTGGAGGGGAGAAAGTACGCCGGTGGATGTCTCGTTGTGAATGACAGTCACGGCCTGGTACCCGCCCTCCTTGAGCTTGGCGCGGATCTGTTCGCCCCGGATCGGCTGGCCCCATTCCACCTGGAGCGCCTCGGCCTGCTTGCCGCATTTGCGCGACACATCCAGCCATTTGTCCGAAAAAGCCCCGCACATGCAGTTGAGCACCTTGCCTTCCCCGACCAGATTCCGAACCGCTCCCTCCATCACCCCCCACGCCGAGGAGGTGGACAGGAAAACCGGTTGCTCCGTCTGGAACAACTCCTTCAACCGCGGCTGAATCCCGCCATAGAGTTTTTTGAACTCGCCACTCCGGTGCCCAATCATCGGACGGCAGAATGCGCGGAAGGTCTTCTCGGACACTTGAACAGGGCCAGGGATGTAAAGCTTCATGCGATGGAAAAAATCAGGCTCTAATCAAAGGGCAAACCCCTCCGGACAGCAACAGCTCGGTGTAAGAATCTCGCTCAATCCCACACAAAATGCTCGAGCCGCAGTTTTTTCACCCGGACCCGGGCTTCCTCGGACTGGGGGCCTTCCCGGCGGAGCATTTTTTCGTAGACGCCGATGGCAGCCTTCCAGTCGCGTTGGCCCTCGTAGAGGGAAGCGAGTTTGAAGCCCGCCTTGTAGTACCAGTGCCAGTCGCGGGTGGTGGCCGGATCCTCCGCGAGCACCTCGTAGAGGCTGGCCATGGCCTCCGGGACCAGACCGAGTTCCTGCTGGGCACTGGCCTGCTTGTAGAGGGCCTGGTGGCGCCAGACCGCCCCCGGTCCGGCCGTGGCAGCCACCTGCTTGAAAAGTGCCACCGCCTCGCCCAGCCTCCTGCGGTCCTGCTTTCCGAGCACCAGCAGGGCGTCCGCCTTGCCCGTCATCACGGAGTACCACAGCTCGACGTCCGGAGCCGGCTGGGCCGCAAGGATCCGGTCGTAGATTTTGATGGCTTCCTCCTCCCGGTCCAGCTGCCTCTGGACCAGAGCCTGCTGTTCCCGCGCGTAAAGCTTCAAGGGGCCGTCCCGCTTGACCACCTGCCCAAAGTATCCCAGCGCACGGTCCACCCCCCCCTCGTTGATGCTCCGCATCGCCGCCTGACCCGCAAGATAAAGCGCCGTCTCCGCATACCCGCCCTCCGGATCCTCGCGGGCCAAGGTCGCCAGTTGCGTCTCCGCATTCGCAAAATCCTCGAGTCGGAAATAGGTTTCCCCCAGCTTCATCCGCACCTCCGAAGTCAGAGGCGATCCGGGGCGTTCCCGGAGGAACTTGAGCGCCTGGGCAATCACCTCCTCCTCGTTCGGACGGCCCTGCGATTCGAGCAGGAAAATCCCGAGGTACTCCGCACGGTCCTCAAGACCGGCTCGCCCCACGTTGCTCACCCGGCGGTATCCTTCCGCGGCCTCCAGACGCCCCTCCTGAAACGCCAGTTCCGCCAATGCCAGGCGCGCCTCGCCCACCCGCGGGTGCTCCACGTACTTCCTCACAAATCCCTGCAAAACTCCGTCCGCCCGCGGGTCTCCGGACCGGGCCAGCATCAGCCCCTTTTCAAGCGCCAGCTCCCCGCGGTACCCGCTCTCCGGATAGCCTTCCCCCAGCTCCCGGCTCAGCTCTTCAAACACGGCCTCGTGTTTGAGCCTCAACGCCGCCAACGCCCGGTTGTACAAGGTCACCTCCCAGAGCTGCGGCCAGCGGCGGCCCGCATTTTCAAAACTCCGACCTGCAAGCAGAAACTCTCCCGCCCGGTACTGTACGAGCCCGGTCCTGAATTCCACCAGAGCCCGTTCCTGTTCCCCGGACGCGCTCCGCGCAGCCGCCTCCAGCGCGCTCAGTGCCCCGGGATAATCCCTGCGCCGCACCCCAAGATCGGCCCGCATCAAATGCGCCTCTGCCATCAGAGGATGCCCGCGATGGTTTTCCACAAATGCCGCAAGCTGACCGGCTGCTTTTTCCAAACGGCCTTTCCTCAGGTAACTCCGCGCAAGGTAGTACCGGGCCAATGCCGCCCGCCTTGGAGGCGCTGACTGCACCCACTTCTGCAACTCCGACTCGGACGGGTCCTGCTGACGGCCGTACACCCAGTCCAGCTTGGCAAATGCCTCCGCAAGATACGGGTGCGCCGGATTCCCCCCAATAAACGCCTCCAATTCCCGGTCTGCGCTCTCGTAGCCCTCCAGTTGGATCCTTGCCTCTGTCGCTCCAAACACCGCTCCCACCATGAGCTCAGCCGTCAATCCCTCCGGCCCCGCCAGGACCCACGCAAAACAATCCCGGGCCAATCCAGGCCGCCCCTCGCGCAATGCCAACCGCCCCTCCAGATACCCCATCCATTTCGAACGCGGCCCGTCCGCATCCCTCAACCGCTGCAGAACCGCCCGCGCCCGGTCCGGTTCCCCGAGATCCAAGTAAATCTCCGCCAGACGCAACGCCGCCTGCACCATGTCGGGCCTCCGGCTCACCACGCCCTCCAAAAGTGCCGCCGCAGCGGGAAGCCCGCCCAGCGCGCGCTCGCACTCGGCCTCGCCCACCCGGGCAGCCTCCCACTCCGGTCCCGTCAGCCCCTTGAACACCCGGAGCGCCTCTGCCCAGCGCCGCATTGAAACCAGCATTTCCCCCCGCAACAACGCCACTGCGGGGTTCCCGGCAGGGTCCAGACGTTCCAGCACCCGCAAACCCTCCTCGCTTTTCCCCGAGTCCAGGAGCGCCCGGCCAAGCGCCAGACGCACCTGCTCCGCCCCGCCCGTCTCCCCCCCCTTCTCCACCCCGTCCAGCACCTCGCGCAAACGGCTGATTGCCAAGGGCAAAATCCCCTCCCGCATCGGCTGCGTTGCCCATTCCAGCCGACGTTCCCAGCCCTCCACAGCGGCAGAAAGTGGCTCAACAGAACACCATAGGGCCACGGCCACGCCCCACGGGACGCACCAGGCCGGATTCCGGCGCTTCAACGCTTTTTCACCCCTGCACGTGCTCATAACATCCGCCTCAAATACCGGCCCGTGTGACTGGTTTCAATCCGGGCCACACTTTCCGGGGTGCCTTCTGCCACCACCCGGCCCCCTTCCGAACCGCCTCCGGGCCCGAGATCGACGATCCAATCGGCGCATTTGATCACCTCCAGGTTGTGTTCGATGATCACCAGAGTGTTGCCCGCCACCTTGAGTTGATGCAATACCCCCAGCAGCGTATGGATGTCGGCATGATGCAGCCCCGTCGTGGGCTCGTCCATCAGGTAAACCGTCCGGCCCGTCGCCTTCCGGGCCAGTTCCGCCGCCAGCTTGACCCGCTGCGCCTCCCCCCCGGAAAGGGTCGTTCCGCTCTGCCCCAAACGCACGTACCCCAGCCCCACCCGGTCCAATGCCCCAAGACGCTCGCTCACCTGCGGCACGTTCCGGAAAAAATGGGCCGCTTCCTGCACCGTGAGATCGAGCACATCGGAGATGTTCCGCCCCTTATAGGTCACCTCCAGGGTCTCCCGGTTGTAGCGCCGGCCCCGGCAGGCCTCGCACTCCACAAACACGTCGGCCAGAAAATGCATCTCCACCTTTTTGACCCCGTCCCCCTCGCAGGATTCGCAGCGCCCCCCCTTCACATTGAAGCTGAACCGCCCGGCGTCGTACCCGCGCACCCGGGCCGCAGGGAGACCGGCAAACAATTCCCGGATCGGGCCAAACGCGCCGGTGTAAGTGACCGGATTCGAACGGGGGGTGCGGCCGATTGGCGACTGGTCGATGACAATCACTTTGTCTACCTGCTCCACCCCAGCCAACCGGTCGTGTTCCCCGGGCCGTTCCTTGCCTCCCTGCAACTGCCGGAACAGCGCCCGCTTGAGAATGTCGTCCACCAGGGTCGACTTGCCGCTCCCGGAAACCCCAGTCACGCAGGTCATGCAACCCAGCGGAAATGAAACCGTCACATGGGCCAGGTTGTTCTCCCGGGCACCCACCACCGTCAACCAACCCGGACGCCCCGCGGCTTCCAATTTCCCCCCCGTCACCTTCCCCGGCGGCGTGGCCGGGGCCTGGCGCTCCTTCGGAACCGGAATCCGGATCCGGCCACTGAGGTACTGGCCCGTGAGGGAACGTTCGCTGGCAAGCACCTCATCCACGGTGCCCTGGGCCACAATTTCCCCGCCGCCCACACCTGCACCCGGCCCGAGGTCAATCACATGGTCGGCGGCGCGGATGGTGTCCTCGTCGTGCTCCACCACCACCACGGTGTTCCCCAAGTCCCTCAGCCGCTTGAGCGTGGCAATCAACCGGTCGTTGTCCCGCTGATGCAGCCCAATGCTCGGTTCGTCCAGCACGTACAAACACCCCGCCAGCCCCGACCCAATCTGCGTCGCCAGACGAATCCGCTGCGCCTCCCCCCCAGACAACGTCCCGCTCTCCCGGTCCAGACTCAGGTACCCCAGACCCACTTCCTCCAAAAAACCCAGCCGGTTCACCAACTCCCGCATCACCTCCCCGGTGATCCGCTTCTGAGCCGCGTTCAACTCCAGCCCCAGCAAAAACCGACGCGCCGCCTCGACCGTCATCCGGCACCATTCATGAATCCCCACCCCGCCCACTTTCACCGCCAGAATCTCCGGCCGGAGCCGCGCCCCCTGACAGGCTCCACACGGCTTGCGGCCCATGTAATTCCGGATTCGTTGACGGGAAAACTCGCTCTCCGTCTCCCGGTAGAGCCGGTCCAACAGCGGAATCACCCCCTCAAACACCCGCTCCCGCACCTGGTGATCCGGCCCGGGCAGACTCAGCACTCGGGTCCCGCTGCCCCAGAGGAGGACCTGCCGGAATTCCGCCGGAATCCGGTGGAACGGATCGCCCATCGAAACCCCGTACGCACCCGCCAGCGCCTCCAGAAGTGCCACGTAATATTTCCGCAACGCCTTGGCCGCCTTGGCCCAGGGCGCCACGGCGCCCTCAGCCAGACTTTTCGCCTCGTCCGGCACCACCAACTCCGGGTCCAGCACCGTCTCCGTCCCCAGCCCCTGACAGCGGGAACAAGCCCCGTGATGGCTGTTGAATGAGAAATGTTTCGGGGTCAACTGGGGCAACACGTACCCGGTGGTGGGATTCCGGTACTGCGTGGAGTACCGCATTTCCACCCAGACCCGGCCCGCTTCCGAGGACTCCTCCCGCAGCACCAGAACCGAGCCCGCGCCCCATTTCAGAGCGGTCTCCACCGAATCGCCCAGCCGGCTCCGGATCCCCTCCTTGACCACCAAGCGGTCTACCACCGCTTCGATCACGTGCCCGGACCCTTTCTTCAACTTCACCGGCTGCGCCCCTCCCAGTTCCACCAACTCCCCGTCCACCCGCGCCCGGACAAACCCTTCGCGCTTGAGCTTTTCCAACACGTCCCGGAACTCGCCCACCTCGTGTTCCACCACCGGCGCCAGCAGCATCACGCGCGTCTCTGCAGGCAACGCCGCCACGCGGTCCGCAATCTCCACCGCGCTCATCTTGAACACCGGCTCCCCCGTGGCCGGATCATGCGGCTGACCCACCGAGGAATACAGAAGCCGGAGGTAATCGTAGATCTCGGTGGTCGTGGCAATCGTCGAACGGGGGTTCCCACCAGAGGTCCGCTGCTCAATCGCAATCGCCGGCGACAACCCCTCAATAAAATCCACCTCCGGCTTCTGCATCCGGTCCAGAAACTGCCGCGCATACGCCGACAGGCTCTCCACATACCGCCGCTGCCCCTCCGCATAGAGCGTGTCAAAGGCAAGGGAAGACTTTCCGGAGCCGCTCAGCCCCGTCATCACCACCAGCTTGTCCCGCGGAATCTCCAGACTCAGGTTCCGGAGATTGTGCTGGCGCGCTCCTGTGATCTTGATAGTTTCCGATGGCATTGCCCCGGCGCAATGCCGGACCCTGATCCAAACAAAACCCGGACCCGCTCACCAGTGGGAATTCCCCCAGAATCGGTTTTCAGGAAACTCCCCCCGAAAAACTTCGTTTAGACCCGCTTTCCAAGCCGCGCTCCGCCTGCGAATCCCAGCCCCTCAGCCCCTCTTGATCCCGCCATGTCCGATGCCATGCAGCCCGAGTTCTCCATGTCCCGCGAGGAATTCAGCCAGATCCATGAGGAATTCCGGGAGCTCAAACACCGCCTGAACAACACCCTGGCCATCGTCATGGCGCTCTCCGAGATGAGCCAGCGCAACCCGTCCTACTCCGAGCGACTCGCTCAAACCGTCCTCCTCCGCGGACCGGAAACCGTCACCCTTCTCACCCAGTTCCAAAACCGGCTCGCGGAAAAACTGGGGCTCCCCATCGAATCCCTCGACCCTGGGGCACCCACCCCTTCCTAGGCAACAGCCTCAGCCCTCCCAGCCACCATGGTGCCGCCGGGTGCCAGTCATGTTCAGGGCCCGGGAGAAATTCTGGAAGACCAGTCGCGGCATGAACCCTAGCCGCAAACTTGTCCTGACTTCAACCAAGCGCACCCTCGATCGAGGGGCGCAAACTTCTAAACCCGATCGCACCTGCCCGATTTGGGGCGGTAACACAGCGCAGCATATTTGCCGCCGGATCCACCCCTGCTGACTGCACTTGCAAACGATTCCGATGCCGGGACTCGGCGCCTTTTTCTGTCCCCTGGGAAAAACGCACTGAGGGCACGCGCGCCACCGGGCATCGCCGGAGCAGAAATAAATTTGCCCCCCGCGCCCCTAACTGGTATGACCTCCTTCCTCAGAGACAACCCCGCACCACCATGAAACTCCTTCGCTTTGGCCCCCCTCAATCCGAAACCCCCGGCCTCCTCCTCCCAGACGGCCGCCGCATTGACGCCTCCCAATTCGGCTCCGACTACGACGAGGCCTTCTTTGCCCACGACGGGCTCGAGCGCCTCGCCCACTGGGCAAAAAACCATGCCGGGAGCGCTCCAGTCATCGACCCCTCCGTCCGCCTGGGGCCCTGCATTGCCCGTCCCAGCAAAATTGTCTGCGTTGGCCTGAACTACGCCGATCATGCCGCGGAATCCGGGATGCCCATCCCGACCGAACCCGTTCTCTTTTTCAAGGCAACCAGCGCCATGGTGGGGCCGGACGACGAGGTGATCATCCCCCGCGGTTCGCTCAAGACAGACTGGGAGGTGGAACTGGCCATTGTGATTGGTCGGCGCGCAAGCGGCGTCTGTGAAGCGGACGCCCTTGAGCATGTCGCAGGCTACGCCCTCCACAACGATTACAGCGAACGCGCATGGCAACTGGAACGGGGCGGCCAATGGGTCAAAGGGAAAAGCAGCGACACATTCGCCCCCTTCGGTCCCTTCCTCGCAACCCGGGACGAAATCCCCAACCCTCAGAACCTCCGCCTCTGGCTGAGTGTCAATGGCGTGACACGCCAGAACAGCAACACCGCACAAATGGTGTTTGGTGTCTCCCATCTGGTGAGTTACATCAGCCAGTTCATGACGCTGCTTCCGGGCGACATCATCAGCACCGGAACACCTCCCGGCGTCGGCCTCGGCCTCAAGCCGGAACCCATTTTTCTCAAACCCGGCGATGTGGTGGAACTGGGAATTGAGGGGTTGGGCACCCAGAAACAGACAGCAAAGGCAGCGGTCTAAAACGACGGCATTCTATAAATTTTCCAGTCCTGTTCCCATGAGTGTTCCCATCCTGCGTCCACTCCTCCTTGCAGCGCGTGTCCTAGCCTGCGGCATTCTGACGTCACATCCGTTGGCTGCAGTCGAAATCCCGGATCCAGAACGGTTCGAGCGGGAGATCCTTGCACCTTCCGCACACGACGCCCTCCAACTCGAGGTCTTGGACAACGGGGATGTCTTGTTCGCCGAGTTTGAGGGCGAACTCAAACTCTGGGACGCCAAAACCGGCGTGGTACATCCAGTCGGAAAACTCGCTGTCCATGCCGCTGGGGAAGTCGGCCTCCTCGGTCTGGCTATCGCCCGCGACTTTCAGGTTTCAGGCCACCTCTTCACCCTGTTCTGCCCGGAATCCGCACCCGGCACCATGCGAGTCAGCCGCTGGACCTGCACCCGGGGAAAACTCCTGCCCGACTCGGAAAAGATCCTTCTCTCCTGGCCCTACGACACCGAGCATGTCTTCCACATGGGCGGCGGCCTGTGGATGGATGCGAAGAGCGACCTCTACGTAGGCACCGGAGACAACTGCCACTGGAACCCGGGCCTCCCCGTGGACTCCCGGCCCGGGCGAAAAAACTGGGACGCACAACGCTCCGCAGCGAACTCACGCGATCTCCGCGGGAAAATTCTGCGGATCCACCCACTGGTAAATGGCGGGTACACCATTCCAGACGGAAACCTGTTTCCCGGAGGTCAGGAAGGTGCGCCAGAGATCTACTGCATGGGTTTGCGCAACCCGTTCCGGATTTCCGTCGATGACACCTCGGGAACCCTTTTCATCGCAGATGTCGGCCCGAACGTTCTCCCGGAACTCCAGATCAACCCCTCCGGATACGAGGAACTCAACGCGACACGGGCCGCTGCCAATTTTGGATGGCCCTACTTTGTGGGCCCGAATGAAGCGCTACCCCTCTTTGATTTTGAGCGAAACCGCCCCTTGGGCGTCCAACAGCCGCAGTCTCCGAAAAACGAGTCCCCCAACAATACTGGTGTTCAGGCCCTGCCCCCTGCCCGCGGCGCGCTGTTGTGGTACTCGAACTTAGTGTCCCGCGATTTTCCCACCGTCGGTTCTGGCGGACGCACCCTGATGACCGGCCCGGTCTACCGGTACTCCACCGCAAACCCCTCGCAGATCAAATTCCCGGAGTTTTACCACGGCCGGCTCTTTCTCTTCGAATGGATGAGGAACTGGATCCAGACCGCACAGACAGACTCCCCAAAATTTGTTCCGGAACCCTTCCTCGCCTCCTGGAACCTGCGGCGGCCCATTGACATGAAGTTCGGCCCCGACGGCGCCCTGTACATGCTTGAGTACGGGGACCAGTGGTGGAAGAACTCCGACAGCCGACTGGTTCGCATTGTTTACCGCAGGGGGAACCGCCCTCCGCGGGCCAGGATCACCGCGCAGGAAAACGCTGGCGTGCCGCCGTTCCATTTCCAAATGGATGCCACCGCATCTTCTGATCCCGATGGAGACCCCCTCCAGTACACATGGACGGTCAACGGACAGAAAACAGACTCCCACACCGCGCAATTCCACCATTCGTTTGACCAGGCAGGCAGTTTCGAAGTCGCCGTCACAGTCTCAGACCCGGCCGGCGCATCCTCGGTCGCCAAAGAAACTGTCCACGTCGGCAACGGACGACCCGTGGTCCGCTTTCAACAACCCGTCCACGGTTCGTTCTTCGATTGGAACGACAACATCCCCTACTCCCTCCGCATCACGGAGTCCGATGGCGACAGTCCAAACCCCGGGACTGCCCTTGTCCGTGGCGAGTTCCGGGGCCGCCGCTTCGCTGGGGATGCTGAGTCCGGGGCTTCAGACCCGGGTCTGTCACAGATGCGGGGCAGCACGTGTTTTTCCTGCCACCAGATTGAAACGACCTCCGCAGGACCGGCCTACCGCACTGTGGCCATGAAATACAAAAACGATGCGGGTGCACTGGAACGGCTGTCGCAGAAGGTGCTCTCCGGAGGAACCGGGGTCTGGGGACAACTTCCCATGCCTCCACATCCCCAACATACCCCGGACCAGATCCGCCAGATGATCGCCTGGGTTCTCGCTCTCGGGAATGACGGGACCGCCCCCGTTCCGGGTGCCCAGGGCGTCTACCGCGCCCCGCAAAAACCCGGGGAGAACATCCGCGCCAATGAGGGTGTCCTCATTCTCACCGCCGCCTATACCGACGACGGACGGGGCGGAACCTTTCCAAGGCTCGAGGGAAAAGATACCGTGGTGCTTCATTCGCGCCGGAAAAAAGCGGCCCTGTACGATATCAACCATGGCATGGCTTATGTGGAACAGGTGGAAGGCGAAATGGGCATCGTCGGACACTTCAAAAACGGCACCCATATTCTTTGGAAGGACCTCCGCCTCCAGGGCATCCAGCGCGCAAAATTCCGGGCCGGCTGCTTTGGAAAAACCGGCGGCAGAGTCGAACTTCGTGCAGGTTCCCCAGAGGGTCCGTTGATCGCGTCCATCGACGTGCCTCCCACCGGGGAAGGCGCGTTCCGGGAACTCTCCGCCCCGCTTTTCCCCACGGAGGGCCTATTGGATCTCTGCGTGGTCGCACGCTGCCCGGAACCGGACACGGTGCTGGGCTTGAACTGGGTGGAGTTTCTGCCCTGAAAACAGTCCACGCACTCACGCCTCCCATGAACACCCCGCCGCCCCCTGTGATCGCCCCCCCGCACGCCGCATCTCCGGCGTCCCGCGCCCGCTATGTTGTCCTCTGGTTTGCGACAATCCTTGCCGTCATCACCTACGTGGACCGGGTCTGCATTGCCCAGTCTACCCAAGCCATCCAGAATGAACTCGGGCTGGACAAAATCCAGATGGGGTACGCGTTCACCGCCTTCGGCTGGGCGTACGCCATCTTTGAGATCCCAGGCGGCTGGCTCGGGGATAAAATCGGGCCCCGGAAAGTCCTGATGCGCGTGGTCGCCATGTGGTCTCTCTTCACCATTGCCACCGGTTGGGCGTGGAGCCTCCCGGCACTCATCGTCTGCCGCTTCTTCTTTGGCATGGGCGAGGCGGGCTGCTTTCCGAACATCACCCGGGCGTTCTCAAACTGGTTTCCCCCTCTGGAACGGGTTTCCGCACAGGGAACCCTCTGGCTGGGCGCACGCTGGGGCGGCGCATTCACCCCTCTCCTGGTCGGCTGGATGCTTGCGGACGGCAGCCAAACCGGCGGCCACGGCCTCGGACTTCATTACCGATGGGTCTTCCTCGTTTTTGGACTCCTGGGAGTTGTCTGGGCCGTCGCTTTTTCCCGCTGGTTCCGCGACCGCCCTTCGGACCACCCCGCAGTCAACCCCGCAGAACTTGCTCACATCGGCACCCAAGATTCCGGAGACGGCCATTCCATGCCATGGGCCTCCATGTTCCGGATGCGAACCGTCTGGATGCTTTGGGGACAGTATTTCTTCATGTCCTATGCATGGTACTTCTACATCACCTGGTTCCCCACCTATCTCCGCGAACACTTTACCGGCACCAGCGAACTGCTGCGCGCACTTCTGGCCTGCGTCCCCCTCTTTTTCGGCGGCCTCGGCTCGCTCGCCTGCGGCCAACTCTCGGTACGCCTCGCGGGAAAAGTCGGCTGCCTTTCCAATGCCCGCAGGATTCTTGGTGTCGGTGGGATGGGAACGGCCGGAATCATGCTGCTTCTTTCGTTGCGCTTGAACTCCCCCGTGTCTTCCGTGCTCGCGATCGGAATGGCTGCCTTCTTTAGCGACCTTTCCCTGCCCGGCGCATGGGGAAGCTGCATGGACGTCGGCGGCCGTCACACCGGCGCTCTCGCAGGCAGCATGAACACTCTGGGCCAGGTCAGCGGCGCCCTCGCCCCCATGATCGTCCCCTGCGTTCTCAAAGCCACAGGCGGCAACTGGTCCATCAATATCCTTTGCTTCGCCGTCAGCTATTTCCTGGGCGCCATCTGCTGGTTTTTCGTCGATTCCCGGCAACGGCTCGAAACCTGACCCTGATTTCCAAACCGTCTTCTGACCTGCCATGCATCACCCTCCCACCTCCCGCCGGAATTTTCTCTCCGTGGTCGGCTCCCTGGCCGCCACCCCACTCCTCGCACGCGACTACGGCAAGGAAGCGCCACCCGTGCGTTACCCGGAACCGGACGTGCTCGTGCTCGATCCCCTCTTCGCAAAATACAAAATTGGCATGGCACCGGTCGAAAGACTCCACACCGGAATGTATTGGGCTGAAGGCCCCGCATGGAGCGGCTGGGGCGGCTACCTCGTCTGGAGCGATATTCCCAACGACGCCCAACTCCGCTGGCTTCAGGACAACGGCTCCGTTTCCACCCTCAGAAAACCCGCCGGCCACAGCAACGGCAACACCTTTGACGCCTCCGGCCGCCAGATCTCGTTTGAACACGGCAGCCGAAGCGTCGTCCGGCATGAACCCAACGGCTCCACCACCATCCTCGCTTCCAGCTTCCACGGCAAACCCCTGAATGCTCCCAATGATGGTGTGGTCCATCCCGATGGCAGCATCTGGTTCACTGACCCGGGTTACGGCAGCCTAGGCAACTTCGAGGGACACAAAGGCGAACTCCACCTCAAGGAAGCCGTCTATCGCATCGACCCGTCCGGAGGGATCGAAATAGTCACCGACGAAATCTACAAACCCAACGGCCTTTGTTTTTCCCCAGATTACCGCAAGCTCTATGTCTGCGACACCGGAGCCACCCACTACCCAGCGGCTCCAAAAAACATCAAGGTCTGGGAAGTCGATGGAACACGGCTCCGCAAGGGCCGCGAGTTTGCGTCCATGACCATGCAACTCAAAGGCACTGAGGTGGCGGGACTCGCGGACGGAATCCGCTGCGACAAGGACGGCAATGTGTGGGCAGGCATGGGCTGGGTGGGCGAGGGGTACGATGGTGTCCATATCTTCTCCCCGGAAGGCAAACGGATCGGCCAGATCCTGCTCCCTGAAATCTGCAGCAACCTGTGTTTTGGCGGGCCCAGACGGAACCGGCTCTTCATGACGGGCAGCCGCAGTTTGTACGCTGTGTACACCGAGGCCCTCGGAGCCCACTGGTGCTGAGAGGAGTCAAAAACAAAGGTTGCCCATGCAAACCCTATGTGGTATGACCTCTTACCTTGTGACCTCCAGCATGAAAGCCTTCTCCTTCCTCCCAGCCCTCCTCTCCCTCCACGCCGCAGCTCAAACCCTCCCCACCCCCTACGGCTCCACACAGAACGGCGAACCCGTCCACCAGTTCACACTCAAAAACTCCCACGGACTCACCGCCAAAATCCTCACCTATGGCGGCATCCTCACGGAACTCCATGTGCCCGACCGCACCGGAAAATTCAGGGACGTTGTCCTCGGATTTGATTCCCTCCCCGAATACGAAAAACAGAACGGCGCCGTGTACTTCGGCTGCATCACCGGCCGCGTCGCAAACCGCATCGCTGAGGGCAGATTCGATCTGGAGGGCCGCACCTATTCCCTCGCGCTGCATCCGGGCACACAATTTCACCTCCACGGCGGCCTCAAGGGCCTTGGCAAATCGATTTGGAAGGCTGAACCCCGCACCGATCCCAGGGGCCCCGCACTCCTTCTCAGCTACACAAGCCCGGACGGTGAGGACGGGTATCCGGGCTCGCTCAGGACACAGGTAAAGTACGTTGTCACGGAGTCCGGTGCACTGCTCATCGAATACGAGGCCACCACAGACAAGCCAACACCGGTCAACCTCACCCACCATGCGTATTTCAATCTGGCCGGACATGACTCGGGCTCGGTCTCAGCACAGACACTCCGCATTGCAGCCACACAGATCACCGAAGCCGGCCCGGAAATGCTGCCCACAGGCAGAATGACGCCGGTCTCGGGCACCCCCTTCGACTTCCACCGCCCCATCCCCATCGGCAGCCGGTTCTCCCAAATCCCACTGGGCGGCTACGACCATAATTTTGTCCTCCAACGCGCTTCTGGATCGGAAACCATTGTCCCGGTGGCTGAAGTTGAGGATCCTGAAAGCGGGAGGCGCATGGAGGTGTACACGGACCAACCTGGACTCCAACTGTACACGTCGACCTACATGAATGAGATCCAGGGCAAAGGGGGATCCCGGTACCGCCGGCATCAGGGATTCTGCCTCGAGACCCAGCACCACCCCGACTCCCTGCATCACCCGGAGTTCCCCTCGATTGTCCTGCGACCCGGAGAAGTCTACCGGACGTGGACGGCCTACGTGTTCTCCGCGCATTAACCCCCCATGCCCCCCACTCTCACCTCTCAACTCCAAAGCCTTCTACCCCGAGGCCGTGTCCTGTCCTCCCCGGCGCAGAAGGCCGGCTACGCCTCGGACGGTCTTGGCTACAAGGGGAGCCTGCCCGATGCAGTTGCCATTCCTGCTGACGCCGAGGAACTCATCGCACTCATGGCAGGCGCCAGAGATCTCGGGGTTCCCGTGGTGCTCCGGGGCGCTGGGACCTCCCTTTCCGGGGGCCCCGTGGCCGTGCAGGGAGGGGTCGTGGTGCACACCTCCGGACTGCGTGCCATCCGGAAAATCTGCGTGGAAGCGTTCTGGTGCGAGGTGGAAGCCGGAGTAGCTTTGAACGACCTGGATGCGGCCCTCAAACCCCACGGCGTCTTCTATCCTCCAGACCCTTCGAGCGGTCCTGTCTGCACGCTCGGAGGAAACGTCGCTTCCAACGCCGGTGGAGCGCACTGTTTCCGCTATGGCGTGACCAGCAACTACGTCCTCGGCGTGGAAGCGGTCACCCTCGATGGGACTGTCCACCGCTTTGGCGGCCCGGCTGGAGGCCGCGGACCGTGGCGGGAAGACTGGAAGCGTTTCATGATCGGATCGGAGGGCACGCTGGCCGCCTTCACCCGGTTCTGGCTGCGGCTCCTTCCGTTGCCAGAAAAAGTGTGGACCTTTCGAGCCACTTATCCCGACCTCCGCTCACTGGAGTCTGCAATCCACGCGTTATCGGCCCATCCCTCGTTCCCGGCGGCCATCGAGGTGCTCGACCCGCGGGGCGTGGCGATGGTGGAAGCCAGTCAGATGGCTGTTGGCCTGCCCAGCGGCTGCTTCATGCTCGTCACCGAGATCGACGGCCCCACCGTCCTTGTTGACCGCCGCGTCGAATCCATCGCTGCCATCCTCCGCAACGCAGGTTCCTCCGATGTGATGTTCAGCGACCGGGACGAGGTCCGTAAAAAACTCTGGAAAGCCAGAAAGGCCTCCGGCGGACTGCTGGGCCAGATCAGTCCAGACTACGTGGTGCAAGATGCCGTCATTCCCAAACGGGCCCTCGCCCAGGTACTCCAGTTCGTCTACGATCAGGCGGATGCCGCCGGAATCCGTGCAGTGAATGTCTTCCATGCCGGCGACGGCAACCTGCATCCCAACTTTCTCTTTGATTCGCGGGTGCCGGGTGAACTCGAAAAAGTCGAGAAGATCGGCAAAGACCTCATGAAACTGGTGGTTGCCGTGGGCGGCACTCTCAGCGGGGAACATGGTATCGGCAACGACAAGGCCGCCTACATGCCCATGGTTTTTGGAAAAGAATCCCTCCGCCTCCAAATGGCCGTTCCCCGCGCGTTCAACGCGTCCCACCAGCTCAACCCGCTCAAGGTTCTTGTTTCCCGGAGTTTCCAGCCATGAGTCACACCCTCCTTGAACCCGCTGCCGAACGCCTGTTCCCCCATTTCCTCGATCCCGTGGACGGCACAGCCTGCGTTTCTGCGTCCTCCACACCGGTCGAAATCGCCGCCACCTGCAGCCCGGTTGGCCTGCGGTTCCCCCTGTTCCTGGATCCCACGGCCTCACTTTCCGAGCACATCCATGCGGCCACCCACACCCCTGCCTCCTGCCGTTTTGGTCCCTACTGCGACAACATCCTGGGCATGAACTGGCGCTGCCCGAATGGCACGCTCGTCCGCGTGGGCGAGCAAGTCGCCAAAACCACCACAGGATACGACTGGCTCCGGTTCCTGTTGCATTCGGGAAACCGCTTTGGATCCCCCGTCGATTACGTGCTCCGGCTCCGACCGGAATGCGGCCAGACTCAGGCAGCGATCCTCGAAGGAACCCCGGAAACCCTGGAAGCCTGCCTCCGGGAGTTCATCCACAGCGGATGGATGCACTGGTGGGATTCCGTCGATTTCCTCACCGAAAACAACCGGTTCCGGCTCCGTGTGCTTTACCACACTGTGCCTGAAGAAATCCCCATCTACACCCATCGCATTTCGGAAATTGCCTCCGGCAGGCAGGTGTCCGTGACCTCCGCCCCCCTCGCGGAAGGCACATGGGACGGCATTCCGGACCTCGTTTTGAAGACCACCCCCGACCGCACCCTGCCTCTGGCCCGGAGAATCGCCAAAGAAGGACACCGCTGCGTGGCGCTCTGGTACAGCGGGGTCGTCCACGCCTACTTCAAGGGCCTCAGGGACCCCGCCTCACAGGCGCTCGCACTGGGAACCGCTCTGGCTCCCGAACTCGAGTCAGACGGTGGCGACTGGCATTCCAAACACCTGCCCGCTCCTCCCCCACGCGCTTCCGAACGGGAATGGATCAAAATCCTTCAAGAAGCCCTCGAAACCCCATGAACACGACCGCCCCCAACCCGGCCGCAGAACACCCGTGCTCGAGTTCCACCCCGCCTTTCTCAAACTGCACCCACTGCGGTTTTTGTCTCGCTGCCTGCCCCACTTACAAGCTGACAGGCGACGAAAACAATTCGCCAAGGGGCCGTGTCCGCCTCTGGGGAGAGGAGGCCGCCGGAAGGCTTGAGCCGGATCCAATGACGGATTTTTACACCGCCGAATGCGTCGGCTGCCTTGCCTGTGAAACCGCCTGCCCCGCCCATGTGCCCTTCGGGGAACTCCTCGAACAGGCGCGTCACCAGCAGGTACAGGAGGGCCGGTTCAAACCCAAATGGCCGCTTCGCATCGCGGCGCATCTGGTGAAAAACCAGGCCGCCCTGAATCTCGCGCTCCTTCCGGCCCGACTGCTCCGCACGCTGGGCGGATCGCTGCACCGGTTTCTCTTCAAGGGCAATCCCCCCGTCCTCCAAAGGACAGCCGACTATGCCCGCCAACTCATGGCACAACACCGGCCCACCGGACCACGAGTTGCCCTCCTCACGGGATGCGTGATGGAGGCGCTTTTCCGTGAGATCAACTTCGCCACCCTCCGCGTTCTCGTAGAAAACAATGTCCAGGTCGTTGTCCCTGAAACCCAGGGGTGCTGCGGCGCTTTCCATGAACACATGGGATTTGACGGGGTACAGGAACTGCGTCAACGCAACCGCTCGGCCTTTTCGCTGGAGGAGGTGGACGCCGTTGTCGCCAACTCCTCCGGATGCGGCTACGCCCTTGGAAAGGCGTTGGCTGGCGGACATCCGGTCCTGGATGTCCTTACTTTTTTGGGCAGCCTCGAAACACTAAAAAAACGTCCTTCCCAGCCCGGGGCACGTCTCTATGTGGACCTTCCCTGTCACCTGGTGCACGGACAGAAAACCGAGGGAATCCCGGCCAATGTCCTCGATGCGACAGGACTCCCATGGGAACTGGCTCCTGCCGCCCGCGACTGTTGCGGTTCTGGAGGCGCATACAACATCCAGAACCCCGGGAATGCCACGGCGATTTTGAGGAAAAAATCCGCCTTTCTTAATTCCGCTGAGGGCGCCCCCGTGATCCTGGGAACATCCAACCACGTCTGCATGATGCAGTGGAACTCTGCGCGGTCCATGGGGCTTGTGGAACGCCCCTATGAGGTCCGCCACATCCTCCAACTTCTGGATCCCGAACGCCAGTTTACAGGCTCAACCCAAACCCCATCATGAACCAAATTGCACTTCACCACAAAAAAGCCGTTGTCACCGGAGGCGCGCGCGGAATCGGACGGGCCATCGCCGAACGCCTGCTGGACTCGGGAGCCACCGTGGCACTCTGGGACGTGGATCCCGGCGCACTCCAGACGGCAGCCTCGGACCTCGCAGACCGCGGCACCGTGCATACCGTGCCCGTGGATCTGGCAAGTCCCGAGTCCGTGGAATCCGCCGCTGAGGCCACGGCTGCAGCCTTGGGCGGGATCGACATTCTGGTGAACAACGCCGGGATCACCGGGGGCAATGCAAAGACCTGGGAGATCGCTCCTGCAGACTGGCAGCGGGTCCTGGCAATCAACCTGAATGGCCCGTATTATTGCTGCCGATCCGTGGTTCCCCATATGCTCAAAGGGGGCTACGGCCGTATCGTCAACATCGCCTCCATCGCGGGCAAGGAGGGCAATCCGAATGCCGCCCATTACAGTGCCTCGAAGGCCGGGGTCATCGCCCTCACCAAGTCCCTCGGAAAGGAACTGGCCACCTCCAACATCACCGTCAATGCCGTGACGCCCGCCGTCATCGCCACCGACATCCTTCTCCAAATGCAGCAAAGCCACATCGACTACATGCTCTCCAAGATCCCCATGGGGCGCTTCGGCCGCAAGGAGGAGGCTGCGGCCCTCGTGGCATGGTTGTGCTCCGAGGAATGCAGCTTCAGCACAGGCGCAGTGTTTGACCTCTCCGGTGGCCGTGCTACCTACTGAGCCCAAGCAGCTCTCGGAAGCACCCATGAAAATCACCGCCATCCGCCGCCCCTCCTCCCTCGTCGAAGAAGTCTGCGAACGCCTCTTGGAAATCATCCGGAACACCCCGGAGGAAGAAGACTTCTGGCTGCCCCCGGAACGGGTTTTGGCCGAAAAACTCGGCGTCAGCAGGACCGTGGTCCGGGAGGCGACAAAACGACTCGAACAGCGGGGCATGCTCGATGTGCAGCACGGCACAGGCACCAAGGTCATCCGCAAATTTCATCAGCCCCTGAGTGACTCGCTTTCCATGCTGATCTCGGATGTCCCCGAAAGGCTCCGCCAACTCAACGAAGTCAGGCTGGCCATTGAGCCTGAGGCTGCCCGTCTGGCCGCCCTGCGCGCCACCGACAAACAATTGAAAATCATCGAGGCCGCCCATCAACGTTTGCTCGACGCCCAAGACGGACAGGACGCCATCGAGGCAGACCTCGCATGGCACAGGGCCGTGGTCCAGGCCAGCGGCAACCAAATCCTTCGCCTGATCCTCGATTCCCTTGGCGATCTGGGCATGGAAAGCAGGCTCCGCACCATCGGCAGAATCGGAAAAACCCCAGCGCTCCATCAGCACGGACAGGTGCTCGAAGCCCTCCTCCGCCGGGACGCTACAGCGGCTGCGGATGCCATGAAAAATCACATCCTGGCAGCAGGGCGCGACATGCAACTCGAGTCCGCGCAGAATCCTGTGCGGAAAAAACCCAAGCCCACGGCATCCGAAAAGACCGCGAGCCGCCCTGCGGCTTCCTGATCCCGCCACGCGGCTGGAACCGCCGCGTTCTGTGACTCACTGGCCCCAAAAAGGGACGCTCCCAATCCCCGTTCCGCACCAGGGCGCCCGCCGGTTGGCCGCGCCGTGGCTTCGGCTGTCCCCAAAAAGAGATTCCTTTTCCCTGCCTCGGGCGCTTCTTTTCAGCCAACGCTCAACAGAACCAAGGCTCACCTCGAAAAACGGGACTGCCAGCCACGTGCTGGTTCTGCACCTCACAGATCCCGGGTCCACGCCCCCCAAACCTAGTGTACCCTTGCGGGAGGGTGCTCCTTCTGCGGGTCGGTCACGTCCGGAGGCGCCTCCAGAACCGGATCGCCCACCATATCGATCTTCGGGAACGCTGCCTGCAATTCCTTGAGAGTTTCCCCGCTGAACACCCCTCCGCCGACATGCAGGCCCCGCAACGCTGGAAGGGTGCGAAGCCACTCGGCAAGGCGCGCAGCGAACGCCGATTCCGGCTCTCCCGGAAGGCGCGGGCTTCCAAACACGTTGAGAAACTCAAGCGCCGGAATCGGATGCGGGACCCGGAGAATCTCGGCCACCGAGGGACTTGCCCTCAGCGAAAGCCGGCGCAGTCGCGGCATTCTCCCCAAAAGCGAAGCGGCATCCTCCGGGAGCGTCTGGCCTGAGAGATCCAATTCCTCAAGCCCCTCTGCCAACGGCTCAAGCGCCGCCCACACCTCCGCAGGGATCGGCAACCGACGCAGCCTGAAATCCACGCAATAGGTCGAGGCTCCCTGATGCCGGGGGCCCGCATAAGCGCCCGCTGCCCTCAGTTTGAGCAGCGCATCCCGGATCTCTGGAGCCACCTGGATCCCTTCACCCGCTTGAGCCGCATTCCAGCCCTCCCGGGAGGCACCCGCCGCAATCCACTTCCGGAGCGTGTTCTGTTCGGGTTCGGAAAGTTTCTTCCCGCTGGGTGGCATCACTTCTTCGTCGTCCTCGGGCAGGATAATGCGCTGGTAGAGGAGACTCTTCTCGGGCACCCCTGCCACCAGAACCGCCCCGGAAACACCGCCCGCCTCCAATCCTTCGGGCGTATCCAACCGCAGTTTTCCCTTCACCTTCTCGGGGCCGTGGCATTTCACGCAATGCTTCTGAAGCACCGGGTAGACCTCGGAGAACGGAACCGCAGGCTCTGCAGCCACCGCCTTTGCCGCAGGAATCCACACCTTTGGGAGACAAACCAAAGTCAGAACCAAGGGAAAAAACTTCATGGGCATACGGGGGGGGGAGGGATGCGCGCCGTCAGGCCAGAATCTCCTGAAGAACATTTCCGTGAACATCTGTTAGCCGGTAATCACGGCCGCCATGGCGGAAGGTGAGTTCCTTGTGATGGACTCCAGTGAGATGCAACATGGTTGCGTGGAGATCATGAACGTCGGTCTTTTTGTCCACCGCGTAACATCCGTACTCGTCAGTCGCTCCGTACACCGTCCCCCCTTTGACGCCGCCCCCGGCCATCCAGATGGAAAACCCCTGCGGATGATGGTCGCGGCCCGATTTCTCGGTGACACCGCCCGTCCCCTGCTGGAAGGGAGTCCTCCCAAACTCGCCGGCCCAGACCACAAGTGTGTCCTCAAGCAGCCCGCGCGCCTTGAGGTCCTTGAGAAGACCTGCAATCGCCTGATCCACAATGAAGGCGTTCAGGGGATGATACTTGAGGATGTCGCCATGCTGGTCCCAGGTAGGATTCGCGTTTCCCGGTGCCGACCAGTCGGTGACGGGAAACCCGACCTCGACAAACCGCACACCGCGCTCCACCAAGCGCCGTGCAACCAGGCATTGCCGGGCGTAGATCGCCTTGAGTTTGTAGGTGGAATCCGTGCCGTAGAGCCGGTGAGTCGCCGGGGTCTCCCCCTTCAAATCAGCGACCTCAGGGACGCTCAACTGCATGGCGCTGGCCAGTTCCATGCTCCGGATGCTCGCCTCCAGAAGACTGTCCCCTCCGCTGGCTCGCAGGCGTTCCTCGTCATGCCGGCGGAGCAACTCCAACTTTGTCCGTTGAAGCGCCGAGGAATCGCGCGGCTGGAGGTTCTCCACCAGGGAGTCGGTTTGAATCTCCAGCATCGTCGCCTGGTGGCTGGCAGGCAGAAAACCGCTGGCGTAATTCACCGCTCCGCCCGCAGGCATGTTGCCCCCGTTCACCACCACAAACGAGGGAAGATTGGCGTTGCAGCTGCCCAGTCCATACGAAAACCAAGCTCCCATGCTCGGGTGCCCCGCAATCGGCATCCCGGTGTGCATCGCGTACGTCGAAGGACCGTGCGCCGGGATGCCCGTTGTCATCGAACGGATCACCGCAAGATCGTCCGCACAATGCCCGATGTGCGGAAAAAGATCGCTCACCTCCAGCCCCGACTTTCCATACCGCCGAAACTCCCAGAACGATTTCATGCAGGTACTGCCCTTGCCCGAGCCCGTGAGCGATACCACGTCAATCGGACACGGTTTCCCGTGGTCCCGGGTCAAAACCGGCTTGGGATCAAAACTCTCCACATGCGAGACGCCCCCGGGCATGAAAAGGAAGATCACGCTTTTTGCCTTGCCGGCATTTGGCGGAATCACCGCCGAACCTGAGCGTTCCAACACCCCCCGCATGGAGGGTTCCGCCAGAAGCATGGACGGGGACAGCAGCCCGGAGAGCGCCATTCCCCCGAACCCCATGGAACAGCGGGCCAGCATTTCCCTGCGAGAACATGAACGCCTGGAGAGTGAAGAAGGAGACATGGGTTTAAAAATACAGGGCATCGTTCGACATCAGAAAGAGATGGCAGAGTTCCTTTAAAAACGGATCGCTCCCGCCCCCCACATTCCCGTTCAGGGCCGCCCGCAGCGGTCCGGCCTCCGAAACCCAGCGCTGCATCTCTGCGGGCTCCAGTTCGCGCGTGAAAAGCTGCCGCGCCAGTTTCTGCAAAATCCCGGGAAGCGCTGCATCCACGATGGCCCCTCCGGAACCGGTTCCGGAGGATTGCACTGAACGGGCCCAGTCCGCAGCAAGGTCATGCGTCAGCTCGTCATTCATCAGAACAAAAGCCTGCAGGGGCGTGTGGGTGACGAAACGCTGCCCTACCGTGCCGGAGGGAGCCGGCCGGTCAAAAATCCCGAACAGATAGTAGGGATAGTTTTTGTCCGCATGCAGATAGATGCTCCTCCGGTTCCCGCCAAAAACATCGCCCTCCGGCGGGGTGTAAAAAAACTTGCCTTTGCGCTGGGTGGGCGGCCGCGCTGTCGGCACCGGGGGTCCGTACATGGTCAGGTCCAGCCGCCCGGCCACCTGCAGAAAGGAATCCCGCAGTGCTTCACCGTCCAGTCTGCGGCGTCTGGCATGGGACCACGCTCTCGAGTCGGGATCCTTTTCACGCGCCACAGGTACGGCCACCGCAGACTGCCGGAACGTCTGGCTTAACACCAGCCACCGGATCAATCGTTTCACCGACCAGTCCTCCTCCCCAAAACGAGTGGCCAGATAGTCCAACAATTCCGGATGCGTCGGCTGTTCCCCAAGTTTCCCAAAATTATCCGGACTGCGGACCAGTCCCTCCCCGAAAAGCTGCTGCCAGATCCGGTTCACCGCCACCCTGCGTGTGAACGGGTTTTTTGGGGAAATCAGGTGCCGGGCCAGCTCCAACCGGCCACTCCCAGGAAGCCCTTGGAACGCCCCCTTCATCCCGAGTGCCTCCAGGTAGCCCCTCGGAACAACCGGCCCGAGCTTCTGGTGGTCACCCCGCTCATACAACGGCACATCCCGTCCCGCGTGCGCATCGCACACCCCGGCTGCCGTCGATCGAAACGGGATCTGTGCCTCCACCTCCCGGTAGCGTTTGAGCAGCGCTCCCACAGCCTCAGGCACCTGACCAGAGGTGTTGGAAAGCAGTCCCCGCTTCAGCGCAGAAGCAAGCATCCGCGCATCCCGATCCGAGGCCGCGTCCCGCATCCAACGATCCACGGCTCCCTCGAGAATCGCACTCTGCTCCCTGGCAATCTCCGCCAGTGTCCGGCAGGCCGCCAAAGCCGCGATTTGCGTTTCATCATAGGGAAGGGAATCCACGCTCTCCTCGGGAACATTCTGCAAACTCACCGCCTCGATCCCCACCCACGCCCGGCGCCGGGCTCGCTCCCCAATCTCCATCACCTGCTTGCCCCCGGTGGGAAAAGCGCGGGGGCGCCGGGCTGCATACGGCAGTGCATCGGGTGTGCCGGCCTCAAAATACCCGCGTTTAATCCCATGCAGGGGCGACCTCAGGTCTTTCCAGAGCGTGATCCCCATCCATTCCGGCAGGGAAACCCCGTCCAAAATAAAGTTGAGGTCACCGTTGGACCCGTCACTGAACCAAAACCCGTTCATTACCGCCCGAGCCGGACTGGAGCCTGATCCCGACATCTTCACCCCCATCCGTTTTTCTGGAAAATCCCATTCCGGGGATATCAGATGCCCTCCAAGCTTACTTGAGATCAGGTGACTGTAGAGACCCGCGGGATACACGCCCGTCAACAAAACATCCCCCTCCGGAGCCAGAGCAAAATCTCCCGGTCTGCTCACCCCCTCCGCAAATCCGTCTCCCGTGATCCGCCATCCAGCCAGATCCGCCTGACTCTTGAACCGGTGCACCGACACGGGTCCCGCCTTCGCACGCTTGGCCCAGGCGGACTTCAGATATTGGAGATCCGCCCCCGCTTTCTCCTCAGTCGCCCATCCGTTGGGAAAACCCGGCTGGACACTCCAAATCCCAAATGCATCAGACAAAATATCTTGGGGCCGGTTTCTGCTCAGCGCACCCAGCACCCTTCCGCGCAGGTCCGAGTCGCTGATTTTTTCGCGCAACAGGCTCACCACCGCTGGATCCGTGCCGGGATTGGCACCCGCCCGGATCTTCTTGAACGCATCGGCCAGGGGTTCTCGGAGGGCATCGCTCTGAACCCAGCGTACCGTCTCTTGAAGACGCTCCGCAGCCTGAGCAGCATCCCGTTTCCAGACCGCTCCCAGCTCCGCGCGCACCTGTTTTTTGAGGGCACCGATTTCAGCTTTGGTGGCAGTCAAACCGGGGAAGGCTTCCACTGGATGGCCCGCGGGCCGGACACTCTCAAACACGCCTTTGAGCGCATAGTAATCGGCCTGCCGGACGGCATCAAACTTGTGGTCATGGCATTCCGCACACGCAATCGTCAGCCCCTGAAAGGCTTTCCCAAACACATCGATGTTGCTGGAGGTCGTCTTTTTCACCATCTCCTCCCGGTCCAGCTCGTCTCCGTCCTCGGCTGCCAACGTGAAGAAGCTCGTGCCAATCACCGATTCATGACGCGCCCGGCCAGCCGCCCAGCGGTCAAACTCTGGAAAATCGCCGGCCAGATGCTCCGCCAAAAACTGGCGGTAGGGCACATCGTCGTTGAATGCACGAATCACGTAATCCCGGTACACCCAGGCCTGAAAGTTCGGCATGTTGAACTGCTTTCCATAGCTGTCCGAATACCGCATCAAATCCAGCCAGTGCTGGGCCCAGCGCTCGCCAAACCGCGGCGAAGCCAGCAGTCGATCCACCAGCTTTTCATAGGCGTCCGGCGCATCGTCTAGGGCAAACTCCTCGTACTCGGTCCCGGTGGGCAGCAAACCCTGAAGCACCACCTTCAGACGTCGCAACAACTCCCCCCGGCTCGCAGAAGGCGCCGCGGGAATGCCCAGCTTGTCCAGGCCCACCCGGATGAACGCATCCACGGGATGCCCCGTCTGCGCCTCCCCTCGGGGCAAGGGCGGACTCTGAATCGGTTGAAAACTCCACCATTTGGCACGCTCGGCCAGATCGAATGCCGGTTTGACGGACGCCTTCTGCACCGCCGGTTTGGAAACCTCGGGATGCCCCGGAGGCACGGCCGGCTCCTGAGCTTTTGGGACGGCAGGGACCTGCCCGGAAACCGCCATCGCGGCGCTGCACCACAATGCCGCAATGCCCGATCCCACTCCAAACCCTGCAGACCGCCTCTGGGAATTTGACGCCATAATCCAAACGCGTTACCGGAGCACATTCAACACGCCCGAAAGCCGCCCGCTGTCATACACATGCACATGGGTGACCCGCATTTCCTCCAGACCCGTTTTCGGTTCCACGTGCCCGTCGACCTGTTCGATCAACTGCGAACGGGTCAAACGCCAGATCACTGTGTTTTTCTGATCCAGCTCGGCCACCAGATCGAGGCCCTCCTCAGCCGCCTTCAGATGGTAATCTCCGCAGGAAACCATCAGATGCCCGTTTTCAAGCTGCTGGGTCCCCAAAAGATACCTGCAGCTCAATCCCAGGTCGCTCGCGTTCAACACCTGCTCCACTTCCCCCTGCCCCCCAATCTTCACCAACTGCTTGCCCGTGGAGGTCGCCACCCAAAGACCGCCTCCCGGCAAGGGCAAGGCGCTAAACGCAGGCCCAGAAACCTTCGGCTTTAAAAGCGCATCCAGATCCCGCGCCTCCAACACCCTGCCACTCCCCTCCTCCACCTTGAGCACCATTTTCCGACTGTACTGCGTCACCCAAAACGCCTTCTCACCCGGAACCGCCCGGACCGTCCGGTACCGGGAATGCGTTGGCAATTCGTCCAACGCAGGCAGCGGCGTCTCACTGCAGACCATACCCGAACGGTCCACCACCCGAATCTGGTTCACGCCCGCATCCACCAAGGCAAACCGGTCGCCTCCCTCCAGCACGGCACACCCGTTCGCTTCCGTCCCCTTGGAACCGGCCCGCGCAGCATGGGCCAGCACCAGTTTCTTCTGGGCATCGAAAACCGCCAATCCCTTCGAGTGCGCATAGGCAATTCCACCGTCCGGGAGACGCCACGCCTCATAAATTCCGCCGTGCCCCTGTTTTGAGAGCAAATCCGTCACCCGACCAGCCCGGTTGACCTCCACCACCTGATTGTCGGCAGCCAGGAGCAATCGCTCTTCCGCGCGGACTGCTGGAAGTCCGAAACCGAGGAACGCCATGTAGAGGATGGCACGCGCAACCGGGGATCGGCTCTGTGGATGTGAAGTGCCACGGCTTGAAAGCGGGCACAGGGAGGGAACCAGGGGAAAACGAAAAGCAGGCATACAAGCTATATTCTCCATTACACCCCATTCTTAGACTTTTTCAATAATTTTTGGTAGGACCTCCTACCCATTTACAACTCCACTGCGCCCCAGAAAGTCTCCGAGGAATGCCCTTCTTTTCTTTTTTGAAAAAAACACCCCGCCCTCGGGCCAGATTCCATCATGGGGTCCCGTGCCAATTCTTTCGAGTCACCCGGCATCCACTTGACGCGCCATCCTACCAATATCTCTTACAAGAGATGAAGACCATCACCCTCGACGTCAGTGAACTGGTGTGGGCGGATTTTCAGCGCTATGCGCGGGAACAGGACCGGCCTACTTCCGAACTTTTGCGCGAGGCCATGGAACTCTACCGACAGTCGAGGATCCGCCCCCCAAGGAGTTTACGAGATCTCAAGCCTTCCTCGTTGGGAGCTGTTCTCCAGCCATGGTCGGGCTGGGGTGAACTTTTGGAGGGCCTCCTCGAACCTCTTGATCCAAGGGATTGACACGACTTTCCTTGTTTAGGTGGAGGTGCACGAGGCTCCCGGCCATGAAACGGCGCGCATCTGGTTTACCGAGGCGCTTGCAAGGCATTCACAACCGCTGGCTTTGGCGCCTTCCCGAGCAGGGTTGCGCCCAACCACACAACCCGCCTTCCTGAAGACTCCGGGCCCCAAAGGCCCTTCTCTCAAGTCCCCCCGAAAACGCTGGACATTCCGTGTCCCCCTATTTCGCGCCTGACTTAGGCTGGGTGATCATCTCGAATTCATCCGTGCGGAACGGGGTGAGCGGCAGTCCTTCCATGCTAGTGAGGTTGCACACCGGGTTGTTGGCCCAACCATACCTCACGGCCATGGGCTTGGAAACCTCCGGACAGCTCAACTCCACCTTGTCTCCACCCAGGATCAGGCCCGTGGCCCAATGCCAGACCCGGTCTTCCCCGCACAACGCAAAGCCGCGGGCTTCCTCGACGTCAAACGCACGCAGTCTGCTTCCAAAACAATCCACGGTCACCACCACCTTGTTCCCCTGAACCTCCATGGACTTGTACTCCGGACTGCGGTGTGCGATCCGAACCCCGTAATCTTTTGCAAGGGCCCAGCGCACCAGACGCGCAGCCACGTCATGCTTGTTCTTGGGATGAATGTCCTTGCCCTCCCCGAGATCGATGATGACCGCCTGTCCCGTGTTCGGAAGCGCCAGCGTCCGGGTCTGGGCCTCCCGCAGCTCGGCCCAGTTGCTCTCCCCTGGTTCCTTGGACTCCGCCATGTAATCCGCCAGTTGGACCCAGTAGAACGGCATTTCCGGTTGCTGCCACTCCTTGCGCCACTGTTCGATCAGGAACGGAAACAGCGCGCGGTACTCCCAAGCACGCCCCGTGTTCGACTCGCCCTGGTACCAGATCACCCCCTTGATGCCGTACCCAAGCATCGGATGCAGCACGCCTGCAAAGATGTTGCCTGGCCGGCCTTTGCCTTTCATCCAATCCTCGGGGCCCTGCGGCGGAGGCGGAATCGGTTTTCCCTCAGCCTTGGCCTGCTCCACCAACCCTTTGTGTTTTTCCTTGGCGGCCTCAAAATCGGTCTGCGCTTTCTCGCTTGCGTTGTATTCCTCCGTCTTCCGCGTGATTTCCATGAGCCGCTCAAACCGTGGATCGGCCTCAAGGGAGCTCCGGCGGATCCAAGCTTCAGCAGCGGATCCCCCCCAGGCATTGTCAATCAGCCCTACAGGCACCCCGAGTGTCTGATGCAAGTACCGACCAAAAAAATACCCCACCGCGCTGAAGGGTCTCACCGTCGCGCCCACGGCGCTTTCCCATTGCCCCTTGAAATCACTCTGGAGCTCCTGCGTGCCCACCTGGGGCACCCAGATCCGACGCAGTTGGGGATAGTGGGCAGCCACAGCCTCAAGGTCGCCATTCCAGTCCACGGCCACGGGCATCTGCATATTCGACTGACCTGAACACATCCATACCTCGCCCACCAATACATCCTTTACCACCAATCTCTGGCCCGGGGACGACACCATGAGCTCCTGGGGCCGCGCGTTTGCCACCACCGGATCCAGCTGCACCGACCAACGACCCTCTCCGTCCGCACACCCCTTCTTGATCTGCCCCGAGAACTCCACCGTCACCTCAGTCCCCGGTTCTTCCCAGCCCCAAATCCGGTTGGCCTGTTTCTGTTGCAGCACCATGTGATCAGACACAATCGCCGGGAGTTTCAGCGCAGCCTGAAGAGGAAATGCGCTCAAAACCAGCATTCCAATGGAAAACAACTTGTTCGGTGTCATGGGGTTAGGATGGGGCTTTTATGGATGGGGAAAAACGGTCTCCTGGCGCGGGACTCTGCTCGGGCGGATCTCAGGGAAATTCCGTCTCACCTTTCACACTGCGTCACTTTCCCTTCGGATCCCTGTTTCTTTTATTTCTTTGGAAGCGGCGGCAGGCCTGGCAAACCTTTCACCCACGCGAGGTTGAACGCATAATGGTTCTGGCTCGTCACCAACTGGATCTTTCCATCCCGGCTCTGCGTCATCGCAAGGTAGCCGTACCCGTCGGCCATCCTTTTCCCCTCGGGCGCAATCAGCCGCCGGTCGGGCCACGTCTTGCCTTCGTCGTAACTCACCGCCGCATACAGACCATACCCGGTGTAGTCACCGTCGCGGGACTTGAAGGTCATGCCCTTCCGGTTTTTCCATTCGCGCCATTGGTCCGTAAATGAACAGAGCACGATGGGCCCCTCCTGAAGCCGGATCATGGCCGGTCGCTGCACGTTGCTCACCACCGGGAACTCGCTGATTGCCCACTCCCATGTCTGACCGAGGTCGCTCGAATAACTAATCGGCATTTTCAGATCAAAAAGTTTTTGCGTCGGATCCTCCGGTGCCAACCGCCCAAACGCCATGAGCCGACCATCTGCAAGCTCCACGATGGGCGCATGAATCCCGGCAATGCACGGCCCCTTTCCTCCCGGTGATACATGGTCGGAACCTCGCATATGACGGCCCGCCTCACTCCACGTCCGACCGTGATCCCGGCTGACCGACAGGCCCGCGCTGTCGTACGGAAGTGCAATCGCTCCAGACCGCGTCTGGATCGGGTTTCCCGAGGACTCTCCCGACTCTCGAAACGGCTCGGCTTTGCTCCAGGTCACGCCGTTGTCCGCCGAACACCGTACCAAATTTGGCCCGTGTTGGCGCGACTCCACAAAATGAAAAAGCGTCTTTTCGCCGTCCCACCAAATTTTGGGGGCGTGATCGTTCACATCCATGGCATCCCAGAAAGACGAGGCTGGCTCCCATTCCTTTGCTCCCAAGCGCAGCCGCGCACCAGCAACCGAGGTGGCAAGGTCCGTCTCTCCCATCGTCGAAAACCACACCGCGAGCAGATCCCCGTTCGGACACTCGGTGATCGACGGACTGTGGTTCTGGCTGATGAAAACCGGCCCGACCGCGCCGTCCGGAATCCGCACAAAAGGACGCGGCCCCTCAAAAAACGGCGTGTTCGCGGGCAGCGACTTCGATGCGGCCACCTCTTGCCTGACGTTTTGCGCGTTTAAGGGAGGCGGCGCGAGAGGCATCGGCGCAGTCTTTGGAAGTGCCGCCTGCACCACGCGGAATCCAATCCGTTCGCTGGGCGCGTTCTGCACCCAGGAACCGCGGTTGGCCGAGCGCAAAAAGCGGATCATGGACGAATGGAAACCGCCCCGAAAAACGCGGCAGTCCCCATCCACGCGTCCCGTGGGGTCGGTTTGCGGGGTACCTTCATAGGGGCCATACCAGTCCAGACACCATTCGGCCACATTCCCGTGCATGTCGTGCAACCCCCACGCGTTGGCGGTTTGTTGTGCCACCTGCAGGGAACCGGGCCCGCCTGCCCGCGCCTGTTCCACGGTGTACTGGCCTCCAACCACCTGACCAAACGCCAACTGTTCCGGCACCGGCTTGCCTGCACTTCGCCAGTCGTACACCGCGGGCATCGGCCCCGGCGGAAAATAAACACCTCGAAAATTTTCGTCCCCGAACCATTTCTGGAATCTGTCTGGCAACGTGTCGCCCGTGTGAAAAAGCGTGGTGGTTCCGGCACGGCAGGCGTATTCCCACTCGGCTTCGGTCGGCAAACGATAGGGCTTGCCCTCCTTTTTGGAGAGCCACTCGCAATACTCCACGGCCTTCTCCCAACTGATTCCCGTTGCGGCGTCGTCCTCCGCGGGTTTCTGCTTCGGATCGTTTTTTTTGAACTCAGGATCGAACTGCCGGTACTGGCCCACGGTGACCTCGGTAACCCCCATCAGAAAAGGCCTGCTGATCGTAACCGGGTGCGCAGGGGCTTCGTCGAAGTCCATCCGATCGGTGATCTGATGCAGGTCCTTGAACCGTTTCTGGCCCAGATAGTCCTCCAGCGGCGGTCCGTTCTGGCCCATGGTGAAAGTGCCGGCTTGGATCGGCACCAGTTTCATGCCAATCGAGTTGGTCACCGGATCGGCACCGTGCAGCGCTCCGGTCGCGGACAGGATCACCGCGTAAATGAGAGATTGGGTTTTTTGATTCATAGGGGGGACATTTTAAATCATGCGCTGGGAGCTCAGGCGGCAGCCGCTTCCATCAGCAGGCTGCGAACTCTTTCATGGTCCACCGGCCCCAGACCTTGGAACGGTTCCGCCGGGCAGTCGTTGCAAATGCCCAGATGCGCCAGCGCCGACTTGATCCCGTTGATGAACCGGCCTGCACTCCGGCCCACGGTGTAGATCCGCGTGAGTTGCTCGAGTTGCGACTGCAAAATCCGGAGCCGGCCCATGTCCTTGCGGAGTGCCGCCTCGTAAATATCCACGAGCAACCGCGGCCGTACGTTGGCTGCGCCATTCACGCCTCCATGCCCCCCAAGGAGCACGGCCTTTTCCGTCAATTCGTCGGGCCCAACAAACAACCTCCAATCCATCCGCTCTTTTGCCAGGGACGCCAGTTGCTCCAAGTTCGACTCGTCGCCGGAACTGTCCTTGATGCCGAGGATCCGAGCTTCCTGCATCAACGCCCGGACGGTTGCCGGTTCGATCACCGTCTTGGTCATGCCGGGCATGTTGTAGAGCACCAGGGGCAGCGGCAGTGCCGCGACCATTTGCTGAAAATAGCGCAGCAATTCCTGCTGGTCCGTTGGAAAATAAAACGGAGGCGCACACACCACCGAATGCGCCCCCGCGTCCGCTGCAAAACCCGCCAGATCCAGCGCTTCGAAATACGCGGCATCGGTGATTCCCACCAGCACCGGGAGCCGGCCCCTTACAAACTTACAGGTGTGTTCGACGAGTTCGCGTTTCAACCTGGAAGACAGACTCGGCCCTTCGCCCGTGGTTCCGAGGGCGAAGATCCCGTGAACGCCCCCGGAAATCAGGTGTTCAATCAGACGTTCCAGTCCGGCGACATCCAATCGATCCGGCTCCAAGAGGGGAGTGACGATGGGCGGGATGATTCCGTGGAGCAGGGTGGTGTGGTGCATAGGAAGATGGGTGGGATGAGTGGCTCGCAGTTTGAGAAATCTGGATCTCTGAAGAGTAAAACCCGCTTCACGAGCGGATGTTAACCACGCTGGATGTTAAGGTTGTCCGGGGCACAAAAGTGGAATCCCCGCCCGCCGCACCATGTATCGGAATACGCGCGTGCCCCCGGATTCAGCCCCCCCCGGGGGGAACCTTCACTGCCCTGGGGCACTCAGCGGTCGGCTCGCATCAATCCGAAGCCAGCAGAAGGCAGCGAGAAACGCTGCCACCACCATGGGAAGCAGCGGCGCATTCCAGTTGTTGCCGGTCATTTTTACGATGTACCCGAAGGAAACCGAGGACAGAAATCCGGCGGCCTGCCCCGCCATGTTCATGGCACCGCTGACAAAGCCGGCGTGTCGGCCGCCAATGTCCAGACAGGCGCCCCAGGCAACCGGCATCATGAAATCGGAGCCCGCATAGCCGAGGGCCAGAAACAGAATGGTCCATCCTTTGTCTTGGGTGAATGCAGCGGCACCGGTGAAAAACGCGGTGCAAAGAAGGCCGACCAGACCAATCCCGCGGCGCCCCCAAGCGAGTCCGATCTTCCGGGTGAGCCGGTCACTGGCAACTCCTCCAACGAAATTCGCGATCCCGCCGAAAAGAAAGGGAAGCCAGGACCACGCCACCAGATCCGCTTTGCTGAAGCCTCGGGCGTTCTCCAGAAAGGTGGGGAGCCAGCTCAGGAAAAAACACCCGGTCCAACTGTACAGAAAATACATCAGCATCACCCACCAGAGATGGGTCTGCTTGAGCATGCCCCCTCCATTGTGGTCCCCGTGCGCCGCGGAGGTTGCGCACGGTCCGATCAGGGCGATTTCCTCCCTACTGACACCCGTTTTTTCCAGAGGACTGTCCCGGAACCAGAAATGCCATGCGGCCGCCCAAAACACGCCGAGGCAACCAAATAGCACGAACGTTGTCCTCCATCCTACCGCCGCATGGAGCCAGAGCACCACTGCAGGGGAAATCGCCGCGCCAATCCGGCTCGCCATCCAGACGATCCCTTGGGCTCCCGCGCGTTCCCGGGGCGGAAACCAGCGCTGGATTGCAGCGGCCGCATTCGGAAATGCACCGGCCTCTCCCGCACCAAAACAGAAACGGGTCGCGATCAAGGACCAGAACCCGCTGACCAGGCCGGTCAGCGCTGTGAAAGCAGACCACCAGGCCACAATCCGCGTGAGCACACGGCGGGGACCGAGACGGTCGCCGAGCACGCCGCTGGGAATCTCGAAGATCCCATACGAAAGAGAGAAGGCCCCAAGCACCCACCCCCAGTGCTCGGAGGAAAGGCCAAGCTCCTTTTGAATGGTTGTGCCCCCCACCGAAATGCATACCCGGTCCAGGTAGGTCACCATCGCCAGCAAAAACAACAACCCAAGCACGCGATGCCGGTAGGCGATGCCTCGGGCGGGTGGCGGACCAGAAACCGGTGGGGCGGAAGGAGACATGAAGGTCAATGTCAGGGGTTGGGTGGAAGGGCTTTTAGCCATGCGAGGTTGAACGTGTAGTGGCGGCTACTCGTCAGGAGCTGGATCCGGCCATCCCGGGTTTGAATCATGGCGAGGTAGCCGTTGGTGTCCGCCTTCGCTGAACCATCCGGGCTGATCAACCGCCGGTCAGGCCATGTCTTTCCCTCGTCGTAACTCACCGCCGCATACAGCCCCACCCCAGTGTACTGGCCGCCCAGACTCCGGAAATTCAGCCCCCGTCCCGGAACGCCTTTTTTCAAGTCACGGGCTTGGTCCGTGAAAGAACACAACAGAATGGGGCCTTCTTTGAGTCTGAGAAGCACCGGGCGCTGGGTATTGCTGACCACGGGAAACTCGGAAGCCGCGTACTGCCAGGTCTCCCCGAGGTCGCTCGAGTAACTGACGGGCATCTTGAAGTCGAACCGCTTCTGGTCCTCCCCATCGTCGAACCGGCTCATTGCCATCAGTCGGCCGTCCGCCAGTTGGACCAAGGCCGCATGGATTCCCGGGATGTAAGACCCGCTGCCGCCCGGAATGGGATCGACCTTTGCACGGCGCCGACCGGTCTGGATCCATTCCCCGTCCCGGCTGATCACGAGCGAGGCCCCATCCAAGGAGACCGCCAGCGCACCTTCCCGGGTCCGGATCAGGCTGTTTCCGAGCTCACCGCTCATCGGCAGTGGCCGGGCCTTGGACCATGTGGCGCCGTTGTCCGTGGAGGTTCTCAAGACATTGCGCGCCTCATGCTCGAAGACCAAGTGAAACAGCGTCTTCTCCCCGTCCCACCAAAGCTTGGGAGCGTGGTCGTTGACATCCGGCGCATCCCAGAATGGCGAGGGTGCCTCCCAGTCTGCGGCTCCCAGCCGAAGACGGCTGGCCGCGTTGCACAACTCCGGACCAGGCTCGCTGACGCAAGAAAACCAAGTCGCCAGAAGGTCGCCATTCGGGCATTCCACCAAGCCCGGGCTGTGGTTATGCCGCGAAAACAGCGGGCCCACCTGCCCCTCGGGAATTTGGCGGTATCGCTTGGGTCCGGCAAAGAAAGGAACCCCGGCATTCTGGAGCGGAATCGTCGCGGTCTGCTGGGAAACGTTGCGGGCGTTCAACGGGGGCTCTGGCACTGGAAGAGACGTGCCCGCGGCCGGTTCCGCCTGCACCACGCGAAATCCGATTCCGGGAAAGGAGGCGTCAGGAACCCAACCACTGCGGTTGGCCGAACGGAGCATGCGGCTCATTTCCGAATGTCGGCCTCCGCGAAAAACCCGGAAATTGCCATCGCTGCGGCCGGTGGGATCCGTCTGCTCTCCAGAGGGGTAAGGTCCGTACCAATCGAGGCACCATTCCGCCACATTCCCGTGCATGTCATGAATACCCCATGGGTTGGGGGTAGTCTGCGCAACGCGGAGGCGTGGCATCCCGTCCACTCGGAGGTATTCGGCAGGCATCGCGTTTTCGGGAAAATAGAGTTCGCGCCAGCCCAGCCGGCCAAACCATCTCTGATGCCCAGGCGGAAGGGTGTCGCCCGTGTGAAAAAGCGTGGAGGTTCCCGCACGGCAGGCGTACTCCCATTCGGCCTCGGTGGGGAGCCGGTAGGGTTTTCCCTCCCTTTGGGAGAGCCATTCGCAAAACGCCACCGCTTCGTTCCACGAAACCGCCTCCACGGCCTCATCCTCCGCGCCTTTGCCTTTGCAAAATTCTGGCTCGAACTGCCGGTACTGACCCAGCGTGACCTCGGTGGAGGCAATTCGAAACGGGCGGGAGATCGTCACCCGGTTTGCGGGCTTCTCATCCCAGTCCGCAGCGGAGACCTCCTCAGGATGCTTTGCCATCTGCCCGGTGCCGGAAACCGGCGGCCCGTCCTGCCCCATGACGAAGGAACCGGCCGGTATCGGAAGCAATTTCATTCCCAGAGAATTGGTCTCGGGTCCCTCGATGGCACCGGCAAGGCACGGAAGAAAAAGGAGGCCGCATCCCAGCAGTCGGATGGGAATCCCGGTTATGTATTGGCTAAAGAGCCTTAGGGGAGGGATCGTCTCCAAGTTCACCTTGGGTGGGAAACGGAAGAAGCGCGGTGTGTTCATGGAGGGATGCTGCGGTCAGTCGGACAGAAGGAGGATCGCGGGCAGAGATGGCTCCCTGCCCCGGGGGCGGCGCATGTTCCGACTTTATCTGCCGGAACCTCACACCTCCCTTGTTCTAAGTGGAAAAACCCGTTCCGGGCAGCGGCATTTGCCGTTTTGTGTTTTAACTTTGTGGCGGGTACAAAAGTGCCATCTCCTCAAAGCCCCATGAAACCGAATCCCCCATTTATCTCCAAAGCGCGTCCCGGTTTTCGCTCGCGGGAGGTGGTCATTCCGGGAACGGAGATCAGCTTCCCCGAACTGGCCTGCTTGACAGTCACCACCGATTTTCTGTCCAGCCGCGTGGGCTGGCATGACCACCCGTTCTGGGAGGTGCTTTTGATTTTCCGCGGCGGAGCCTCCTACGAGTTTGAGGACGGCAGGATTCGGGAGGTTCAGGGTGACCATTTTTTGGTGGTGCCGCCGGGGGTTCGCCACCGCGGGGTTGAAGAAATCCGGCTTCCCTCCGAGCTCATGTCGATTGGGGTTGCGGCTCAGAGCGCGCTGCCTTCGGAAGGACACAGTCCCCTGAGTGCAGTCGAACGAGAGGAATGGATGCGGGGTCTGGCTTCCGCAGCATGCGAGGTTTTCAAAATGCCGCCCCCCCTCTTGCGGGAGGCAGAGCAGTTGCGCCGTTTGATTTTGGAAAAGGAATCCAGCGAAGCCAGAGCGGGCCACAGGGCCCGACTGCGCCACATGACGGCGCTGATGCTCGTGGGGCTCACCGACAGCATGTCGGCAGAAAAGAGCCAGCACCCTACAGGACCGGTTGCAGCGGCCTTGGAGTTTCTACAGGCCCACCTCGCTCAACCCGTTGGAATGGATGCCGTGGCGGAGCAAGTCGGTTTGTCACGCAAACAGTTCTATCTGCGGTTCCGCCGGGAAATGGGGATGACTCCCAATGATTACCTGCAAAGGCTCCGGCTCCGCGCCGCCGAAAAACTTCTGGCCACCACGGACTGGACGGTGGAAACCGTGGGCTCAGAATCGGGGTTCCCACGTGCCCCGTATTTCTGCCGGGTGTTCCGGAACTACTTTGGTCGAACCCCGGGACAGTACCGACTCGAGCTCTGTAACAGCCGGCCCCAGTGAAGTCCCCTCTTGGTCTGTGTTGCTTGAGCGGAGCGCCCCGCCCAGAGTTAATCTTTGAGCCGGGATCTCACCCGCCATGCGGGAAATGCCCCACCCTCTAGCGTCCCGCGTTGCTAGAATGTTTGTGGAGCCTTTCGAGGATTTCCGGCTCCAGGCTCGGAGCACTGAATGATTTGCCCTCAACTGTGCTGCCGTCTTCGATCACGACCCCGAATCCACAATATTTGCCCCCCTCAGCAGCCACTTTCTGGATGGTTGCAGGCCCCTTGGTGCGCTGAGTCACAACCGCATGGTCGGGCGTCGATGTCGTGCTGACAGACTTGCTCTCCAGGCTCTGCCGTCCGAGTGAATCCAGCATGAGCGGCTCTTGCCCCGAGCCCAATTCCGTCCGTTCGTGGCTGCTGAATTCCCTGCCAAGTGTGAATGCTGGAACCCTCGATGCCCTGGTGCTCCACGTCCGGTTTCTGGTGCACCTCCACGCGCACCTACTCGTGGGTGGCCTGAGCATGCCCAGTTGAAGCGCAGAAAAACACCGAATTCAAAACGCACAGGGACCGGAGAAAACTTCGCATCCGAGGTTCTGCACCCGTGACGAATGCACACCTGCGAGCGTGATCAGACGGGCGGCTCGGAAAAACCGAAGCCTCTACGCATGTCAGCCGAACACCTCCGAAAAAGTTCTGGTATTGCACACTATGTTCATTTACAGACTCTCCACATGCCCTCCGCGCACCCCCTCCCCACACGGTCCCGGCTGTTCCCTGGCTCCCGCCTACCCCTTCTCTCTGTGCTGGCGTTTGCAGCCTTTCTTTTCCCGCCCCCCCCAGCCAGCGCTGCCCCCGCTCTGACGGACCTCGATACGCTCTGGGAAACACACTGCCTGGACTGTCATGAAGGACCAAAAGCCAAGGCCGGGTTCGATCTCGCCCAACTTCCCCGCGACCTCCAGGACCGCGCCATCCGGGAACGCTGGATCCGCGTCTATGACCAGATCGAGCGCGGAGAAATGCCGCCCAAAAAGGGGGGCCCGCTTTCCCTGGCCGATCGGGGCCGGGTGCTTGGCGAACTGGGTGGAATGCTGAGGGAGGTGGAAAACCAGGAGGTTTCGGAACACGGGCGCGGACCGCTCCGTCGCATGAACCGGGACGAGTACCAGAACAACTTGCGCGATGTTTTGAAACTTCCGGACTTGGATGTTCGGGACATGCTGCCGGAAGACCGGGAGGCGCATCGGTTCAACAAAGCCAGCGAGTCACTGGACATGTCCAGAGAGCAGCTGACTGCGTATCTAGAAGGAGCGGAGACGGCTTTGAGAGCGGCAGTGGCCACCAAAGCACACCCCCCGGAAACGGCCAGGTATCGGGCCGTTGGAACCGATCTGTTTCCAAGCTATGAGACATTTGGAAACCGGGAGGCGATGTTTTTCGCAAAAGACGACAAGGCAGTCGCGTTGAGCCCTAAAATGCCAGCCGAAGAGCTCAAGAAATTAGCGGCAGACGAGAGTCTAGAGTTGGCTTTGTTTCGTTCTGCGCACTGGCCGTATTTCGGGTATCCGAAACGCTTTCTGGCACGCACCCCCGGAAAATATCGAGTCCGGTTTTCGGCTCGTGCCGTCCGACAGCTCTCTGGCTTCACACTGGTCGCAGGAGATCACCCGGTGCCGATGACATTCCGGGCGCGGAAACCGTCCGGGCCCGATGTATCGGGAGACGTTCGGGCGACCGGAGGAATTTTGGACATCCAGCCCGAGGGCGGGATTTATGAGACCGTAATCCAGCTCCGCGAGGGCGAGACCTTCGAATACAGCCTTCTGGGGCTTCCCGTGCCGTTGGCCTTCAATGTGAAGGGTGGCCCACCGATCTACCGCTACCCGCCCTTTCCGGAGTCCGGCCAGCCCGGGGTGGGGTTCCGTTGGTTGGAAGTCGAAGGACCTCTCCCGCCGGAGGTTTGGCCTCCGGAATCGCACCGGGTTCTGTTTGACGCACTGCCCGTCGGAGCCTCTCCCTCGGAACCCAAAGCCGAGGCCCTCCGGCTGCTGCGCCGGTTTTTGGATCTGGCGCTGCGCGAACCGGTTTCGGAAGAAGACTTGAAGGAATATGAAACCCTTGTGATCTCCCGACTGGAGAGAGGCGACTCCTTTGAAAAGGCGCTTCTTGCGGGCTACCAGGCTGTCCTGAGCTCGCCGCAGTTCCTCTATCTGCGCGAACCCGAACGTCCAGCGGATCACTTCGCAATCGCCGACCGGCTCTCACATTTCCTGACGAACACGCGCCCGGACGCTTCCCTTGGGGCGCTTGCAAGCGCTGGAAGACTCAGAGACCGTGGCATTCTGAGGGGAGAGAGCCAGCGCCTGATTGCTGGAAAAACATTCGAGCGGTTCATCGAAAACTTCACCGGGTACTGGCTCAACCTTCGGCATATCCGCCGGGACGACCCGGACATCCGCCTGTTCCCGGAATACCGCTTTGACGAGTATCTCGTCGAGAGCATGGAACGGGAAACCCGGGAGTTTGTCACCGCCATGTTCCGGGAGAACCTTCCGGCCAAGGTCCTGGTAGACGCGGATTTCGTGTATGCGAACGACCGCCTGTCCCAGCACTATGGCTTGGAGCCTTTGCAGGGCTCCGCACTGCGCAAGGTCCGGCTTCCCAAGGAGAGCCCGTACGGCGGTCTGCTCACCGCCGCGTCGGTTTTGAAAGTCACCACCAACGGTTCGTCGACCTCGCCGGTGCTGCGCGGCGCATGGATCATGGAACGGATTATCGGCCGTCCCCCCCCCCCCCCGCCCCCCAGTGTGCCTGCAGTGGAACCCGACATCCGGGGCGCAAAAACCATCCGCGAATTGCTGGCCCTGCACACCAAGAACGAGTCCTGCGCCGGGTGCCATGCCAAGTTCGATCCGGTCGGTCTCGCTCTGGAGAGCTTCGACATCCTCGGCGGATGGCGGACCCGCTACCGGGGGATGGAGGAAGGGGAAACCGTCACCGGCGTGGATCGGGCCGGTCACGAGTATGCGTATACTCTGGCGGGAAACGTGAATCCAAGCGGCACCCTCCGGGAGGGCAGTTCCTTTTCAGGCATCCGCGACCTGAAGGCGATTCTGGCCGCCGCCCCCCGGCAGTTGGGCCGCAATTTGCTGCACCAACTCACGACCTACTCGACAGGCACACCAGTCCGTTTTTCAGACCGGGAGAAGATTGAAACCATTCTGGATGCCTGCGCACCCGCTGGCTACCAGGTGCAGGATCTGCTGCTGGGACTCATTGAAAGCAGGATATTTCTAGGCACGACCGGAAGCCATTAAACACCGCTATGAAATCCACCCACATTGCTCGTCCATCCGCGGTGATTCACCGCCGCAGTTTTCTTCAGGGCATTGGCATCAGCCTCGCACTGCCGCTCTTGGAGTGCATGCACCCGGTTTTCGGGCGCTCGAAGCCCCCGGAGGTTTCAAGACGGATGCTCCTGATCTCCAACAATCTGGGGGTGCTGCCCAAAAAATTTTTCCCCGCCGGTCACGGCCGGGATTACGCGCTTTCACCGTACCTTGAAAAGCTATCGGCTTTCCGGGACGATTTCACCGTGTTCAGCGGCCTCTCGCATCCCGGCGTCGTCGGCGGACATAGCACGGAAAACTGTTTCCTCACCGGAGCGCGCGGCCCCACCAAAAGCGGCTTTCGGAACCAGATTTCCCTCGACCAGTTTGCCGCGGACAAAATCGGGCAGGTGACGCGTTTCCGTTCTCTGAATCTTGGCGTCAACATTGACCGTGCCAACCGCAGTTTGTCGTGGACACGGGATGGGGCGCTTCTACCCGCGGAGGACAGCGCCTTGGCGGTGTTCCGGAAAATGTTTGTCCAAGGCAATGCGGAGGAGGTGGGACGCCAGTTGCACCGATTGGAGGAACGGGGCAGCATTCTGGACACCCTGCAAAACCAAGCACAACGGTTCACCCGCTCTCTGGGGTCCGACGACCGCACCCGCATCGACCAATATTTCACCTCCATCCGGGAGGTGGAGGAACGATTGAGCGCCGTCCGGGACTGGGAATCTCGGCCCAAACCTGCGCCCCCGTCGGCCGAACCCTCTGAGGTCAGGGAGAAACGTTTTTTCCTCCACAAGCTGGAACTCATGCTCGCCATGGCACGGCTCGCATTCGAATCCGACTCGACTCGGATTGTGTCCCTGATGGTGGACAGCTTTGCCACCCCAGTGTTTCAACTCGGCGAAAACCAAGCCACAACGGATGGCTACCACAACCTCAGTCACCACGGCCAGGCCGATGAAAAGGTTAAACAGTTGGCGGAGGCTGAGATTCAGCAAATCGGTCTTTTGCGGGGCTTGCTCGAAGGCTTGGCGGACCGGACTGAAGATGGGCAGCGGGTGTTGGACCGGACCATGGTTCTCTATGGAAGCAACCTTGGGGATGCGAACACGCACGACAATTCCAACCTCCCCATCCTGCTCGCCGGCGGCGGGTTCAGGCACGGTCAGCATCTGGTTTTCCCCAAAGATGCCAACGCGCCGCTCTGCAATCTGTTCGTGTCGATGCTGCACCGGTTTGGCATCCACGCCGATGCCTTCGGATCTAGCACCGGCAGCCTTCGCGAACTGGACCTCACATGACCCCCATCCTTCCACTCACCTCCGCCCCGCACGTCACGCCCCCCCCGCCCGCTCTGGAGACATTCGGTTCTGGCTCCCCAACCTGTACCCCAGGTGCTAGGAGCTATTCCATGGCAGTGAAAAAAAGTGCAGCGCTCGCAAAAAACGTCCCCCCCAAAAAATCCGCACGGACAGCCTCCTCCGAGTTCACGGTCCGCGATTCCGGAGTTCAGACACCCGCCCTTGACCGGGCACTGGCGCTTTTGGAGTTCATTAGCGCCCACACGGATGGCGTTACCACCGCCGAAATCCGCGTGGCACTGAAGTTCTCGGCCAACCTGACTTTCCGTCTTACCAAAGCGCTCACCGTCCACGGGTACATTGAGCGGGATGATTCGGGGAGTCGCTTTCTTCTTACCCAGCGCCTGCTCTCTTTGGCTCAGCCCAAAAAGGAGGAGCGTAGCCTGGGACAACTCGCGTGGCCCGTTCTCTGTTGGCTCCGCGATGCCACCGGCGAATCCGCCCATATCGGCATCCGCTCCGGCTGGGATTGCGTGGTTCTGGAGCGGGCCATCGGTCTTCATCCCTTCAAGTACTACGTCGAAGCGGGAGCCCGCGGGGGGCTGCATTCGGGCGCCCCGGGCAAGGTCATGCTGGCCTGGCTGCAAGAGGCGGAACTCAAAAGGACGCTCCAAGAAATCCCGCTGGAGCCCGTAACCAAACACACCATCGTCCGCAGAGACGCGTTCGCGGATGAACTCGAAAAAACCCGGAAAACGGGCTATGCGCTCGACCATGGCGAAACCTTGGAAGGCCTCAACTGCCTCGGAGCGCCTGTCTGGGATCGCGAGGGAAGAGCCTGCGCCGCCGTCTGGATCACCGCTCCCGTGCCGAGGCTCACCCCGGAAAAAGAGCAACTCCTTGCCCCGCTCGTGATCGAGGCAGGAAAACGGATCTCGGAGCTTCTCAAAGCCTGAGCCTACCCAGTGGATCGCGGCCCTGACGCCGTTCAATTCATGAACCGCGCATGCTCCTCCACCGCTTTCTCGATCCGGCTCTTGAACTCGGCCATCGCCTGGCCTGCGGGCTCGGTCACCGCCACTCGGAAACACAACCGGCTCATGGACTGCACATCCCCCAGATCCACAAATTCCGGCGCGATCCGGTCGGCTTCCCCGCAGTTGTGGTAGTTCCCCAACGCAACACAGAGGGCTCCAGTGGTGTATCCGTACACCCGGTAGGCAGACGCCTCGCAGGTCCCGCCGCTCATCAAGGCCCGCTGGAAAGGAATCTCTGATTGCCGGGCGCAGTACCCCAGAAACTCCGTGACCCCGGCGTCAAAAACCGAGGTCCGGTCTCCCACCCGGACAATCACCCCGTCGCCCATCCGGCACAACCCGCCGCGCTCGGAACTGGTTTCCAGCGAGATCACCGCGGCAGATGCCGGCACGATCCCGGTTTGCGCCAGCTTCACTGCACCCACAAAACCCACTTCCTCCGCCCGGGTGAAAAGGCCGTACACATGCGCCTCCGAGCCGGTTTCCTCGAGTTCCTGCAGCAACCGCACGATCACCGCGCATCCCACCAGATCGTCACAAGCCCGGGAATACACCCGGCCCTCATGAACCTCGCACTCCGGCAGATCCCACATCGCAAACGGCCCAAAGTCGCGTACCGGCGGGTTGGAGACCCGGTATTTCTGAGGAACGCCTCCCAGGAAAACCGGTTTCCCCGAGTCGGGATCGCGGACATAGGCGGGATGATCCATGTGGGCCGCAAACGCCCAGCGGGCCGGCCCCGGTCCGCGCCGGTACTCGGCCATGAGGTTGCCGGAAGGATCCTCTGTGAGGCGCACATGGGGACACCCCTCCAGTTCCGCCCGGATCACCGCTGCGACCTGCCCCTCGTGAAACGGAGCCGTGGGCTGCTGGAGCAATCGAAAAAGCACGCGGTTCAACGGGGAATCCATCCCCACACTCTCGCATCCCAGACCGGTCAGGTCGCTTTTTTTCTTGCGGCCACCCGGTTTTCCCGCAGGGGTTTGGCATGAACCGCTGGAAAAGATTCCGTCACCATCTGGAGACACTCGGATGCCGTCTCCTGGCATGGGGCATTCCCAAGCTCTCCCGGCAACGCTGTGTCCGGCTGGCAAACTTCATCGGGGAAGTCGGGTTCCGCCTCGACTCCCGGAGCCGGGCGATTGCCCTGGCCAACCTGGAATGCGCCTTCGGCGACTCCCTTTCGGAGTCGGAACGCTACCAGATCGCGGCGGCTTCCTTCCGGAATTTTGCACGGACCATGCTGGAGCTGTTCTGGGTTCCGCGCCTCAACCGGGAAAACTACCGGGAATGGCTGATCGGGGAAGGCCTGGACCACGTCCAGCAGGTGATGCGCGAAAGAGGCGTAGGCGCGGTTTTCATGTGCGTGCATCAGGGCAACTGGGAAATGGCGAACGCCTACTGCGGGTTCCACAACCAGCCCAACATGACCCTCGCCGAAAACTTCAAAAACCCGGCGCTCACCGAGATTTTCAGGAAAGTCCGGGAAGAAGCCGGTGCCCGCGTGGTTGCCCAGGAGAACTCCATCCTGCGCATGCTCCGTGCAGTCAAACGGGGGGAATCCACCGGGATGCTCATTGATCTGACGGTCAACCCCAAGCAGGCCGCCACGGTGCTCCGCAGTTTCGGCCGACTCAACTCCACCCCGCTCCTCCACGCCATCCTCGCGCAGCGGGCCGGCGCGCTCCTGGTTCCCATGGAAACCGAACCCCTTCCCGATGGCCGCTGCATGGTCCGCATTCATCCCCCCATCGAGTTCCCGCCGGACGCTTCCACCCGCCAGATCGCGCAACTGTGCTGGGACCACTTCGAGCCCATCCTCCGGAAACGGCCCTGGGAATACCTCTGGTCCTACAAACATTTCCGGTACCGGCCCATGGCGGCAGACTGCGCCTACCCGTTTTACGCCAACACCTCTTCCCACTTTGAAAAACTGCTGCGTTCCGTGGCCGCGGAAGAAAAAAAACCGTCTCCCGGCCCAGAGGCTCGGGACCACGGAAAAATTCCCGCTGCTCCTTCTTTGCACCGATCTTGAGCACCCGGGCCGGATGACGGAGTGGATGAATCTGGTCAAACACCACCACGGGCGTCGCGCCGCTTCGGCACTCCCGCATCCTGGCGATACACTCACCGGCGGACAAGGACCTGAATCTGGGCTATTTAATCCGCCACACCTTCACATCGTCGATCCAGACGGTGTTAGACGCGTTGAAACTTAGCCAGCGTTTGACCGGATGGGAAAACCCTTCCGAACGATGCGCAGCCACCTGTTTCCCATCAATGCTCAGCCGCATCTCGTCCCCCTCAAAAACCAGCGCCAGATCGTGCCACTCGTTGTCTGACTTCCAAGGCACGCTCTTCTCCTTGGTCTGTAAAAAGGCCTCCAAATCTGCGGGCAGTTTTTCTTTCTTTTCCAAAAAAACCGAACGCCGTGCACGGACACCGTCCTCGCTGACCCCGGTCTTGTGGTCCCGCAGCAGGATGCCCGTCGGGTACAGGTTGGCATAACACAGGTGGCCGGCATGAACCCCCTTCATCTCCCGGTCCACATGCCCCACGGTCAGCGTTTCCCCCTTGTTCAATCCCGGAAACCGGAACCGCAACGTGGTGCCGCCATCGGCAAACCCCGCGTCGTGATGAATGTGGACGCCGTGTCCGGCCGCTTTGCCGTCACTTGCGATCTTCAGGATCCCTCCATCGAGATCCGCCTGTTTCACCTGCGGCGCACGATCCGCCGTGGCGCTCTCCCAACCGTTCCCAATCGCCCGGAGACCGTTGCCGTCTTCCTCACGGTCAAACGTGTCTGAAAACACCAAAGTGCCCTTTTCCCGCAGCCACGCTGCGTCGTTGGCGGAAGCACAGAGGGGAAGGAGCAAAAATGGGATCCATCTCATGGGGAATCAGGGGGATTTAAACCTCTGAAGACTTACCTCTGCCCCCCTCTTTTTCCAGCCTCAAAACCCACCACGTCCGCGACTCTTAGTCGGGCCTCGAAAATGCGGGCAACAAAACCCGGTTGCCCGGGTTGAACCCTGTGGACGTCTCCTGCCATGAAGTTCTCATCCCCCCTCCTCCTCGCCGTTCTCGCCAGCCTGCTCCCCGCGCTCTCCCACGCCGCTCCCAACCTCGTTTTCATCGTCGCCGACGACATGGGGTACGCCGATTGCGGAGTTCAGGGCTGCAAAGACGTGCCCACCCCACACCTCGATGCCCTCGCGGCCTCCGGCATCCGGTTTACCGATGGCTATGTCACCGGCGCAGTCTGCAGTCCCACCCGCGCCGCGCTCATGACCGGCCGGTACCATCACCGGGATGGCGTCCATGACTGGCTGCCCCCAGGAAAACCCGGGCTCGATCCGGCGGTGCCCCTCGTGGCGGGTTACCTCAAAAAGGCCGGTTACCACACCGCCCTCATCGGCAAATGGCACCTCGGCGAACAACCCGACTGCCACCCCAACCAGCGCGGGTTCGACGAATTCTACGGGTTCCTCGGGGGCGGCCGGAGCTATTTTCCCGACAAACCCAAAAAGCCCGATGCCAAGGAGAACCTGTACACCCAGATCCTCCGGAACAACGAACGGGTCCAACTCACCGAGTACGCCACCACCGCTTTTGGCCGGGAGGCCGCGGCATTCGTCGAACGCCAGAAACCAGAACACCCCTTCTTCCTCTACCTCGCGTTCAATGCCGTCCATACCCCCATGGAACCGCCGGAAGAGCTCCGCCAAAAATTCGCCAGCATTGAAGATCCCAAACGCAGGGCCTACGCCGGAATGCTCTCCGCCATGGACTCCAGCATCGGCACCGTTCTGGACGCGCTCCGGAAAATCGGCGCGGAAAACAATACGGTGGTCAGTTTCATCAGCGACAACGGCGGCCCGATCACCCGGAACGCTTCCAACGCCTCCCAGAACGCCCCGCTCCGGGGCGGCAAAGGCCAGACATGGGAGGGCGGGATCCGGGTCCCGTTTTTCCTCAAATGGCCCGACCACCTCAAGCCTGGCCTCTACTCAAAGCCCGTGATCCAGATGGATCTCACCGCCACCGCCCTGGCTCTGGCCGGTGTGCGGGCCGATGCCAAGTGGCCCATGGATGGCGTCAACCTCCTGCCCTTTCTGGAGGGCGCTCAGGACCAACCGCATCCCCACCTCTGCTGGAGCTACGACCGTCAGTGGGCCGTCCGCAAGGGGAACTGGAAGCTCGTGCTGGCCGGACCGGAGAAAGGGCAACCCGCCCCGGTGGAAGCCCTGTACGACCTCGCCGCCGATCCCTCCGAAACGCAGGATCTTTCCGCAGAAAACCCCAAGCAGATTGAGGATCTGCGCGCCATCTGGAAAGCATGGGCCAGCGAGGTGCGCGTGGACCTCTCCGCCAGCCCCGCCAAACCCCATTGAGCCACCAGTGCTTGCTCGGCACCCCTCCGACTCCGGGGATTTTGTTTGCACACCTCACACGGCCATTCTCCCCGGCCACGCGGGTACGTGAACCCGGGCTTCGCCTCCGGGTTTGATGCAACTTTCCGGCAGGAGCCGTGTTGCATCCTCGATGGAACGAACTCCCCCTCTCGCTGCCGCTCTCGTTCTCTTTGCCACACCAGCGGTTCCGCTGTCGGCCGCAGAGGCGCCCAACATCATTTTCGTCCTGTTTGACGACCTCGGCTACGGCCAGCCCAAGTGTTACCGGGACCAGACCGAATTCATCACCCCAAACCTCGACCGCCTCGCCAGGGAAGGCATGCGGTTCACGGACGCACACTCGGCGTCCTCCGTCTGCACCCCCACCCGCTACGGCCTTCTCACCGGCCGTTACCCCGCACGCATCGGCCAGTACGGCGTGCTCACCACCTATTCCCCACCCATCATCCCCGCCTCCCGACTCACCGTCGCCTCCCTCCTCCACCAAAACGGCTACGACACCGCCTGCATCGGCAAATGGCATCTCGGCATGCGCTGGGACGGCACACCCGGCTCGGAAAAAAGCATTCCCACCGGCACTCCGCTCCTCGAAAGCCCCAATGCCGCCGGCTTCGACTTTTTCTACGGCTACACCCATGCCCGGAACATCGGTACCCTGATCGAACAAAACCGCGTGATTGGGAATGTTGAGGAGAACCAAACCCAACCCCGGCTCGCCCAGAAAACCGTCGAGTACCTCTCCGATCCCGCCCGAAAACAGAAACCGTTTTTCCTCTACCTCCCGATCTGCCCGCCGCACACCCCGATTGCGCCCGCCCCCGACTTTCTCAAGAAAGGCGGGGCCACCGGCCCCTACGGCGACTGGCTCACGCAGGGCGACTGGGTGCTCGGACAGGTCCTCGACACCCTCGACCGCCAGCAGCTCGCCGGCAACACCCTCATTCTTGTGAGCAGCGACAACGGCGCCGCGGGGCGCTCATACGCACCGCTGCGCGGCGCCAAAACCAGCATTTACGAGGGCGGCCATCGCGTACCTTTCCTCGCCCGCTGGCCCGGAAAAATCGCAGCAGCCTCGGTCTGCTCCGACACCGTCTGTCTCAACGACCTCATGGCCACCTGCGCAGACATTGTGGGCCAAAAACTTCCCGACAACGCCGGTGAAGACAGCGTCAGCCTCCTGCCGGACCTGCTCGGCACCGCCAAAAAACCCGTGCGCGAAGCCACGCTTCACCAAGCCCTCAACCACGACCTCGCTCTCCGGCAGGGGCCTTGGAAACTCATCCTCAAAAAAGGGGGGGCCCGCGAGCTCTACAACCTCGAACAGGATCTGAGCGAGAAAACCGACCTGTTCAAAGCGCACCCCGAAATGGCTCAGCGCATGGAATCGCTCCTTCACCAGTACGCCGCCAACGGCCGCAGCACCCCGGGGGCTCCGCAGAAAAACGAGGTCTCGTTCCCCTGAAAAGTCGCCCCACCACCCGATCCATGAAACGCACGTTCCTTGTCCTCCTCAGCATCGCCGGTTTTCAGGCCGCCGCGCAGCAACCCAACCTCATTCTCCTGCTCTCGGATGATCAAACCATCACCGCAGCGGGATGTTACGGAAACAAGGACGTCTTTACTCCGAACATCGACAAACTTGCTGCCGACGGCGTCCGGTTTCTCAACCACTACAACACCACTTCCATCTGCATGGCCAGCCGGGCCAGCATCCTCACCGGCCTCTACGAGTACCGGCACGGCTGCAACTTTTCCCACGGCAACCTCGAACGCCGCTGGTTCAACCAGTCCTATCCCGTGCTCCTCCGCAAAGCCGGCTATTTCACCGGGTTCGCCGGCAAAATCGGCCTTGAAATCGAAGGCGAACCCCTCGAATCCTTCGAAAAAGAATTCGATGTCTGGGCCGGCGGCCCAGGCCAGACTTTTTACGAAACCGCAAAAAACAAGGGGATCGAGAAGTACGCGGCGCAATACCCCCACTGCTCCCGCGCCTACGGCGCATGGGCCCAGGATTTCATCAGGACAGCCAAACAAACCGGCAAACCGTTCTGCATGAGCATCAGCTTCAAAGCGCCGCACCTTCCCTCAACTCCCGACCCGGTCGACTTGGCGCTCTACCCCGCCACAAAAACATTCACACGCCCTGCCAATTACGGCGTTGAAAAAGGCGTCCACCTCTCCGCCCAAGCCCATACCAGCCGCGCCGCCACCAGTTACCGCGAATGGGTTCAGGACTATGACACCGCCGCTCGCAACTATTACGCGCTCATCACCGGCGTCGATGCCGCCCTCGGCATGATCCGCGAGGAACTCGACCGCCAGGGCCTCGCCCAGAACACCGTGTTCCTTTTCACGTCCGACAACGGCTACAACTCCGGGTCCCACGGGTTCGGCGACAAGGTCATTCCCTACGAGGAAGGATCCAAGGCACCCCTCATCCTCCTCGATCCGCGTCTCCCAAAGTCCACCGCCGGCAAAACATCGGCTGCCATCACCGCCAACATCGACGCCGCGACCACACTGCTCGCGTTCGCAGGCGTCCAGGCTCCCAAAAACCTCGATGGCCGCGATCTCCGGCCTCTGCTCGAAAATCCAGAAGGCAAAGTCCGCGACTGGCTCCCCCTGTTCAATTTCTGGGGCGAACCCTCCGCCCAGTCCATGGCCGTGGTTTCCGGGGACTGGAAATATATCCACTGGTTCTATGGCGGCCGCGGGATGCAGCCCACCGAGGAGCTTTTCCATCTGCAAAGCGACCAGACCGAGATGCTCAATCTGGCCCTCCAACCCGCCCACGCCGCTGAGCTTGCATCCGCCCGCGCCGCCTACGACGCCGAACACGCAAGACTCCAGCCCGGCCTCGCACAAAACCACGGCTACGAACCCTACCCGGTCCTGTTTGACCGGACCCTTCCTTGGGAAAAAAAGGAATCCGCGCTGAGCCTCCTCAAAAACAACGCATCCGAGGAGGGAGGCGGCAAACGTTCCAAAAAGAAGGCCAAGCCAGGTTCGGGAGCCCAGTGAACCTCGAGACCGACTGAATCGGCTCAGAGAAAGCGAGTGAGCGCATAAACCCGTTGCGGAGGGCGGCTCCCGGAGGAAACACCGCCGGAGCGTCGAACGCAGCAGCACCGCGGATTGCCTGGAATAAGACGCGCCGCGCGCTGGCAACGCCACACCTGCAGAGCCGTCGCTGCAGGCTACTTTCTCGGATCCCTTCAGGATCCCATTCCGGCTCCCGACAGGACCCGCGGTTTTCCCACCGCGCTTCGCCGGTGGCACCCCAAAAAAAACGGCGGCTTTCTTCAGGCCCACTCCAACCGGTGAAACTCCGG
>CAIURC010000150.1 GCA_903901425.1 uncultured Spartobacteria bacterium | reverse complement strand
AGGGAACGAAGAGGGTAGCCGGGGCGTGGCGCTCACGCGCCACCCCCGGTCAGCCGGAAAAAGAGCGATGCACCCCGGAGGGCGTGCCAGAGGGGTGGAAACCCGCATGTCGGCAGGGCGGAGGCCGCGCTGCGTGGCGCGTGAGCCGATCCGGGCCTCAATCGCCCGTACCCAGCAGGGGCAGCGCTGGAAAATAGGTGCGCAGGTAGCCGCGGTCCACGGCGGCAAAGCGGTCCGCTCGCACACTGGCATGAGCGGCAATGAGAAAATCCGGGAGGATCTGCTGGCGTGGCCCGCCTTCCCGGCGGTACCGCAGAAAAATCTGTCCAGCGAGATAGGCGCACTCAGGGGTAAACGGATCGTAGATCAACCCGAGGGCTTCAAACTGGGACTCTGCCTCCTGGGCGCTCGGAAACCCGATGGAGCACTCCGCAAAAACCGCCGGGCAAAAGATCAAACAGCCCGATTCCGCCGCCCGGCTGAGGATGGTGCACCAAGCCTCCCATCCCACCTGCCGGCGGAGGATGCACAGCAGGACCGAGGAATCCACGGCCGTTCTCATGAAACATTGCCGGGAGGATGTCCAACCGGACCCCGGAGATCATCCAGCACTTCGTCCATGCGGAGGCCTGCCCATGGGTCTTGCCAGCCTTGGCCAAACTGGGCCCACGCCTCGGGAGGGATGGTTTTTGTGGCTTTGAGAAACGGGGCCGTTTCATCGAACTCAAGCACGTCGCCGGGTTTGAGATTGAGCCGGGTACGAACGCGTACCGGAATGGTGATTTGGCCTTTGGAGGTAAGCGTTGCGCGCACGGCTTGAAAGTAAGGCAAAAAAGAAAGGAACTCAAGGAGGGTGTGCCAGAGGGTTGGATGCAAACGGTGCGTTCGTCAGCAACGCGGCGCTTCTGTCACCCCGCCGGGGTGAGGGCCCCTTTTGGGCCCGTATCCGGTGGTGTCTCCACGCACCGGCTAATCTCTTGCGATGCCTCCGGCATCTCCCGCGGTTCCCTCCGGAAACCGTACGGTGGCTGTTTGGGTTCCTGAAGGGAACAAAGAGGGTAGCCGGGGCGGTGGCGCTCACGCGCCACCCCCGGTCAGGCGGAATAAAAGCGATGCACCCCGGGAGGGCGTGCCAGAGGAGTGGAATGCAAACGGTGTGTTGCGTCAGTAACTCCGCGCCTCTGTCACCCCGCCGGGGTGAGGGCCCTTTTTGGGCCCGTATCCGGTGGTGTCGCTACGCGCCACGCACCGGCTACTCTCTTGCGATGCCTCCGGCATCTTCCGCGGTTCCCTCCGGGAACCGTACGGCGGCTGTTTGGTTCCCGGAGGGAACCCAGAGGGTAGCCAGGCGGTGGCGCGAAGCGACACCCCCGGTCGATTGAAGAAAGAGCGATGCACCCCGTGAGGGCGTGCAAGAGGGGTGGAATGCAAACGGTGTGTTGCGTCAGGAACGCCAAGCCTCTGTCTCCCCGCCGGGGTGAGGGCCCCTTTGGGGCCCGTATCCGGTGGTGTCTCCACGCACCGGCTAATCTCTTGCGATGCCTCCGGCATATCCCGCGGTTCCCGGAGGGAACCGGACGGCTGCACCAATGCCTCCGCCATCTCGGGCGGGGCCCCCGTGCGGTTTCGGGTGGAAACCGCGCGCAACTTCTGACAGGTACCGGGTTTTAGTGTGGGACCATGAAATTCCCCCGGCCCGTGTTTCACTCTGCCTGTCTGATTTCGGCTGCTCTCTTCGGAGGAACCGACACCGTGTCCGCGCAGGGTCCCGCAAAAAAGCCGAACATCATTTTCATCCTGACCGATGACCAAGGCTGGGGGGATGCGCATTTTGCCGGGCATCCCTACGCGAAAACCCCAAATCTAGACCGGCTGGCGCGGGAAGGCACATGGTTCCGTCAGTTCTATGTGGCTGCCACGGTCTGTTCGCCCAGCCGCGCGGCATTCATGACGGCCCGGTACCCGGCCCGGGACCATGTGCACGGGCACTTTGCGGACGCTCAACAAAACCGGGCCCGGTCCATGCCCGACTGGCTGAACCCGGATTTGATTACGCTGCCGGATCTTCTAAAAACTGCAGGATACGCCACGGCGCACTTTGGAAAATGGCATCTCGGCGCGGGCCCAAATGCGCCTGGACCGGACCAGTACGGGATTGAGGTGTCCAAGACCGTCCATGCGAACGGACCGAGTTTGGGCGAAGAAAAAGGCGACCCCTATTTCCGGGCCAGATCCACCGGGCTGATGGTGGACGCGACCTTGGATTTTATCCGTTCGAATCCGGGCAAACCGTTCTACGTGAACCTGTGGACGCTCGTTCCCCATGCGCCCTTGAATCCGACTCCGGAACAACTCGCGCTGTACCAAGACCTGAAACCGCGGCCTGAGGAACCGGGGTTCGGGCCATGGATGCAGAAGTATCTGGGCGCAGCCCAGGATCTCCGGTCCCAGATGCAAGTTTTCTGCGCGTCACTGACCGATCTGGACACCCAGATTGGCCGGCTGCTGGACGCCTTGGACGCCATGCATTTGGCCGAGGACACGCTCATTTTTCTCTCCAGCGACAACGGGCCGGAAGATTACCGGATCAAGAATGCGGCCAATGCCGGGGTCGGAAATCCCGGGGTTCTGCGTGCCCGGAAGCGGAGCATGTACGAGGGCGGGATCCGCACATTCGGCCTTGTTCGGTGGCCGGGCAAAGTGCCGGCGGGTCGGGTGGACGAAACGCACCCGGTGGGTGCCGTGGATTTCCTGCCGACATTAGCGTCTCTGGCCGGGGTGCAACTTCCGGCAGGCTGCGTTCCAGACGGCGAAGACCTGAGCCGGTTGTGGACGGGAGGGGAACAGAGCCGAACCAAGCCGCTGCACTGGGAATGGTTGTCCACGGTCGCAGGCGTTGCGGACGGTTACCAGCCGCCCAGTCTTGCGGTGCGGGAAGGCGAATGGAAACTGTTGGTGAACCATGACGGCAGTGCCCCGCAGTTGTACCGGATTCCGCAGGACCCGGGTGAGAACGAGGATCTGTCCGAAAAAAATCCGGAGTTGGTGGCTGCGCTGACAGAGAAAGCCAAGGCCTGGGTGAAAACGCTGCCACCCAGTCCGGCCCGGGACTCGGTAGCCAAGGTGGGCGGTCCGGGAGCCAAACGCTGAGAGCTTGGGAGGTTTTATGAAAATCCCGTTCCTGACCGTTTTTCTGGCTCTATTGGTTCCAGTGTACGCGGGGCCGCCGGCTACCACGCTTGCAGAGCCGGTGGCGCAGGTGGTGTCCACCGCCTTCGATAGTCCCACGGCAGCCGTGCAGAAGGGAACGATCCAGGGCTGGCAGGCTGCGATTGGGGAATGGAAAATCCAGGACGGCGCGTTGCACGGCACGGAGTTGGCGGCGGATCATCATCCGTCCTCATGCACCTACCGGGTGGATGCGGCGGATCTGATCGTGACGGCTGAGTTCCGGCTGGGCACAGCCTCGCAGATTGCGTTTGGGGTCCGGGACGGTGTGGCGCCGCACCATCATCTCGCGCGGACATTCATCACGCCTGAGGCGGTCTGGATCACGCACATGTCCGGGATTGCGAAGACCACGCAGTCCACAAAGCTGGCTGAGGTGAAAATGCCGGTGGACCCTCAGACATGGCATGTCCTTACCCTTGAGATTGTGGGCGATCAATACCGTGCAACGATCGACGGCAAGGTTGTGGAGGGCCGGCATCCGCGGTTTCAGGATCCCAAGGGAATGGTGGCGCTGATCAACAAAGGCGATGGGGCGCAGTTCAGGAACGTGGCCATCTGGAAAGCGCAGCCGCGCAAATCACCGGGCAACCGGTGAGGCAGCCTAGCAGGCGGATTTGAGATCGCGCGGGGCCTTCTCCTTGGGCTTTTTGAGCGATTAAAATTGCGTTTCCAGAGATTCCGTCCTAGGGGGAGGGATGCGCAAGACCCGGATCGTTTGTACGCTTGGGCCCGCCACGGATTCCGTGGAGATGTTGCACCGGTTGATCGAGGCGGGAGTGAATGTGTTTCGGCTGAACATGAGCCATGCCACGCATGAAACCGTGCGCCAGTTGGTGCCGCGAATCCGCGGCGTGGCCAGAGAACGGGACGTGATGATCGGGATCCTCATGGACACGCAGGGGCCTGCGATCCGGACAGGCGACCTCGCCACCAAGCTCAATCTGAAGCCGGGCGACCGGTTCGAGTTCACTGTGCGCGGGGAACGGAGTGAGGAAGAATTTTCGGTGGACGTCAATTACGATGGCCTGATGGAAGACATTGCGGTGGGGGACACGATCCTCGTGGACAACGGGGTGATCCACATGAAGGTGCTTGAGAAGCACGGGAAACGGATCCAGTGCGAGGTGTTGACGGAAGGCGTGATGGGGTCGCGCCGGCACATCAACCTGCCCGGTGTGAAGGTGAACCTCCCACCGTTGACCGAGAAAGATTTGGCCGACGTGGCGCTGGGCGCCGAGCTGGGTGTGGATTACGTGGCGTTGAGTTTCTGCAGGCAGCCCAGTGACGTGCTCGAACTCCGGAACGTGCTGCACCAGCACGGGAGTCAGGCGCGGATCGTGGCCAAGATCGAGGACCAGGAAGCGGTGCGGAACATCAACGAGATCATCGACGTGACCGACGTGGTGATGGTGGCCCGCGGCGATCTCGGGGTCGAGTGTCCGATGGAGGAGCTGCCGATCATCCAGCGGCGGATTGTGAAGCGGTGTCTGCAGCGGGGGCGGCCGGTGATTGTGGCGACTCACATGCTTGAGTCCATGATTTCCAACCCGGTGCCGACCCGGGCCGAGATCACCGACGTGGCCAACGCGGTTTTTGAGCAGGCGGACGCGATCATGTTGAGCGGCGAAACCACCGTGGGTAAGTATCCGGTGGAATGCGTGCGCGTCCTCGCCAAGGTCGCTGAACGGATTGAACGCAGCGGCGGCGCCGGGTTCGCCCAGCATGCGGTGCTGCATGACGACCGGCATAAGGCGGTGAATTCTGCCGTGGTTCTGGCCAATTCGTTGCCGGGCTCAAAGATCATCATTTTCACCCGGCGCGGCACCATGGCCGATTACGTGTCCACGATGCGGCCCGAGCTGGCGCCGATCTACGCCTTTTCGCCGGCATACGAGGTGTGCCGGCGGATCTCGCTGAACTGGGCGGTGACGCCGTTCTACCTGCCATTTGACGCGAACCCGCTCCGGACGATTGGCGCTGCGCAGAACATGCTCATGGAACGCGGACTGGTGAAATCCGGGGATCATCTGGTGATTGTCAGCGACATTCTGGCGGGCGAAGACCGGTTTGATTCGGTGCAGTTGCGCCGGGTGCCTTGAGGCGGGTGCAGTCTGTGAGCGTTGGATGAGGTGAGCCGGTTGGGGCGGGGATTTTGCGGATACTGGCTTGTGTGCGCGGGTCCGGGCTGGGAGAGTGTCGGCCCCTCCGCCGTGGGCGGGGGACAATCCCCCGACCTTAAAAAACTATGAAAAAGAGGTTCATGCCCCTCGCCTGTCTGGCAGCTGTGTTGTTCGCACAGGCCCCGACAGCCACCGCACAAAACACCATGCCACAGACTCCCGCAGATGTTGCCGCAGCGCCCAAAGATGCAGCCAAGACACCGTCCGGCCTTGCGTCGAAAGTTTTGGAAAAAGGAAAAGGGACGGAGCATCCGTCGGCCTCGGACACCGTGACGGTGCATTATTCCGGGTGGACCACGGACGGCAAAATGTTCGACAGCTCAGTGCAGCGGGGTGAACCCACGAGTTTTCCATTGAAGGGCGTGATCAAAGGCTGGACCGAGGGGGTGCAGCTGATGGTGGAAGGCGAAAAGCGCCGGTTCTGGATTCCAGCCGATCTGGCTTACGGTGAGAACCCGGGTGGCGGGCGGCCCGGCGGGACGCTGGTATTCGATATCGAGCTGATTTCGATCAAGAAAGGTCCGAAGGCACCCACGCTCAAGGCGCCTGCAGACGCGAAGAAGACAGCTGCTGGAGTTGCGATCCAGACAGTGGCCAAGGGAACCGGCGCGGAGTCGCCCAAGCCCGAGGACACCGTCAAAGTGCAGCTGGCGTTGTGGAGCCCGGACGGTGATTTGATCCAGAGCACGGCGCAGCAGGGCGGTCCGGTGGATGTGCCTTTGGACAAGTTCCGGATTGGTGGTCTTTCGGAGGCGATCCAGACCATGGTGGAGGGCGAAAAGAAGGTGGCCTGGATCCCGGCGGCTGTGGCGTTCAATGGCAAAACCCCGCAGGGCGCTCCCGAAGGCGGCCTGGTGGTGGAGGTCGAACTCGTTTCGTTTAAGAAAGGCGTGCCTGCGCCCAAGGCGCCTTCCGATGTGGCCGCCGCACCTGCAGACGCCAAGAAAACGGCGTCCGGCCTCGCCTCAAAAGTTCTGGCGCCGGGCAGTGGCAAGGAACATCCCAAAGCGACGGACACCGTGACGGTGCATTACTCGGGCTGGACCACGGACGGCAAGATGTTTGACAGCAGTGTGACGCGCGGCGAGCCGACGAGCTTCCCGCTCAACCAGGTCATCAAGGGCTGGACCGAGGGGCTGCAGCTCATGGTCAAGGGCGAGAAACGCCGGTTCTGGATCCCAGCGGACCTCGCTTACGGCGAGAACGCCGGCGGCGGCGCCCCGGCCGGGACGCTCGTGTTCGACGTGGAACTGATCGAAATCGGGAAGTAAACCGCGGGCGGACTCCTGAGCCACCGCCCGGTTCCCCGCTGGGTTCCCTGCGGGAACCCAAACCGCCGCCGTCCGGTTCCCGGAGGGAACCCAGCCTGTAGCCGGTGCGTGGCGCATCAGCGCCACCACCGGACACGGGCCCCAAAAGGGCCCTCACCCCGACGGGGTGACAGAGGCGCGGGGTTGCTGACGAGCGCGTTGTTTGCATTCCATCCCTCTGGCACGCCCTCACGGGGTGCCTCGCCTTTTTCCGGCTGACCGGGGGTGGCGCGTATGCGCCACCGCCCGGCTACCCTCTTGGTTCCTTTCAGGAACCCAAACCGGTACCGCCCCGGTTCCCCACTGGGTTCCCTCAGGGAACCGCCCAAGATGCCGGAGGCATCGCCAGCCTGTAGCCGGTGCGTGGCGCATCAGCGCCACCACCGGACACGGGCCCCCAAAGGGCCCTCACCCCGGAGGGGTGACAGAGGCGCGGGGTTGCTGACAAAGGCGTTGTTTGCATTCCAGCCCCCTTGCACGCCCTCACGGGGTGCACCGCTTTTTTTATCCGGAGACCGGTGTGTGGCGCAAAGCGCCACGTCCCGGAATGCGCCCCCCTCCACAGGGGCAACAGGGAGTTGAAGTGGCCCCTCGCGAGGCGTATATTCTGGGCGGTGATCACTCAGCGCCAAATCGAGTCCTACGCGGAGGACGTGGCCCGACGGTTCCGGCCGCTGAGGATTGTGCTGTTTGGATCGTACGCCTACGGGAATCCCACCGAGGATTCCGATGTCGACCTGATGGTGGTCCTGCCAAAGGATCCCTCCGGCGTCCGCGACAGGGACAAAGCCATCGCAATTGATTCGGCAATTCCTGCGTCCTTCCCATTGGATCTTCTGGTGAGGAATCCGGAGGACATTGCATGGCGGCTCAAGGAGGGCGACTGTTTCCTGCAGGACGTGTTTTCTCGGGGCCGGGTTCTGTATGAAGCATCTGACCGCCGAGTGGATTGAGAAGGCGGAGGAGGACTTCTTCTCTGCCCGCCATCTTGCCGGTGCGGAATACCGGACGCCCTACAATGCGATCTGCTTTCACGCGCAGCAGGTAGCGGAAAAACTGCTGAAGGCGAGGCTTTGTGAGGACACCATTGCCTTTCCAAAGACGCACGATTTGCGCCAATTGCTCCTCCTGCTGAAGGATGCGTATCCCGACTGGATGTGCCTGGCAGAGCGGGTCCGGCGCCTCAGTTTTTATTCTGTGTCCACCCGCTATCCGGGCGACAGCGCCACACGGGAGGACATGGAACAGGCGTTATTGGACATGGGCGCCGTCCGCGACCATATCCGCGCCTCGTTTGGACTGTGGTAGTTGAAAGACATCGACCCGCTCCGGTGTGTGGCGCGTGAGCGCCACCGCCCGGCAACAGGCTTGCGATGCCTCCGGCATCTCTTCTGGGTTCCCTCAGGGAACCCAAACCGCCGCCGTCCGGTTCCCGGAGGGAACCCAGCCGGTAGCCGGTGCGTGGCGCGCAGCGCCACCACCGGACACGGGCCCCAAAAGGGCCCTCACCCCGGAGGGGTGACAGAGGCGCGGGATGGCAGACGAAGGCGTTGTTTGCGCTCCAGAGAACCGGCCCATGCGTGGGCTGGTGCCGGCTTCTTTTTTAGGGTAAGCATGCTGAAACGATGCTGCCTTGGTTCCAAAACCGGTTTCCCCTTTATCTCGCCCCCATGGCGGGTGTCACAGACACCGTGTTCCGCAAACTCTGCAAGGAGTACGGAGCGGACGTGATGGTGACGGAGTTCGTTTCAGCAGAGGGCATTTTCCGGCGGAACGAACGGACCTTGGAATACCTGGAATTCTCGGAGGAAGAACGGCCGCTGGGGGTGCAGTTGTTTGGAGCGGATCCGGAGCATCTGGCCGAGGCGGCAAAACGGGTCCAGGAATGGAAACAACCGGACTTCATCGATCTTAATTTTGGGTGCCCGGTGAACAAGGTGGTTTCAAAAAACGGCGGGTCCGCCCTGCTTAAGGATTGTCCGTTGCTGGAGAAGGTGGCGCGCGCGGTGGTGCAGGCGGTGGCGCCCCTGCCTGTGACGGCCAAGATCCGGATTGGCTGGAGCCAGGAAAGCATCAATGCGACGAGCACGGCGCGGATCTTGGAGGATGCAGGGGTGGCGGCTCTGGCCGTGCACGGGCGGACCAAGGAACAGGGGTACAGCGGGGAAGCGGACTGGGACGTGATCGCGGAGGTGGCGGGCACGGTGCGGATCCCGGTGATTGGGAACGGGGATTTAAACGGGGCAACAGACGTGGCGCGGCGGCGTGGGACGGGGGTGGCAGGCGTGATGCTGGGCCGGGCGGCGATGAGTGCGCCCTGGGTATTCCGGGAGATCCGGCATTTTCTGGATACGGGCGGTGCACTGGAGCCGCCGTCCTTGGAGGCGCAGTGGGCGCATATTCAGAGGCATTGCCGGTTGAAGGTGGCATACGAGGGGTCGGAGTTGCATGCGATGCAGGCAATGCGTTCCCGGCTCATGGCATATTCGCGGGGAATGCCGGACGCCAAAGCGTTGCGGCATCGATTCGGTTCGGTTTCATCTCTGGCTGAACTGGCGGACATTGCCGGGGAAAACATCGCGGCGCATTTGGAGAAATCCGGTTGTGTCGGCCGGCCTCCGGTGGTTGTTTAAGGCATGCCGGAAGAGGTCAAGTACCGTGTAGGGAACGAGAAGCTCGTTAAGGTTACGGAGGCCGCGAGCACGAAGCTGACGTCTTTGCTGACCCGCCAGGGTCGGCCGGGTGGGGCTCTGCGCGTTGCGGTGATCGGCGGGGGATGTTCCGGGCTGCAGTACAAGATGGACCTGGTGGACGGTCCGGCGAATCGGGATATCGTGGTGCCCACCGCCGGGGTGCGGGTGGTGATTGATCCCAAGAGCGCCCTGTTTGTGAGCGGCTCCGTCTTGGACTACAGTGACGACCTGCAGAAGGGCGGGTTCAAGGTCACCAACCCAAACGCCGAGGCGCACTGTTCCTGCGGGGAAAGCTTTTCGGCCTGAACGGAACGCCGGCCGGCAGCCCGGCGCAGAATGCGGCACGGTGTGGGGGCGAAGTTCTGGAAGAGTCAGCCGATCAGCCTGCGCTCTGCACCTCTGGGCGGAAGGTCTGGAGTCAGCCTGCTGGGTTCTGGTACAAAAAAAGCCCGGCGCCGTGGGGATCCCCAGGCGCCGGGCATCGAAACCTGAAATGGAGACTACTCGGCGGGTGCGGCCGGTGCGTCGCTGGTGCTACCGGCGGGCACTGGGGCGGCCGGAGGCTCGTTGGAGGCCGGGGGCTGGACCTGGACAACCTGGAAGTTCTGCACGGTCTGTGCGAGGAGTTGGGCCAAGCGCACCACGCCGGACGGGGTCATGGCGATCCGGGTGTGGATGGGCATGACGGACTGGCCGGGCCGGTCCGGGATGATTCCGGAGGTAAAGTCGAGGTAGACTTCCTCATTCCCGACGCTCACCAAGGCGTGGTTTGCAAAGCGGGCGGTAAAATCTTCGTACCGGATTTGAATGGCGTGCTGGGGTTGAGTGGGGTTTTGCTGGGACATCGTCCTTTTTAGCTATCAGACCTGAGTCCGATTGCAATCCCCCGCAACCGCTGAATGGGAGCGGCTCCGCGCAACTTTTCCTCGCCGCCGGCGGTTCCTCATGTTTGGTGTCCGAAAACCCGAATTTTGCATGAAACACCCCCGGTTCCTGCGGTTTCTTTGTGTGGTCCTGATGAGCCTCCCTGTGTTTGCGGAGGCCAAGCCCAACGTCTTGATCATCCTCGCGGACGATCAGGGCTGGGGAGACCTGAGCGTCCATGGCAATCCGGATCTCCAAACGCCTCGCATCGACAGTCTGGCACAGGAGGGCGCGCTGATGGACCGGTTCTTTGTTTGCCCGGTCTGTTCCCCCACCCGGGCCGAGTTGCTAACGGGCCGGTATTACACCCGGACCGGCGTGCATGGAGTCAGCGTCGGTCAGGAACGGCTGAATCTGGATGAGACCACGCTCGCTCAGGTGTTTAAAGACGCCGGGTACGCCACGGGCGCATTCGGGAAATGGCACAACGGCACCCAGCATCCCTACCACCCCAATGCCCGCGGGTTTGATGAATTTTACGGGTTCTGTTCCGGGCACTGGGGCAGCTATTTCGACACGGAGATGGACCACAACGGCCAGATTGTCCAAGGCCGCGGTTTTATTGTGGACGACTGTGCCGGGCGCGCCATGGATTTCATGAGCGCGCACAAGGATCAGCCGTTTCTGTGCTATTTCCCGGCCAACACGCCGCATTCCCCGATGCAGGTGCCAGACGCGTTCTACAAGAAGTTCGATGGCGCAGCGATCCAGCTCCGCGGCTCCAAACCGGATGGGGAAGATTTGCAGCACACCCGTGCTGCACTTGCCATGTGCGAGAACCTCGACTGGAACGTCGGCCGGTTGCTGGACCATCTCAAGAAACTCGGCGTGGCTGAGAACACCATCGTCCTTTATTTCAGCGACAATGGCCCCAACGGATGGCGTTGGAACGATGGGATGAAAGGCCGCAAAGGCAGCGTCGACGAGGGCGGTGTCCGGGTTCCCTGTTTCCTCCGGTGGCCAGGCAAAATCCCGGCCGGAATCCGGGTCCCGCAGATTGCGAGTTCCATCGACCTGCTCCCGACGTTGGCGGACCTTGCGGGGGTCGATGTTTCCGGGACAAAACCCATGGACGGACGCAGCCTGCGGCCCCTGCTCACCGCTGCGACCCCGGAGAGCGTGGCGTGGACGCCTCGGGAACTGTTCAACGTTGCGCCGGGCGGAAAAGTCCCGCAGGTGAGCGTGCGTACCCAGCGCTACCGGTTGGATCCGCTCGGCGGGTTGTACGACATGGTGTCCGATCCGGGGCAGAGCCGGGATGTCGCCACAGAGCATCCTGCCGAGGCAGACCGGCTCCGGAGCCTGGCCCGGGAGTTTGCCTCGAGTCTGCCGCCCGGATTCGGTCGACCGGATCCGCGTCCGTACACCGTGGGCTACTCGGATTTCACGCCGTTGCCGGCCCGGGACGGTACGCCGCACGGCACGGTGCGTCGGAGCGGCCGTGCGCCGAACTGCTCGTATTTCACGAACTGGACCCGTGTGGAGGACGCGGTGACCTGGGACATTGAGGTGGGTCAGCCGGGTCGGTACGAGGTGGAAATCTATTACGCGTGTTCCAAGGCGGATGCCGGCGCGGAACTGGAGTGCAGCTTTGGCGGTGCGGCGGTCCGGGCGGTGGTGGATCAGCCGCATGACCCGCCGCTGGTGGGAGCCGAAGCCGACCGTGTTTCCCGCGCGGATCATGCGGAGTCCTACGTGAAGGCGTTCAAACCGTTTCCGCTGGGTATTCTCGAGCTGCCCGCAGCGCGTGGGACGCTCAAACTCAAAGCCCTAAGAATTCCCGGCGCGGCAGCGCCTGAAATCCGGTACCTGAACTTGCGCCGGGTTGGAGCCCCAGCGCGCTGAGATTGACAGTCCGGATGGCCGTGCCATGAAGGACGGGTGATCATCCACAACGTCTATTTCTGGCTTAAAAAAGATCTCACGGCGGAACAGCGCGCCACGTTTGAACAGGAACTCCAGTTGCTGGCCCGGATCCCTTATCTTGCCGGGGCGTCCATCGGAAAACCTGCCCCCACCGAGCAGCGACCGGTGACGGACCATTCGTTCGATTACACCAGTTCGCTCCAGTTCCGGACCATGGCGGACCACGAACATTACCAGGCAGGATGCGAGTTCCATCGCCGGTTTGTGGAAACCTGCAAGCCGATGTTCGACCGGGTGTTGGTGTACGACAACACGCCTCTGGCCTGAGCCGTTACTCGGGCTGCGGGACAGCAGGAAGCGGCAGGCCCAGCGCTTTGTCGAAAATCAGCGGGTTCTCGAGTGCCAGCGCCTTGAGTTCCGAGAGCGATGCTTCGATCCGCAGGACCTCGCCCCGGCTCTTGATCCGAACCACCCAGCCCTCGTAGCGGGAACCGCTGGAACTGTCGGTAATCACCGACGTGTACGCCAGCGCCGTCCCTTCCTCCGTCCGCAACGGCCTTAGCGCAAAGTCGATCCGGCGGTCGCTCTGCGCCTGCACGGGACCGCTCTGCACCGTCAACTTCTCCCGGCCACTCGGGCTGTGACGCATCCCCGCATCAAAAATCCACCGTTCCCGGCCGGTCACCGTTTTGGCCACGAAAAACCATTCGAGATCAAAGCCCTCTTTGGGAACCGAGAACGGCGTCATCTTGATCTCAATGAGCGCGGTCCGGTCGATGTCCTTGGAGAACGAGCCATCCGTCCCGGCTGCCACCACGGTGGTCCGACGCGAACTTGAAAGGGTGCGGACTTCCAATCCGGGGGCGGAAGGGGCTGCCCATGCCATGGGTGGGGCGCAGAGCAGGAGCGAGGCAAAGACGACGAGCAGCCGGAGAACAGCGCCAGACAGAGATGGGCTCATGGATGGGGCAGACATCGGGGTCTGGGAGCGAGGATACGGCGTGGAACCCTCCTGTCAATAAATAGCTTATCCGCAGCTCTGCCCGCGATGCCCCTTTCCGCTTTCCTGTCCCTCCACGGCAACGGCAGGATCACTCCTGTGATTTTCCGGAGTGCATGCCTTGCTGTTGCGGCACTGCTGGCCGTACCTGCCTCTGCCGCAGACTGGCTGGGCTTGTTTCATCCCCCGCTGCGCCGGGCGGAAACCGCACTGGCTGAGACGCGCAACGCACTGGCGGCTTTGGGGGAGCCGGTGGTGGGCAATACCGTGCCGGAGTTCGGCATTCAACATCAGATGCGCCCGGTGCCGCCGCCTGTGCCGCCGTATGTGCAGGTGGACCTTGGGGAGAATCGGGAGATCGACACGGTGGTGATTGTTCCAGCGGCGGTCAATTTTGGGGCGACCTCGATCCGGGCCTATGCGTTTCCGCCGCGGTTTCGTCTGGACGCCTCCGACCAAGCGAATTTCCAGGAGTTCCGACCGCTTTTGGTCCAGACCGAGGCGGATCTCAATCCGGAGGGCGTGACGCCCATTCTAGTGCAGACTCCGGGACTGAAAGCCCGGTACCTGCGTTTCACGATTACCCAGTTGGCGCGGGTGGACGGGTATTGGACCTATTCGCTGGCCGAGTTGTTGGCCCTTCACGGCAACCGGAACGTGGCTCAGGGCGCGGCTGTAAAACAAACCGGCAGCACCGAGATCCCGCCGCGGTGGTCGGCGGCAAACCTCACCGATGGGAGGTCGCCCCTCGGTCCGCCGCTCCTGCCCGGCTCGCCGCTCCCCACCTACGACGCCCTGTTTGCCAAGGTTGGAAAAGACGCCAGTCCCGCATGGATGGCCGTGGATCTGGGTTCCCCGCAGCCGATTGACGAAATCCGGATCCACCCGCTCCACGCGCGTCAGGGTGCGGATGTCCCGGGTTTCCGGTTTCCGCTCCAGTTCAGGATCGATGTTTCCGAAGATCCCTCCATGGCCGCTGCGCAGACTGTCTGGGATTCCAAGGGAACGGATTTTCCGAATCCCGGCAACAATCCGGTCACGCTTCCCCTGCGGGGGATCCCGGGGCGGTTTGTGCGGGTGGTCGCGGTGAAGCTTGAGAAACCTGGGGCAGACTCTTTTGCGGTGTCCGAGTTGCAGGTGTATTCCGGGGGAAAGAACGTGGCATTGGGCAAAGCGGTTTCGTCCTCCGGCGACGATCCGCGGAACCGTCCGTTGCAGGATCTGACGGATGGGTACGCGAGCTTTGGGCAGTTGCAGGAGTTGCCGGTTTGGCTAGCGAACTGGGAGCGGCGCGGGGCGCTGCAGAAAAGGATCGCCGGATTCGACGCACGGCTTCCGGACCTCCAGAAGCAGGCCCGGACACGGGCTCTGATGGCTGGGGGTGTTGGTCTGGCGGCGCTTTCCTTGGCGGGTGCAGGCTGGATGATCCGCTCCGCCCGGCGCCAGAAACGGGAACTCGAAAAGTTCCGGGCACGGCTTGCGCGGGACATGCACGACGAGGTGGGCAGCAACCTTGCCGGGATTGCGGTCCTGAGCGAACTGGCGGCACGGACCGACGGCCCGGAACAGGCGGACTGGGCGGATATCCACCGGATCGCCCGAGAAACCACCGATGCGATGCGCGAGGTGCTCTGGACGGCGGGCGCCCGGGAAGAGGCGGGGATCGACCTGTCCGGCCAGTTGCAGAAGGTGGCCGCGCGGCTTCTTTCCCGACAGACTGTGGAGTGGAGTTTGGATTCCGAGGCGTCCCGGGCCCGGTGGCAGCCAGAAGCGGCCCGCCAGATCTTTTTGTTTTTCAAAGAAACACTCGCGAACATTGTCCGGCATGCCACGGCCAGCCGGGTTGAAATTTGTTTCCGGATGGACGGTTCTTTCTGGCGGCTTTCGGTTTCCGATGACGGACGTGGATTCGATCCGGCGAATGCGACGGATGGAATTGGTCTGATCTCATTGCGCGAACGGGCGCGGTCATTGCATGCGCTCTTTGAAATTCGCTCCCGACCGGGAACGGGCACTTGCCTTGAGCTCCGGGTTCCGCTCAAACACGCGGTGTCGGGCGAGCCGCCTGGCGCACCCTGAACCCATGGCCGCGATTTGGATTATTGAGGACAACGCCCTGTTCCGGCGCGGGCTGGAGCGGGCGCTGAAGCCTGTCCATGCGCCGGAAGCGTTTGAATCGTGCGAGGCCGCACTGGCGGGAGCGGTGGCTGTGCCTGAGGTGATCCTGCTGGATGTCGGGCTGCCCGGGATGAGCGGCATTGAAGGGATCGCGCATCTGAAAACGCGGGCACCTGCCGCGAGCATTTTGATTCTCACGGTGTTCGAGGATGACGACAAGATCTTCCAGGCGATCTGTGCGGGCGCCTCCGGGTACCTGCTCAAATCTGAGCCGATGGAGTCCGTGCTCCAAGCGATCGAGCAGGCGCTGGTGGGCGGTTCTCCAATGAACCCGCGGGTCGCAGCGCGTGTGCTGACGATGTTCGCAAAACTTGCCCCGCCGAAGAACGACTACGCGCTGACCGACCGGGAAAAAGCGGTTCTGGAGTGCATGGTCGCCGGGATGCCCCGGAAACAAATCGCCGAAGCCACCGGCCTCAACCTGCACACGGCCGACTACGTCACCCGCGCCATTTACCGGAAGCTGCATGTGAACTGCGCCACGGCCGCCGTTTCGCTCGCTGTGCGGGAAGGGCTGGTTGCCCAGGGGAATGGGTGGAAACCGGAGCCCTGAGCTTCCAGACGGCGCGGTGCAGCGTTTCATGGATGGGACACCGGGCTCCGGCGGGTTTCCGGCGATGCGGCCCTGTCACGGCGTGTTTTTGAGCCGTTCAAGGAGGTCTGGGTACTCGGAGTCGGAATCGCCGTGTTCCGTCTTGAGATCTGCAAGTTGTTTTTTGAGCTGGCGGACGGTCTCGGCCAGTGCGGGGTCCCCGTAGAGGTTGCGCATTTCCTGCGGATCGTTTCGGAGATCGTAGAGTTCCCAGTGCGGCGGGGTCGGAGTCTGCACCGCACCTGCTGCATCCAGCGGGAGCCCGTAGAAAAAGATCAGTTTGTAGTCCGGGGTCCGGATCCCGTAATGGGCGGGGTTGTCGTGGCTGGCCATGTGCATCCAGTACCGGTAGTAAACGGCCGGGGACCACGCGGCCGGGGCAGGCTGGCCCTGGAGCAGCGGCAGAAAATTGCGCCCCTGCATTTCTCCGGACGCAGCGATTCCGGCCATGGCAAGGAGGGTTGGGGCGAAATCCACGTTGGTCACGGGCGTGTCCATCACGCGTCCTGCGGGAATGGTTTTGGGGTGTCTGACAAGGAACGGCATCCGGAGGCTCTCCTCGTACATCCAGCGTTTGTCGATGTAATCGTGTTCGCCGAGCATGAACCCCTGGTCGGCTGTGTAAATGATCACGGTCCGGTCCAGTTCCCCGGTGCTCCGGAGGAACTCCAAGAGCCGTGCCACGTTGTCGTCCACGCCCCGGACACAGCGCAGGAATTTTTTCAAGTACCGTTGGTACGCGGCCGAGGTGAATTCCGGCTCCGGCAGCGCAGGATCCACGCCGAGCGTCTTGCCCATGTTGCGTTTGGTGTTCCGGCTCGAGACGGAGGTGCCGTACTGAGGGCTGTTCAAAGGACCATGGGTGCCCCGGGCTCGGAGACTGTCCGGCTCAGGAATTTGAGTGTCCTCGTACAGGAAATCGTAGCGCTCGGCATTTTCAAAATTGTCGTGCGGTCCTTTGAAGTGGTGCATCAGGAAGAACGGCTTGTTCTTTTCCTGCCGGTTTTTGAGCCATGCCAGGGAAAGCTCGGTGATGGCGTCGTCGGCATGAAGCGAGTCGGGGCCGGCGAATCGGAACACGTTTTTTGGCCATGTTGGCAACGGGCTCGGGAATTCGGCGAGGGCCTTGGATGGCAGCACCCGGGCCGCGTTGGGATGCGCGTGGAAGGTGGGGTTGAAGTAGCTGCCCTGCGCGGGGAGGACGCAGTAATGGTCAAATGCGGCCGGTTCAGCGCCGAGATGCCATTTGCCGATCAGTGCGGTTTCGTACCCGGCCTGATGAAGCAGGCGCGGCAGCGTCTGGCGTTCCGGAGGCAGCGAGCCGGAAAGCGTTTTCACTCCGTTCCGGTGCGAGAACTGGCCGGTGAGGATGGTGGCGCGGCTCGGAACACAGATGGAGTTGGTGCAGAACGCGTTGCTGAGCCGTGTGCCTTCGCGCGCCAGGCGGTCGAGAGTGGGTGTTGGGTTGAGGGCAGCCAGCCGGCCTCCATACGCGCCAATCGCGTGTGCGGCATGATCGTCTGCCATCAAAAACAGAATGTTGGGTGGCCGCTCCGTCGCGCCCAGACAGGGCACGGATTCTGAAACCAGAAGGCCGACGACACAGGATAGAAGAAGGATACGCATGGGTGTTTTGGGAGGAAACTCCGGCTGCCTCCAAAAGCTGCGGGGAAGCGCATGGCAGGTGTTGCGCGCCGAATGCCGATTCTTGACCCGGCACCGCTACGGTCGTCCTGCCTGAAGGCCAATCCGCCTTGCGCGCTTGACTGCGTGGATGGCCGTCTGGGATCAGCGGGCGCCGCTGAATGAGTTTTTGCCGAGAGTCACCTTCCAGACGTCTGCGGTTGGTGCCGGGTCATCCGGCAGATCCGGATGTCCTTTCAAACCGACCAGACGCACCGCACATCCATAGGGTTTGAATGGGTGGGTGGACCCGCTTTTCTCGTGCATCAGAAACCGGTTTCCCCGGATCTCGACGGTCGTGGTCATGCCGGTGCCGGCGCCGACATAGACATCGTGTTTCGGGTACCGGCCGACGGCCTGGATGAGGTCCGATCCATCGCCCACCTGCACCCCGGGATCGGCGAGGAAAGTGTTGTGTTCAACGACAACCAGGCGGGTGGGCGGCCGTTCGGGCTGGGTGGGTTTCCCGGTGTTCGCATGGGTGTCCAGGCACCAGTTGGGGGGATCCTCGCCGCTCTGGTTGAAAAGCGCGGGCCGGATCACTCTGCGGAATTCGTTGTGCCGGGCGACGTAGCCGCTGCCCCGTGAGCCGTTGCTGGACACCGCATGCCATGCCCATTCGATCCGGTTGCCCTCGATCACATGGCCGTTGCCAGTGCCGTTTCCCAAAACCACCGGATACGCCGCGATGTCGTGGATGTGGTTGTGATGGATCCGGGCCCGTTCACTCTCGCGGAACATGGCCACGCCGCCCCTCTGGAACTGGGAGATCTCGCAGTTGTCCACCTCGGCGTCGGCGCATGAAATTGCGTAGCCCGGCGGATCGTTTTTTTGGGAGTCGACATCTTTGAGAAGCGGATTCGAGCCCCGAACACGCACTCCGGTCAGCCGTGCGCATGGCCGGAGCTGGATGAAATATTCGTTCCCCGTGTGCCGAGCGAACAGAAGCGGGCCGGGCGAACCGGCACGGCCGCGGTCCCCGGCGAGGGTGATTTTCTCGCGGACCTCGAGCCGGACTCCGGTGAAGTCGACGGTGCCTTCGATCCAGACCACCTCCCCCGCTTTGGCGCGGGCAAGTGCCTGTTGCAGAGACTCCAAACTATCCGCCTGGTGGACCGCCTGTTCCCGGGCGGGGCCCGCGCTGTAGCCGGCGCCGCCGCCGAGCGGCTGTCCGCCCGGGAACGGATCGGCACCGAATTCGGGGGGCGGCATTTTTGCGGAAATCAGGTGCGTGGAGAGGAGGAGGGCGATCCCAGCAAGGAAACAGCGCCGCGCAAAGTGGCCGGGCCGAAAAAATGGCCGATGGACGGTGGGAGCCCAGCGGAGGCGCCGGATTCCGGCGGAGTGGCGGTCGGTGGGGTAAATCCGGCGCATGGTCCGAGAGAAGCACAGTCCGGTCCGGGGGCCGAGCGGAATTGGGAGGGTCGACCTGTGGATGGGAGAATTCCGTTCCCGGGCCTCGTCAATCCATGGCTCTTCGCCGTGCGTCCCGATTTGAAACGGACACCGTGGCATCCGGGTTGAGGACGACGGTCGTGTGTCCGCCGAGGCTGTTGGTGACGTAACCGTCGATGGTTTCTGAGTGCATGGTCGCGCCGCTGAGTGCGCGAAATTCGAGCTGGTCGTCGTGTTGAATCCAGAACGAGCGCCGAACACTACCCCCGGGTGGAATGGTGCCAAAATCCGCCTCGCACCCGCCTCCGAAGACTCGAACGCCGTTCAGAGGGTGCTGCGAGCCGTTCCGGACCATGACCGTGTAGCGGGTTTCAATCCGCAGGACACTTGAAACGATTCCGCCGGCTACGGGGAAATTGGAGAGGAGCAATGCGGCGCACCCCAGGGTCGACAGCCAGAGTCGTTGGCGCGGAAGTTCCGGTGTGCGGAACGCGCTCCAGCAGAATCGAGCGAGTGCAAAGACGCCGACGCAGAAAACCGCGACGCCACCGTAGAGGGTAAAGACGCCGGCCAGCATCAACCACTCCCATCGGCTGATGAGCCATAGGAGAAAAATCGAGATGCCACCGAGAAGTGGAAGGGCACCGCAGATCAAAGCGAGGCGGTAGGATCGGTTCATAGGCTCACAACCTCTTCGCGAGAGATCCACCGAAGGTTACAGCGGTTTCACCGGTTTGATGCCCGGCTTGCGCCTCTCTGTGCGCTGGAGCCGCTCTGTCGAAACGCGCCGACCCGGCTGGGCGTCCCTGCCAGGATTCGTGCGGAGAGAACCGGCAGAAAACCCGTTTGAGGTCGGTTCCCCGGCGGGGTAGCCTCCCGCCCCGAACGCATGCGACTCCTTCTGATCAACTACGAATTCCCGCCGCTGGGAGGGGGGGCTGGCCGGGCCACAGACGCCCTTGCCCGGGAGTTTGCAGGGCTCGGACACGAGACCCATGTTCTGACCTCCCGGTTTCGGAACCAGCCGGCGGAGGAATCCAAGGACGGTTTTGTGGTGGAGCGGGTGCCGGTGGTCCGTCAGCGTCCGGACCGGTGTTCGCCCGCGGAGATGCTCACGTTTCTAGCCAGTGCAGCGGCACGTCTGCCTGCGGTGGTCCGACGCTTGCGGCCGGAGTTCGCCGTGGCATTTTTCGGGATCCCATGTGGCCCGCTGGGGCTCCTGTTGAAGTGGGGGTTCCGCGTGCCGTATCTGGTGTCGCTCCGGGGCGGGGATGTCCCGGGATTTCAACCGTACGACCTGGCATGGCAGCACCGGGTTTGCGCACCCGCGTTGCGTCTGATCTGGAACCAAGCGGCGGGCGTGATTGCCAACAGCGAAGGGCTCCGCGACCTTGCCGCCCGGTTTGCGCCGCACCTTTCGATCCCGGTGATTCCCAACGGCGTGGATGGCGCGTTTTTTCAGCCCGCACCGACACCGCCGGTGCCGCCGGGTTCTGGGAATCCGGTCCGTCTGCTTTTTGTGGGGCGGCTGGTGCGCCAGAAGGGGCTGGATCTTCTGTTCAAGGCGCTGGCCCGGCTCGGCAGGGCGTTTCATCTGCAACTGGTGGGTGACGGCGACCAGCGCGGGTTTTTGGAGGCCGCGGCGGCCCAGTTTCCTGCGGGAAGCCGGGTGGAATTTCTGGGCTGGCAGGACCGGGCAACCATTGCGGCCCTGTACCGGGAAGCCCATCTGTTTGTGTTCCCCTCGCGGGATGAGGGGATGCCGAATGTGGTGCTCGAAGCGATGGCATCCGGGTTGCCGGTCCTTGCCACGTCGATTCCGGGAAGCCGGGAGCTGGTCCGGGACGGTGTGAACGGCCGGGTGGTGGCGTCGGAGGACGCGGACGCGCTGGGGGCGGCGCTTGAGGATTTGCTGGTGTCCCCGGAACGCCTTGTCACGATGGGGAAAGCCAGCCGGTCGGTGGTGGAACGTGAATACACGTGGCGCCGCGTTGCGGCCGGTTATTTGGACCACATGCACGCCCATCTCACCATGCCCGGCCACCTCCAACCCCGCAACTGAGCCATGTGCGGAATCAGCGGGGTGCTTTATTTCGACGAAAGCCGGCCGGTCCAGCCTGGGATCCTTCAGGCCATGAACGGTGTCATCCGGCACCGGGGTCCGGACAGTGACGGGTTTTATTTCCGGCCCGGCATTGGGCTGGCGATGCGGCGGCTGGCGATTGTGGACGTGGAGGGGGGCCGCCAGCCGCTTTCCAACGAGGATGGCACGGTGTGGATTGTGTTCAATGGCGAGATCTACAACGCGCCTGAGCTGCGGCCCCGGCTAGAGGCGCGGGGCCATGTGTTCCGGACCCAGACCGACACGGAGACCATTGTGCATCTGTACGAGGAGCATGGCCCGGACTGTGTGCATCATCTACGCGGGATGTTTGCATTCGCCATCTGGGACCAATCCCGAAGGCGCCTCTTGATTGCGCGGGACAGGGTCGGCAAAAAACCCCTGTACTACGCGGAGCACGACGGCGGCCTTCTGTTCGGGTCGGAGCTGAAGTGCCTGCTGCAGTATCCTGGTTTTTCACGGGACCCTGATCTCGTGGGGATCCACCATTTTCTAAGCCTCCAGTACGTACCGGAGCCGTTCGCGGCGGTGCAGGGGGCGCGCAAACTTCCGGCCGCGCACCGGCTGATTGTCGAGAATGGCCGGACCAGGATCGAGCGTTACTGGGAGCTCGACTACGAACCGAAATGGAACGGCGCCGACCTTCAGGAGCGCGTCCGCGAAAAAGTGACGGAAGCGGTCCGGATCCGGCTGATGGGCGAGGTGCCGCTGGGGGCGCATTTGAGTGGCGGAGTGGACTCAGCGATTGTGGTGGGGCTCATGGCGGGGATGAGTTCCCAGCCTGTGAAAACTTTTTCGATCGGGTTTCGGGAAGGCGCATTCAACGAACTCGACCATGCGCGGGCGGTTGCCACCCATTTCGGAACGGAGCACCACGAGTTTCTGGTCGAGCCCGATGCGGTGTCACTGCTGCCCAAGTTGGTGGCGCATTTTGACGAACCGTTTGCGGATCCGGCTGCGTTGCCGACCTGGTGCCTGTCTGAGTTGACGCGCCGGCACGTGACCGTGGCGCTGAATGGCGACGGGGGCGACGAGGCGTTTGGCGGGTATCAGCGGTATTATGCGGATCCCTTTGCGGATCTTTACAGGCTGCTGCCCGCGCCCATCCGGGAGGGTTTTTTGGACCGGTTGCTGCGCTGTTTTCCGCGGGATTCCTCCAAACCTGTGGAACGGGATTTCGGTGCGGCGCTCCGGCATCTGGCGGCAGCCGCCCGGCTTTCCACGGGCGCAAGTGTGCTCCGGTGGGGGTCCTATTTTCAGGAGCCAGACAAACAGGCGCTTTACACGGAGGAAATGCGGGCGGCCGCGGGGCACGAGGCTTCGCATGCGCTGCTGGAGGCGTGTTTCCGGAACGCAAAAGCGGTTTCGCGTTTGGACCGGACGCTGGCCACGGACGTGGGCAATTACCTGCAGGGCGCCCTGCTCCCGAAGGTCGACCGGATGACGATGGCGCATTCGCTGGAGGCGCGGTCGCCGTTTTTGGATCAGGAGGTGCTTGAGCTGGCGGCCCGGCTGCCGACGGCATGGAAGGTCAAGGGGTTCACCACCAAACGGATCCTGCGGGAGACTTTTGCGGATCTGCTGCCCCCGGCCATTACGCGGCGCGGCAAGATGGGGTTTTCCGTGCCGCTCGGAATGTGGTTTGCGGGGCCGCTGGCGGAACATGCGCGGGAGATCCTGCTTCCGGCCGGGGCGCCCATTCACCGGTTCCTGCGCCGGGAAGCGTTGTCGGCGTTGTTGGAGGAGCACACGGCCCGGAAAGCGGATCACGGGAAACGGCTCTGGGCCCTGCTCAACCTGGCGACATGGCTGGACCAGATCCGGGCGCGGGAATCGCTTTGCGGTTCATCCGACCCTGTTATTGTTGCGCGATGAATTCCCGATGGTCAGGGCTCCGAGCTGAAGCCCAGCATGCGCTTTCGCAGCGGTCCTACCAGTCCGCGCCACTCCCCGAACGTTTGGCTTCCACAGGCGTGGAGGCTGCAGAACTGGTTGCGGCATCTGCGGAGGGGAGCGGTGTTCTGGAGGGCGCGTGGATTCCGGGTGTGGAGGTGTTTCCCCGCAGGATTTATCCTCAGCGGCACCGGGGCAGTTTTGGGGAGTTTGCGCGGCAGGGCGAAGGGGTGCCGGGGAAGATTGGGCTCTGGCCGAAGCAATGGGCGGCGGCCCGGATGTTTGCGGGAACCTCGAAGGGGTT
>CAIURC010000149.1 GCA_903901425.1 uncultured Spartobacteria bacterium | reverse complement strand
GTCCGCCGACCGCGCTGCCGCCAACCAGTTTCTGGAGACACTCCAATGACCCCCGCACTCCTTCTTGCCCTGCCCATCGGCGCGGTGCCGGCCCTCGCCACGCCAAACGACCTCGTCACCCTGAAGGACGGCCGGACTTTTTCAGGCCGGATCACAACCGCAGACGCGGGTTCGATGCTCGTCCAGGTCCGGCCAGATCCGGACCAACCGCCGGCCACCATCAGGCTTCCTCTGGCCCTGGTGGCACACGCGCAGTTCAACACCCTGCCCCGCCCAGTTCCGGGAGAACCCCTCGAATCGTTGGGGGCCCTCTGGGACCGGAACGCCCAGTTCGCCCATATCCCTGGCACGCCAGCACCCGCAGTCGGGCTCCGGTACGCCGATGCCCTCCTCGATTCCCAGTCGGCCAGTGCGGCACAAACCGCACTCGAACTCCTGGTGCGTCTTGAAAAAACCGCGCCCGCTCTGGCCGACCGAACTTCCGCGCAGCAGAAGCGTCTCCGGGCCATGGTGGCCCTGCACCGACTCGAAGCCGCAGCCAGGGAAGCCCGGCAGATCCTCGGATCGGCTGCGCCCCAGCCCCTGGCCGCTGAGGCGTGGATCGTGATGGGGCTGGAATCCCAGACCGCGCTGACTGCTCTGGAAAAGGAGCACCCCAGATGGGCCGTGGATGACCGGACCCGGCCACAGCGTCAGTCGCTCTTCTTTGCAGCACTGGATGCGTTCCTGGATGCGGCGCTCCAACCGGAGCCCGACCCCCACATCGCCTCCCGTGCCCTCTGGAATGCTGCTCGCCTGTACCAGCAAAACGGGGACAGTGCCGCCGCCAGCGCCTGTCTGCGGGACATTCTCTGGCTCCATGAAGACACACCCGCAGCCGAGCGCGCACGTTCCATCCTCGCGACCGCGGAACAATCCCGGGAACTGCCCGTGCTGCCGCATATCTCCATTCCAAACGCTCCCTGATGAAAACCAAACCGTTGTCCCTCAGCTCGCTGGTCATTCCCGCCATGGTTCTTCTCGCGGCTCCAACGCAGCTGCACGCAGCCGAGTCGCACAAAAACCTGTTCGACCTGTACCGGGAAGGCGGCCCCGTGATGCATCTCATTGCGCTCTGCTCAGTGGCCGCCATGGCACTGGCCGGGTTCTGTGGCACGACCTACCGCAGGAACCGGCTGATTCCACCCGCCGTCATCAGCCAGCTCACCGGCCTCATGGCCAACCGCGACCTCGAAAACGCCTACCGGCTCTGTCTGGCACATCCGGGCCCGGTCACCCACGCCCTTGCAGGTTCCCTGACCAAGGCCAACTACGAGCGGGATATGTTCAACAAAACCGCCATGGAAAACGCCATCGCAGACGATTGTTTCCGCGAGGAAACAAAAATGATGGCGGTGGTCAACCACCTCAACACCCTCGCCGTGCTCGCCCCGATGATCGGCCTGCTTGGCACCGTGTCCGGAATGATCCAGAGCTTCAGCGCGCTCACCGCAGGCCGGGCCGAGGCCGGGGACCTCGCCAAAGGGATCGGGGAAGCCCTCGTTGCAACCGGCGGCGGGCTCCTCCTCGCGATTCCCTCCATGGCCCTCTACTTCTTTTTCCGGGGCATGGTGGCATCCAACATGGCCGATGCCCACAAGACGCTCTCCCTGCTGCTCGACCATTTTACCGGGGAAGCCCCCGTCCAGCAGCCACACGCGCCCCTCACCATGGCGCCCTCAGCATGAACCCCTCAGGAACCACGCGATGAACCCGCCCCAGGCACCCGCCGCACGCCGCAGACTCCGGAGAAACCCCATCGAAGAGGTCGGCCTCCAGATCGCTCCCATGATCGATGTCACCCTGCTCCTCCTCTTTTTTTTCATGCTCTCCGGCAGCCTGACCAAGGCCGAAAAACTTCCGCAGATCCAGATCCCGAAAGCCTCCTTCTCCCAAGCCAGAAACCCGGATGCAGAACGAGACACGGTCAATATCGACGGATCCGGCCAGCTTTTCGCAGGCTCGGTCCCGGTCACCAAAGCCGAACTGGCTGCGCACCTGCAGAAAAGGTTTCACCTCGCCCCACCCCTCCAACTGGCCATCCGTGCGGACGGATCCACCCCGGCAAAAGTCATCAAAGAAATCATGGCGCTGGCTGCCGAGGCCGGCACGATTGAACTGGTGTACAGCGTCCGCGCCCCCTGACCCCATGCGCCGCTCCGAATCGCCTCAGATCGAACTCCAGATCGCCCCCCTGATCGACGTCTGCTTTCTCCTGCTCTTTTTCTACATCCTCACGTCCAAACCCACAAAACCTGAAGCCGATCTCGGCATGGCATTGCCCGGCACTGTCGAGCAATCCGGTCCCGTGGAGATCCCGGATGAAACTCGGATCGAGATCCTGCCCACCGGCGCCGTGCTTCTCAACGAGCATCCCATGGATGCACCGCAATCCGCTCACCTTCCAGAGCTCCTCACCGCACTCTCACGCCTTAAACAATCCGCAGAGGCCTCCCAGTCAAAGGCTGCTGTCACCATTGCCGCCACCGATGCCGCCACCCACCAGCGGATCATCGATGTTCTGGCAGCCTGCGCCAAGGCCGGCATCCAGGATGTCTCCCTCGCCGCCCCCGAATCCGATTCTCCATGAGATTCGACCCATTTCCACAAAATGCCGGGGCCGCCCCAGCCAACGTCCACCCAACACAGCCCCCGGCAAAAAGTCCGCGCCGGAAATTGGTGTTGTCCCTGCTCCTGTTTAGCCTGATCGCGCACGGCGTGGTTGCTTTTGTCGCCACCATCATCGTGGTGGTCCGACACTTCACACCTCCGCCCCCCGTGTTCACCAGCGCTCCGCCGGTCCGGGTTCCGGTCCAGAAAACCCTCGAGCGCAAGGCCGCCGCAAATTCCCTGGCAGCACTCGCACGCCCGCCCGTGTTTCAAGACAAACTCCTATCCTCCCGACCTGCTCCCCTTTCGCTTCCCTCACTTCCCCCGCTTCCCGGGTTCTCCCCGGCCGCGTTCACCCCTGATTCGCTTCTCTCCACGGCACTGGTGGACTCCACAGCACTCGCTGCAGGAATCGGCGCCGGCACCGCTTTTGGAAACTCAGCGCCCGGTACAGGCAAAG
>CAIURC010000148.1 GCA_903901425.1 uncultured Spartobacteria bacterium | reverse complement strand
TCCATTCAGGAGCTCTATGACCGGCGTGGCAGCATCTCCGGGCTCCCCACCGGGTTCGCCGATTTCGACCGCATGACCGACGGCCTCCACGGAGCCGAAATGTTCATCATCGCCGCGCGCCCTTCCATGGGCAAAACCGCGTTTGCCATGAACATCGCGGAGTTCGTTGCCATCGAACACAAACGCGCCGTGGCCGTCTTCAGCTTGGAAATGAGCGCCGACCAGCTCGTCCAACGTCTCCTCTGCTCTCGTGCCCGCGTCAGCCTGAGCAAAATCCGCGACGGCTTTCTTTCCGACCGCGACTTCCCCGCCCTCCAGTCCGCGGCATCCAAACTGTCCACCGCCCAGATCCTCATCGACGACACCTCCGGCCTGAGCATTCTGGAACTCCGGGCCAAGGCCCGCCGGATGAAGAGCCAGCACGACATCGCGGCCATCTTCATTGATTACCTCCAGCTCCTGCGCTCCACCTCCCGCCGGGCCCAGGACAACCGGCAGATCGAAATCGCTGAAATCTCCAGCGGCCTCAAGGCGCTCGCCAAGGAACTCAACATCCCCGTGGTTGTCCTCGCCCAGTTGAACCGGAACCCCGAGCAACGCTCCGGCGACAGCAAGGGCCGTCCCCGGCTTTCCGACCTCCGCGAATCCGGTTCCATCGAACAGGACGCCGACATCGTCGGACTGCTGGTCCGCGAGGAGTACTACGCCGAGAACGACGACGAGCGGAAAGAATCTGAGGGCAAAGCCACGCTCATCATCGCCAAACAACGCAACGGCCCCGTTGGCGATATTCCCCTCACCTTCCTCAAGGAATTCACCCGGTTCGAAACGCGCGCCAAGGAATCCGAGGGCTGATTCGGGTCAAGACACCTTGGCGGGCGCGTTCCCGCAGTGCCGCTGCCTCTCTTACCTTGGCCAAGGGCCATGCGGACTTGAACCCAGGGTTGTTGCAACCCTGGGATCCCGCGCCGATCCCCCGTGGCGCGCATCCCTCCCTGCGCCCCCCCTGGGATCCCGCGCCGATCTCCCATGGCGCGCATCCCTCCCCGGCACGGACGGGATCCCCCTGCTTCCCCCAACTACGCCATCACGCCCCTCTGGGGATCCCGGAGGGATCCCAGCCCGCGGCCTGCAAGCGCCCCGCGCTCCCCTGCGGCCCTCCGATCCCAAGCCGCCGCTGGGTCAATGCCCCCAACCCTCTCCCACCACGCCTGGCGGGCCTCTACGAGCGGAAGCGGGCGGCGCTTGAGGCGTTCAAAAAGTCGCTGCTGCACCAGGCCTTGGCCGGGAAGCTGTGAGGTTTTCGGTTTTCCCTGCGCGAGTCTGCACTACACTTTCCCCAATGAGCAGTCCAGACATCCGCTGGATTCAGCGTTTCGACAACTACAAGCGCGCCCTTGCGCACCTGCGCAGGGCGGCGGTACTGGCGGGAGAGCGAAAACTCACCGAACTGGAGCAACTGGGGATGATCCAGGCCTTTGAGTTCACGCACGAGTTGGCGTGGAATACCCTGAAGGACTTTCTGGAGGCCAGCGGCTTGACGGAACTCTGTGGCTCGGTGAAGGCGACACGGTCTGCTTTTTCCCACGGCCTGATCGAGAATGGCGAGGTGTGGATGGAGATGATCAAGAACCGCAACCGCTCGGTGCATGCCTACGACCAAGCGACGGCGGACCAGATCGCGGCGGACATCCTGGCGAGTTATGTGACGGAGTTTGACAGGCTGGAACAACGGTTGGAGGCGCTGAAGGAGGAGACGCCATGAACCATGGCCTGAGTGACGCGACCGTCAGGAAGATCCAACAGGTGCTGGCGGGCTTTCCAGCGGTGGAAAAGGCGGTCCTCTATGGCTCCCGCGCCAAGGGCAATTACAAGCCCGGCTCGGACATCGATCTTACGTTGTTCGGCGAGGAATTGGACGAACGCCTGATGTCGCGTCTTCACTGGGCACTGGACGATCTGCTGCTGCCCTACGAGATGGACCTCTCGAACTTCACCAATTTGCGGCATCCCGCGTTGATCGACCACATCCGCCGCACGGGCGTGGTGCTTTACGAAAGGAAGACGGTGCCCACAGCAGCTCTGCCTGCATGAACAAAGCCAAGACCCGCGCCGAACTGATCGACCCCGCCTTGAAGGCGGCGGGCTGGGGCGCGGTGGAAGGCAACCGCATCCGGCGCGAATACGTCATCATCCCCGGCCGCATTGAGGGCAAAAACAAGCGCGGGAAGGTGCTGAAAGCCAATGACCTCCTCGAACACCATTGTGTTCGAGAAGATACATGGAATCCCCGGGCACACCTGTGTTGGCGGCATCCAGTCTGTGTCGCTCTAGCCAGACGGCGAGGATACCGGCGCAGAACGTCGGGTTTTGATGTGTCCCGCTTATGGGGTCAGGGCAGAATGGCGGGCGCGATCCGGCAGTGCCACCGCCTCTCTGACCTTGGCCAACGGCCATGCGCCCCGGGGTTGTTACAACCCCGGCTACCGGCTACTTTCTCAAAATGTATTTGAACTACAGCGCGCATTTTGAACGGCGTGCCGACCTCTGTGGCGGCGAGACGGTCATCAAGGGTACGCGGGTGACGGTCCGCACTTTGCTCGCCAGCCTCGCCGAGGGGGCGTCGGTGGATGAAATCCTCAAAGACTTCCCCTCGGTGTCGAGGGAAGCGATGCGCGCGGTCATCGCGTTTGCTGCCGCGTCCGCCGAGGAGGACCTGCCGATGCCGCCAATGCCCGCGCTGGCATGAAACTCAAGCTAGATGAGAATCTCCCGGAGTCGCTCGTCCCGGCGTTGTCCGCGCTGGGCCACGATGTGGAAAATGTGCGCAAGGAGGGCCTAGGCGGCCAGAACGACCCGAATGTCTGGAAGGCAGCACAGAAGGAGGGACGGTTTCTCATCACTCAAGACCTCGACTTCTCCGATATTCGCCAGTTCAAGCCGGGAACGCATCACGGCCTGATGCTCGTGCGTTTGCGAATGCCCGGCCGGCAAGCCTTGGCCACGCGCGTCTCGGAGGCTTTGCGATCCGCTGACGCGGCTTCATGGTCGGGTTGTTTCATTCTGCTCACGGATTCCAAAATGCGAGTGCATCGCTCTTCCGGATAGACCCGGCCACCAAGGACGCCGCCACTAGGAAACGCTTGGTCGACCCGATCCCTGCCCGGTTTCTCCCGCTTTCTTTTCAGGTTAGAATCGCCCCCCACCTTTGAACCCGGGGTTGTTGCAAAGCCGGGCCGCCCTCAGAGGATGCTCCACCCAAATCCTACGGCACCTCAACGTACAACGCACCCACACCCGCCGGCACCGACGAGCCCGTCGCCGGCACAAACCGGAAAAACCCGCCGGCCCGCTGCGTCTTCT
>CAIURC010000147.1 GCA_903901425.1 uncultured Spartobacteria bacterium | reverse complement strand
CCACCCTCCGGGCTTCTGCGCCCCGCTTCCAAAAGGTCAATCTCCCTCTTGAAAACCCTTCCCGCTATCGACCGGTCCACCCGGTCAATTTTAATTGTCGTCAGGAGTCAGTTTTAGTTGTCGTTCTACACCCGCTGCCACTTGAGTTCCCCGAACGCCGTGTACCCGTACTCCCAAGTGCCCATGCTGGGGTCGGTCATCTTGGTTTTTCTCCCAAGCGCATCGTACTCAAAGGAGGTCACCAGCCGGGTGCGTTTTCGTTCGAATTCTTCCTCGGTAAAAGTCTGGAGAAGCCTTCCCATGGCATCGTAGAGATGCTCAATCACGCCCCCCGCATCATCGGTGACACGCGTGGTTAGGCCGGCGGTATTTTGTTCGACTGTGGATCTCTGCAGCTTGGCGTTGGTCGTGGTGACCGTGCGTCCGGCATACAAGGCCTGTCCCGAATGGCTCCGAGCGTCCGGCACGCCTTCCTCCGGCTGCAAAGCCCCATGCACACCACCATCTCCACCGCCTTCCACCTCTGCACGGGGCTCCCCATTTTTTTGAGATCACCACCTTGAGAATCTTGATGTCCAGCGCTTGGTTGGCCACCAGGCGCTTGATCCTCGTGTTCTCCTCCTCAAGATCCTTGAGACGCCACGCGTCGCTGATCTTCAGCCCGCTCTGCTCGATCTCCACAAGAATCCGGATGATCTGTTCCACAGTGTGTCATTTCTTCATGGCGTCCTACGGCTTATACCGCAGAACTCACATTCAGGGCGGTCCAGTTTTTGGGGCCCGGATCGGGTTGCCCGGACACTAACGGTCATGGGATGGTTAATCGTAGTTAGATTTCAGGAAGGAAGCGAGTCGGCGACTTCGAGGGCGGCAATAAGCTCTGCACATCGTTCTTGGGTGGCCACACCATTGATTTCTGGTGAGCTTAACTCGAATAGCACCTGCGCAATCACCGCAGATTTCGCCTCCTCGTAGTCAACGGATTCGCACTCAAGGGTGTCTGCCATTTGTTGAACGGTTTCGATCCCGAATTCGCTGTTGGCGAAGGCATTTAGCAGCACGCTCAGCGCGGATGCTGAAAGATAAACCTTTCCCCCTGATGTAAGAGCTTGAAGTTCTTCAAGAGACTCATTGCCAGTCAATCGCTTCATTTTACTGATGTGGTATCACCCGTGCGTTGAGCTTATCCTTTATGTGTATGATATTCCCTTTGGGATCGAAGGTTGTCTTGAGGTAGCTGATTGTGTTTCCAGCTGCATCAACGGATTTCTGATAAACCGCGCTTGATCCAGGGACACGTCCGGGAACCTTAGATGTAAACAAGACCCCATCACCCAGCTTATCCACCACAGTCCCTGTGTTTCCAGCAGGAAGCTTTTTATTGAAGCGCGCCAGATTCGACGCCTGCTGTTGAGTAAGTTTTACGGCTTCATCCACGAACCCAACTCCCGTCCTTCCGCCAAGCCCAAAAAACCGACCAAACCCGCGAAAGAACCGGCCGACCGCGGCAAGCAGTCGCTCCTGGGGAAAAAAATCGAGCGCCATCCCAGCGGTTTGCGAGGCCGCACCTGCGAATGCCGGCCCCACCTCATCGGCGGCATCCGGAAACATCCGGGTATCCCTCCGCAACTCGGACTCTGTCGGATCACGATCCAAATCCAACACGTCAACCGCCGCGTGGTTGAACATGTATGTGTACGCCGCGCTGATGGCTCCGTTCTCGAAACTCCCGCCCCCGATCTCCGCTGCCGTGCCCCCGGCCGCTGCTGCAATTGCCGTCCGAACCATGAAACCTCCCTCGGACAATTCCCCAAGTGAGCCCCCAAGCGACCCAATCGCGCCGCTGAGAAAATCTCCACCCTCCGCCACGCTCCCCGCTCCACCAATCGCCGCCTCCGATGCGATCGTTGCTCCGTCCGCCCAGATGCTGGTTCCGAAGATTGAGTCCCCATTGACGCCCCCGTGCGCCACGCCAAATGTCAGCGCCGCCGTCGCTCCGCCCACCACCGCTCCCCTCAAGGACGCCTTGAAGATGTCCGATGCCGAGCCCCCATACAGAGCCGCTGAGAGTCCGCCCCGGGTCGCTCCGGATGCCGCTCCCGAGGTCGTGACGACCGCCGCCTTCGCTGCAAACGTCGCGTTTGCACCTCCCACCAGGGTAAGGCCGTACCCATACGTCACGCAGGCCACCACGATCGCCACCACCACCACCACGACCTGCCGCCAGTTCTGTTTGAACCAGCGCCCAATCTTTTTGGCCGCCTTGGAGAAGAAATTCCCGATCTTTTTGAACCCCTTGGAGAGCCACGAGTACCCGCTAGGATCTGTCAGACTCAATGGGTTGTTGACGCAGTAACTGTACCGGTTGTGGCTCTGCAGGCTTTCCGGGGCCTGCACAAATGGATCCGCAGACGTAAACCGGCCCAGCATCGGGTCATACACGCGCCCGCCCATGTGGATGAGCCCCACGCTCTCGAGCTGTTCGTGCCCCGTGTACCCCTGTCTGGTGTACCCGCTGCGCGGTTGCACGCTGCCCACGGGCAAATCCGCCCACGTCTCCGCGTTCCACTTTGTTTTTTCGAGCGTGGGACACTATTTCGGCGGGGCGCTACACACCGGACCAGAACTTGGCGGATGGAGGAAGCCGGGCTCGTCACAGATCAGAGGAGTCCGCGACGGAGGGCTGGCGCGAGACGTGCCGCTTGGATCTATGGAGACCTTCGGAACGACGAGCGGCTAAGATTTATCAATCAGATCAACGGGGATGCAAAGCACCGGACTAAAATCCGTTTTCCATAAATCGAGTTCCATCGGCAATCCCGATGAGTCGACGTTCAGCGATGCGATAACTTTAACGCCGTCCACGTCCTCAAAAACAAACTCCGATGCTTGTTTCCCGAAGGCTTTCGGCGCAGCTGATAGCACGGGAAAAAGCAGACGCAGACTTCCCATTCCGCCATCGGCCAACGATTGAACCTCAAGCATCTCTAGCCAACCAGATGGCAGAGTTAGGTCACTGGCCTTGGCAACAAGCGCAGCTATAAGGCGCCGTTCTTTGTCTGTAGGCTTACGGAACTGGGTGGATTCGTCCGACATTGATAGTCCCATCTGCAAGTTTGAAGGCGGTATATTGGAGCTTTTGCCCCCCGACTTCGATTATCTGGTTAAACGGTTTCCCGGCCTGAATCTGCGATGCCACTGTTTTCAAATGACCTTCCACCGCTGATTGAACAGCTCCACGCTGTAGACCAGCGGCTTCAATGTGACGGAACGTGTGAGACACCTGGTTGGGAACTTTTCCGAACTGGATGGGTGCGCTCTTCCCGATTTTGAATAGCTTCCCGAGGCGTTTTGACAAGCGCAATCCGGTAGACACGATCCCTCCGAATGGGACCATGGCAGCGGCAGACATGGCCGCCTCTGCGTGCTGACCACGGGCCAGGTAAATCAGGGCGTTGATTCCGTCCACCACATCCCCGGCAAACGGCACCAACCCAAGGACAGAAAGTCCGTCCTGAATCCCGTCAATCAGCCCGTAGCCT
>CAIURC010000146.1 GCA_903901425.1 uncultured Spartobacteria bacterium | reverse complement strand
CGAAAGTAGGACGTCGCCAGAGTCTTCGCCCCGGCAGGTGCAAAACACCCGCCGGGGCGCTTTTTTTTGCTCTCTCCTCACCCCGTCTCCACTCCCATTGACCCCATTTTTGATTTGAGTCGGTGTGTTTGGGGGCCTGCCTTCGCTTTGACCGCCGGATCTTAGCTCAAGCCGGAGTGAACGTTTTGGTGCTTCAATTTGTGTTCCGTCAAGAGTGCTCTGGCTGCGGGTAGGGCTTGCGGTCTGCCAGTACTTCAGGTTCACTGGGCGCTTACGAAATGTGTTTTGTTAGTAAATATAGTCGGTGGCTCGCTTTGTTCTGCGCCACAGCGGTTTTGCCCTCCGTTGCTTCTGCTGATTCCCCCCGTTTGACTCAGGAGGATGTGCGTAAGGTGGTGGAGCAGGCTGCTACTGAGGCTCGGAACCGTGGGTATGAGGCCGTGATTGCAGTGGCAGATCGGGAGGGGTTCCTGCTCGCCCTGTGGGACACTGGTTCACGTTTGCCCGACCAGTTGCCTGCGTTTAGTCTGACCAATAATTCGGTTCTCAGACTCTACGGGATTGCTGCCGGGGCTGCTACCCGGGCGGGTACGGCTGCGTTTTTGAGCAGCAACGAGAACGCTTTCACCTCGCGGACAGCGGGTTTTATCATCCAGCAGCATTTTCCGCCAGGGGTTCGAAACACCCCGCCCGGTCCGTTGGTGGGCGTGGGGTTCTCAAATCTTTTTTTTAGTGACGTGAATCGCTTGAAACTCGTTCTTCCGGGTTTTGACGGTAGTGCCTTGGTTTCTCCAACCGTTTCGCCTGGCGCTCGGGCTCCTGCGTTGATTCCGTGCTCATTGAGTGATTCGCCGGGTGGGGTGCCCTTGTACAAGGGAGGCCATTTGGTGGGAGGGGTCGGTGTCACCGGGGACGGATCTCCGACAAATTTGGCTCCTGCTGCAGCGATCCTGTTGAAGGAGACTCAGAAGGATGCGACCACGGGTTTCAAATCCTCCGGGGACACGGACGAGTTGGTGGCGTTGGCTGGCCAGACGGGGTTCCGTCCGGATTCAGGCATCGTCGCAACGAATGTTTTGATTGCTGGGATCCGGGTTCCGTACGTCGGGGTTCGTGTGGAAGACATCCAGGACCTTGATAGCCCTCGGGACTTGTCTGAGCTGGGTCACCCTGTGAGTGTTCCGGATCCAACTGGTGGCGGTCTTGTTTCCGCCGGGAATCCGAAAGCTTCGCCTGATTTTTATCCGTATGAACGGCGCGAATTGGGCGGGTTTGAGGGAGAGGTTCGGTTTGTTTTGAGGGGTGATCCCTTGGCTTCAACACCGGGGCGGGAACGGATTCTGGGTCAGGATCGGCTTACCCGGGGAGATGTGGAGACGATTTTAGGTGATGCCGCAGCCCGGGCGCGGATTACGCGGGCCGGTATTCGGCTCCCCGTTGGGACGCCGGCGAAGGTATTCATCACCGTGGTCAACAATCCGAATAAAGCCGGCGAAAAGCCCGAGATTCTCGGGGTTTTCCGGACTGGGGAGGCGACCATGTTTTCTTGGGATGTGTCTGCTCAGAAAGCGCGGACAGCACTTTTTTTCTCAAACCGTCAACTGGCGATGTCCAGTCGTTCGGTCGGTTTTCTCGCACAGCGCTATTTTCCACCGGGGTTGGATGGGAGACCTTATGGTCCGTACTTCGGATTTCAAGAGGCGGTCACGCTCCGGCAAGCGCCCGGGGGAGGATTTCCTGGCAACATGAATGTTCCCAATGGGATCACTATTTTTCCAGGGGGCTTTCCCATCTACAGAAATGGCGTGCTTATTGGTGCGGTGGGGGTTTCCGGGGACGGGATTGATCAGGACGACATCATCGCGTCCAGCGGGACCGAATCGTTTTTGGCGCCGCGCCGGATTCGTGCGGATCAGTATACTTACCGTGGGGCTCGATTGCCCTACGTCAAGTTTCCTAGGGATCCAGTCCGCTGACAAGCGGGGGATCCGGATGGGCTGAGCGGCCTGTGGGGGTTCGTTTCCGGGGCGGTTCTATTCCGGGATGTGCAGTATTGGGGGAGTCAGGAGTCCGCTGGGGAAGAGTTGGTAGGTTTCGGAAAACTGTTTTCCTTTTGATCGGAAACTAGCTGGGCCGATGTGCGTCTGGTTTTTGGGTGTGAGGTGGAGCGGGCCAAAGGTGTTGCGGCGAGTGAGCCAGACCCGGCAGCGGATTTCTGAGGACGTATCCAGAAGGATTTTGGTGATATAAGGGGGCCACGAGATTGCAGAGTCGCCCGGTTCAACGGTAGCCAGGGCGCCGCCAAACTTCCCTGTTTCCAGCCAAACTGTCCCGGAGTTGTCAGGTACTGGGATCCGGTAGGAAATGGAACCGGAATAGAAAGGAAGACCTTGCAGGGTGAGGTCACCGGGGTGGAGGGTGTCCGGCATGAGGGCCAGATGGGCGTTTCGGCCATCGAGAAATACGGCAAAGTCCCCGGCGAGATAGACTGCCTCCAATTGCGTTTTCGGAGAAAAAAGGAGGTCCAGTTCGACGTGGTTGGTGCCGAGGCGAAGGAGATTTTCGGGGATGGGGATCGCCTTGAGGCATGGATCTATTCTGGAGGCAGGATCCGACGGCGGGATGAGTGGAATCTGGTTGATCCGCACAGAGACGCCTTCCGGATCTTCAATCAGAAGCTCAATCGGGGTGTTGGTTCTGGAGTCCATGTCAAAGGCGAACCGGAGTTGCAGGCGGGTACTCTGTGTCTGGCCCGGGTTTTCCGTGGACAGAAGCGGATGTCGGGTTGCCCATGGCTGGACCATGACTCCGGAGCGTTGCGCGAATCCGAGGAAGGATCGGATTTCCTCGTCGATTTGAAGGATTTCGGTAGCAGGCGCCCAATCCGAATCTCCGAGACGATATTCCGCGAAATCGAGCACGCAGAGGTTGGGTTCGTCCAGGTCGAATCGGAATGGGCCGTTCAGGGGGTGTGCGGTCGTTTTTGGGATTGGAGTGCGCACGGGCAGCGCGCTGGATTCGGGTTGGATGACAAAGATGCGTTCCCCGAGCGGGGGGATTTCTGTTTTCCAGTGAAGTTGTCCGGATTCCTCGCCGGCGGGTTGATGAAAGCGTTCCCCGGTGTTGCAGTCCCATTCTTCCACAAAGCCGGTGCCGCTGAATGAGATTGAGACGTGGGGATGAGCGCGTTCCGAGGAAACGTTGATGAGAGCGAGGACCGAAGTGGTTCCATCTTTTCGGAGTTGGAAGCGAAGGTCGGATTCCCCGTCTGTACGGAGGGACTGGATTCTAAAAGGAATCCTGAGATGGGAAGCGAGGGCCTCGATGAGGGGTTGTTTCTCGAATGGAACCGAGAGGGTGCAGGAAGCGAGGTCTGCGGGGGCAGGTGACGGGAGTGCATCCAGGTGGGTGGGCGGCGGACCTGAGAAAAGGACGGAGCCCCCCATTCCGGCGAAGGCTTTGAGCAGTTCAAGCGAGGAGGATCGGAGGGTGTCGAGGCCGGAGACCAGAACCGCCTGATAGACAGCGCGGCCGACCCGGAGCTGAGGGTTCCCATCGCGGTCTTTTTCGAGGCGGCCTCTGGATGCGAGGATGGCCTCGTCTGCGTAATCGAAGTCAAAGCTGGAGCAGGAAAGCCACTCAAAGAGTTGTTGGAAACGGGCCTCCGAGCCGAGGAGTACCGGGCAGTCGGACTCCATCCATTTTGCCCAGCCTACATGGATTTGAGCCCAGAAGGATTCCACGGGGTGTAGAACCAAAAGCTGGCAGGAGGGTTTTCCCGAGTGCAGCGCGACATGGAATCGGGAGAAAAAGTCCTCCACCTTCTTGTAGTGGCGGAACCAGCCCGACTGGAAAAAGATGCTAGCGGGATAGTCGCGTTTGGCCTCGCCGGCCATGGAATACCAGGACAGGTGGTGGCACCGGACATTGATGCCGTAGAGCGCCTGCCAGAGGCCGATTTCTTTGTGGCCGGCAAAATCCAACTGCCACCCGGTACATCCGTAGAGCTCGGAGAGCAGCCAGGGTTTGCCCAGTTGTCGGGCAGCGGAGGAAAGCTGTTTGACGATGCAGTAGTTGCGGTTGTGCAGCCCGAGAACATCGACTCCCGGCAGATCCAAATACTCGTAGTACCGCATCACTGAGCCGCACGGTACGGCCTGTGCGGCCAGCGAATCTTCGTGAAGCACATGTCCGGTGAGGAGGAGGCCGTTGCGCCTGCACCAGCGGAGCACCGGAGCCGCCCAGTTCTCGAGGAAGAGTTGCTGGAGGAGTTCCATGTAATGCCATTTCACCTGCGAGATTCGGGTCCCTGCCGGAAAAAGAAACAGCTCGGGCAGATTCTCCTCGAGGGAGTAGCCAAACCGTTTTTTGAATTCCGCGAACAGGGCAGGGGTGTAGGGCGTCGTCCATTCCGGAGCCTCTTCCTGGCGGGTTTCCACAAATTTGCACATCACCATGCCCCGGTGGGGTTCATCGGTGAAGACGCCGCGAATTGAGGTGCCAAGGCGGCGGCCGCAGTTTTCACGATAGCGTTCGTGGGTGACTCGGAGAAACTCGGTGGTGGCGGCGGCTTGGAGGGTGTCGAGGTAGGTGTTTCCGTTGTAAAAACTGTGTGGCAACGTGGTCCCTGTGGTGAAAACCAGTGCATGAAAGCCCTCCTTGGGCTGCTCGCCTCGGGTGAGGCGCCTGGGTCCTGAAAATTCGAGGCCAACAACCCGGGCTTCAAACACATGGGCGGAGTTTGGGACCGTGCTCCAGTCCAGGCTGAGCGGCGGGAGGAGTGTGAGCCGGAGCGATTGCAGGCGCAGGCGCGGGTCGCGGGTGGCAAGGCCGCCGGCAGATCCACTGGGCCAGCGGTCCTCATCGTAAATCCATGCCTCCATGCCCAGTTCCGAGGCATAGTCCGCGCACGCATTGATGAGTTCAAACCACTCTTTTCCCAGATACTCGGTCTCCAGACCGGTTCTTGAATGCATGAAAAACCCGCCCATGCCCATTTCATGGAAGCGATCGATCTGCCAAAGCAGGCGCTCCTTTTCCAGCCATCCGTTCCAACTCCAGAAGGGTTTTCCCCGGAACGCGGGCGACGGGGACTGGAAGAGCGAGTACAGGGGCATGGAGGCGTATGCAACCTTTCCTCTGCGGCGGCATCAAAAAGCAAGCTTCAACCGTTCTCCCCGGGGGGGGCGGCCAGATCCGGCACGGACTCCGGCTGGGAGGAGCCGGCCGAAAGGAGGATCCTGCTCAAGGCTGGCCGGTAATTCTCCTCCACCAAGTCTTGAAGCGTGTACCGGTCCAGTTCGCCGTAGAATGCGCAAATCGCCCCGGCCAGAATGCCTTTTAGCCGGCAGCATCCAGTGATCGGGCAGGTGTTGAGTGTCGGGTCAAAACACTCAAGGAGGACTGAGCCTTCCTCGCTCTTGCGAAGCAATTGGCCCAGTCGCACTTCGTCCGGACGGACCGCAAGTCGGATCCCGCCTTTGCGGCCCCGCCGGGTTTCCAAGTATCCAAGGTGAGACAGGTTCTGGACCACCTTGGCCAGATGGTGACGGGAAATCCCGTAAGCGGATGTGACCTCGTCGATTTGGAAGGTCTCACCTTTGAGTGCGGCGAACAGGAGGGTGCGCAGCGAGTAATCGGAGAAGAGGCTGAGCTTCATTGGCGTGGAACTGAGAGGAGTGTGGGGCGGGGCGACGGATTGTGCCACAGGTTTCGCGGGAGAGCGGGGCATCGGATGCTTGACAAAACAGGTAAAAGTAATGCCTGTTTGATGTGAGAGCGGGCTCCCATCGTCTGCGCGTCAGTTTTTCGAACTTCAAAAACCCTGGAACCCCCATGCGAATCCCTGCACTTCTCTGCGTCCTTGTCATTCCCTGTCTCCTTGCGTTTGCGGAGGACAAACCCAATGCGACCTGTCCTGTGACCGGCCGAGCGGTGGATCCCACGGTGACCGCGGTCTATGAGGGGCGCACCTATGCATTTGCGGATGCCGCGGCGCGCGGCCTCTGGACCGCCGCCCGCGAAAAAAGCCTTTACCATCGGTTAGGCGGTAAACCGGCCATTGAAGCGGCTGTGGACGCGTTTTACGTCCGGGTTCTCGCAGACGCACGGATTCGTGACTTTTTCGAGAACATCAACATGAACAAGCAGCGGCGAAAGCAGAAGGAGTTCCTTTCCGCCGCCTTTGGGGGGCCGGAACCATGGACAGGCAAAGACATGCGTGCGGCGCACTCGGAATTGGAGTTGAAGGAGGAACATTTCAACGCAGTGGCTGAGAACCTGCAGAAAACGTTGGAGGAGTTGAAGGTGTCCAAGGAGTTGGTGGGGGAGGTGATGTCGGTCGCGGCGAGTACAAAAGACGCGGTTCTGAACCGGAGATAGACGCTCCCCCGAAAAAGAGGGGGATGGGCGGGGACGATGCGCGGAGAGGCAATTATGGGGTTGCGCTGGGGCGGAAGCGGGATAATGGGAAGGAAAGCGGAACCGTAATCCTTGATTCTCCGAGGGAAGGATCGGTTTCGTTGGAGTTCGCACCTGACCAATGACCGACCCAAACACCGCCACGCACTGCATTTCGTACTGTCGCAGAGGGAAAGAGGGGAGGTGCGCGTGAGCAGAAAGAACCGGGCAGCGCATTTTCACGGGAGGAGCGCGCCTCTCGGGGCGACGGTGATGGAGGGCGGGGTGAACTTCAGCGTGTTTTCGAAGCACAGCACCTCGATGCAGTTGCTGCTTTTCGATCGCGCCGAGGATGCGGAACCGGAACGAGTTTTTGAATTGGACCCGACTTTGAATCGGACCCACCAGTACTGGCACGCATTTGTGCCGGGGATTGGTGCGGGACAGATTTATGCGTTCCGGGCCTGCGGCCCGCATGTGGTGGAGCGCGGGCTGCGGTTTGATTCGGAGAAGGTTTTGCTGGACCCGTATGGTCGGGCGCTGGTTGCGCCGCAGGGGTATGTCCGGCAGGCGGGGGCGGAGCCTGGCGACAACTGCGCGACGGCCATGAAAAGTGTGGTTGCCGATGTAAGCCGTTACGACTGGGAGGGAGACCAACCCCTCCGGATGCCTTTCTCGCAGACGGTGATTTATGAGATGCATGTGGGCGGTTTCACCCGGGATGCCTCCTCAGGGGTGGATCCCGGGAAGCGGGGCACGTACGCGGGGCTGATCGAAAAAATCCCGTATTTGAAGGGATTGGGGGTCACCGCCGTGGAGTTGCTGCCGGTTTTTCACTTTGACGAGCAGGATGCGCGGCCCGGTTTGACCAACTACTGGGGGTACTCGCCGGTCTCGTTTTTTGCGCCGCACGCAGGATACAGTTCGCGGGGTGGGGGGCTTGCGGCTCTGGACGAGTTCCGGGACATGGTGAAGGCGCTGCACCGCGCGGGAATCGAGGTGATTCTGGATGTGGTGTACAACCACACGGCCGAGGGGGACGAAACGGGACCCCTGTTCTGTTTCAAGGGCCTTGCAAACGACGCATACTACATTCTGGATTCCGACCGATCCCGGTACGCCAACTACACCGGGACCGGCAATACGCTCAACGCCAACCAACCGATTGTCAGGCGCCTGATCCGGGATAGCCTGCACTTCTGGGTTCAGGAAATGCACGTCGACGGATTTCGTTTCGACCTGGCTTCCATTCTTTCCCGCGACGAGGACGGCCGGCCTCATCCCAACCCGCCAGTCCTCTGGGACATCGATTCAGACCCGATTCTGGCTGACACCAAAATCATCGCGGAGGCGTGGGATGCCGCCGGACTTTATCAGGTCGGATCGTTTGTGGGCGACCGATGGAAGGAATGGAATGGAAGGTTCCGGGACGACGTCCGGAGTTTTCTCCGGGGCGACCGGGACACGGTGGCGGGGTTGCCCTGCCGGATCCTGGGCAGCCCGGATATTTATGGGCACGCCGGCCGGGAGCCGGAGCAGAGCGTGAATTTTGTGACGTGCCATGACGGATTCACATTGAACGACCTTTTTTCGTACGATCAGAAGCACAACCAGGCCAACGGCGAGGAGAGCCGGGACGGCGCGGACGACAACCGGAGTTGGAACTGCGGAGTGGAGGGGCCCACGGAGGATCTGGAGGTGGAACGGTTGCGGAACCAACAGGTGAAGAACGCGCTTTTCATCACTCTGATTTCTGTGGGCACCCCGATGCTATTGATGGGGGACGAAGTTCGGCGCACCCAGACCGGGAACAACAACGCATACTGTCAGGACAACGAGGTGAGTTGGTTCGACTGGTCGCTGCTCGAAAAACACGCGGATGTGTACCGGTTCACTCGGATGCTTGTGGCGCATCGCCTAGCCCGGCAGTCGCGGACTCAGCGCGGAGAGCGGACCCTAGCCCAGATGCTGGCCCGGGCGAGGGTTCAGGAGCACGGGGTCCGGCTCAACCAACCTGACCGTGGTCCAGATTCCCACAGCCTGGCACTCACGGCATGGTTGTTTTCGGACGGACTGGTGCTTCACATGATGTTCAATGCGTACTGGGAGCCTTTGGAGTTCGAGTTGCCTGCCGATTCCCACGGTAAACCGTGGTGCCGCTGGGTGGACACCGCGCTGGCTTCGCCGGAGGACATCGTTCATCTGCATGAGGCACCAGAAATTCTGGATGGCACCTACCTTGTGGCGCCGCGTTCCATCGCGGTTTTGGTGCGTGAACGAGCGTAGGGGGCTCTGTTGGAAAAGGGGGGCGCGGCAGGACTCAGTCTCCGCTCTGACTCAGGTGTTCGAGCAATCTTCCCCACACTCCAGGGCTTAGGGCGGGTTTTTCAGACCGTGCTTCGGAGCAAACCAGCAGGGTGATTGCCCGCAGGGCCTCCCAAGTTTTTGTGGATGTGAGGAATCCCGCATCGCCGGCAAAGGACTGCTGTACGATGAGAAGCGCCTCCAAGGCGCTCTCTTGGTTCATCACGCCGCGGTCCACAATTTCCGAGTTGCGCGCTTTGAGGCCGAGTAAGAGTGCGCGCATGATTTCCGGCCGATGCGCATGGGTGGGGGGCAGGACTGCGGCGAGTTCTGCGAGGGCGCACATCATGATGTAGTGATAGGCAGGCCTGGCGTTGTGGGGGTCAAACCAGCGCCCTGCATAAGTCCCTTTGGTAATTTGGCCGGGAAGGACTCCCTTGCGAGCCTTGTCGATTGCAGCGTCGAGGTATTCGAGTCTGCCGGTGTTTCGGTGCGCACGCGCAAGCAACCGCACGCTGAAGCTGTTGTAGTTCCAGTTGGCGCACAGCGGCCGGGTCGATGCCCAGTCCGCAGCCCTGCATCCCGAGTCAAGGTAGCGCTTTTCCCCGGTCAGATCGTACAGTTCAAACATCGCTACACCGCATTCGCCGTTGTCAAACTGCAGGCCGCCATCGCCAAGATCCTCATAAACCCATCCGTTGCGCACCACGGACCCACGGTTTCCATTCTTTTCTGCCCGTTCGAGAAATCTCGCGGCTGCCGACATGGCGCGTCCGGGAGAAGCGCTCCGGGCCGCTGGAAACGGATAACAGCCTGCCCCTGCCTGCGCCTGTGCCCAAATCAGGAACTCTGCCGACTCGGTTGCCAGCACGAGACTCTGTTCCGCTCCTTCCAGATTTGCGCGGATGGCCGCCACATTTCCAACGACCACTGAGGCAACTTCGCGCAACGGATGCCGCATCTCTGCAGGGTCAGCGCCAATGCGCCACCAGCGGCGCCTTTCAAGCTTTTCAAAATGCCGCGAAAAGCCGCGTCGCGCCTCTTCCGAGGACATTCGTTTCGCTTCAGCAGGGACAACCTTAAACGTGTCTGGGACCTCCGGAACCCCTGCTGCACTCCCCATTTTTTGCTGCGTAATTTCCACCGCAGCCCGAATGGCATGGATGTCTCCGGCAGCCATTGCCTTCGCCAGAGCCTCGTGTTCTGGGTGCAAATTCCCCGTGGATTGAGAGCATGCGGCCAAACCGCCGAACATTCCGGCGAGGATGTACCCAATGAGCCTCTTTCGCATGGCTTCCAGGACTACAGAAGATCTGCGCGATCTGACGGCAGCGATCCAAAATCCTGCGGCGACGACGAGTGTCGGCGTCCCTGCTTGCCGGTTGCTGCTGAGAGCAGGATTCAGTCGTTATTTCTTCGAGCCAAACGCCGGACTTTTGGGGTCGCCGCCGCTGAGCACGTAGGCCGTCAGATCTAGAATTTCCTCCTTGGACAGCATGTTCAGGAGCATGGGGGGCATTGGGGAAACTTTTGAGGGTTCGATGCTGACGACGTCTTTGCGCGCGAAACTAGTGCGCTGGTTGGGGTCAGACGGGTCGGTGTTCAGAGTCACGCTTTCCCCGCCGAGGTTTACGACAGTTCCGACGATTTCCTGACCATTCGATTTGGTGACCACGATGGGAACGAACTGTTCGTTGATCTCCTTGCTTGGATTGAGGATCTGGTCGAGGAGATCGTGCGGGGTGTAGCGGCCGCCGGCCCCAGTCAGGTCCGGTCCGGTCATCCCGCCTTCGTTACCAAACCGGTGGCAGACGAAGCAGCCTGCCGCGCCAAACATCTTGCGTCCCTGGTGAAAGTCGCGCCCTTTCATCCCGCTGGCTGCCGCAGTGGAGAGTTCCTCGAGCGTCCAGTTGGTCGGGGTGCGGCCGGCAAAAACCGCCCCGAGGTTTTCGAGGGCCGACTTTTTCTCCGGTTTCCGCGCAATCACTTCTGCAAGAACCTGTTTTTCGGTTTCAGAAAAGGTGGCAAGGGCATCGTTCCGGATGAATTCGATGAATTTCTCAAAGCTGGCCCCCCCCTTGTAGTTCGCCGCTTTCAAAAACCAATCCAGATAGGCGGTCCGCGTCTCCGTGTCCCAGCCGGATTTGAGCATCCGAAGGGAGCGCGCGTATTCCATCTGTTCCTCCTGAGTCGGTGCGTTCTGGATGAGAGTCATGGCCTTTTTTGCCACCGTTGGGCTCTGGAGATAGACCAGCGTTTCGCAGAGCACCCAGTTTTCCTCAAACGTGGCTGCCGGGAATCTGGAGTCCAGGACCGCCAGAATCCGCGCAGCTTCTGTTTCCCCAGGATGCCCGAACCTGTTGAACACAATCTCAAGGGCGCGGACCAACGTCACGCGTTCCCGCGAACCGAGCACGTTCCAGTCCAGCGCCGTGAGGGCGTTGCGAAGGCGGTTGCCCAGTTCGGCATCGGCCGCGGGATCGGTCGGTTTCCGGTGGAGCGGGTCGATCCCGCCGGCCCGTGCCAGGGCAAGAAGCGCCTCCACCTGAATCGCCGGGTCCTTCTCGGTCAGCGCCTTTTCCTTCCACGCTGCGAGGGGTTGGTGTTCCAGCGCGATCCGGGCTGCGCTGCGCAGGGAACGGTCGGGGGAGGCGAGTTGTTTCCACAGCGCCGGCACGGCCTCGGGAGCCTGCACGGCATGGAATTTTTCCAGGTCACGCCGGAGGTTCCGCTCAGTCTGGTTTTCTGGCTGGCGGCCATCCACTGCAGCCGTGGATTCCGGGCCTGAGTATGTGACACGATACAGGCCACTCTGGACCTTGCGTCCGCCGGTGGTGAAGTAAAGGGCGCCGTCCGAAGGATGCACCAGAGCATCGGTGAGCGGCAGCGGTGACCCAGAGAGAAACTCTTCCTTGGTTGCCCGGTAGGAGGCCCCCTCGGGTTGCAGGTGCACCGCGTAGAGTTTGCCCCAACTCCAATCCAGACAGAACAGTGCTTTCTGGTATTTGGCAGGAAACTTTGCGCCGTATCCGAAGGTCATCCCGGTGGGCGATCCCGGACCAATGTTCACCACAGGCCCGAAGCTGTCCGGGTACCAGTCCGGCCATTTTCCGGCTCCGTTTCTCCAGCCAAATTCGCTCCCGCTGAGCACATGGCAAACCCGCGTGGGCCGATACCAGGGAGTGTTGAAGTCGTACTCCATGTCCGCGTCGTAGGTGAACAGTTCACCCTCCCGGTTGAGCGCGGCGTCAAAAATGTTCCGGTAACCCGACGAGAAAACCTCGCATTCCTTGGCGTCCGGCGAGATCCGGTAGATGATCCCGCCCGGGGCGAGTGTGTCCCTCATGAATCCGCGGCCATCCGGCATCCGGGGCAGCAGATGATCCTCGCCCCAGTTCAGAGGAACCTTCGAGCCCGTGAAATTGGCAGGTTTGGTGGCATTGCCGGTGATCAGATAAAGCCCCTTGCCGTCCGGCGTCGGAAGCAGGGCATGGACTCCGTGATCGCCCCTGGCTTCGAGTGCGAGGAGGTGCTCGGCTTTGTCCGGCAGATCGTCTCCATCGGAGTCGGTGATTCTGTAGACCCCGCCCGGCATCTTCTTGTCGTAGTCGTTCACCGCCACATAGAGGGCGTCAAAGGCCCAGACCATTCCGTTCACCGCGGTGACTGGAGCGGGGATCTTTTGGATCTTGGAGGGATCCAAAGGCTGTCCCGGGGCGGGAGCCTCAAACCGGTAAAGCCCGCCGTACTGGTCACTGGTTAGGATGCGGCCCTTTGGGTCGGTGCAGAGGTTGATCCATGAACCCTGTTCCGTGCCGGGCACGGAGTAGAGCAACTCCACCCGGAACCCTTTTGGAGCCCGGATTCTTTGGACAGGGGTTGCCGTGGACTCGGCGGCTTGGGCGGTCAGCAGGAATCCGGGCAGGAGGGGAACAAAAAGTAGGAGGGATTTCATGGCGGCACTGGGTACAACCCTGATACCAGACCAGAGTTTCTGAAGCCGGCTACAAAAATTTTGCCGGATATCAATCAGAAAAACGGAGGAATGATCGGGTTTCGCTCAGGCGGAAAGGGCTGCAGGGACTTGGCGCGGCCAGCGGCAGCGCACACACACCCCGCCCGACTCCGATTCCCGGATTTGGAACTGGCCGCCGGTGATCCGAGCCCGGTGCGCCATCAACTGCAGCCCCATTCCCTCCGATGCGCCGCCCGGGGAGCGAAACCCGGAACCGTTGTCGGAAACGGAGAGCAGAAAAAACGGACCGTGCAGCGCGGTTTCAACCCGGATCCGGGTGGCCTGCCCATGTCGGACGGCGTTGTGCAGGGATTCCTGCACAATCCGGTAGGCGTGAAGTTCTGTCTCGCGAGGCAGACCGGTAACCGCGGCCTGCAGCTGCACATCGCACACGATGCCAAACCGGTTGGAACACTGCTGGGCGAGTTCTGAAAGGGCCGCCGAGAGCCCGTTCCTGAGCAACTGCACGGGGAACAACCCCCGTGCGATCTGCCGCGCAGATTCCACGGACTGCAGGGCGTACTCCGAAAGTTTCTCCACCTGCCGATGGGTGGGATGCCCCTCCTTTGCCAGCTGTGTGGCGATGCTTTTTCCGAGCAGCGCAACCCCGGCCAGTTCCTGGCCCAACCCGTCGTGCAACTCCTGACCCAGACGATTGCGCTCTTCCTCAGCCGCTTCCAGAAGCCGGTTTTCAGCCTCCCGGCGGAGCGCGATTTCTTTTTCAAGCACCTCGTAGGTGCAGCGCAGTTCCGCATCCCGGATCTCAAGGTTCTTGCGCAGCTGCAGGTTGAGTTGCCGGAGGTGGTGTTCGGTGATTTTTCTGGGCCGGATGCACGTGGCCTGCAGCAAATACCCCTGCACGCTCCCGGCCGGGTCCCGCAGGGGCGAAATCCAGGCGTCAATCCAGTGCCCGTTCGATCCAGAATGGGGGAGTGGGAAATCCTTCCGGATCCGGGTCAGTTGGCCGGACCTGAGTTTCTCAAACCCTTCCATCAATTCCCTTCGATGCGAGGGGGCCACCAGTTCGCTCATGCAACTTCCTGGCGCATTTTCGCCTCGTCCCTCGAGCAGATCCAGAAGCGCACGGTTGGCAGCCTGAATCCGGAGGCCGGAATCCAGAACCGCCATCGGAGCCAGCGTTTCCCAAGCTCCCAGAGTCTCCAGAGGCAGGCCCGGAAAGGCACCTGGAGCGGAACCTAGAATGGAACCTGAAGCGGGGAGGGAGATCTGGGGCCAGCGGATGCGGCCTGTTTTCCGGGCGGGATCGCCGCCGTCTGGGGTTCCGGGGCAGCCCGCTGCGGCCTCGATTTCATCCCCCAGAAGCGACTCTGGCACGGCCCCTTGGAGTGCTCCGTTTTTCGAGCCGTTCATGGCCCCGTTCATGGCCCCGTTCATGGCCCCATTCATGGCCCCATTCATGGCCCCATTCATCGATGCCGAAATCGGATCCGGTATCCCGGACCTGAGCAGATGCGCACGGCGATGGGGCCCGGCTTTCCCGTTGAAGAATGCGGACATGGCGCGGCGCAGTTTTCTGAGGTGCATGGGCGGAGGTGGGGTTGCAGAGGGTTGCAGAGCGGAGTTCGGCAGGGTTTGGGCAGGGTTCGGGCAGGGTTCGGGCAGGGCTTGGAAAAGTGGTGTGTTCGAAAATGCTGCGCCAGTGCCACAGACCGGCTCACCACACCCTGCTTGAAATGCAGCCTTTTAACAAATCGGGCAGACCCCCGAACGGTGTGTCCGGCTCACTTCCCGGCCTGTTTTCCCGCCAAATGCGCCCGCAGGGCGCGGTCCAATGCCTCCAGCGTCCCAGGCGAGGGTTCCCCCCCAACGGAGTCGTCCAAAACCACTTTTGGCGTCACTCCAAACCGGTTGCATGCAGCGGCAATCCCGGCCGGGACACCCCTGCCGTCTTCCAGTCCAACACTGATGCAGCCAGGCACCCGGATCAAGGGCGCCAGATGGGCGCAGTCCACCCGGAGCACAGATGCCGCCTGGAGATCCGCCGAGAGACCCGGCGGAAGGGCCGGCCTGAGTCCTGGCCAGGGGGCAGAATCAAGAGTCAGCGCCCGGCCGATGTCGCACAGCGCAGGAGCCGCTGCCGACACGTAGCTCACCCGCGGATCCAGAGCGGCTGCGGCAAGGGCCATAGCCCCGCCCTGCCGGAGGCCCGACACCGCAAGGGTTCGGTGGTTCCATTCCTCCCGCGCGCAGAGCAAATCCACCGCCCTCACGGCGCGCAGGTAGAGGTTGGCCAGAGCCTGTTCAGGGTTTTCAAGGAAGGGCGTCCGGAGCGGCCCCTGCTCCAGCGCCTTGTAAAAGTCGGGGGCCTGACCATTGGCCACTCCATGGAAATTGAAAAACAGCACCAGCACGCCCTGTTTGGCGAAGCCTACGGCCTTTTCGAGATTCGCGCTGGCGACCCGCGCGTCGGGAATCACCAGAAGCCCCGGCAGCGACCCCCGGGCGGCCTCACGCGGCCGGGCGAGGTAGGCCGACACCGGGGCATCTGGCGCCCCAGCTTGCAGGTCGTAACAAACCACCTCCGGGTCCGGACTGGAGACTTCCTGGAGCAGGGGATCAGAGCGGATCCCTGCCAGCTTGGTTTTCTGGTCCCGCCAGAAACCCTCCAGATCCTGCGGTGCCGAAGTCAGGGGTTGGATTTGTTGCCAGCCCGAGGGGACGGTGAGTGAAACGGAGGCCGAGCCGGGCAGTTCCACCGTGACGGTCAGAAAACCGGGTTCCGGCAATTGCGTACTGAAACGGGCGCTTCCCGCATGGAGGGTGAGCGCTCCCGAGGCGGCCGGCGGCGCGCCGTTTGCGGAAATCCGCCAGATGCAGGCGGGAGGCGGGAGATCGGCCGGATAAGGTTTAAGAGACACCTCGAATGCCACGGGGTCGCCGGTTTTCCGGGGAGCCGCGCCTGCGTGGCGGACAGAGAGCCTGGCGGGAGGAGCAGCATGTCCTTCCCGATGGAGAAGGAGCAAAAGCACCGCAAGGATCAGGGCTGGAAATCGGGCCGGCACAGGCGCCAGAGGATCGGGCGCGGTGGCTGGCCGGGCAAGCCGATTGCACCGGAACCGGAAGCAGAAGTGCCGGGGAGGGGACTTGAACCCCTACTCCTTGCGGAACCAGATCCTAAGTCTGGCGTGTCTGCCAATTTCACCACCCCGGCGCCTGCGTTGAGAACGTTTTCGCTCCCTTTTGTGCAAGAGTGAGGCGGGGAAATGCGAGGCAATACCAGACAAAACCGCTCTTCCGAAGAAAATGCCGGTTCCCGCCACCCAAAACTCTTGGACAAAAACTCACCCACTGAAATTGATGGCGCCGCGCGATTCACGCAACCGCATAATTCCAAGGCTCCGGATTCGCAACGGGCGATTGCACGCTGTCCTGTGGGCCGACCGGGGTGACGGCAGAAATCCCCCTTGATGCTCAGCTTAGCAGCCCCCGGATGACGTTCCCTTCCACGTCGGTGAGGCGGTAATCGCGCCCCGCGTGCCGGAAGGTGAGCTTGGTGTGGTCCATTCCCAGGAGGTGCAGAATCGTCGCGTGGAAATCGTGCACGTGCACCGGATCCTCGGCCACGCGGATGCCGAATTCGTCGGTCCTTCCATAGACGGTGCCTGCGCGGACTCCAGCACCAGCCATCCATGCGCTGAAGGCATGAGGATGATGGTCGCGGCCGTCCTTGTTTGGGGCGAAGTTCGCCGGGGTGCGACCGAATTCGGTGGTGAACACGACGAGCGTATCTTCCAGGAGTCCCCGTTGCCGGAGGTCAGCGAGGAGGGCCGCCACGGGCTGGTCAAGGGCCTGTGCCTTGGCGCCGTGGAGCTTCTCGATTTGGGAATGCGAATCCCAACCGGTCTGAACGATTTCCACAAAGCGCACCCCCTTTTCAATGAGGCGACGCGCGACCAGGCATTTCCACGCCATGGTCCCCAGGGGACCGTTTTGATCTACCCCGTACGCTTTCCGGATCGACTCCGGCTCCTGGGCGATGTCGAGGGTTTCGGGGGCGGCAATTTGCATTCCACCGGCGACTTTCCATGCCTGGATGCGGGCTTCCAAAGCGCCCAGCCACGGGTTGGCTTCGAAATCCTGGGCGTTGAGTGCCGCCACCATATCGCGTTGGGCAGCGAGGAGGTTTTCAGGCCGCTTGGGTTTGAGAAAACGGATGGGTTCGGAACCCGGTCGCAGCCGGACGCCCTGAAACTGGCCGGGAAGAAAATCGGCTCCGAAAGCGATGTTCCCGCCGTAGGGCAGGTCGCTGGCGAGTGCGACAAAACCGGGGAGGTTTTCGCATTCGGTGCCGAGCGCGTAGTGGCACCAGGAGCCGATGCTGGGGCGCTGTTGGTTAAAAGAACCGGTATGCATGCCCACGACTGCCTCGAAATGGTTCGCGTGGCTGGTGTGCAGCGAGTTGATGAGGCAGAGTTGATCGGCTTGTGCGCGGAGATGGGGGAACAGGCGGCTGAGCATCATTCCCGACTGTCCGCACGGGTCAAAGTCCCAGATGGGGCGTTTGAGAAAGACCCCTCCATTGCCGCTCAAGGTCTGTCCCATGCCGGTGAACACGTTGTTGGGAATATTTTTCGCGTCGTTCCGGAAAAGGGCGGGCTTGTGGTCAAAGCTGTCGACGTGCGAGAGGCCGCCGTCGAGGAAGATGAGGATGACGCGTTTGGCCTTGGCGGGATGCGTGTGGAAAGGGGCCTGGCCCGAGGGAACCGGGGAAGCCCCGGATTTGGGGGCCATCATTGAGAGCAGTCCCAGGCCCAAGCTGCCGGAAAGGACCTTGCGGAGGGCATCCCGGCGGCTGCAGATGCCAGGCGCGGGCAGGGGAAACGAGGGGTTCATCGGTAGAGGGGGGGCAGTTGAGGCTAGCGCAGGTAAAGGAAGGTGTTGCTGGTCAGGAGAGACTGGGCCACGACGGCTAGGGCATCCTTTCGGGCCGCGGTTGGAGTGAGCAAATCGAGGCGGGCTCTCAACAGGGCGAGGGTGCGCGCCGGCGGCGGGGTCCCGTAAATTTTGAGGTGAATCTGTTCAATGGCCTCCTCTGGATGGGGCTGTGCCTCCGCAGCGAGTCGGTTGGCGGCCTCGATGATTAACGGGTCATTCATGAATGGCACTAAGATAAGGTTTTCCGGCTAGTCCGACTTCCGTTCTTTTTCGGCCGGTTTCTGCGGGGAAGG